>CAZHZF010000028.1:7405-36054 GCA_964536925.1 uncultured Dehalococcoidales bacterium | reverse complement strand
CGGGTCGACGAACGACGACCCGACGGAGCCGGGGTTGGCGATCGCCCGGTGGCCGGGCGGAACCTCGAATGTCCGACCGACGGGCGGCTCCACCCACCGGCGCTCGCCGTCGGGCCCGTCGAGGTAGAGGAACGGCACGTGCGTGTGGCCGACGAGGCACAGTCGTGTCGTGAAGCGGTCGAGGTCCGCCGGCTCGGGCGCCCGCAGGCTGAGGTCCGGCGCGAGGGAGTGGCGCAGTGTCGCGCCGCTGAGAACGAGTTGCGCCGGGAGGCCGCCCAGGAAGGCGCGCTCCGCGCCACTCAGCTGGCCGAAGGTCCAACCGTCGCCCGCGCGGCCCACCGCCGCGTCGGCGTCGTGGTTGCCGACCACCCACGGTGCGCCGACGGCCCGCAGCCGCGCGACGGTGCCCTCCGGCTCGGGACCGAAGTCGACCGCGTCGCCCAGGAACCAGATACCGTCGACCGCGCCGGCGTCCGCGATCGCGGCGTCGAGGGCTGCGAGATCGGCGTGGACGTCCGCCAGCACGAGGTAACGCATCGGCCGCGGCAGTATGACCGCCGCGGGGACTCCCGTCTGTGAGCTACGTCGCTCGAGCGTCGAGCGCGTCGGGACACACCGCGCCCGGCCGAGCCGCCCGGGCGACCGGCAGGATCAGTTCCGCGTCGTCGTTCGCGACGTTCGCGACCCGGCGCGACACGGGGTCCAGCGTCAGCCGCGGGCTAGCGGACCGGGCGGACTGGATGTCGGCGATGACCGGGGCACCGATTGGAACCACTTCGAAGTGGCAGTCCTGCTGCACGTACCAGTTCCTGGTAGCGAACGACAGAGACTGGGCCAACTCCTGCGCGTTTCCGATCCCCGGAAACGCGGGCACCGTCGATGGACGCGACGCCCAACCACGCGGGGGTGTACGCTCACCCCGTGCGACCGCTTCGCTATTCGATCAACGTCACCCTCGACGGATGCTGCGATCATCGTGCGATCGTGCCGGACGAAGAGCTCCATCATCACGCGGCCGACGGCATCGCGCAGGCCGACGCGATCCTTCTCGGCCGCGTGACGTACGAGATGATGGAGGCAGCCTGGCGGCCTGCGGCGCAGACGGGAGACAGGCCCAACTGGATGGAGCCCTGGATGGAGCCATTTGCCCGGACGATCGACGCGGCGAAGAAGTACGTGGTCTCGCGTACCCTGTCCCGTGTCGACTGGAACGCCGAACTCCTGCGGGGCGACCTGGGCGAGGCCGTGCGGTCGCTGAAGCGAGAGCCGGGGAAGGGACTGGCCGTCGGCGGCGTGACACTCCCTCTGGCCCTGGCAGATCTGGGCCTCATCGATGAGTACGAGTTCATCGTGCATCCCCGCCTGGCCGGCCACGGGCCGACGCTGTTCGCCGGGCTTCGCAACCCGCTCGATCTGGAGTTGAAGGGCCGTCAAGAACTCCGTTCGGGAGCGGTGGCGATGCGCTACGTACCCAGAGCGCCAGTCTCCTGACGGTCAGCCCTGCGCCGGACGGTTACTCGCTCGTGCCTCGGCGACGTGTGAGCGGAGCAGAGATTCCCGCAATGCCTGGGGCGTCGAGTCGATGCGCGGTTGGCCCGGCTCCGCAACGGGCTACGTCACGATCCCGCTGCAGCCAGGAGATCGCTCGATGAGCGCGACCCGACCCGCCGTCGGATTTCAGAGCTATACGTGGCAGGCCCGGCACGAACGGGGACATCCCCTGCCGTCGTTCGAGCGGGTGATCGAGCAGGTGGCCGCGGCCGGCTACGACGGCGTCGAGACCTCGACCACGGTCCTGGGCGCGCTCATCGATCGACCTGAGCAGGTGCGCGTCGCGCTCGAGGCAGCGCACACACGATTGGTGGCTCTCGCACTCTCGCCCCGTTCTGGATGGACCGACCTCGCCGCGCGCGAGGCAGACCTCGCCGCCGCCGACCGTCTGATCGCCTTCCTGCGGGAACTCGGGCCCGGCCAGCGCCTGGCGCTTGGCAGCGGTGTGTCACGTCCGGGAGTTGACCACGAGGTCGCCTGGCGGAACATGATCGACCAGTACCATCGGGTCGCGGAGCGCGCGCGCTCGGCGGGGCTGGCGGTGCACGTCCACCCGAACTCATCCGCGCAGTCGATGGTGCGGTTCCGGCACGAGTACGATCGCCTTGTCGCCGATCTGGACCCGGCGCTGATCGGCTTCGGTCCCGACACCGGTCACGTGGCGCGCGGGGACGAGGCGCCTCTCGCGCTGATCGCGCGGCATTTCGCGCGCATCACCCATCTCCACATCAAGGACGCCTACGCCGGCGGCGACTACGCATTCCTCGGCAGCGGCGATGTCGGGGTCCCGGCGATCGTCGACTTCTTGCGCGATCGGCGGTACGCCGGCTGGATCGTGGCAGAGGAGGAGTCGGACGAGGGGTTACGTGACCCGGTCGCGACGCTGTCGCGATCCCGCGCGTACCTGCGCGACCTGGGCATCTGAGCGCGAAGCGCCTCGCGAGGGCGGTCGCCGCTGCCGGCTCGGGGCGCACCCATCGGGTCTGGGCGTGGGCTGGCGGCACCTCGACCGCACGCGAGCCCGAATCAGGGGTGGCGAGATGGGGAGTGCGGGCTCGCGCCGGCGCGATGCAGCGCGAGCGCGGCAGTCAACCGCTGGTAGGCATCGCGGGCGGCCGCAAGGAGTACGTGCGCGCTCTCGAGCGAGCCCGCCCTCGCCAGCGTTTCGATCTCGGCGCATCGGGCCGAGAGTTCCGTCGCGCCGAGGTACCGGCCATTCCCCTTCACGGAGTGGGCCAGTCTCCGCGCCTCCCCCACGTCGCCGATCTCGATGGCGCGCGCCAGCCCGTCGAGTTGTTCCGGGGTCTCGTGGGCGAAGGTCTCCAGCATCTCGGCGAAGACCTCCTCGCCCACCTCCTCGCGCAGGGTCGCGAACTGGGTCTCGTCGAGCGGAGACTCCACCGTTGACCCACCCGCGGTCGCAGGGGACGCGGGAGCCGCCGACGGGACCGCGGCGCGGGCCAGCGCGTCCGCAAGCTCGACGGCACGAATCGGCTTGGCCAGGTAGTCATCCATTCCCGCGGCCAGACACTCCTCGCGATCGCCCTCGAGCGCGTTCGCGGTCATCGCGACGATGCGCGGCCGCTGCTCCCGCGGCCAGCCGGCCACGATCCGGCGGGTGGCTTCCAGGCCGTCGAGTTCGGGCATCTGCACGTCCATGAGGACGACGTCGTAGCGTTGCCGCGTGACCGCCTCGATCGCCTCGAAGCCGTTTGTGGCAAGGTCGGCGCGATAGCCGAGCCGCGCCAGTTGGCCCAGGGTGACGCGCTGATTCACCGCGTTGTCCTCAACCACAAGGAGCCGCAACGGGAACCGCTCGGACAGCTTCATACTTTCCGACGACGCGCCGATCGCGGGCGATCCGGGGGCCTGCTCCCCGAAAACCCGCGCGATCGTGTCGAACAGATGAGACGCGCGGACCGGCTTGTGGAGAAATCCGCCGATGCCCAGACGTTCCATCACCGCGGCCTCGGGGCGGTTGCCGAGCGAGGTGAGGAGTACGATCGGTAGGCGCGCGGCATTGCGGTGACGCCGGATCGCACCGGCGAGGGCCAGTCCATCCATGCCCGGCATCTGGATGTCGAGGATGGCCAGATCGAACGATGCGCCGCCCCGTATCCAGTCGAGCGCCTCCTCGGGCCTGGCGGTCGCGCGGGACCGCATTCCCCACGACTCTGTCTGGCGCACGAGGATCTGGCGATTGGTGGCGTTATCGTCCACAACGAGGACGGAACGGCCGGCGATCTGCGCCTGAGCTCCGTCGTCGCGGCGTCGGATCGGACTCTCCGCGACGGGCGCGACGATGGTGAACGTGAAGGTCGACCCTTCGCCCGGTCGGCTCTCGGCCCAGATGGTGCCGCCCATGAGTTCGCTGAGGCGGCGACTGATCGTCAATCCGAGGCCAGTGCCGCCATAGCGTCGAGCGGTGGAAACATCGGCCTGGGTGAACGATTCAAAGATCCCTTCCAGGCGATCGGCCGCGATGCCGATGCCGGTATCGCGGACCGCGAAGCGCAGACGGACCGACCCCGAGTCCTCGACGGCTTCGGCGGCCACAGACGCGACCACCTCACCGCGCTCGGTGAACTTGACGGCGTTGCCGAGCAGATTGAGCAGGACCTGGCGCACGCGGGCGGCGTCGCCGTTTACCGCTGCCGGCGCCGTCTCGTCGACGAGACCCGCCAGTTCGAGCCCGCGGGCGGCGGCGGCCGCGGCGACGAGGTCGAGCGCCGACTCAAGACATTCCCGCACGTCGAAGGGCCGTTGCTCGAAGTCCAGCCGCCCGGCCTCGATCTTGGAGAAATCGAGCAGGTCGTTGATCAGCGTCAGCAGCGCCTCGGCGCTGCTCCGGATCACCTCGGCATACTCCCGCTGCTCAGGGGTCAGCGGCGTATCGATCAGCAGACCGGTCATGCCGATCACCCCGTTCAGCGGGGTGCGGATCTCGTGGCTCATGTTCGCCAGGAAGGAGCTTTTCGCCTCGCTTGCCTGCAGCGCCTCGTCTCGGGCCTGGCGTAGTGCGGCCTCCAGCCGGCGGCGTTCGGCGACATCCCGCACGATCACCACCCGGCCAGTCGGCTGGCCGCTGGCATCGCGGAGGGTCGAGATGTTCGCCTCGCCCGAGACGACCGAGCCATCCCGAGCGGTGATGTCGGTCTCGTACCGACTGTGGCTCTCCTCGCCGGCCATGGCCCGACGAAACGCCTCACGCGACTTGGCGATGTCCTCCGGCGAGAGCGTGAAGACCTCGGTCGGACGCTTGCCGACAAGTTCCTGCGGCGTGTAGCCCAGTCGCGAGACCTGTGGATTCGCGTAGACGATGAGTGCCCGGGAGTCGAGGACCCAGATGATGTCACCGGCTGCCTCGGCGATGAGGCGGAAACGCTCCTCGCTCTCGCGTAGTGCCGCCTCGGCGCGCCGGCGATCCGAGATGTCGCGCAGGACCGAGAGACGGCCACTTATGCGGCCGGAACGATCGCGCAGGACCGACGTGCTGATCTCGAACGGGACGCGCGTCCCGTCCCGGGCGAGGAGGTCGACCTCGTAGCGCGCGGATTCCTCCTCGCCCGCCATCATGCGGCGATGTCGCTCCTGCGCGGCATCGCGAAATTCGGGCGCGAAGTACTGCCGGGGCACATGACCGAGCAGGTCTTCGGGGCGATAGCCGAGCCGGGACAACTGCGGATTGACGTAGATGGTTCTGGCGTCCCGGTCGAGGACCCAGATGATGTCGTCGGCCGCCTCGGCCAGGTGTCGGAAGAGAGCATCATTCTCGCGTTGAGCGGCTTCCGCGCGCTGACGTTCGGTCTGGCCGACCATCACTGATGCGGCGATCCCCGCGAGCAACTCCAGCGCGGCGGCATCGGCGTCGGTAAACGGCCGGTCGCTCGCCAGCCGGCTGAGCGAGATCGTCCCCAGCAGCCGTCCCTCCTGCTGGAGAGGGACCGCCAGTCCGGCCCTCACGCCGAGCCGCCCAGCCGGTGTAGTGGATCCGAATCGGTTCTGATAATCGCTCTCGATCACGGGCGCCCTGCTGGAGGCCGTGCGGCCGCTTACGCTGCGATCCAGATCGAGCACCACGCCGCGGTTCTCGGATGGAAGGAAGCTCTCGACCTGGTACAGGATGCGGCGGTCCTCGTCCCACCGCGCAATGCCGCCATCGTCCGCCTGGAGAAGCTCGACCGCACCTTCGAGGAGTATGCGCAGGACGCGGTCCGGGTCGGCCTCGGCAGCGCAGCGCCGGACGAGGCTGAGGATTGCCTCACGCCATTGCGTCTCTCGTTCGATCGGGGGGGTTGCCATCGGTGTCGTACCTAGGCCAGGATGCGGCGAACCGCATCGAGGAGCGGCTCGGCACCACACGGCTTCACGAGAAACCCGCGCGCACCCAGCCTCACCGCCTCCTGCACCACGTCCAGATACGCCTGTGTGGTGAGCATCGCCACACGCACGTGCGGATCGTGGTCGCGCAACTCCTTCAGGACATCGAGGCCGCCCTTGTTGGGCATGAGCACGTCGAGCAGCACCGCGTCTGGCCGGTGCTGCAGGTACAACCGCACAGCCTCGGCTCCGTCCTTCGCCTCGATCACGTCGTGGCCGGCGCGGCTCAGGACGCTCACGCACCAACGCCGGACGAACGCCGCGTCATCGACGGTCAGGATCTTAGCCAACGATGGACCGCCTTCCCTCCCATGCCGCGGCTGGCTTCCCCCGCGCGCGACCCTCGCTCCCGAGGAGACCCCCGGCGGATTCTCGCCCGCCGATGGCGGGCCGTCCACCCGCTGGGTGTGCGCAGGTGGCAGCGCGGAGGCCGTGCCGGCAGAGAGTGACGGTACCCTCGCCTAGACTGCATCGCCGATGGCACCGGCGATCGCCATGGCGGGTCCCGGCCGCCTCGCCAGCCTCGCGCTGACGGCGGTCAACGTGCGCCCGAATGAGGCGGCGACAACCGGGCTGCTCGTCGTCAACTCGCTTCTGAATGGACTGGCGCGCGTCCTGATGCTCGCCGCCTCCGCGGCGATCTTCCTGGATAGCCAGCCGCTGGAGTCGATCCCGTGGGTCTACATGGCGCTCGGCGTCGCCGGAGCGGCGATCGGGCTAGCCATTGCGCGAGCCGAGGCCGCGCTGCCCTACGCACGCTTCCTCTCCGGCCTGCTGGTGTTCGCCGCCATCGCTACCGGCGGCTTCTGGCTGGCGCTGACGCTCTACGAGACCACCTGGGTGTCCTTCGTGCTCGCGGTGTGGGGCAACCTGCTCGAGATGGTTGTCTCGCTGGTGACCGGAGCGGTGGCGGGCCGCGCCCTCGACCTGCGTCAGGCGCGGCGGCTGTACCCGGTGGTGGGCAGCGGCGACACAGTCGCCGAGATCGGTGGCGGTCTCGCGATCCCGTTCCTGGTACCTCTGGTCGGCGCGCGCGGCCTGCTCGGGGTGGTCTTCGCGTGCCTGATCGCCGGTCTCGCGCTCTCGACCTACATTCTGGCGACGCGGCGGCCGGCCGAGACGCCGGCCGCATCGGCCGAGGAGTCTCCGTCCGCGGGCAGATCCGCGCCGGCCTCGCCTCTGAGACTGCTCAGGAGCGGCTACCTGCGGCTGGTGCTCCTGATCGTGGCGCTGGACGTGCTGTTCTTCTCCGCGGTCGAGGCGGGATTCTGGGTGGAGACCAGGGCTCGTTTCGGCGATGAGGATGAGATGGCCTCCTTCTTCGGTCTGGCGTTCGGCGGTGTCGCCATCGTGACGCTGCTGGTCCGCGTCCTCGCCGCCTCGCGCGTTCTCCGACGCTGGGGGTTGCTGGCGGGACTCATCGCCACGCCGGCGGTCGCGCTGCCCAGCGTCCTCGCGGTCGTGGCGCTCGGCTTCATCGCTCCGGATGCCGCGCTGGTCTTCTGGCTGTTCGTCCTGACGCGCGTGTCGTACGACGTGGCCTACGACGCCCTGTTCACGCCGTCGTACCAGGTGCTCTTCGAGGGCCTGCCGGTCGCGGAGCGTCTGCGGGCGTTCGCGAGTGTGGAGGTCCTTGCCAGACCGATTCTGACGGGCCTGGCCGGGCTGTTCGTCCTGGGACTGATGACGGTCGCGACGCTCAGCGCATTCACGGTCGCGAGCGCGGCGATCGCGATCCTCCTCGCCTGGGTGGGCGTGTCGTTCCTGGTCCGTCGCGCCTACGTCGACGTCCTCAGGATGTCGCTGGGCAAGCGGCTGATCGGCCACACGTCGCTGTCGCTTGGCGACGCGACCAGTCTGGCGGTGCTCGAGAACGGCCTGGAGAGCCGCCATCCCGGCGCGGTGCTCTTCGCGCTCCATCGCCTCGAGCAGATCAGTTCGTGGGATGCCGTGCCCTGGCTCGGACGGCTCCTCGCCCATCCCGCCGCCGATGTACGGGAGGAGGCGCTCCGGCGGATCGAGCACCTGCGACTCGACGCACTGCGCCCCGCGGCCCACCACCGTGCGGCCGCCGATCCGGAACCGCGCGTGAGGGCGGCGGCGGTGCGGGCGCTGGCCGCGACGGCTGGCGAGGAGGAGGTCGACGCGATCATTGGCTACGTCTCCGCGGAGGATCGCTTGGTGAGACGCGGCGCGCTGGTCGCCCTCGTGCTTCACGGTGGGTTCGCCGGCATGGTCGCCGCCGGCGAAGCACTCCTGCGTTTGCGCGACTCACCCGACCCCGGCGAACGGATCCTTGTCGCCGAGGCGCTGGGGGAGATCGGGGCGCGCCCGATCTATCGGCCGCTCGAACGCCTCCTCGCGGATGGCGATGGCGCGGTGCGTCGCGCCGCGCTCCGGGCCGCGGGTGCGGTCGGTAACCCGGCGCTGTGGCCAGCCGCGGTGCGCGCCCTCGGCGACGCGGAGGCGCGTCACGCCGCCGCCGCGGCGCTGGTGGCCGGTGGCGCCAGTTCTCTTCCGGCGATGATCGCGGCGTTCGACGCGCCGGATGCCGATCGCGATCTCCGCCGCCGCATCATCGCGGTCATCGATCGCATCTCCGATCCGGCCGCAACCGCCGCGCTTGCCGAGCGCCTGGAGTACCCGGATCAGCCCGTCCGCCACCAGGTGGTGCGGGCGCTTGCTGCTCGAGGGTTCCGCGCGGAAGGCACACGCCACGAGGCAGCCTGGCGTCTGATCGCGGCGGAACTCGGCGCCGCGGCCTGGATGCTCGCATCCATCGCCGACGTCGCGAGCCGCCCGGCCGCCTGGCTGCTGCGCGAGACTCTCGCACTCGAAGTCGCGCGCGCCCGCGAGCGGGTCCTCGCGCTGCTCGGCTTCGTCGATCCCCGGCAGCCCGTTTTCGACGCGGTGCGGACGTTGGCGAGTGATAGGCCCGAGGGCCACGATTACGCGACGGAGGTCCTGGATAACGTGCTCGCGAGCGAGATGAAAGGAGCCATCCTGGCTCTCGTGGAGGCAGACCCGATGGAGGATGCCCGGACACGGCTCGCCCGGTTCGGGCCGATGTTCGCGCAGCCTCAGCAGGACCCGGACACGCGGCTCCGCGAGATCGCGGCGCGGCCAACCGCGTGGCTCTCCCCCTGGGCAAGAGCGTGCGCAGTGGCGGCGGGCGGGCAATTCGGGGCGGCGGCCTGGCGTGGCGAACTGGTCGTGGCACTCACCTCGCCCGAGCCGATCGTGCGCGAGACCGCGGTGTGGACGCTGGCCTGGGCGGGGATGGACGAAGAGGCCCGTTCCGCGGTGCGGGATCTCGAACACGACCCCGCTTCCCACGTCGCGGAAATGGCGCGCTATGTGCTGGCGACCGCCTGATGCTCTCCACGATCGAGCGCGTGCTGCTTCTCCGCACCGTTGGCATGTTCGCCGAGGCTCCGAACGACGTGCTGGCCGATGTCGCGCCGCTCCTGCGCGAGATCCAGGTCGCGCCCGGTCAGCGGATCATCGAGAAGGGCGAGCTTGGGACGGCGATGTACATCCTCGCGACCGGTTCGGCACGGGCGCACGATGGCGACGTCGTGTTCACGACGATGGGTGAGCGCGAGGTGTTCGGCGAACTCGCCGCCCTCGATCCCGAGCCGCGCAGCGCGTCGGTCACCGCGAACGAGGACTCGTTGCTCCTTTCCCTGGATCACGCACCGCTGATGGAGTTGATCGCCGACCGCCCGGAGATCGCGCGCGGCGTGATCCGGTTCCTCTGCGGCCGGGTCAGGGCTCGACCCTAGAGCCACCTCACGCCAGGGCGTCCGAGATCACCTCGAGCAGTCGGTCGGCCGTGGCAGGCTTGACGAGAAAGGCGCACGCACCGGCCGCAAGGGCCTCGCGTTCGGCATCCTCGTGGCCCTCGGTCGTGAGCATGATCACGCGGGCCGCCGGATCGCGGGCGCGTATCTCGCGGAGAGCAGCCAGTCCGCTCGCGCCCGGCATGAGGATATCGAGCAGTACGAGTTCGGGCCGCTGCTCGCGAAAGAGCCGTACCGCTTCATCCCCGTCGCGCGCCTCGACGACGTCGTGCCCTCGGCGCGTCAGCGTGGCACGGCACCACGTGCGGACGAAGGCCGCGTCATCAGCCACCAGGATACGTGCCACCGTATGGATTATGGCGGGCACCACGCCCCCGAACGCCGCCAGCGCACCGGGGTGATATTCTCGCGGCCCATGGTCACCGGGGGTCGGCTGCAGGATCGCGTCGCGCTCGTCACCGGAGCGGGATCGGGCATCGGTCGGGAGATCGCGCTCGGCTATGCGCGGGAGGGTGCCAGGGTCGCGGCCGCCGACCGGAATCTCGCCGCGGCCCAGGAAACGGCGGCCCTCGATTCGGGGGGACGAATCCGCGCGTTCCACGCCGACGTCACCGACCCCGCGAGCGTACGACAGGCGGTCGCCGGGGTGGTCGCCGCCTTCTCCGCGCTGGACGTCCTCGTCAACAATGCGGCGATCCAGCTACACGGGCGCGATGGCCGCTGCCACGAGGTCGACGAGGCCACCTGGCATGAGACGATCGCCGTGAACTTGACCGGACCGTTCCTGTGCGCCAAGTACTGCCTCCCCCACCTCATCGCGCGGCGCGGCGCGATCGTCAACCTCGCGTCGCCGACCGCGTTTCAGGATATCGGCGCCGGGTATACCGCCTACGCGACGAGCAAGGGCGGCATCGCGACGCTCAATCGTGTGCTCGCGGCCGACTACGCGCGCGATGGGGTTCGCGTCAACGCGATCGTTCCCGGTCCGACGCAGACCAATCTCACCGCGGCGATCTTCCGCGACCCGGCGATCCGCGATCCGCTGGTAGCGCGCACGCCACTGGGTCGCCTCGGCCAGCCAAGCGATCTGGTCGGGATCGCGATCTTCCTTGCCTCCGACGAGGCCGCCTACGCCACGGGCGCACTGTTCTTCGTGGACGGTGGCCTGACCATGGCCTGAAGCGTGTGACCGCGCCGAGATACGACACCATCGTGGTCGGCGCCGGAGCCGCGGGCGCGATCGTCGCGGCACGACTCGCTGAGGATCCGCACCACACCGTCCTGCTCCTCGAGGCGGGGCCGGACTACGCCGGCATCGAGGCGCTTCCATCGAAGATCCGGGACGGATACCTCACCGCCGCCGACATGACTCCATCCGATCACGACTGGGGATACATCGGTCGGGCGACTCCAGAAGCCGGGCCGCTCGGCCTCTTTCGCGGCAAGGTGGTGGGCGGCTCGAGCGCGACGAACGGCCAGATCTTCCTTCGCGGGATACCAGACGACTACGACCGATGGGCGGACGCCGGGAACGACCTCTGGGGTTTCGCGCAGGTTCTCCCCGCGTTCCGCCGCCTGGAGCGCGATCTCGACTTCGGCGACGCCCCGTATCACGGCGCCCACGGTCCCATTCCGGTGCGCCGGTTTCCCGTCAGCGAATGGCTGGCGCCACAGCGCGCCTTCATCGCGGCCTGCCGCGACGCGGGATTCGCCGCCCTGGACGACCTCAATCAGCCGAATGCCGAGGGAGTGGGGCCGATCCCCTTGAACAACGTCGGCGGGATCCGCTGGTCGACGTCGCTCGGCTACGTCGACCCGGCGCGTGGGCGTCTCAACTTCACCGTTCGCGGAGGTTCTCAGGTTCTCCGCGTCCTGGTGGATGGGAAACGAGCGCGCGGCGTCAGCGTCCTGAGTGGCGGTCGCGTCCAGGAGGTCGGCGCCGATCGCGTGATCCTGGCCGCCGGGGCAATCGGATCGCCCCACCTGCTGATGCTCTCGGGCATAGGACCGGCCGATCGGATCGCCGGGGTGGGGATCCCCGTCCACCAGGATCTGCCCGGAGTCGGACTCAACCTCCGCGATCATCCGCACGTGGGGACGCTCTGGCAGCACCGGTCGGGCTATCCGATGATCCCGGACCTACCGCGCTATCAGGTCGCGCTCCGCTACACCGCGCCGGCGTCGACGCTGGCGACGGATATGCAGATCCTGATGATCTCCTACGCGACCGGTCGGGTGGACCGGGGCGGTGATGGGCGCACGCCGCTGGGGATCGCCCTCCAACCGGTGCTCAATCTGGCGCTTGGCGAGGGGACGCTTCGCCTGCGGTCGGCCGACGCGGCAGTTCAGCCGGAGATCGATCTGAACATGCTCGCGGACCCGGAGGATCGGAGGCGACTCCGCGATGGGGTTCGCCTCTGCATCGATCTGGCCGGACATCGCGCGTTCGGCGACATCATCGAGGAGCGGATCTCGCCGGGAGAGGAGATCGTCCGGGATGACGCCGCGCTCGACCGGTGGATACTCCGCGAGGTGACGCACACCAACCACCTCTGCGGGACATGTCGGATGGGGACAGCGAGAGATCCCGGCACCGTCGTCGACCAGCGCGGGAGGGTGCACGGTTTCGAGAACCTCTACGTGGCGGACTGCTCGATCATGCCGGACTGCGTGCGTGCCAACACCAACGCGACCGCGATGATGATCGGCGAACGGATCGCCGAACTGCTGCGCGCGGCGTGAAGGCGGCGGCTACAGCTTACCCCAGCGGCGCAGGCTCTCCAGGCTTATCCGGACGCCCTCGATCGAGGCGGGCTCGGGCATCCGGGGACTGATCCGCTACTCCACCAGGTGGCAAGCGACGGCGTGGCCGTCTCCGAGGGTGCGCGCGGCTGGCTCCTCAGCGCGGCAGCGGTCGGTCGCAAGCGGGCAACGGGTATGGAAGCGGCAGCCCGCGGGCGGCCTGGCCGGGCTGGGCGGATCTCCTATCAGAACGATGCGCTCGCGAGCGCGCTCGCGGCGCGGGTTGGCGATGGGGACGGCAGAGAGCAGTGCGCGCGTGTAGGGGTGCCGCGGGTTCGCGAACAGTTCGTCGCGGTCAGCGATCTCCACGATCTTGCCGAGGTACATCACAGCGACGCGCGTCGAAATCATGCGTACAACCGCAAGATCGTGGGCGATGAAGAGATACGTCAGCCCAAGCCGTTCCTGCAGATCGCGCAGCAGGTTGATGACCTGAGCCTGGATCGAGACATCGAGCGCCGATACCGGCTCGTCACACGCTACGAACTCGGGTGAGGTCGCCAGCGCGCGGGCGATGCCGATCCGCTGGCGCTGGCCACCCGAGAATTCGTGTGGGTACCGCTCCACCGCATCCGGCGGCAGGCCGACCAGGTCGAGCAACTCCCCGACGCGCGCCCGCCGATCGGGCAGACCGTGCACTTCGAGCGGCTCGGCGACGATACGACCGACCGGCATTCGCGGATTGAGGGAGGCGTACGGGTCCTGGAACACCATCTGAAGTGCGCGCCGGTGTTTCCTCAGAGCGCGACGCTTCAGGCCCGTCAGACGGGTGCCGCGGAACGAGACCGATCCGGAGGTCGCGTCCACGAGGCAGAGCGCGGCGCGGGCGGTGGTCGACTTGCCGCAGCCGCTCTCGCCCACCAGGCCCAGAGTCTCCCCGGGGCGGACATCGAAGGAAACGCCGTCCACGGCCCTGACGGCTCCAACCTGACGGCGGAAAAGGCCCCTGCGGATTGGGAAGTGGACCGAGAGGTCTCTGATCTCCAGCAGGGAGGTCATCAGGCGGCCTGGATGCAGCGCGCCGCGTGATCGATGCCGAACGTTCGTAGCTCGGGGATACCAGCACCGCAGGCGGTCTCGGCGTTGGCGCATCGCGGCGCGAACGCGCACCCGGCGGAAGCGGCATAGACGTTCGGTGGTGTGCCCGGCACTGCGTCGAGGCGGCGCGGTGGTGGGCCGTCGATCGGCGGAACAGAGTTGAGCAGCGCGCGCGTATACGGGTGACGTGATCCCTCGAACAGGGCGTCGATCGGTGCTTCCTCGACCACGCGGCCGGCGTACATCACGATCGCACGGTCGCACAGCCCGGCCACGACGCCGAGGTCATGCGAAATCCAGACGATCGCGAGGTCCAGCTCGCGCTGCAACCGGCGCACCAGATCAAGGATCTGAGCCTGGACAGTGACGTCGAGGGCGGTGGTCGGCTCGTCAGCGATCAGCAACCGCGGGCGGCAAATGATCGCCTGGGCGATCATCGCTCGCTGGCGGGTGCCGCCGGAGAGCTGGTGCGGATAAGTGCTCAGCCGCTGCTCGGCGTCAGGGATGCCGACCAGTTTCAGCGCGTCGAGCGCATGCGCCCGTGCCTGTCGCGCCGTGAGACCGAGGTGGAGGCGCGGACCCTCCTCGAGCTGGTGGCCGATCGTCAGCGCCGGATTCAGCGCCGAGAGCGGATCCTGGAACACCATCCCGATTGTGGGGCCACGCAGACGGCGCATCTGCTCGCTCGGAAGCGCGAGAAGGTCGGTGGCGCCGTCGAGCACGATCGACCCTCCCGTGACACGGCCTGCTGGTGCCGGCAGTAGCCGAAGGATCGCCAGCGCCGTGACGCTCTTGCCCGAGCCGCTCTCGCCGACGATTCCGAGCGCCTCGCCGGGCGCGACCTGGAACGAGACACCGTTGACAGCGCGGGCTATGCCGAGCGCGGTGCGGAACTCGACGTGCAGATCGTTGACCGCGAGCAGGCTCATCCGTCGCCCATCCGCGGGTCGAGCGCGTCGCGCAGGCCATCGCCGATCGCATTGAAGAAGATCACCGTGAGCAGGATCAGCACGCCGGGGTAGACAGCCAGCCAGGGGTTGGACCAAACGTACTGTTGTGCCTCGAGCAGCATGTTCCCCCACGAGGGTGTCGGCGGCTGGATGCCGAGGCCGAGGTAGCTGATCGCCGACTCGGTCAAGATCGCATGCGCGACGCCAAGCGTGGCCGAAACGATCACGGCCGGAAGCGCCTGGGGCAGGATGTGCAGGAAGATAATCCGCGTGTCGGAGGCGCCCACGACGTGCGCCGCTTCGACGAACTCGATCTCCTTCCAGCGCAGGAACTCGCCACGCACGATCTTCGCGAGCGCCATCCAGCTGGTCAATCCGATCACGATTGCGACCGCGGCACCGCCCGGAAACACCGCCAGGACGGCAAGGACTAGGAAGAACGTCGGCAGCGAGAGCACCGCCTCGGTAAAGCGCATCAAGAGCGCGTCGACCCACCCGCCGTAGTACCCCGAGATGGCGCCGACAACGACGCCTATCGCGAGTGAGAGTGCGATCGCCAGAACGCCGACCATCAGCGAGAGGCGGCCACCGTACATGGCGCGCACCAGCACATCCCGACCGTTCGCGTCGGTGCCGAGCGGATGGGTCGCGGAGCTGCTCTCAAGGGAGCGCAACAGGTTGCCTTGATCGGGCTCGAACGGAACGAAGGCAGGACCTGCGACCACGAACAGCATCAGGACGACTAGCCCGATCGAGCTGGCGATCGCGAGACGATTCCGAGAGAAGCGAGCCCAGGCGCGCGCGCGACGCCATCTGTTCAGGAGGGATATGGACGGCAGCGGAAGGGCGCGGCGCTCGAGAACAAGCACGTCAGCCATCTAACTCACTCCAGTTCAATGCGCGGGTTCACGGCCGCGTAGAGCAGATCGACCAGCAGGTTCGAGAGCAGCACAGCGACCGAAATGACGATCGTGATGCCCATGATCACGGGGAAGTCGCGCCGGAATGCCGAGTCGACTGCCAGGCGGCCAATACCCGGCCACCCGAAGACCGTCTCGACGATCGCGGCGCCTCCGACGAGCCGTGGCAGTTGCAGGCCGATCAGCGTGATGACGGGGATCAGCGCGTTGCGCAGCCCATGCTGGAAGAGCACCGCGCCCTCCCGTAGGCCTTTGGCGCGCGCCGCACGGATGTACTCCAGGCCGAGCACTTCGAGCAGGCTCGAGCGCGTGAAGCGCAGGAGCGCCGGCATCGTCGTCAGCGCCAGGATCGAGGCTGGCATCAGGATGTGCTTCAGCCGGTCGATCGGGTCGTCCTCGTGGCCGAGTGTGACCAGCCCGCTGGACGGAAGCCAGCCGAGCGTGACCGAGAACATCAGGATCATCAGGATGCCGAGCCAGAACGTGGGGACCGCGAGGCCCACGAATGCGACGCCTGAGGTCACATTGTCGAGCCAGGAGTACGCACGCACGGCGCAGAGCGCCCCGAGCACCACGCCGAGTACGATCGAAAGGACCATCGCCGCGCTAGCCAGCAGCACAGTGCTCGGGAGCCGCTCGGCAATCAAGCCCATCACGGGCTGGCCGTCGACCAATGAGCGCCCCAACTCGCCCTGGAGGAGCGCTCCGGCCCAGCGAACGTACTGCACGTGGATCGGCTGGTCGAGGCCCAGGTTGGCTCGGATGCGGTCGAGTTCATCCCGGCTGAGACCCTCGCTGGCTCCGGCGGTGAATCCGCCGGGAGCCAGCGAGATGATCACGAACGTCACGAGCGTGACGATCGCCAGCGTAATGGCCGCGTGGCCGAAGCGGCTGACGAGGAACGTCGTCACCGATCGAGCTCCCTTACGAGAGAGACCACTCGTTGGCGTAGTGAAGCCCGACGTCGTAGTACGACTTCGGGCTCATCCCGACGAGCTTCTTTGAGACCGCACGGACCTCGGCGCTGTACCAGAGCCAGAGCTCCGGCAGGTCGTCGGCCATCACCTTCTGTAGCTTCGAATAGGCGGTCTTTCGCGTCGCCGGATCGAGTGACTTGCGGCCCTCCTCGAGCAGCCGGTCTACCTCCGGGTTGACGTACTCGCCGGCGTTGAGGCCACCGCCCGTGATGGCCGATGAGTGCCAGTAGTTGAACTGGTCAGGGTCGGGAGGCAGTGACCAGCCGTGCTGCATCATGTCGTAGTCGTGGCTGTCGCGCCGTTGCGCGATGAAGACACCAAATTCGAGCAGCTCGATGGTGGTCTCCATGCCTAGCGCCTTCCATGCCTGCTGGTAGGCAGCCAACGTCTGCTCGGTGACCGGATTGCGTGAGCCTGTCATCTTGAATGAAAAGCGCGTGCCGTCCTTTACGAGCACTCCGTCGGCCCCGGGCGACCAGCCGGCCTCGGCCATAAGTGCCTGCGCCTTGGGCAGATCGAAGGTGTACTTGGTGACGTCAGGATCGTGCGCCCACGAGATCGCAGGCGGCACCGGGCCGGAGGCGAGCTGGTACATGTCGAGGTAGATCTTCTTGAGGATCGACTCCCGGTCGAGCGCGTGCATCATCGCTTTACGCACGCGCACGTCCTTGAAGAGCGGTCGGCTCTTGTTCAGTCCGACGTAGCTGAAGCCGACGCGCGGCGCTCTCTCGATCTTCAACTCGGATACGCTCTGAAGCGCCTGAGCCTGAGCCGGCGAGACCAGCCCGGCGGTCAGCTCGCCGGTGCGGAGCTGAGCGACCGCGTTGTTCGAGTCCGGGATGATCTTCCAGTTGAAGGTGTCGAGTAGCGGCCGGCCAAAGTGGTAGTCGTCGTAGGCTACCAGTGTGACGTGGTCGGCGGCCTTCAACTCCTTGAACTTGAACGGACCGGTTCCGATCGGCGCGGTCTTGTTGAACGGGGTGGTGTTGAGGTCCTGGCCGCTCAGGGCGTGCTTCGGGATGATGCCCACGCAGACCGTGCCAAGGTGCCCCATAAAAGCGGGGAATGCCGCGAACGGCTGGTCGAGCGCGAAGCGGACGGTTGTCTTGTCGAGCGCGTCGACGCCTTTCAGGCTCTTGAAGTGGCCGCGCATCACTGTGTTCACCTTGGGGTCGAGGATCGACTCGAAGGTGAACTTGACGTCTTCGGCCGTGAAAGGCGCGCCGTCGTGCCAGCTGACGCCTTCGCGCAATTTGAACGTCCAGGTCGCGCCGACGTCGGTCGCCTCCCAGCTGACCGCCAGGTCGGGGCGCGGCTCGAGAGTCTCGCGGTCGGGGCGCGTCAGGCCGTTGAACAACAGCTTGGTCATGACCACGCCAGAGACGTCGCCGGTCATGATCGGGTTCAGCAGGGGGTCGCTGGTAACCGCGAAATGGACAGTCCCGCCCCGCTTTCCGGCAACGGTCGCGGCAGGCTTGGCCTCGACCGGCTTGACAGGCGGCGCTGTCGTCGGGGCAGACGCAGGGACCGTTGTTGGGGCGATGGTGGCGGGCGAGACGGGCTTCGAAGGCTCGGCGGGCTTCGGGGACGCCGGTGTGGCAGTCGGCGCGGCCGGCGCGGCGCATGCGGCCAACAGGGCGCCGGTACCGATGCCGGCGAGCGCGACGAGACGGCGACGGCTGATGCGCGTGGTGAAATGCATGGACGTTTCTCTCCTTTATGCCGCAACGAGCTTGCGGACAGGCTCTGGGGCAACTTGCTGGCCGTCGCCAGGGCTGCCGACGACCTTGCCGTTGAGGTAGATGGTCTTCCCGCGCAGGATCGTCCTGGTGATCCTGCCTGTCATTGCCATGCCCTCGAACATGTGGGCCGTGTCGCGGGCGCGCGTGACCATCTCGGCGGCTTTGACAGTCCACTTCGTGCTCGGATCGAAGAGGACGAGATCCGCGTCAGAACCGGGCGCGATCGCGCCCTTGCGCGGATACAGGTCGAACGCCCGGGCGCCGGCGGCCGAGAGCGCCTCGACGGCGCGATCGAAACCGATTCTCCCCTCAGCCGCCGCGGTGAGCACCGCCGGGACGCGCACCTCGACCCCCGGCGCGCCGTTGGGGGCGAGGAGGATATCCTCCCAGCCCTTCAACTTCTCCGCCAGCAGGTGCGGGGCGTGGTCGCTCGAGACCATGTCGAGCACGCCATCGCGCAAGGCCGGCCACAGCTCGTCCGACTCGGCGGCCGACCGGATCGGTGGCGTGATGCGCGCGAACGGTCCAGCCGTCTTCATGACCTCGGAGTCGAAGCAGAGGTAGTGGACGCACGTCTCGGCGGTGACGTCGAGGCCGCGCCGCTTCGCTTCGGCGATCTGGGCGACGACGCCGTTGGTGGTTACGTGGGTGACGTGGACGCGCGCGCCAACGTGGGTGGCGATGGCCAGCATTTTTGCGACCGCGGCGATCTCGGATGCCGCGGGCCGGGAGTCCTGGTGGGTGAGAGGATCCTTGCGACCGGCCGCCTGCAACTCGGGCAGGAGGGCATCGATGATCGCCTGGTCCTCGCAATGGACGCCGACCCTGCGCCCGGTCGAAGCGGCGAGCCGTAGTTGGTGGAAGAACTCTGGCCCAGAGCCGACAAGCATCTTCGAACGATCGACTGGAGCGGCGCCGTTGTTGTTCGCGCTGAAGGCGGTCGGGCTGAGCATGAACATCTTGAACCCGATCGCACCGTCGTCGAGAGCCTGGTAGATCTCCTCGCGGGTGCCTCCGCCAAAAGCCCACAGGCCGACATCGACATGCGCCTCTTTATCGACGGCATCGCCGCGGTGGCGGAGGCGGAACGGTTCGTAAACAGGCATCTGGCAGAGGGTGGTCGTGCCACCGGCCGCGGCTGCGGCGGTTGCCGAAGTCATGTCGTCGCGCACGCCATCGCGCACGCCCGCGCAGT
This sequence comes from uncultured Dehalococcoidales bacterium, assembly GCA_964536925.1. Classification (GTDB taxonomy): domain Bacteria; phylum Chloroflexota; class UBA6077; order FW602-bin22; family FW602-bin22; genus VGOZ01. The sequence goes on along the minus strand of CAZHZF010000028.1, from coordinate 16,696 downwards.
GGAAATGCACATCGACCAGACCCGGTAGGACGCGCAATCCCGTCGCGTCGATCGTCTCGACCGCTTGCGGGGCAGTGCCGGGCTCGTGGAGCGCCTGGATTCGACCGCCCCTTATGGCGACATCGCAGGCGATAGCACCTCCGGGGGTCGAAACCAGACCGTTGGCGATCAGCAGGTCGATCATTGGCCTCCTCGTCGATCGGCGACCTGAGGAGGCTACGAGCGAGGCGGCCGCGATCGGCCCGGCGCACTCGCACACAACCGGGACCAGCGAACTGTGCGCCGAGACTACACCGCGTTTCCGCCCTGGCCGGGTCAGACGCGATGCCGCGCTGCCGGCGTGACCCGCGGTCGCGTTCGGAGTCTGCGCCGTGCTTCACCGCCGCCAACACCGAACGGCGTGAAGGCGGCGGCTAGAGCTTACCCCAGCGGCGCAGGCTCTCCAGGCTTATCCGGACGCTCTCGATCGCCGGTCCGCGACAGGTGTCCTGCTCCACGACGTACCACTCCGCGCCACCCTCCTCCGACGCGGCGAAGATCGGCCCGAAGTTGATGATTCCCGCGCCCACCTCCGCGTAGGTCGGAGGACGATCGCCCGTCATGTCCTTGAGGTGGATGTAGGGGCAGCGGCCGTGGTACTGCCGGATGTAGTCGGCGGGCTCGATGCCAGCAACCTTGAGCCAGTAGACATCGGGCTCGAACAGCACGTAGCGGAAGTCGGTCCGCTGCAGCAGGTAGTCCATCGCGTACTGATCGTCCAGGCGGACGAACTCGAACTCGTGGTTGTGATAGTGGAACCGCGCGCCACGTTCGTGGCAGGTTCGGCCGATCCGATTCAGGATATCGGGGAAGGAGCGATAGAAGCTCTCTGTGCGGAGTTCGGGCCGCAACCACGGGCAGATGATGTCCCGGTTGCCAAGGGCCAGGTTGAAGTCGATCTCCTCGGAGAGATGAGATTCGAGCCGCTCCAGAGTGATGTGGTTCCCGGCCACGGCCAGACCGAGATCGTCGAGCAGCGATCGGAGCGTGGCGGCATCCATTCCGCCGTACCCGAACGCGAACTGCGCCGCGGGATACCCGAGCGCGGCGACGGCGCGAAGCGTCCCCACGTAATCCCGGGCCAGGTCCTCCCGCACCGTGTAGAGCTGCAGCGCCACGCGCGGTACCGCCATATTTCGCCTCCCTGCCAGAACTCCTGGATCTCTCAGCCGCTCCGCCACTTCTCCAGCACCGCGCGAACCTTCGCGATCTGAATGGCAACCTCGGCGTACTCCTGTTCGCCACGGTGGTGCTCGACGCTGTAGAAGCCGGCGTACCCGGCGTTGCGCAGGTTGGCCATCTTCTCCTCGAGTGGCCCTTCGCAGATCGCCCAGGGGAAGTGGGTGTGGGCAACCCACGGTGCGACCTCGCGGTCGGCGGCGTCCTTCTCCTCCGGCGTCCCCGCCCAGCCGCCGATGTGGATCGACAGACCAAACGCGGGGTGATCCACCGCCTCGTACAGGCGCTTGAGATTCACCCACGACTTCTCCGGGCCCCAGTGATTCTCGGCCCCCACCTTGAAGCCGCCGTTGTGGGCGATCCGCGCGTACTCCCGGTAGCGCCGCACGATGTGATCGAACTCCTCGCTCGACCATTGCTCGCGACGGCTCCCCGCGTCGATCCGCACGAAACGCGCCCCGAGGATCTCCGCCGCCCGAAGATGTGCGACCGCGTTCCGATAGTTCCCCTCACGGACGTCGGCATCGTCATCCCAGACGTGGGCCTGATCCACGCACAGGTCCGCCAGGACGAGCCCGCGCTCGTCCAGCCCCTCGCGCACCTTCTCCAGATAGGACTCGTCGGTACTGATGAGGAACCGATTCCAGATGTCCGCCGCCGAAAGCTGATAGCGATAGCGGCACGCCTCGAGATAGCCGAACACATCGATGCGGCCCGCCAGCAGCAGGCCGCGGAAGGAGTAGGACAGCACGGATAGCTGCATCGCTCGTCTCCCGAACCGGAACACCGGACGCGGCGCATCGTGCCACATCTGGCATCAGTACGGGACAGCCCATCCCGGTCAGGCTCCCCCGATCGGGTCAGGGGAACCTGTACGACCGTTCAGGGAAAAGTCAGTGCTTACGCCCGATATCCCGTGGCGGACCCGTCCCGCAGAATGCGAGCACGCGGAGGTGGGGACGATGGCGACGACGATGCTGAGTGAAGAGACGGGCGCAATCGAGACCGTCGCGTTCCGGCGCCTGCAGCGATTCAATGCCGTCGCTGACATCGCCGAGGCGACTGGGTCGCCGATCTGGCGGCGTCTCGCCGCGCGTGCGGCACGTCAGGCCTTTGGCGACTATCTCCTCGCGGGCATGCTCGCGAATCGCTCCGAGGACGCCCAGCAGGATCTGCTCGATACCGAAGCTGCCTGACGCGGGGCCTGCCCGGGCCGAGTAAGCTTTCGCGCGGGTGGCAGCCGATTCGAGCTTCGACGTCGTCTCGCAATTCGACCGTCAGGAACTGGCGAACGCGGTCGATCAGACAGCGCGCGAGATCGGCACGCGGTTCGACCTGAAGAGCACCGGCAGCGAGGTCGCCCTCGGGAAGTCGGATCTCAGCGTCGCCGCGGATAGCGAGTTCACGCTCAAGCAAGTCCATGCCGTCCTCGTCGAAAAGATGGTGCGCCGGGGACTCGACGCCCGCATCCTGGATTGGGGCAAGGTGACCCCGGCCGCGCGGGGCACTGTGCGTCAGGTCGCGACGCTCCGCGAAGGCCTGGATCAGGACCTCGGGCGCGAACTGGTGAAGTTCATCAAGGCGGCCGCTCCGAAAGTGCGGCCGCAGGTCCAGGGCGACGCCGTACGTGTCTTCGGCAGATCGCGGGATGACCTGCAGGCCGCCATCGCCGCGCTCCGCAAGAAGGAGGACTGGCCCGTCCCCTTGCAGTTCGTCAACTATCGCTAGGAGGGAAAGAGCGCATGCCAGGCTGGACCATCGACTGGAAACGTGGGCCGCTCAGTGTCGACCTGCCCGATGAGCCGGGAATCGAACCGATCCGACGCCGCCAGGTCCCCAACCGCGGGCCCTGGCGTCAACTGGTTGCCGAAGCGATCGCTCACCCCATAGGAACTCCGCCGCTCCGGGAGATTCCGCGCCCCTCGGATCGGGTCGCGTTCCTGGTGACCGACATGCAGGACGAGATCATCGGTAAGGAGGGGATCGGCGATCTGATCCTGGACGAACTGAACGCCGCGGGAGTGCCCGACAGCAGCGTGACGCTCATCCACGCCGCCGGCATGCACGGGCATCCCGCCGGGCGGAAGAAGATCGGCGACGAACTGATCGGCCGCGTGGGCCGCTACGTCGAACACGATCCGTTCGACGAGGCGAATCTCACGTTCCTCGGCGTCACGCGGCTGGGTACCCCGGTCTGGATCAATCGGTGGGCCGCGGAGGCTGACTTCGTCCTCGGACTGGGACAGTGCTCGCCGAGCCTGTACGGATACCAGGGCGGCGCGGGCATCATCCTCCCCGGTATCGCGGGGGCGGATACGGTGCGGTACAACCATCAGCGCATCCTCACCACCCGCACGAACTCGACATGGGGTCCGGGAAACCCGATGCGCGAGGATGTGATGGACGTCGGCGATCTCGCGAAGCTTCGTTTCAAGATCGACTGCGCCCAGAACGCGGTCTTCGCCGGGTACTTCCGCGAAGAGTGGCCGGTGGGCGTCCGATACAACGAGGAGCACCTCCTGCCCCTTGTCGAACCGGGCGACATCTACGTGTTCTCTGGCGCCGGGTCGGCGCCGATGATCAACAGCATCTATATGGGTATCGAGTCGGCCGTGCGCTGCACGAAGGCGAACGGCGTGGTCATCGCGATCGTCTCGGGACACGCCCACCCGTGCTTCCCACCGCGGCCGCTCGCCGAGACAATGGAGGAATTCCTGTACGCGACGCGCCGCTGGTGCGAGACGCCGCCCGGCGATCCCATGCACCCCTACTGGCATATGCGCGACAACGTGTGCAAGACGGAACTCATGGCGCGGAACCTCGAGGAGATCAGTCGGGTGATCGCCCGCCATCAGGGCGAACCCCGCTCGACAACCCACGTCTGGAGCCACCGGCGCTCTGTCGAGGCGCGCCGCTGCATCCTGGTTTCGGAGGGAATCCCTCCCGCGGATGGCAAGCAGATGGGTTTCATCGCGACCTACGACAACTTCGACGCGGCCTACCGACACGCCCGCGACCTTGTGGGCGCCGGTTCGCGTACTCTCGTCAACCTGCCGCCGGACGCCGCCATCCCGTACGTTCAGAACCCGTGTCCGTAGGCCATTCCCGAGCCAACTTAGAGGCGCGCTAAGAGATAGGCCGGCTCCCTTGCCGGGGGCCGGCACGGCGCATAGAACCCTTCGGCGTGACCGCTCTCACCTCGATCGATGGATCGCTGCGTCCAGCGCCTCGGGAGATGTCGCGACGCCGCCTGCTGGTCCTGGGCGGCGCGGGACTCGCCAGCACCCTCGCGCTCACCGGGCGTCTCGCCCAGATGCAGCTCGTCGAGGGTTGGGAGCATCGCGCTCGGGCGGAAGAGAATCGCCTGCGCATCGTGCGCGAGCCGGCGCGGCGCGGCGTGTTCACCGACCGCAGTGGCGTCCCCCTCCTGCGCAACCGCCCCATCTATCGGATCGTCCTCACGCCGGCCGAGCTGCCCGATCGGCCGGCCGAGCTCTACCGCCGTCTGGTCAAACTCGTCGGCGGCTCACCGGCGGATCTCGAGCGGCTGACCAAGGGCGCGCGTGATCCTGGCCTGGGCTTGCTCGTGCTGGCAACGACCGATCGCTCGCTCGCTCAGACTGTCGAGCAGCACCTCGATGAACTGCCCGGGATCAGCGTGGAGGCAACGAGCGCTCGCGAGTACATCGATGGCGGAGTGACCAGCCACGTCGTGGGGACCGTGGGGCCCATCAGCGCGGCGCAGTTCGACGCGACGGGTGGCGCCCGCGGCCCCTATCGGCCCACCGACTCGATCGGCCAGAACGGGCTCGAACTGACCCTGGAGGCGACTCTGCGCGGTCGCGCGGGTCGGCGTCAGGAGGAGATCGATGCCGGGGGACGTCCGGTGCGGACGCTTGCCCGCGAGCCGTCCACTCCGGGACGCGACATCCGGCTCACGATCGATCTCGCCCTACAACGGGACATCCATCGGATGCTCAGCGAGCGCATCGCCCAATTCGGCGTGGCCTCGGCCGTGGTCGTCGACCCGCGCGATGGCGGAGTCCTGGCGATGGTCCACCTGCCCACGTTCGGCAATCAGGAACTGGCGGACGGTATGTCGGACCGGGAGATGGAGCGGCTCCTGAAAGACCCGGGCCATCCCCTACTCAATGGGGCGATCAGCAGTGCCTGGCCACCCGGATCGTGCTTCAAGATCGTCACCGCCCTTGCGGCCCTGGAACTGGGGATCGTCAAGCCCGACACGATGATGGAGTGTGGCGGTGGTCTGCAGCTGCCGGGTGGGACCTTCCTGGGTTGCTGGGCGGCGCACGGCAAGCAGGACATGTTGAGCGCCCTGGCGAACTCCTGCGACACCTACTTCTATCAGCTGGTTGGTGGCGAGCCGTTGGGTCGCTGGGATGGCATGGGTCCCGACCGACTCGCCGAATGGGCGCGCCAGTTTGGCCTGGGCGCACCGACCGGGATCGAGCTTCCCGCCGAGGCACCCGGCATCGTGCCTGACCCGGCCTGGAAGCAGCGGACCGTCGGTGAACAGTGGTACCGCGGAGATACGTACATCAGCGCGATCGGCCAGGGCTTCTATACCGCCACCCCGCTGCAGATGGCGATGATGGGCGCGACGATCGCGAACGGTGGCACACGCTTCCGCCCCCATCTCACGAAGGCGGACCCGGGGGGTGGGGAGGGATCCGAGCCGGCGCCCATCGGACGTATCCAGGCTCGGCCCGAGAACATCGCGCTCGTGCGCGATGGCGTCCGCGCCGGCATGTTGATCGGCACCTCGCCATACGGCGCCCGCTACTACGGCACGTCCTGGACCGGGAACCTGAAGGAGATCGCGATCGCCGGCAAGACCGGCACCTCCGAGTATGGCGTGCGTGGGCCGGACGGTAAGCTGCCGACCCACGGATGGTTCACCTTCTGGGCTCCGCACGAGAACCCGGTGATCGCTGGCGCGGTGTTCGTCAAGCACGGACGAGGCGCCCAGGAGGCCGGCGTCATCGGAACCCAGATCGTCAAAGCCTATTTCGGCATTGTGTAGACTCGCCGGCGTGGGCCGCGCCCAGGCGCGACCGGCTCGGGAGTGGCGTCGATGGCGGATCCGCTTGTCTATCTGAATGGCGACTTTGTCCCGTACGCCGATGCGCGACTCGGGGTCGAGGATCGAAGCGTCCAGTTCGGGGACGGGGTGTACGAGGTCGTCCGCTACTACGACGGCCGCGCGTTCAAGATGGACAGCCACATGCGCCGGCTGGCGCGGTCAGCCGCGGGCATCGATCTGACGATCCCGCCCGTGGAGGAGATCGCGCGGGCGATGGATGAACTGGTGCGGCGGCAGAGTCTGCAGAATGCCGCCGTCTACCTCCAGATCACGCGCGGCGAGACGGCCCGCGTTCAGGGCATTCCCCGCGGACTGTCGCCCAACGTCATCGCGATCGCCCGTCCGGCGAGTTCGACCCGGCCTATGCCCGGGATGAAGGTCGTGACGCAGAGCGACGATCGGTGGGCGCGCTGCAATCTGAAGACGACAATGCTGCTGCCGGCTATGCTGGCCCGCTCGCGCGCCGAGAAGCTGGGCGCGGCGGACGCCATCTTCATCCGCGATGGCTTCGTTACCGAGGCCACCGCCGCGAACGTGTTCATCGTGCGCGACGGAGTCGTCGTCACGCCGCCGCTCTCGAACTACCTGCTCGCCGGCTGCACGCGCGAGGCGCTCCTGGAACTCTACGCCACAAACGGCATCACCGCCCGTGAGGAACTCATCACCCACGCCGATCTTCTTTCCGCCGACGAGGTCTTCCTCACCAGCACGAACAGCGAACTCCGCCCCGTGATCGCGATCGACGGGCGTCCCGTCGGGACTGGTGAGGTCGGCCCGCTCTTCGTGCGCACGCTCGCGCTCTTCGACGCCGCAACCAGGACCGCCGTTCTCGCCTAGCCAGCGCCCTGCCCTGAATCGGCGAAGGCGGAAGCGCGTTCGCGCGCAACGTCCTACCAAGAATTGACCCCGCTCCTACAGAACTCCTACAGAACGCGGGTAGAGTCGGAACTCGACTTCATCCAGAGGAGAGTCCATGGCAACCGCGAAAAGCACCAGAGTCCAACCGCTGGCGGATCGCCTCGTGATCCGTGCGAACGAGCGCGAGGAGATCACGATCAGCGGGATCGTCCTGCCGGACACCGCGAAGGAGAAGCCCCAGGAAGGCACCATCCTCGCGATCGGCCCGGGCCGCCTCAATGACAAGGGCGAGCGCGTCAAGCCGGAAGTGAAGGTCGGGGACGTCGTGCTCTATGCCAAGTACGCCGGCACCGAGATCAAGATCGATGGCGAGGATCTCCTGATTCTCAAGGAGACCGACGTCCTGGCGATCGTCAACAAGTAAGAAGGGGGACACTGCATGCCAGCCAAGCAACTCGTCTTTCGTGAGGATGCCCGCAAGGCCCTGAAGCGGGGCGTCGATCAGTTGGCCGAGGCCGTCAAGACGACCCTCGGACCGAAGGGCCGGAACGTCGCTCTGGACAAGAAGTACGGGGCCCCGAGCGTCACGCACGACGGCGTCACCGTCGCCAAGGACATCGAACTGGCCGATCCGTTCGAGAACATGGGCGCCCAGCTTCTGAAGGAAGCCGCCAGCAAGACCAACGACGTGGCCGGCGACGGCACGACGACAGCGACGGTCCTGGCGCAGGCGATCGTCAACGAGGGGCTGCGGAACGTCGCCGCGGGCGCGAACCCGATGCTCCTCAAGCGCGGCCTGGACAAGGCTGTCGAGGCGGTCGTCAACGAGATCAAGGCGATGGCCACGCCGGTCAGCGGCAAGGGCGACATCGCACACGTCGCGGCGATCTCCGCGGCCGATCGCGAGATCGGCGAACTGATTGCCGAGGTGATGGACAAGGTCGGCAAGGATGGCGTCATCACGGTCGAGGAGTCCCGCGGTCTGCGGTTCGAGACCGAGTTCGTCGACGGCATGGAGTTCGATCGCGGCTACATCTCGGCCTACATGATCACGAATTCCGACCGCATGGTCGCCGAGCTGGACGAGCCGTACATCCTCATCACCGACAAGAAGGTCACCGCGATCGCGGATGTCCTGCCGCTCCTGGAGAAGCTCCTTCAGACCGGGCGGAAGGATCTGGTCGTGATCGCCGAGGAGGTCGAGGGCGAGGCGCTCGCGACGATGGTCGTGAACAAGCTGCGCGGCACCCTCAACGTCCTGGCCATCAAGGCGCCGGGCTTCGGCGATCGCCGCAAGGAGATGCTCCGCGATATCGCCGTGCTCACCGGCGGGCAGGTTATCTCCGAGGAGGCCGGCCGCAAGCTCGATTCGGCGACGATCAACGATCTGGGTCGGGCCCGCCGCGTCGTGTCGAACAAGGATGAGACGACGATCGTCGAGGGACACGGCAAGCCGGACGAGATCCAGGCGCGCATCAAGCAGATCAAGGCGCAGATCGACGAGACGACATCGGATTACGATCGCGAGAAGCTCCAGGAGCGGCTCGCCAAGCTCTCTGGTGGCGTGGCGGTCATCAAGGTCGGCGCCGGCACCGAGACCGAGCTCAAGGAGAAGAAGCACCGCGTCGAGGACGCCCTGTCCGCGACCCGCGCCGCGGTCGAGGAGGGCATCGTCCCTGGTGGCGGTGTCGCACTGGTCAACGCCGGTAAGGTGCTCGATTCCCTCAAGTACGAGGGAGATGAGCAGACCGGTGTGACGATCCTGCGCCGCGCGCTCGAGGAGCCGATGCGCCATATTGGCTTCAACGCCGGTCTCGACGGCTCGGTTCTCGTCGATACGATCCGACGCAAGTCGGCTGAGTCGAAGAACAAGAACATGGGCTACGACGTGATCGGCGCCGAGTACGTCGATATGGTCAAGAAGGGCATCATCGACCCGGCCAAGGTCACCCGGACCGCGCTCGAGAACGCGTCCTCGATCGCCGGGATGATCCTGACCACCGAGGCGCTCATCACGGAGATCCCGGAGAAGGAGAAGCCGGCCGCTCCTCCGATGCCGGAGTACTAGACCGGGTACCACACGCGGCGCGAGCCGCGAACGGAAGGGGGTG
>CAZHZF010000028.1:0-7395 GCA_964536925.1 uncultured Dehalococcoidales bacterium | reverse complement strand
CCCGCGCCGGAAGTCAGGCGGCGGTGAGTTCCCGCGCGTAGATACGCCAGACGCGCGATGGCTCGATCCCCGCGATCTGCATCGGCGCGCGCATCGCCCGGTTCTCCTCGAGGATCCAGGAGGCGGTGAGGGTCTCGTATCCCGCGTCCCGCAGGTTGGTGAAGGTTCGGTAGATCAGCGCTGGGCCGATCCGCAACTGTTCGCGGCGGGTCGTGCGGGCGCCGTGTCTCAGGGTGGGCACAACCCCGAGCGCGATCACTCGGGCGCTATCGATCCGGCGGTGGGCCCATGGGTGTGAATGCGGCCACAACCGTCGGAGAAGCGGGAGGTTCTCGAACGTAAGGGCGCGCGCGACATGGCGGAGCTGCCCCTCCATTGCCGCGAACACCTGGTTGTAGTCCGGCATCGCCAGAGAGATGCCGACCGGTTCACCGTCGAGCTCCGCGAAGAGCACGAGCGTCGGATCGATGAGGGGCTTCAACTGGGCCGCCATGTACAGGAGTTCCGCCGGGCTCATCGGCGTGAAGCCCCAGTTCTCCGCGAGAGACCGATTGAGCAGGTCGGTTGCCAGGCCGATATCGGCGTCGAAATTGTCCAGGTCGAGCCCGCGGATCGTCAGCCCGGTGTAGTCGATGGTGCGGTTCATCGTGCGGTCGAAGCGAGCGATGATCGAGTCTCCTATCGCGCCCCCCACATAGCAGTCGTATCCGAGCAGGCGCCGGGCCGGCACGAGCCCCCAGGACCTGAAGTGGCGGTCGTGGTAGACCGGGTCATACGTCTCGAGGAACCGGGTGGGCGTGTACGGCGGCACCTCCTCGCCCAGGCAGCGCGCGCCGAAGTAGTAGTTGTGCGAGGGGCTCGCCGGCCCCAGAACGTGGGTCAGGCCACGCGCGCGCAGCCAGTCGGCGGCGGCGCCGAGCAACGCGTCTGCGACCGATTGATCGTCGATCGCCTCGTAGAAGCCGAAGTAACCCTGGTGTGCGCCCGCTGCGCGATCGCCATCACGGAAGGGATGGCCGACGATGGCGGCGACTCTGCCCACGACCTGCCCGTCGAGGCGGGCGAGAAACATCTCTGCCTCGGCATCTCGATAGAACGGATGCGCGCGCCGATCTACCAGATCCGCCTGCTCCAGCGCGAGGAGCGGCGGCCGCAGATCGTCGCCTGGAAGCCAGGCACCGCAATCGACGAACCACTCGATGTCGTTCCGAGCCAGCCAGGAGGGACGGTAGAACCGATAACGATCCGCCCGATCGACAGGCGAAACGATCATCCCCATGCTTTGACTGCCGCGGTCTCGGTCGAGTATCGTTTCATCGAACATCTGTTCGCGGGTGGTGAGATGGCGTTCCCGGCGAGCGAACAACAGCCTTCGGGCCGATCGATGGATGTCCTGCTGCGGGAGGCCGCGGGCTGGACGCCCCGCGAGGCGGCGCTCTTCCTGCTCGCGTTCGACCGACGGTTCAAGTCCGCCACCGGGGCACTGCCGACCCACGTCGAGCGTTTCATCCTCTCGAGCCTCCTGCGCCGGCGGGCACGCGACGACGCGTGACGCCAGACGCGAACCTCTCGATGGCGATCGCCGCGCCATCCTCCGCCAGCGATGGCGCAACCCAGTCCGCCGACCGCCGCACGACATCGGGCGCGTCGCCCATGGCGACCCCGACGCCGCTCCACTGGATGAGATCGAGGTCGTTGAAGTTGTCGCCGATCGCGAGAACCTGCTCCGCGTCGATGCCCTGCGCCTCTGCCAGACGCGCCGCGGCGCGCCCCTTGGTCGCACCCTGCGCCAGGATCTCGATGAACCGGGCCTCCGGCACCGCGACCGACATCGACTCCACCATCTGCCAGGGCCCCTCGGCCAGGGCACGGACGATCGATGTCACACGATCACCCCGGTCGGCGATGACAATCTGGGTGGGATCGGGCACAAGCGGTTCGGCGGCGAGGTCCACACGACGCACCCCCCGCTTCGACGCCAGATAGCTGCGAGCGTCGACGGAGTCCCGCGCCTCGGCCCCCACGACGATCCCACCCCCGGTGAGGGGGGACTCGTAGACAATCGGTTGGCCGCCCCACGCAAGGACGCGGTCGATCGCCTCCCGCGCCTCTCGATGGGGCAGGGGCAGGCGAGTGACGAACGCACCGGTGCCGACCTCGGCGACGACCGCCCCGTTGTGGAGGATGATCGCGCCAGTCAGGCCCAGGTCCAGAGCCAGCGGACGGGCCGAAGGCATCCACCGACCGGTCGCCAGGACGATCGCGATGCCACTCGCGCGTGCGGCGTCTAGCGCCGCGCGCAGACGCGGCGTAACACCGCTGCGGGGCCCGACAATCGTCCCATCGATGTCCAGAACGATCATCTGCACCGCGCGAGTATCGAGCATCGGTGGCGATCCCGCCGCGCCAGACGCAGGCGGATCGATGTCCGGATGAGCGATACGTTATGTTGAGTCTTTAGGCTCCTTTTATTAGGGACGCGTGAGAAACGCGCTAAAGGAACCCCTGATACGTGGCCGCCGGGGGCGCCGGGATAATCCGCCGCGCTTCATGCAACGGGATCGAGATAACGGCCGCGGCGAACTGGTGGACATGGAGGGCCGCCGCCTCCGTGAACCGGTCTTTCCGCGCCTCTCCCGCCAGACGCCGATCCAGCGAATCTTCCTCAAACGCCTCCAACGCCTGGTGCTGCTGGGACGCTACGGCGAGCGCCATCTCGCCTTCTCCGAGCAAGAGACGGCGCTCATCCGTAAGGCCACCTATTCGATCTATCGGGACTGCGACGAGATGGGAGTCCTCCGAGAAGCGAAAGCGATCGTACGCGCGGGGATGATCTCTACAGACCGTAGTGCCGATTGATCGGAGCCTGATAGACCTCCGCGCGCCCGCTGAGGACCTCATCCATGGTCACCGGCCGACCGAGTTCGGCCGCCTCGCAGATCGCGAAACTCGCCGCCAGGTCCCGAACCCCCTCCACGCCGCTGGTCTCGGGATCGCGTCCCTCGCGGATGCCGCGCAGGAAATCGTAGTAGCCGAGTGCAAAAGCATCCTTGAGCCCAAACGGGAAATAGCGGTTCTTGATCGCGTCTGACGCCCGCGCCTCGAAGAGCGCCTTCGCGGAATGCTTCTCCCCGCCATCGAGGATCAGCGAGTCGCCCTTCAGGACGCCCTTCGATCCGTACAGCACCATACCGAACGGCAGGTTCGTCATCTCACCGTGGCCAGCCCAGGTGAACGACATCTGGCCGATCGCGCCGTTCTCGAACTGCAGGGACGCAAAGAACGCGTCGTCCACGTCGCAATCGACCTCCTGCGTCACGCGACCATTGGCATCTCGTGTGTACCGCTTCTTCTCGAAGATCCGCGTGACCGCGCTGAAGTCCTTGATCTCGCCCACGAGGCAGCGCAGACGATCGAACCAGTGAACGCCGATATCGAGTGAGGAACCGGCGCCGCCGATCAGTTTCTGATGACGCCATGGCGTCTCGGCGACGATCTTGTCCGGGGACCACTCCAGCGTGCCGACATCCCAGTACGCGACCATCTGGATGTCGCCAAGATACCCCTCGTCGATGAGCCAGCGGGCGATGCGCGTCCCCTCGCCGTAGCGAACGTTCTCCACAACGCCTAGCTGAACGCCGCACGCTCTCGCGGCATCAACCATCTTCTGCCCGGCCTTCACGGAGACCGCGAACGGCTTCTGGACGATGCAGTGTTTGCCGCGCGCGATGCCGGCCAGCGCATGGGTGTGGTGGACGTGCAACGTCGCCGGAATGTCGAGGACGTCGACGTTGTCATCGGCGAGCATCTCCTCGACCGAGGTGTAGACCTTCGCGTCCACGTCGGTCTGGAAGTCGGAGACGTAGATGTGTGGCGCGCTCAACGGATCGCCGGGGTTCTTGCTCACCGGCACCCGGGGCGTCGGGCCCTCGCCGCGCTTGCGGAACATCACGGCATCGTCGCGATTGCGGGACATGAGTCCCGTGATGCGGAAGTCGTCGAACCCCGCCTCTTTCAGGAGGCGGTAGCCGCGCAGATGCGCCGGCAGGATACGTCCGCAGCCCAGGATGCCGATGCGCAGGGGAGCCGCCATGTTCTGGTTCACCTCACTCCTAGATCTCCGAGATCGGGACGAGCAGATAGCCGCCCTCGATGAAGAGGGTCTGCCCGGTAACGTAGCGTGCGTCGGCCGACGCGAAGTAGATGACGCCATTGGCGATGTCGTCGGGGACGCCCCGGCCGAGCGGGATCTCGACCTCGGCGCGCTGGTTGTAGACGTCGTACCGATCGCCTCGTTCGCCCGGGAAGGCGCGGATGTCGATGAACCCGGGCGCGATGCAGTTGACCCGGATTCGATGCGGCGCCAGTTCGCGGGCCTGGCTCTTCGTGAGCCGGCTGATCGCGGCCTTCATCGACCCGTAGATCGAGTCGGCCCCCCAGGCGCGATCCTGATGAACCGAACTGATGTTGACGATCGCTCCACCACCACCCTGAGCGATCATCTGCTTTGCCGCGGTCTGCCCGCCGATGTAACAGGCCTGATAGGGCAACAGGAACTGCTGGTGGAGCATCTCCGGCGTCACGTCGAGGAACGATCCGCGTTGACCGGGGCGCCGCTCACCCGCGTTGGCATTGTTGATGTACACGTCCAGACGCCCGAAACGGCTGACGCATGCCGCCACCAGCGCGGCGATCTGCGCGGGATCCCCCATGTCCGCCTGCAGGGCGTCGGCCTCTCCCCCGGACTCCCGAATGCGACGGAGGGTCTCCTCCGCACCCTCCGCGGTGCGATGGAAGTTGACGAAGACCCGCGCGCCCTGCGCGGCGAGCGCGACCGCGCATGCCTGACCGATCCCACGCGATGCGCCCGTCACGAGCGCGACCTTGCCCTGCAGTTTCATGGCGGCATCATAGTCAGTTGCAGCGCGTCCGACCGCCGGCCCATAGTGCGCGGGATGCGCTTTCATCGACCACTCGTCGCGCTCGTCGTCCTCGTCGCTCTGGCCACGGTTCCGCTCGCCCGGGCGCAGGAATCCCCCGAGGAGGGAGAGTTCCCGGCGGAGACGCCCGACTACGCCGCGCTCGCCCAGTACGCGGCGCTGGCGCGCTACATCGATACGACCCTGGTGCCCATTCCGGACGGTAATCCCGTCCCGTTGGGGGGATCATCGGGAGGGACGTCGGCGTTCGGTCGCGCGCTCCCGCGCGTGGAACTGTGGAATCCGCCCGGCGTGCGCCGTGTCGGGATCCAGGCCGGTCACTACGAGCATGCAAATGCCCCGAAGGAACTGGGCAGCGTGCGCTTCAACCCCGGCGCGCCCGGAGGCGGACGCATCGAGTGGGAAGTGAATCTGGATCTCGCCGAGAGGACGGCCGACCTCCTGCGCGCGCAGGGCATCGAGGTGGACATCTTGCCCGCGACGATCCCGATCCGGTACCGGGCCCACGCGTTCCTGTCCATCCACGCCGACGGCAGCACCGATCCATCCTTGCGCGGTTACAAGGTGGCGCGGCCTGGCTTCTCCAGCATCCCGGAGATCGACGATCGGTACGCGGAGATCATGCACCGCGTCTACGGGCAGGTGAGCGGGCTCCCCGATGACTCAGTGCACATCAGCCGCCGGATGATCAATTACTACGCGTTCAACTCCCGTCGCTATCAGCATGCGGTCGCGCCGGGCGTCCCCCAGTTGATCCTGGAGGCGGCCTTCATGTCCAGCCCGGTCGATCGCACGATCCTCTTCAACGAGGGCGACCGACTGGCACGCGCCATCGCGCAGGGGCTGATGGAGTTCCTCGATCGTGATCTGACCCTCGACGCGCCCCCCTGAGGGCGGAGCCGGTTCCGTGCGACGGAGTGAGGCCCTCGCCGGGCTCGCCGCGGTCGCGCTGATCGTGGCGGGAGCCCTCGCGATGACCGCGGCGACCGATCGCGCGATTGCGAGCGTAGCTGACGCCCTCGTGCAGCGGGACGAGATGCCGTCACCGGCGGACGTGCTGGCGATCCACGGCGGCGGGGACGCGGTGGGGACGCGAGAGGCCGTCGCCCGCGAACTCATGCACGCGGGTATCGCGCCTATCGTGGTGACGCTCGGGGGCCGGCTGCCCCCCGGAGATCCGGACGGGACGTACGCGCGGGCGTCGGCGCGCCGTCTGGGCCGCCTTGGTGTCGGCGCCGATCGGATCGTCGAGATCGCCGCCGGCTCCGGGACACTGGGGGAGATCGCGGCGCTGCGCGATCACGCCACCACGGCGGGCTGGCGGCGCGTCATCCTCGTCAGTGACTGGTGGCACACGCGGCGGATCTCTGCCCTCGCCGCCCGCACGCTCGATCGTGCGGGCATCGCCTGGAGCCTGGCCGCGGCACGCCCAGACGACTCGGCCGCGCGCTGGTGGCTCGATCCCACCTCGCGCCGCCTGGTGATCGGGGAGTGGATACGCCTGGGCGTCGAGTCCCTCCGGCCGATCCCCCAGCGCGCCTGACGGCTCGCGTCAGCGGACGATCGGCTCCCCGGCGCGGGCCCAGCCGTCGGTCCCACCCTCGAGGTTGAAGAGATCGGTGAGGCCGATCGCCGCCGCCATCTCCGCAGCAAGGGCGCTGCGCTGCCCCACCGCGCAGACGAACAGGATGTTCGACCCCTTGAGCAGATCGCGCGGCCGGGCGATGATCGAGTCCAGCGGGACCAGCCGCGCCTCGGGGAGATGCCCGGCGGCATACTCGGCAGGCGTCCGCACGTCGATGATCTGAACCCCACTGGCGATCAAGCGCTTCGCTTCATCGATCGATACTCGCTTGAACGGTTCCTGCGCATCCATACGATTAGCCACGGCCGCGAACGCCTCCTGTCGGGGCGCTCAGTGTATCGCGGCTCAGGGCAACGGGACCACGGCCGCCCGCGGGACGGCTACCAGATCGCCCATTCTCCGAGCCAGCGCGGCAACACCTCCCGCGCGTCGACATCGTGGCCGGTCATGATCTCCACGAAGCGCAGACCGTAGGCTGCCGCGGTCGCGGCGTGGACGCCCAGTGTCGGCCACTCGCGGGGAAACTCCTGTCGCGCGATCTGCAGGCACCAGCGTGAGTCGCCCGTATAGAGATCGTGAAGGTCGTCCGCCGCGTACACGTGGCGCAGCTCGCTCTTGATAGCCTGGACGAGGGCCGCCTGCTTCGCCCGCTTCTCCGGGCTCGTCGGGGGCTTCAGGAACCAGGAGAGCGCCCAGCACCAGACGTCGCGCATGCCGGTGAGGTTCTCGCGTTGCTCCGGACCCATCAGGCTCATAGCGGACGGTCGCGATCATAGGAACTGGGACATTCAAGGTCCGAGAGAATCGCGACGGTCACCGCTGGATCCGGCTCGGCGGCCGCGCGGAATGGCGTCGCGCGGAAACGAGCCA
>CAZHZF010000027.1:0-36312 GCA_964536925.1 uncultured Dehalococcoidales bacterium | reverse complement strand
TAATGGAGTAGAGCGTGCGGTCTCCGCCGCCGAAGGTCGCATCGGGGCCATCGGCAAACGGGGCATGGAAGGTCAGGGCGCGACGCAATGACTCGTGCACGGGCTTCTCCTCGGTCCGCCGGAAGTGTGGATCGTCCGAGATTCCCGCGCGAACAACGGTGACCCGGCCGTCTGATTTCTCCGCCCGGATCAGGGAGCCGACATCCGTCCCGCTACCTGATGGATCTGCGCGCGTGCCAGATGCGTCAACCGAAAGGTACAGCGACGCCCGCATTCGCTGAGTCTTGATCGATCCGCGCGTCAGCCTGGTGCGGGAGGTTCGCTGACGACCTCGTGGCCGGACCGATCGCAGTGTCGAGCGCGCCACCGAACGCGACGCACGCGGGCCTGTACGGATAGACCACGGGCAGCATGACGGGCTGGCCTCAGTTCGACAGTTACTCCGTGAGCCCACCCGTAACCGCGCGCCGGCCACCTCTGATCGCCCTGTAGAATCCCCACCGCCCGATAGTCTGCCGCCCGCAAGCCAACGGCGTGCACAGTCGCCGCTTCGGTGGACGTGGCCCGGAAGGTCCGGCGAGTCGCTTCCGGGTATGGGGTGATAGTGCGGCGATGATGCGTGAGCAGAACGCTCGGGCGGTGAACTTCACGTTGGCGAGCGCGCAGGCGCGTCTGATCATCGAGCGAGCCCGGAAGGAATGGGGCGCCGACGTCAACGATCAGTCCACGATGCATCACGCGATCGTCCGCCTGTTCATGGGCGGCGATAGCACACGAGGCCAGCGGGGTCGTCGGCCGGTCGGCGCATTCTCGATCCGCTGGCGCACGCCGAGCGAGGATCAGGCGACGATCGACCGGATCGAGTGGGACCCCGAACTCGGGGGATCGGACCAGGAAGTCTGCCAGGTCATCGACTCCCTGGCAGGGTGGCCGCTCGCACACTGAGGCTCAGCCCACCGAGACGGGGGTGGAGCGAACGGCTCAGTGCGCGGTTGTGTTGGCCCGCGCGTGATACGGTCGCGCCCGGCCGGTGCGGCCACCGCCGCCCATTGCCATCTGGCGGACTAGCCGCTCGAAGGAAGCATCTGGATCGCGCGACAGGAGCACCACATCCGCGGCGGCGGTTTGCGGCGTGGCGCACGAGATCACCGCTTGCGCGTGCGGGTCCCAGTAGGTCCCCGGGGCAAGAGATCGGCCCGCCGCGATTCGTGGCAGACCATCGAGCCCGTGCTGGTTCCGATCGAGGATGATCCTGACTTCCTGACTCGTGATCATCGGCGCTCCCGGGGCCCGGATTGGGCCAGCAGAACCTCATCGAGGTAGCGATCGAGGATATGCGCCAGGGCGGCGGTGCTCCCGAACGAGCCGCGGGCGATCACGGCCCGCCCCTGCGACATATCCGATGCTACCCAGGCAGGAACCTCTTCGGTCTCTTCGAAGATGTGGACCTGGATTCCGCGGTAACTCTCAACGGTGCGCATGGGTCGCGTCGAATCTTAGTACGCGTCGCGGTCCAGCCTGAGCGCGGCTACACTGACGCGTCCGATGGCACCCGAGGTCGTGACGTTTGGCGAGACGATGGTGCTTCTGGCCGCCAACGAGATCGGCCCGCTGCGGTTCGCCAGCACGTTCACCCGCTTCGTCGCCGGAACCGAGTCGAACGTCGCGATCGGGCTCGCGCGTCTGGGTCACAGCGTCGCCTGGTTCAGCCGGGTTGGCGAGGATGAGTTCGGTCAACTGGTCATCAACGCGGTCCGGGGTGAGGGGGTGGATACCACCCGGGTGATCGTCGATCCGGCGGCTCCCACCGGCCTGGTCCTGAAGGAGAAGCGCGAGGTCGGCCCGCGGAAGGTGCTCTACTACCGCTCCGGTTCGGCTGCCAGCCGGCTCGCCCCTTCCGACCTGGACGCGGACCAGATTGGATCGGCGCGCTGGCTTCACGTTACCGGGGTGACGATGGCGATCAGTTCCTCGGCTCGGGCGACCGTACGCGCTGCCCTGGAGATGGCGCGCGAGCGGGATGTGAAGGTGTCGTTCGACCCGAACATGCGCCTTCGTCTCTGGACGCGTGAACAGGCCCGCGCGGCGATGCGCGAGATCCTGCCGTACTGCGATGTCGTTCTGCCTGGGCTGGACGAGGCGGAGATGCTGACCGGCGAGAGCGATGCCCGCCGCGCCGCGGAGGCGCTCCGGATTCTGGGAGCAGCCAGCGCAGTGATCAAACTGGGCGCGGACGGCGCGCTTGCGGTCACCGCGCACGAACAGGTGCAGGTTCCCGGGATTCGCCTGGAGCGCATCGTCGATCCCGTCGGGGCTGGTGACGGGTTTGCGGCTGGATTCCTCTCCGGTATGCTCCGCGACCTGGGCCTGGCAGAATCCATCCGCTGGGGCAACATCGTGGGCGGGCTGGCAATGACCGTGACCGGAGACACCGAGGGGCTTCCGACGCGCCGGGAGGTCGAGGAGTTGCGGCTCGACCAGGACCTGGCACGCTGAGACGGCGCTGGTCCTTCCATCGGCACGCCGCGGATTCCCCGCCATAGCGGGCCATACAACATGGCGGCCGACGAGGCCATGCTCGGCCTGGTCGCCGACGGTGGGCCGCCGTCGTTCCGACTTTACCGATGGAGCGGCAGGTGGCTCTCGCTCGGGTTGGCCCAGTCAATAGCGGATCTCGACATCGCCATGGTGCGGCACGATCGCGTCGGGATCGTTCGCCGCGCATCCGGAGGCACCGCCGTGCTGCACGACGGCCAGATTGGCTGGGCAATCGCGGCCCCACTGGGGCATCCCCTAGCCGGAACAGGTGTGCTGGACTCCTATAACGCTCACGCTGAATATTCGGTCCGACTGCTGAGATCGATGGGGGTCCCCGTCGCGTCGGTGACGCCGGAACAGGCGCGGGCTTCGCGTGAGGTGGCGGGCGGAGTCTCGTCGATCTGCTTTGCGACACTGGCGCCGTATGAGATCTGCGTCGGCGTCCCACCACGGAAACTGGTGGGCTGGGGCCAGATCCGGCGGCGCGGGGTCGTGCTCCACCACGCGACGATGCGTTGGGCGCGCGGCCTGGGTGGAATTGGCCGCTATGTCGCCCTCGCTCCGGGTCAGGTGAGCCGACTGCCTGACCTGATCGTCTCGCTCAGCGATGCCTGTCCGGGGTCGCTCGTTGGGCCAGCAGCGTCCGGCGTCGGGCGGTTCGGCACGGCGCTGCGGGCCGAACTCACCGCGCAAGGACTTCTCGACCTTACTGCGAGCCGGGCACCGGAGTTCATCGGCCGGGTCCGCGCGCTCAGCCGCGGCCTCTATCGATCGCCGGCGTGGACGTACCGCAGGTGAGGCCGTAGACTGCCGGCGTGTCGGACGAGCGGCGCCAGGTGCTCCTGCGGATCGTGCGCGAGTCCGTCACGCCGGTGACCGGGGCCGATCTCGCCACGACCCTTGGCGTGAGCCGTCAGGTCATCGTTCAGGACGTGGCGATCCTGCGCGCGGCCGGTTCGGAGATCATCGCCACACCACGCGGCTATGTCCTGCCCGGCGCGTCGGTGAGCGGCCAACCGCGCACGGTCGTGGCAGTCCAGCACGGTCGGGATCAGATCGAGATCGAACTCGTGACTCTGGTCGACCTCGGGATCCGCATCGTCGATGTCGTGATCGAACACCCCGTCTATGGCGAGTTGCGCGGCCTCCTTATGGTGGAATCCCGTTTCGATGTCCGGGCCTTCATGACCCGCCTGGAAGGATCGGAGCCTCTTCTCGCGCTGACCCGCGGAGTGCACCTTCATACCCTCGAGGCCTCGCGCCCGGATGTCCTGGAGCGCGGACGGCAGGCGCTGCGGGACCTGGGGATTCTGCTGGAGCGTTGACAAGACAGCTGTCCGACTCTACGATGCGCAGTCAGGCACAGCGAATCGAGGAAAGCGTGGTCACACTCGTCCGACCCACCGGCAAGACCTGCCAGACCAACGAACAGGCCATCGGCCCGATCCGGCTCCAGTGGCGCGGTGCCGATACAGCGCGGACTCCAGGCGTGCGCGGTCTCACGGCGGCCGACGCCGCCATACCGCCGGAGTACCTCGAGATGTCGGAGGAGGAACTCCGCCAGCGGATCGAGCGCGTGAGAGCGGCCCTCGGGACCGATCTGGTGATCCTCGGGCACCACTACCAGCGCGAGGAGATCATCCGCCACGCCGACTTCCGCGGCGACTCGTACAAGCTCTCGCAACTGGCCGCCAGCAGGAAGGATGCTCGCTACATCGTTTTCTGCGGCGTGCACTTCATGGCCGAGAGCGCCGATATCCTCAGCGCGCCTCATCAGCAGGTGATCCTGCCGAACCTGGAGGCGGGCTGCTCGATGGCGAACATGGCGCAGCCGGATGACGTCGAGGCATGCTGGGCCGAACTGACGCGCACGATCGACGCGCGCATTGTGCCCGTCACGTACATGAACTCGGCCGCCAGTTTGAAGGCGTTCTGCGGCCGGAACGGCGGTCTGGTATGCACATCATCGAACGCGAGCGGGGCGTTGCGTTGGGCGCTCGATCGAGGAGACAAGGTCCTCTTCTTCCCGGATCAGCATCTCGGCCGCAATACCGCGCTTCGCCTTGGCTACAGCCAGGACGACATGCTCATCTGGTCGCCACGCGTTCCCTCCGGCGGGCATACCGTCGAGGAACTGCGCGCGGCGACCTTCTATCTGTGGTTGGGTTGGTGCTCCGTGCACGCTCGTTTCTCCACGGAGCAGGTCCGGTGGGCACGCGAGAACCATCCCGGTGTGCGGGTCATCGTGCATCCGGAATGCAAGCGCGAGGTGGTGGACGCGGCGGATGAGTATGGTTCGACCGAACTCATCGCACAGCGCATCGCAGAGTCGGCACCGGGATCGGTCTGGGCGGTCGGCACCGAGATCAATCTCGTCTCCCGTCTCGCGCGCGAGAACCCTGACAAGACGGTCTTCTGCCTCGACCCGGTGATCTGCCCGTGCTCGACCATGTACCGGATCCATCCTGCCTATCTGGCCTGGGTCCTCGATCGGCTCGCCCAAGGTGAGGTCGTCAACCGCATCGCGGTCGACGCGGAGACCACGAGGTGGGCAAAGGTCGCCCTGGAGCGTATGCTGCAGATCGCGTGAACATTCCGCACCGCGCGATCCAGGACGTCGTCCGCCTGGCTCTGGCGGAAGACGCCCCGTGGGGCGACATCACGACCGAGGCGCTTGTCGACCCGCATCAAGAGTCGGCAGCGGTCATCGTCTCCCGAGAGGATGGCGTGCTCGCGGGACTCGACTGCGTGACCGCGACGTTTGCCGCGCTGGGCGACCGCGTCCGTGTCACGCGCCGGATCGATGAGGGTCAGCCATTCGTCCGAGGGGATGTCCTCGCCGATCTGGTTGGTCCCACCGCCGATATCCTTACCGGCGAGCGGGTCGGATTGAACCTGCTGCAGCGACTCTCGGGGATCGCCACGGTCGCGCGCCGTTATGTCGCGGCGACACATGGCACCGCGGCCACGGTCGTCGACACGCGAAAGACGACCCCGGGTCTCCGCGCGCTCGAGAAGTACGCGATCCGGGCCGGCGGCGGATCGAATCACCGCATGTCCCTCTCCGATGGCGTGCTGATCAAAGACAATCACCTCGCCGCATTGCGCGCCGTCGGTGCCGGCATCGGTGAAGCAGTTGCCCGTGCGCGGCGTGCCGCGCCCCACACGATCCGGGTGGAGATCGAGGTCACCGATCTCGATCAGGCTGCCGAGGCGGCGGACGCGGGCGCGGACATCATCCTCCTCGACAATATGAGCGACGACCAGATGGCCGAGGCCGTGCGCATTGTGGGCGGGCGCGCGCTGACGGAGGCATCGGGTGGCATCCGTCTGGAACGAATCGCGCGCATCGCCGCGGCCGGTGTGGACCTGATCTCGGTCGGAGCCCTGACGCACTCGGCGCCTTCGCTGGATCTGAGTCTGGAGATCCTCTCCGTGCCGCGTGCGGCGGACGCCGCGTTGGTGATCGTCGATGTCCAGAGGGATTTCTGCCCCGGGGGTTCGCTCGCGGTACCCCAGGGCGATGACGTGGTCCCCCGCCTCTCGGAACTCGCGCGCGAGTTCGCCATCGCGGGCCGACCCATCGTCGCCACGCGGGACTGGCACCCGGGCGACTCAGGTCATTTCGCGGAGCGCGGCGGCCCGTGGCCGCGTCACTGTGTCAGGGAGACGGACGGGGCACGGTTCCACCCCGCGCTCGCACTCCCGCCGGGCACCACCATCGTGAGCAAAGGGACCAGCGCGGACGCGGACGGATACTCGGGGTTCGAGGGGACCGACGAGGTCGGAGCGCCGCTTGAGGCCGTGCTCCGCGACCGGCAGATCGCCCACCTCGTCGTCGGCGGCCTCGCCACCGACTACTGCGTGCGCGCCACGGTGCTGGATGCGCTCACGCGCGGTTACTCGGTCGACGTGGTCCGCGGCGCGATTCGCGGCGTGGACCTCTCACCCGGGGACTCCGACCGCGCCCTCGATGAGATGATGGCCGCTGGGGCCCGGGTTATCCCGTAGCCACCGCCAGTTCGGAGTCCCCGTAGAGAGCCAGATCGATCTGCCGTAGACTGCGGCCAACTCGGCGCCGGATCTCCTCGAAGACCTCCCCGTCCCACTCTCCGACGAACGTGACCGCGGTGCCCTTTCGGCCAGCCCGCCCCGTCCTGCCGATACGGTGAACGTACTCCTCGGCAGTCTGCGGTAGGTCGTAGTTGAGGACGTGGGTCACGCGGGAGATGTCCAGTCCGCGGGCCGCCACGTTGGTCGCGATGAGCACGTTGATCTCGCCATCGCGAAACGCGCGCATCGTGCTCTCGCGCTGGCCCTGCCCCATCGCCCCATGGAGGCCTTCGATGCGGAGGCCCGAGACAGCGGCAAGGCGACGCACCAGCCAGTCGACCCCTCGCTGGGTCCGCCGGAACACCAGCATGTGCCCATCGGGGCCTTGCAGCCGCGTCAGGCGGCGAAGGGCCCTCACCTTGTCGTCCTCGAGCACCTCGCAGAAGCACTGATCGATCTCGACCGCGGTGGCCTGCCCCGGATCGACGTTCACGAACTCAGGATCGCGCAGATACTGATGGGCAACCTCGAGGACGAAGGGGGGGAGGGTCGCGGAGAACAGCGCGGTCTGCCGTATCTCGGGCGTGGTGCGCACGATGGCATCGATGTCCTCGATGAAGCCCATATCGAGCATCTCATCGCACTCGTCCAGGACAACCCACGAGGCACCGCTCAGGTCCAGCGGACCACGGCGGATCTGATCGAGGACCCGACCCGGCGTGCCGACGACGACGTGCACCCCGCGACGCAGAGCTTCCGCCTGCGGCGCGAGCGCGGTGCCACCGTAGACTGCCAGCGCGCGTACGCCCCGATCGGCACCGAGCTTCTTGAACTCGCCCGTCACCTGGAGGCACAGCTCCCGCGTCGGCACAAGGACGATCGCCTGGACCACGGGCGCATCGACATCGATCGCGCTGATGATGGGTAGGGCGAACGCGGCGGTCTTCCCGGTCCCGGTCTGCGACTGCCCGACGACATCGTAGCCCTCAATGAGGAGGGGGATGACCAGTCTCTGAATCGTAGTGGGCGTGACGTACCCCGCTCGCTCCACAGCCCTCAGCGCCCGTGGGACGAGGTCGAACGACCCGAAGCCGTCGTCAGACGGGGCGTCGATCGGCACATCCATCACGCGATGAACTCCCCACGCATCGCACGGTGGGAAAACGCGAGTCCACTCATGGACAGTGCGAACTCACGATCCAGGCGAATCTGAAGGGAACGATGGGCGATTGCTGAATCGGAACAGAGTGCAGTAGCACAACGATAGCATCCTGCTGTGACACCGACAAAGGATCCAGTGAGGGAGACGAGTCCGCGGGAGGCACGGAGTCGGGCTCTCAAGGGCATCGAAGGGGCGACATTCGACGCGGTCGTGATCGGCGGAGGGATCACCGGGCTCGGCGTCGCGCTCGATGCATGTCTGCGGGGTCTCTCGGTTGCGCTACTCGAGCGAGAGGACTACGCGGCAGGTACGACGAGCCGGTCGTCGAAGCTGATCCACGGCGGCCTGCGTTACCTGGCTCAGGGTCAGTTCGCGGTGACGCGCGAATCGCTGGTGGAGCGTCAACACCTGCTACGCCTGGCACCGGGCCTCGTCCGGGAGATCCCCTTCGTGATCCCGATCGCCCGTGGTTCGATCGAGGCGGCCCGGTACGCCCTCGGACTCGCCATCTACCGGGCACTGGCCCCTGCCGGAGCTCGCTCGTTCGCCCACATCGATCGGAGTCAGATCCGCGATCTCGCGCCGTGGATCGATCCCGGCGCGATCGACGCCGGGTGGGTCTACTGGGACGCGCAGACCGACGATGTCGCTCTGGCAATGGCGATCTATCGCCGCGCGCGAGAGGCGGGCGCCCTGCTCGTCAACCACTGCCCGGTGATACGGGTCGCCGACGCCGGCGGCCTCACCGAGATCTACGCGCGCGACCACGAGGGTGGGACCGACCTTCGCTTCCACGCGCGGTGCGTCGTGGTCGCCTCCGGGGCATGGGGAGATCGAGACATCGGCGGCCTCCGAGGAGGCCTCCCCATCCAGCCGGCGAAAGGCGTCCATCTCCTCCTGCCGACCGATCGCTTCCCCATGCGAGCGGCGATGTATCTGCCCACCGGTTCCGACGGGCGGATGATCTTTGTCGTGCCGTGGTTGGATCGCATCCTGGTGGGCACGACGGATACGCTGTACAAGGGGGACGTTGCCACGCCAGAGGTCGACGAGGCGGATCTCGCGTACCTGCTCCGGGCGCTCCGCCCGTTCACCGGGGCAAGCAAAGTGAGGCGTGAGGATATCGTCGCGGCGCACGCGGGCATTCGTCCACTGGTGGCGGGGGAGGCCGGATCGACGAGCAAGCTCTCTCGCGCGGAGCGGGTCGAGGCAGACGCCGGGATCATCCGCATCGGCGGCGGCAAACTCACGACCTATCGGCGGATCGCCGAACGCGTCGGATCGATCCTCGCCGCCCGACTCGGTGCCCGCACGGGACCCGTCACCCTCGATGTTCCACTGGTCCGTTCTTCGACGGCAACGCCGTGCGCCCGCGTCGGGATGCACGCCGCCCGAGCCGACCTCAATCGTCTGGTACTCCGCTACGGCGGTGAGTGCGACGAGGTCCTTCGCTTCCTTCCCGACGAGACCGGCTATCAGAGCGAGGCGAGTGCGGTGCCGGGCCTCGTTGCGGCGGAGGTCCGGTACTCCGTTCACTGCGAGCAGGCGACGACGCTCGTCGACGTTCTCGATCGGCGAACCCGCCTGCTCGCGCTCGATCACCGTCGGGCGCTGGCCCTGGCGCGTCCGGTCGCCTCACTGATGGCCGGAGAACTGGCCTGGACGGACGAACGAAAGGCCAGCGAGATCTCCGCCTTCGTCCGCCACGCCCGGGCCTTCGGCCTGCCCGAGTGGCGCGCGTGATGGAGTTCGGTGACACCGTCGCCCGCTACATCCGCCTCAGCATCGACGAATCGTCCTGGCGGCTTCCCATCGATGTCGTCGAGGCGGTCATCATCACCCCTCGCGTCACGCGGACACCCGGTGCGCCCGACCGCCTGCTCGGTCTGATCAACTATCAGGGCGAGCCGTGTCCGGTGCTGTCACCCGTGCCATCGACGCCGGGGCGGCACACCGTGATCGTCCGCTCCGCGGCATTCCGGCAATTCGGGATCTGCTGCGATTGGGCAGACGGCGCGAACGATGGGGGAGATCCCGTCCTCGACCCCGAAGCGATGGCGCTGGCGGTCGCACGTGAGGGCGGACAGCTTGAACCAGTTCTGAAGTCGGAGCGGCCGACCGCGACCGCGATCCTTCGCCCACGTGCGCCGGAGAGTGGTGCGGGTCAGCCGACGGCCGACACCACGACGCGATCTCCCTCACGGACCGACCCTACGTCGACGATTACCTGATCGCCATCGCGGAGGCCATCCACGACCTGCAGGCGATCTCCCTCCTGCACTCCCAGGCGCACTGGCACCCGCTTCACCACGCCGTTCTCCACGATCAAGACCGCCGGCTTTTCCGTTGAGGCGAGGGCCGCCCGTGGGATGACGAGCGCATTGGCGATCCTCTCGGCTTCGATGGCGACCTGCGCCAGCATTCCCGGGCGGAGACGCGGGTCGATCGGGGTCGACGGGAGCAGGCGAACGGCCACGGTCCGCGATCGCGGATCGATCGCCGGAGCGACGCTGATCACGCGCGCCGCGACTCGCGCGCCCCCCAGGCCCTGGCCGTCGATCGTGGCCGTCTGGTCGCCCCGAACCCGGCCAACCTGAGTCTCATCCAGCGCGATGCGTGCCTCCACGCCGCGGGTGATGACCGTGAAGAGTGGAGCCTGCGGACTGGCGGTCGCGCCGATCGTGGCGAATCGCTCCGCGATCACGCCATCCATCGGTGCACGGATCGTCGACTCGTCGAGTTGCTCGCGCGCGAGGGTCACCTGCGCCTCCGCCTGCGCGAGTGCGGCGACCGCGACGGCGCGATCGAACTCCGTGAATGGCTGGCGCGCGATCCGCTCCGCTGCATCGGCCGCGTCCGCCTGCGCCCGCGCCGCCTCGAGTTCGAAATCGGTGGCGGGCTTCCGTGCGATCTCGGCGACCGCCTCGGCCTGACGGACCGCCGCTTCGGCCGCGGCGAGATCCTGGGCACTGGCCGGCCGACGCGCGATCGCCGCTTGCTGCCGCGCCGCATCCACACCGGCCTGCAACTGGGCGCGAACCTCCTCGGTAGGTGGGGCGGTGAGCAGAGCCAGGTTCTGACGGGCAACACGGACACCTGCCTCGGCGGCCATGACCTGTCCTTCGGCCCCGTCGCAGGCGAAGCCCGCGGTGCGACAGGCGGCATCCCTGGTCGTCTGGAGGACGTACAGCGCGTTTCGGGCGTTCTCGACCGAGACCTCCGCGGCACGGATCTGCTCGGGCGTGGGGCCCTTGAGGACGGCGTCCAATCGTGCCTGAGCCGCAACCACGTTCGCATCCGCCTGCGCGATGCCCTCCGGCCGTGGATCCTTGAGCGCGGCCAGACGATCGCGCGCGCTCTTCGCGGCGGCTTCAGCCTGAGTGACGGCCTCGGCACGTCCACCGGTTCTCAGGCTCTCGTAACGGGCGCGAGCGGCCCGGGCAGCACTCGCCGCGATCGCGATCTGCTCCGGGCGAGCGCCCGACTCGATCGATTGGAGCCGTGCCCGCGCCGCCCCGGCACCGGCCTCCGCCTGACGGAGCGCAAGCGCCGCAGACTCCCGGTCGATCTCGGCGAGCGCCTCGCCGGCCCGGACCTCGGCGCCAACATCCTTCAGTACGCGCTCGATGCGTCCCGATCCGCGCGGCAGCACCATCACGGAACTCTGGGCGCGGATATCCCCCGTCGCGGTGATGGTGGAGGAGAGGTCGGCGCGAGTCACGGGCGCCGTGCGCACCGGAATGGCCGACCGCTCCTTTGGTGCCGCGGTCGGCGGCGCGGCCGGCGCGGCACAGGCGAACCCCACGATCGCCGCACAGAGGACCATCGCGCGGCGAAGCACCGTATCCCCTCCTGGCGTTAACGGCCGCCCGCGAAGATGCGGCCGGACGGTCAGTATAGGTGCCTCAGGCAACCAATTCCCCGATTTCGCAGGGGCCGCCTGATGCGCGGCGGTCGGCCCCGCGCTATCTTTGGAGGCGGTTGGCTCTCGAGTTTCGACGCGGCTCGGCCGAGATGGCGCGGGGACACGCGCTGGTCTACTTCACGCACGGCGACGTCGTGGTCGCGACCTATGTCGTCGTACCACCGATCTCGTTCGACCTCGCGAAGTATGTACCGCCGATGCTCGCCGGTCAGATCGGAGGGATGCCCTCGCCGGATGCCGCCGGCGTCCCTCTTCCGCCCGTTCCCGAACCGATCGAGGGTGGCCTCGACGCCCTGATGGCGCTGGCGGAGGCTCGCGATGATGACGTCGTTGCGGCAGGTCAACTCCTGGACGGCGCGGTCGAGCGCCTGCTGATGGCGACCGCAGAGGCGGCTCGCGCCTACACGGTGCTCTATCGACAGCGAGACCTTCGGTTCGAGCCGGGTCAGATCGAGCCCGTGAGCAGCTTGAACGTCGACGACGTGCTCCTCGACCTGATGGGAGATCAGGATCGGATTGCCGAACTCGCGCGGCGTCTCGGGACGCTACGCTATGCGATCGCGGGAAACGACAGTGCTACCCGGGATGAGACGGTGGAGGCGATGCGGCGGATCGGCGCACGGCTCGCCGCCAAGTACCGCGTCGGAGCCCTGATCGATGCGGCGCTCATTCCGGGACCACGTGGCGACGATCTGGCACGCCTCCATGTCGATCGCTGCTACCGGCTGGCGGCCGAGGATTACGCCTCCATCATCGACATCGAGGCGCGCATTCGCGATCTGGAGAACGGGGCAGGTCGGGGCCATCCGACGCCTTCGGCGTAACCCCGGGTCGTGATCACCGTCTCGTTCTGGCTGGAGTGGACCATCAGCGCGCCACCGGCGCAGCTTCGCTCGTCGCTGGAGGCCAGCGCGACGGGCATCGGCGACGCGCTCGTCGAAGTACCCTCCGTCGCGTCCTCAGGCGCGTGGGTGAATCTCATGGCGTCGCACGGAGAGATGCGCTACGGCACGATCCGGATCCAGTCGGCAGAGGGTGGATGCCAGGTGGTGATCGCACCCGGGCCGCAGCGCGATCGGAGCGCGCTTGACCGACTGAACCTGTTCAGCGTGAAGTCCTACGCGGCGCTCGTCGGGAAGGGACTCCTCGCGCCGCCGCCGCCCATGGAGCCGTTGGTTCTCGACGCGCCGGAGTAGATCGTCTCACCTCCGGCGCGGTGACAGGTTACGCGGACTCGGCGAGGGACTCCGCGAGCTGTCGGTCCTTCCGCGCCCTCGCGCGATCGTTCGGATCGAGCAATCGCTTACGCAGGCGCAGGTGCCGAGGAGTGACCTCGAGCAACTCATCATCGGCCAGGAAATCGAGGCACTGCTCCAGGCTGAGCGACTGATACGGCGTGAGCCGTTCATCGATCTCCGCGGTTGACGATCGGATATTGGTCAACTGCTTTTGCTTGCAGACGTTGACGGCCAGATCGGCGGAGCGAGCATTCAGGCCGACGATCATCCCCTGATAGACGTCGACTCCTGGACCGATGAAGAGAGACCCACGCTCCTGGGCGTTCAGCAGCCCGAAAGTGACGGACGTCCCCGTCTCGGAGGCGATCAGCGCCCCGTTCCGCATGCTGCGCATCGGGCCCCGGAACGGCTCGTAGCCCTGGAGGAGCGACGCCATCACGCCGTTGCCCCGGGTGAGGGTGAGCATCTCGTTCCGAAACCCGATCAATCCGCGGGTGGGGATGGTGTACTCGAGACGCACGTTGCCGCGACCGTCGTGAACGAGGTTGACCATCTGGGCGAGACGAGCCGCGAGCGCCTCCGTGAGCGCGCCGATCGCGCTCTCCACGGTATCGATGATGAGATGTTCGATCGGTTCGAACAGAACGCCCTCGATGAGCCGGGTGACGGCCTCCGGTCGCGAGACCTGAAACTCGAACCCCTCGCGCCGCATCGTCTCGACGAGGATCGCGAGGTGAAGTTCGCCGCGGCCGGACACCAGGAACTCATCCGGTGAATCGGTCTCGCCGACGCGCAGGGCCACGTTCGTCTCCAGTTCACGCCACAACCGCGCGCGTAGCTGGCGCGAGGTGGATGACTGCCCATCCCTGCCCGCGAAGGGTGCAGTGTTGACGCCGAAGGTCATCTTGACGGTCGGCTCCTCGATCCGAATCGGCGGGAGCGGTTCAGGCGCGCTGCGATCCGCGATCGTTTCGCCGATCGTGGCCGAGGAGAGGCCGGTCAGAGCGATGATGTCGCCGGCGCGAGCGCTCTCAACCTCCTGCCGAGTCAGTCCCTCGTGGGTGTACACGGCTGCGACCCGCTCATCGCGGGCCGCGCCTCTCCCGTCGATCACCGTGACGGCCAGCCCGCGACTCATGACGCCGCGGAAAAGCCGGCCGATCGCGATCCTACCGCGATAGTCGTCGTAATCGAGTGCCGTGATCTGCATCTGGGCCGGGCCGTCCGGGATCACCAGCGGCGCCGGCACGTGCTTCAGGATCGCCTCGAAGAGCGGCTCGAGCGAGGTGCCAGGGGTGTGCGGATCCAATGACGCCCGTCCCTCCCGGGCGACCGCGTACAGGACCGGAAAGTCCAGTTGATCCTCGTGCGTGGCCAGATCGAGAAAGAGATCCTGGGTGAGACTGAGCACCTGGGCAACGCGGGCGTGCTGGCGATCGATCTTGTTGATCACCACGATCGGCCGAAGTCCGATCTCGAAGGCCTTGCGCAGGACGAACCTGGTCTGCGGCATCGGTCCTTCGACGGCATCCACCAGGAGGAGGCACCCGTCGGCCATGTTCAAGACGCGCTCCACCTCTCCGCTGAAGTCGGCGTGTCCCGGTGTGTCGATAACGTTGATCTTGACGCCGCGGTACGAGATGGCCGTGTTCTTGGCCAGGATCGTGATCCCTTTCTCTCGCTCCAGCGCGTTCGAATCGAGGATCAGTTCGCCCACGTTCTGATTCGGGCGGAAGATGTTGCTCTGCTTCAGCATCCCGTCCACGAGCGTCGTCTTACCGTGATCGACGTGGGCGATGATGGCGATGTTGCGGATATCCTCGCGGGAGACGTAGTGCGTCACGGCGATCTCGTTCCTCTCATCAGACGTTGAACAGGAAGTGGACGACATCGCCATCCTGGACGGGATAGGCCTTCCCCTCCACGCGCAGAACTCCTGCGCGACGGGCCTCGTTCATGCCCCCCGTCGCGACCAGATCCTCGTACCGGACGACTTCGCCGCGGATGAATCCCCGTGCGATATCGGAGTGGATCACCCCGGCGGCATCGACGGCGGGTGAGCCGCGCCCGATGGTCCAGGCACGGCATTCGTCCTCGCCGACCGTGAAGAAGGAGATCAGGTCGAGGAGTTGATAGGACAGAGCTATGACGCGATCGCGGCCAAGTTCCTCGATGCCGAGATCCACCATGAACTCGCGCCGTTCATCCTCGCCGAGTTCGGCGAGTTCGGATTCGAGGCGCGCGGCGAGCGAGCAGACCCGGACCGGGCCGCCGCCAGAAGCGTCCTGGAGCGCGGTTTCCTGCGCGCGCGCGAGACGAAGGTCATCTCCTGCGTTGAGGACGATGAGTTCCGGCTTTTCGGTCAGGAGACCGTAGGGACGCAGGATGCGGTGGTCGGCCGGGCTGAGGTCGAGCGTGCGGATCGCACGCCCTTCCTGCAGCGCGGGGACGAACGACTCCAGCAGTTCGAGTTCTCGCCACTGCGGATTGCTCGAGGCCGCTTTGCCCATCCGCAACTCCCGCTGGAGCCGCTCGACCCGCCTCTCCACCACGACGAGATCGGCCAGGGCGAGTTCCGCCGCGCCCTCGCGGTAGTCCCGGCATGGATCGACCGATCCGCGCGGATGCGGATGGACGTCGCTCTCGAAGGCGCGCACGACGTGAAGTAGCTCGTCGGCGTTCCGCAACTGCCCCAGAACGGCGCTCTGGCGCGCCTCCGCTCCCGGTACGCCCGCGATATCGAGATAACGCACCTCCGCCGGCGTGGTCTTGCGGGGCGAGAACATCGCACTCAGCCGCGTCAACCGCTCGTCCGGAACACGCACTGTTGCCCGGTGGACTTCCCCACCGCCAAAGCCGCCCACTTCCGCGTGCTGCTCCGCGAGCGCGTTGAACACCGTGGTCTTGCCACAGCCGGGCAGCCCCGTCAGACCGATCTCCACGGACTCGATTGTCCGTGCTGGGTGCCGCGGGGCGCCAGAGTTCAGGCAGCGACGAGTTCCCGCTCCAACGGCAGATCGATCGCTCGCCCTTCCTGCGCCGATCGGTAGACCGCCTCGGTGAGCTCCATGTACTTGAGCCCCTCCGTGAAATCAGGGGAAACCGCGCCACCCTCACGAATCGCGCGGACGAAATCCGCCTCGGCATTCCACACGCGCACCTCATCAGCGGGGATCGGGATGGGTCTCAGGTCCTCGCCGCGCCGGGCGCCGAGAATCTCGGCGCGCGCGACATTGACGATGAGCGTGCCCTCCGACCCGTGGATCTCGAAGCGATCGGTCTGAGGATGATGAGCGACCCCGGTGAAATGCCAGGTGGATACCGCGCCGCACTCCATCTCGGTGGCGAAGCCGATCGAATCCGCGATTCGCACCTCGGCGACATCGCCCGTGCCCGGGCGGGTACGTCTCGGATAGTGCACCTTCGTGATCGCGTGCACGCGGCGGTGATAACCGAGCCAGCGGTGGATCACCTCGATGTACATGCCCAGGAACTGGGTATTGAATCCGGACACCTCTGCATCCTGGCGCCAGTGCAGCGGCGTCGTCGGATCCGCGTAGGCGTTCTGATACTGAAAGACGAGCAGGTCGAGCGGTTGTCCGACGAATCGCTCCTTATGCAGCAGGCGTTTCATCACATAGTCGGCTGCCATCGCGTGCGGTGGCGGGCAGAGCATCGTCACCAAACGCGTGCCGCGCGAAGCGCGATACATGTCGCGCGCCTCTGCATAGGTCCGCGCCATGCGCGCCTGGCAAAAGACATGCTTGCCGGCCTGGAGTGCCGCCAGCGTGGCCTCGCGATGGAGATAGGGCGGCGCGGCGATGAAGACCGCGTCGACCCCGGGAACCTCGAGGATCTCCCGCCAGTCGGACCGCACGGTCGTGAATCCCCACTCCGCGGCGATGGCCTCGGCGGTCTCGCGCCGCCGGTTCGCGACTGCCACGAGTTCGACGCCCGGTATATTCTTCAGCCCGGGCAGGTGGCGCTGCTTCGCGATTCCACCGGCGCCGATGAACCCGATGCCCAGCCGTTCCGCCACCGTCGCTCTCCCGATGTGATACTGCGTGCATTCTACGAGGGGTGATGCGAGCCAATGTCGCGCCTCAGGGGCCAGGTTGCCATCGTCACCGGGGCGGGTTCCGGGATGGGACGCGAGATCGCGCGGGCGCTCGCCGAGGAGGGCGCGTCGCTCGCCCTGATCGGTCGCCGCTCCTCGCTTCTGGAGGAGACCGCCGCACTCCTCGGAGGCTCCGCCAGGACCTTCGCGTTCGACGTCGCGCAATGGGATGCGGTCGAGCGCACGGTCGCGACGATCGCGCGCGAGGTGGGGAGGATCGACATCCTCGTCAACAATGCGGGTACCAATACGCGGCGACGCTCGTGGAAGGATGCGGAGATCGCTGACTGGGACGTCGTTGTCCGGACCAACCTCGATGGTGTGTTCTTCATGACACGCGCCGTTCTGCCGACGATGCGATCGCAGGGGAGCGGCCTGATCGTCAACATCTCGTCTCTCGCCGGACGATCCGCCTCGTTGATCTCCGGCGCGCCGTACAGCGCCTCGAAGCATGGCGTGGTCGCCCTCACGCAGTCGATCAATCTCGAGGAGTGGCGCCACGGGATCCGCGCCACCTGCATCGAGCCGGGCGAGGTCGCGACACCAATCCTCGAGTTCCGGCCGGAGATACCGCCCCGCGAAACCTGGTCGGACATGCTTCAGCCGGAGGACATCGCGGAGACCGTCCGTTTCGTCGCGACGCTCCCGAACCGTGTGCTCGTGGACGAGATCGCGATTCGACCGCGGGTCCGTCGCCTCGGATGACTCGACCCTACGGAACCTGCGCGGAATGCCGAATATCGTGAAAGAGGAAGTTCCCTGCACGGAGCGGAGAGATGCAGCCCGGACCCATCGGCTCGACCAGGCTGATTCCGGAGGGCCCGGCGCCCCCGCGGCCGCCGGAACGTCTTCGCCCGTCGGAGTCGGCGGCCGCCATCGGTCGGACATCCGAGATGCGCCTCCTCATTTCCCAGGTGTCGCCGGCCGAGCCCTCGGGTGAAGTCATCACGGCCGAGGAGATCCGCCAGCGCATCTCCGAACACGTCCGACAGGTGTTCGAGAGAGCCGGGATCGCGTTCGAGGAGATGTCGGCCGAGGAGGCCGCGGCCCGCGTTGCGCCCGGCGGATACTGGAGCGCCGAGAGCACGGCGCAGCGCATTCTGGATTTCGTCGCCGCCTACGCGAACGGCGAGCCCGAGCGCGCTCAGCTACTTCGGGAGGCCGTGGAGGCTGGCTTCGCCGAGGCCGAGGAGGCTTTCGGCGGAACGCTTCCGGAGATCAGCTATGAGACGATCGATCTCGTCCGAGAGGGGCTCGATCGCCTGTTCGCCGCGCGGGTAGACGCCAGCGCCTGACTCACGACACCGGCGTGAGGAGGACCTTGCACCCCTCCTTCTCGAGGAGAGAGTGGAACTGGTTCTCCCACTCGGTGATCGGCGCGATGCCCGTGATGAGCGGGGCAGTCTGGATCGTGCCGCGCGCCATCAGCGCCAGCGATC
Organism: uncultured Dehalococcoidales bacterium; assembly: GCA_964536925.1. Taxonomy (GTDB): domain Bacteria; phylum Chloroflexota; class UBA6077; order FW602-bin22; family FW602-bin22; genus VGOZ01. The sequence goes on along the minus strand of CAZHZF010000027.1, from coordinate 17,840 downwards.
GCTCCCAGGCGCTGGGAACGTGCGCGAAGCTTCCGAGATAGCGGAGTTCCTTCATCGGGATGAGATTGACATCCGCTTCGACCGGGCGACCGTACAGGCCGATCTGGACCACTGTGCCGCCCCGCTGGACGACCTGAAGGCACTGGCGGAGACTGGGGGCCGCGCCGGCGGCCTCCACGACGATCGGTGGACCATCGCCGCCGGTCAGGTCTCGCACCGCATCGGCGAGCGACTCACGCGTCACGTCGATCGTGTGGTCGGCGCCGATACGACGGGCGATCTCGAGTCTCTGCGCGTCGCCGCCAGCCCCGCAGATGATGGTGCGGGCGCCAGCAGCAATCGCCGTCTGCAAGCAGAGCAATCCGATGGGGCCAGGACCGGACACCAGCACCCAGTCGCCCGGGCGGATATGGGCGAGATCGTACAGTGCGTGGACGCAGCAGGAGAGAGGCTCGGTCATCGCCGCTGATTCCAGACTCAGTCCTTCGGGGACCCGATGGAGGCGGTGCGCGGGCACGCGCACGTAGCGCGCGAAGCCGCCGTTCACGTGAGTACCGATCGAGCGACGCGCCGGACACAGATTCGGTCGTCCACTCAGGCACTGGATGCATCGGCCGCAGACCGAGAAGTAGGTCTCGGTCGTCACTCGATCGCCGACGGTTACCGCATCGACGCCGGCCCCAAGCGCTGCGACACGACCGGAAAGCTCGTGCCCCAAGACCACCGGCGGCACGCAGCGGTACTCGTCCAGATAGATGTGCAGGTCAGTCCCGCAGATGCCGGTGAAACTCACCTCGAGAACGACCTCACCGGGACCGGGTGACGGGTCTTCGATGTCCCTCACTTCCACGTTGCCGCGCCCTGGGGCAACCTTCACCAGTGCCTGCATATGCCCTCCCTCGCCATCCGCCGTGCCGATAATCGGAGAACCGAATGCTGCGCGCCACCGCCATCTTCACGACGCGGCGGCCGCGGCTGGTCATTCTCGCGTGGTTCTGCCTGACCGCAATCGGGGTAACCCAGATTCCCGCCCTGCCCGGACTTCTTCATCCTGGCGGGTTCGAAGATGCGCGACTCGAGTCCGAACAGGCGTATCGGATCGTACGGGAGGAGATCGCGACATCGGGCCCTGTGATCGTCGCCGTCTTCCGCAGCCCGGATGGTGGCCCGGCGGACGCGGCTTTCATCGCGCGAGCGAGCGAACAAGCCCGTCGCGCGGCGCGGGTTACCGAGGTTCAGCGGGTGGTGACCCCGGACGTGAGCGCGAGGCAGGTGGCTGCCTCAGAGGGTGTGGTCACCGCACTGATCGTCCTCTCCGGGGATGCCGCGGAGGGCCTCGACGCGGTCGATAAGGTCCGGGCTGCGCTGGGCGACGAACCGCTGACGCCGGTGATCACCGGCGGCCCGGTCGCGTACGCGGACATCATCGCGGTAAGCGAGTCGGACCTTCGCCGCGCGGAGATCATCTCCGTGCCACTCGCGCTCGTCGCCCTGGCACTCGTGTTTGGCACGCTGGCCGCGGCCGCGACGCCGGTGGTCGTGGGCGGCGTGTGCGTCGTCGGAGCGCTCGCACTGCTGGCCACGATCGCGCGGACGGCCGATCTCTCGGTGTTCGTCCTCAACCTCGCCACGATGCTGGGCCTGGGGCTGGGCACCGATTACTCGCTCTTCCTTGTCAGCCGCTACCGCGAGGAACTGCGGCGCACGAGCGATGTTCACGAGGCGATCGTCACCACGGTGGAGACGGCCGGGAGCGCAGTCCTCTTCTCCGGACTCGCCGTATTCGCGGGCCTCTGCGGCCTGCTCACCTTCGAGTTCATGATGCTGCGCTCGCTCGGAGTCGCCGGCGCGATCGTGGTGGTCCTCGCCATCGCGGCGGCGCTGACGCTCCTGCCCGCGATCCTGATGCTCGTCGGCCGGCGTATCGACGCCCTCCGAATCACCCGATCGCGTGAGGAGGAGCAGACCGCCTGGATCAGGCTTACCCGGATCGCGATGGCACGACCCCTCATCGCGATCGCACTGGTCGTCGCGGTTCTGACCGCCCTGGGCCTGCCGTTTCTGCGGGCGCGGATCTCGTTGCCGGACGCGAGCGTACTGCCCCCGTCTGTTCCGTCGCGTCAGGGCTACGACGTGGTGACCGCCGCGTTCGGCCCGGGAGCGGCCGCTCCCATCCTGGTGGTTGTCTCATCGGACGGCCCGATTCTCGCGCCGCCGGCTCTCGACGCGCTTTACGACCTATCCCGCGCGATTGGGGCAGATCCGGCGGTCGCGCTCGTGGATAGCATCGTCGACCTCGACAGCCGGCTGACGCGCGCGCAGTACCAGTTGATGTACCGCGCCGATGGGGCGCACGCCGACCCGTATGCCCGCGCCGCGCTCGAAGCGACGACGGGTCCACGCGCGACGATGTTGACCGTGACCCCCACATGCGGTGCCGCGAGCCGAGAGTGCGAGGCGCTCGTGGATCGATTGCGCGCGTTCTCGCCGGAGGGCGGGCTGAGGATGTTGATCGGTGGCGCCCCGGCCGGCAGCGTCGATATCAGCCGGCAGCTCTACAGGGACTTCCCGCGCGCGATCGCGATTGTGCTCGCGGCGACGTTCCTGATCCTGCTGGTGCTTCTGCGTTCCGTGATCCTGCCTATCAAGGCCGTGCTCATGAACTGCCTCTCCCTGTTCGCCAGTTATGGCGCTCTTGTCGTCCTCTTTCAGGAAGGGTTCGGCTCTGGCGCCCTCGGATTCACACCGCTTGGCTATGTCGAAGCAACCCTTCCCATCATCCTCTTCTGTCTGCTCTTCGGGCTCAGCATGGATTACGAGGTCTTCCTGCTCTCGCGCATCCGCGAGGAGTGGCTGAAGTCGGGCTCGAACATCGCCAGCGTCGAGCGCGGGATCGCCCGGAGCGGACGCGTTATTACGAACGCCGCGCTCATCGTCGTCCTCGTAAGCCTCTCGTTTGCTTCGGCGGAGATCATCCTCGTGAAGGCTGTCGGCATCGGGACGGCCCTGGCGATCGCGCTCGACGCCACGGTCGTGCGCGGGGTGCTCGTCCCCGCGACGATGCGCCTGATCGGTGAGTGGAACTGGTGGTTGCCCGGCTGGCTCGACCGCCTGATACCGCGCGTGGGACACCGCACGTGAGACGCCTCCGCGGGGTGCTGCTCCTCACCATGCTGCTGGTGGGGTGCGTCGGCGGCGTAATCCCCCCGCCGCGAAGCGTGGCTGTACCGGTCGCACCACATCAGGAGCGCACGGCGTCTCGTCCCATCACTCTGCCACGTGACGACGCACCGCACAGCGCGCTCACCGAGTGGTGGTACTTCACGGGCCACCTGATCGCGGGCGATCGACCGTTTGGATTCGAGTTCGTCGTTTTTCAGTCCGAGCGCCGCGACGCGCCACGTCTCTATGCCGCACACTTCGCAATCACCGACATGCAGGCCGGCACGTTCGCCTACGCCGAGCGGACCGCTTTCCGGCCTCGCGGCGCGGAATCTGAGGTGCTCGACCTCGCGGTCGACTCCTGGACCCTGCGTGGCGGGAGCGGTCGGTTCCGAATCCACGCACGCACGGAGGCGCACACGCTCGATCTGGATCTCGTCGCGATGCGCGCGCCCCTCCTGCACGGCGGCACCGGCATCATCTCGTTCGGACCCGCCGGCGACTCCTACTACTACTCCTATACGCGCCTCGCGGCCACGGGCCGACTTGCTTCGCCAGACGGGGACCTACCCGTCAGTGGTCTGGCCTGGATGGACCATCAGTGGGGTGACTTCATCAGTGCGGGGGGAGGCTGGGACTGGTTCGCGCTCCACCTCGAAGGGGGCTTCGACGCGACGTTCTCGCGGGTCTTCGACGATGGGGGGGAGACGACGCTGCGTTACGGTTCGCTCCTCGACGAGACAGGCCGCGCCGTCCACCTCACTGCCGATCGCTTTCAGATCGACTCCCTGGCCGCGTGGACGAGCCCACGCTCAGGCGCGACGTATCCGGCACGTTGGCGCCTGATCGTCCCTGGGGAGGGCCTCGACCTGACGATCGAACCGATCCTCGCCGACCAGGAACTGGATACACGCGCGAGCACCGGCGTGACGTACTGGGAGGGGGCGGTGCTGACCCGTGGGACGCGGTGGGGCACGCCGATAGCCGGGCAGGGCTATGTCGAACTCAATGGTTACGCGACTACACTGGCGGGAGACAAACGCGGGGGTGCGCGATGAGTCACACCGCGAGCCGCAACGCCCGGTCGCGCCGAAGCCACGTGCCAGAGATGACGAGCATGGAGCGGGTTCTCGCCGCGGTGAGCGGTGAGCGGGCCGACCGAATCCCGTACTGCGTGTGGCACCATTTCCGTCCGCGGGGCAATCCGACCAGTCTTGCGCGCGATACTCTCGACTTCTTTAGCCAGTACGGCTGCGACATCTTCAAGATCATGCCCGATATCCCGTATCCGTTTCCTGATGGCGGCATACGCGGGGCGGATGACTGGAGCTTGATCTCCGAACTGGATGTCTCTTCCGGCAACCTCGCGCGCATGCTCACAACGGTCGGTATCGTGCGCGATGCGCTCGGCGGCGATGCCCCGGTCCTCCTGACCGTCTTCTCTCCCTTCGCGTATACCATGCGCTTCGCCGGCCACGAGCGACTGCGCGAGCACCTGCGCACGGCGCCCATCCAGTTGCACGCCGCGCTCGATGTGATTGCGGACAACCTCGCCGAATACTGCTCGGCGGCGCTCCTGGAAGGGGCGGACGGTATCTTTCTGGCGGTTCAGGGGGCTGGCGACGGATTCACCACCGCGGCAGAGTATGCGGAGTTCGCGCGACCCTACGAGTTACGGGTCCTGCGGGCCTGCCAGGCGGGATGGCTGACCACGCTGCATGTGCACGCCTCCTCGGATCTCGATCTGGATCCGTTCCTGGCGTATCCGACCCCCGTGCTGAGCTGGAGCGATCGCCTCACCGGTATCTCTCTGGCCGACGTGCGGAAGAGGGATCCCGCGCGGTGTCTCATGGGCGGCATCTCCGAGAGGGGCCCGATCCTCTCGGGCACACCAGCGGAACTCCTCACCGAGATGCGCGATGCGGTGCGTCAGACCAGCGGCTCGCGCCTCATCCTCGCCAACGGGTGCTCGGTACCTGACGATATCGCGGACGCGCGATTGCGTCTCGCGCGCGCGCAAGCCGACCTGTTGAACTGAGGACAGGTGCCGTGAACGCGGCGCGTCAGGGCCACGACGCCGAACTCGACGCGCTGCTCGTCGATGCCGAGGAATTGCGCGATGGGCGCCGTTCGATGCGGGAGTTCCTCGTGAACCTGGACTGGGGGCTGAGCCGCGCCCGTCTCGTCGGTGGGGATTACGCGCCTCAGATCGCCGACCTCGTCGCCGACGTCCTGGAGGACGCCCTCGCCGAACTGATCGACCTCAGCGCCGAGAAGGGGCACGTGCTCGTCGAGGTGATGCTCCTCGCCGCGCGGCAGGGCGACAGACCGGAGACAGTTCGGGTCGCCCACGAGCGACTCGTCATGGCCGGGCTGCGCCGACGCGGCCTTCCCCACCCGCGTCCGCGCGCTGTGTACCAGAAAGCGACCACCTCAAAGCCCAGTGCGCGACCAGCGCCGCGTCGTGCAACGTCGGCATCCGGCGCCTCGGGCCAGGGCGTCCTCGCCGGGATGCGCGTCCTCGGCATGGGGTGGGCGGTGGTGCTCAGCCTGGTGCTGGGAATCGTTGGTGGCGCCTGGGTCGATGGCCAACTCGGCTCCTCGCCACTGGCGACGCTGGGAGGGCTACTGTTCGGTGCCTATACCGCCTTTCGGACCGCGCGCTCCATGATCGAGGAGACGCGGCGTAAGCCGTAACGCTCCTCCTAGAATGTTGTAACAAGGTCGCGCGCGCGACCGTCGCCGGCCGAGGCATAGGCACTGAGGATGATCTCCAGCACGTGCCGCGCGTGTTCCGGTCGCAGGATCAACTCCTCCGTCCCTTCGATCGCCCGCACGAAATGACCAACGCCGCTCGCGAGCGACCACTCGACCTGGTCACGCGGTTCGCGGGGAGGATTCAATCGCCCGCGATAGACCTTCTCCGGCGTCACCCACCCGCGGAACGCCCGCTCCGGGTCGTCGAGGAACACCTCGAACGGCGGTTCGTCTGGTTCGGCGGCCAGATTGATGACTCCGCGCGATCCGGCGATCTCGCAACGCGGTCCCTTCGACGAGAACACCACGAACGTCGCATCGATGTGCGCGAAGCAGGCCTCGCCGAAATCCAGGAGAATCTGGGTGTTATCGTCGATGCCCACACGCACGGTCTTCCCCTTCGCCTCGCCGGCGCGCACGTCCCGTTCCGGGATGGCGATGCCTGAGAACGCGAAGACGCGCTTCGCCGGTCCGAGAAACGCGGTGATGTAGGTGAGTGGATAGATCGCCAGGTCGACCACCGGTCCCGCGCCGGGTTGATAGAACCATGTGGGGTCCGTCCGGTAGTCGAGGAGCCATGCCGGTCCGGGGTGGGATCCGCGCGCGCGGACGTAACAGACCTTCCCGATGATGCCACTCGCGATCAAGCGCTGGACCTCGCGGAGGTCAGGGTGGGTCATCAGCGCCGGCGCGACCGCGAGGATCTTCCCGGCGCGACGGGCGGCCTCGATCGCACGGTCTGCATCGGCCAGCGTCGTGGCGATCGTCTTCTCGGAGTAGACGTGCTTCCCGGCTTCCACCGAGCGAACGATCGCCTCGGCGTGGAACGTCGGCGGTGTCAGGTTGACGATCGCGTCGATGTCCGGGTCGGCGAGCAGATCGTCGAACCGGGTCGTGTGGCGGGGAATACCGTAGCGACGCGCCAGGCTCTCGGCGCGTCCGGGCACCATATCGCAGAGCGCTACGACCTCGAACGCCCCGGCGGCCGCCTGCCGCACGGTGCCCGGGATGTAGGTGTGCTGGGCGACATCACCGCCTCCGAGGATGGCAAGCCGCGTCTTTCCGCTCATACGAGGGAGGCTACCACGGCGGCGACGCGATTCCCGCACATCGGCCCAGACCGCGAGCCGCAGAACTGCTCGTTGTCATGTCGTACAGACTGACATCTATTGCGCTGTACGGTCTTTGCGCTCTCGCTCCTGCCGCCACCGGAGGATCCATCCCGCGTGCGCGGCTTCGTGCGTGCTGCGCAACCCGGCCTCGCCGTACAGCGCTCCGTCGAGACCACGCTCGGTCGCGGCCGCGAGCGCGTCCAGCACCCCTCGGTGCGATCGCGCGAACTCCCATAGAACCTGATCCAGAGGGAGCGATCGCCGCGCCCGGTAGCCGAGATCGCTGAGAATGTGGTCCTCCTCGGGGATCCGCCACGCCGCGGCGAAGCCGTGCGAGATCCGCTCGATCTCCGCCGCGCGGATTTCATCCCACAACGCGACATGTGCCAGGTGGTCCTTGACCGACCATCCATCGATCGCAGGATCGCTCATCTCGCCCGGTCCGAGGCCAGCGATCGCGGCCAGCGTCGCGGCGCGCATCTCCCGATAGTGCCGGATCAGATCATCCGCACGGGCGTCCACTTGACGACCTCCGCCTGGAATTGTTCGCGGTAGGAAACCGCGCTCTCCCGCCCCGTCGGGTCTACCGTACGGGCAGAACCGGAGCGCCAGGGATCCGAACGCGGCTTTGGGTCATACCGGGATCAGGTCGGCAAAAACGAATCCATCCCGCTCGACGACCTCTCCACGTTCCACGGCGATCGGGGCCCGGAACATGGGCCCTGATGTCACGCAGGTGTGGAACTCGCCGTTTTCACCGCACGGATCCACGCCATCCGGCAGTCCGGCGACGAACGAGGCATCGAAAGCACGCCCCGCGAGCGAGCGATTCAGGTGTCGTGGATCCACACACGTGATGGTGGCGCGGATTCCGCTCGCGAGCATCGCCCGGGCGAGGTCGTGACTATTCCTCCCCCAAAGCGGGAACACGCCCGTGCACCCGACCTGGGCGAGCCGTTCCTCGCGATACCGGCGGACATCCTCCAGAAAGATGTCGCCGAAGATAACGTGCGTGACGCCACGCTCTCTCGCGTCGTCCATCGCCCGCCCCATTTCGCGTTCGTAGACCTCGTTCGGGCACGGTGCGGGGATGAGGACCTTTCGGCAAGGCAGGCCTAGCGCGGCGACCTGGAGATCGAGGAGCGACGCCCGCACGCCATGCATCGAGACACGGTCGTACACCGACGTCACCGTCGTGATGATGCCGACGACATCGAACTCGTCGCGGTTCCGGATCTCCCAGAGAGCGAATGCGCTGTCCTTTCCGGTACTCCAGGCTACCAGTGCCTTCGGCCGGAACCGCGCGCCCACGAGGCTCCTCGACCAGGATTCGAACCTGGAACCTACCGGTTAACAGCCGGCCGCTCTACCGTTGAGCTATCGAGGAATGACCTGATCAGTGTATCCCGGCGATCGTGGCGCTGCCAGATGGGCGCGGACGACACCGCCTATACTGTCCGGTACTTCGGGGTGTAGCGCAGTCTGGTAGCGCACCTGTATGGGGTGCAGGTGGTCGTGCGTTCAAATCGCACCACCCCGACCAATGGACCGTCGGGACGACAACGAACGGTTGCCGTCCGTCTGTGGGTGATCCAAACGTGGGCGACGCCGTGACCGCGGACCGGGGCAGTACCGGGTGGATCCTGGTGGTGGGAAGCGTGAACACCGACCTCGTCGTCCGAGCGGAGCACATTCCACGACCGGGCGAGACCGTCCAGGGCGGCGCCTTTCTCACCGGCGGCGGCGGTAAGGGAGCAAACCAGGCCGTCGCGGCGGCGCGCCTGGGAGGCCAGGTGCGGCTCATCGGTCGGGTCGGGTCGGACTCGTTCGGACAGACGCGGCGCGCCGAACTGGCTGCTACCGGAATCGACGTTCGGGACCTTGGCAGCGCTACGGAAGCGACCGGAGTGGCGCTCATCATCGTCGACGCGCATGGTGAGAACGCCATCGCAACCGCCCCGGGTGCGAACCATACCCTCGGGCCCGAGGACCTGGCGGCTCACGCGAGCGCATTCGCGAGCGCGTCGATCTGCCTCCTGCAGATGGAACTGCGCACCGCGACAGTGACGGCCGCCGCGCAGCTGGCACGTCGAGCCGGGGCGCGGGTGATTCTCAATCCCGCGCCGATCGCGGGTCCACTACCCGAGGACCTGATCGAGGCGGTCGACATCCTGGTGCCCAACGAACTGGAGGCGGCGGCGATCCTCGACGTGCGACCAGAGGATCGCGCGGCGCTGGAGGGCGCCGCTCGGACGTTCGCCGCGAAGTACCATCGGACGATGGTCGTGACACTCGGACGCGCGGGGGCGATGATCGTTGAAGCCGGGGGCACGGTCCGCGTTCCCGCGCCTCGTGTCAACGTGACTGATACGACCGGGGCTGGCGATGCCTTCTGCGGCGCACTGGCGGTGGCATTGGCCGAGGGGAGATCGATCGGCGCCGCGGTCCACTTCGCGTGCGCGGCGGGGGCAGTGGCGGTCACAAAGCGGGGAGCGCACGACGCGATGCCCTGGCGCGCCGATGTCGATGCGCTTCTCGGGCGGCCCCCGGCGTGACGCTCGCACTGTACAGGCGCTGGCGCCCGCAGCGTTTCGAGCAGATCATCGGGCAAGATCACATCACTCGAACGCTGAAGAGCGCGGTGGCTCACGATCGGGTCGCCCACGGGTTTCTCTTCTGCGGGCCGCGCGGCGTGGCGAAGACGACGACCGCTCGGGTGCTCGCGAAGGCGATCAACTGCGAGGCGCGCGAGGATGGCGAACCGTGCGACCGCTGCGAGATGTGTACGTCGATCGCGTCCGGCGCAAGTTACGACGTGATCGAGATGGACGCCGCGTCGAACGGGCTGGTCGAGAACGTGCGCGATCTGCGGCAAAACATCCTCGCCCACCCGGATCGAGCCCGGCGGAAGGTCTACATCCTCGACGAGGCACATCGGATGAGCGCGGCGGCCTTCGACGCGCTGCTCAAAACTCTGGAGGAGCCTCCGCCGCACGTCGTGTTCATCCTGGTCACGAGCGATCCGGACCGTATCCCCGCGACGATCGTATCTCGCTGTCAGCGCTTCGACTTTCGGCGCCTTCCCCATCGCGGGATCGTGGAGAGGTTGCGCGAGATCTGCGAGGCGGAGGGCACGGACTTCGAGCCCGGAACGATCGAGGCAATCGCTCGGGCGGCGGATGGCAGCCTGCGCGATGCCCAGAGCATCCTCGATCAGGTCCTCTCATTCGGGTCGTCCCGCCTGACGCTCTCGGAGGTCGAGGATGCGCTCGGAACGGCCGGAGCCGCCGCGGTTGCCCGCCTGGTCGGCCACATCGTGCGGCGGGAGAGCGCCGAGGGTGTAGCGGCTATCCAGCGGGCGATTGAGGCGGGGGCGGATCCTCGCCAGTTGTGCCGCGAGATCAGCGCGTACCTTCGCGCGGTTCTGTTCGTCCAGATGGGCGCCTCGGAGAACGAACTGGGCGAGTGGTCGCCGGAGTCCCGCGCGGAGATCCGGGAGATGGCACCCCAGACGTCACCCGCCCACGTGATCTTCGCCGTGAAGCAGTTCGGAATCGCCGACGCGAACTGGCGTGGCTCGCTCCACTATCAGTTGCCCCTCGAACTCGCGTTCGTCGAGAGCGTGCTGTGGTCCGATCGTGTGGAGGCGGCCGGAGGCGAACCTCATCGAGATCTCGGTTCGGAGGCGGAGGCCGGGCCACAGCGCGCCGCCTCGTTCACGCCGCGGTCGGAGGCGCGCGACGCCGGGCGTCCGCCCGATCGAGTGTCATCCGTGCGGGCCGGCGTGACCGCATCTACGGGTCCGGAGCCGTCGATTCGCCAGCGGCTCGGTCGACCACCGCTCGCGCCCCCCATGGTGCGATCGACCGACGGGTCGGATCCTCCACCGACACCATCGCCAATCGAGACACCTCAGCCGGCGGCACTCGACGCATCTCCTCCAGCCATCGGAGAAGACGCGGAACCGCAGCGTACCACGCCAGAGCCAGGCGCCCCGGACGATGCCCTGGCGCGCTGGCGCGCTCTCCGCGCCGGGCTGGCGGGGCGGGATCAGCGGCTGGCGAGCTTCCTGGCTGATGTCCGCATCGACACCTACGCCGCGGGACGGGGCGGTCCCACCATCCGCGTCCTGGCGCGTTCCGCCGGTCACCAGGAGCAGTTCAAGCGCAACCAACGCGTCATTTCGACAGAGTGGCATCGCCTGTTCGGCGAGATGCCCGCGTTCAGTTGCTCGGTGGCGGAGCGTTGGGAACGGGAGGATGACGACTTCCTGCCGACAGATAGCCCACCCATACGACGAGCCGTCGAGCGGGGCTGGATCGCCCGGGTCGAGACGGCAGCGGGCGACTCCATACAATCGCGAGCGGAGCGCCCGGACAAGGAGTCGCGCGATGCAGCCGAACATGCGGATGATCCAGCAGATGCAGCAGCGCCTTCTCAAGGCGCAGGAGGACCTGGCTAACGAGACCGTCCAGGGAACCGCGGGCGGTGGAGCGGTGGCCATCACGGTATCGGGCCACCTGCGCGTTCTGGAGGTCGCGATCGACCCGGCCGCGGTCGATCCGGAGGACGTCGAGACCCTGCAGGACATGGTCCTTGTCGCGGCAAACGATGCCCTGACAAAAGCTCAGGATCTCGCGTCGCGCCGCATGGGCGCGATCACGGGCGGCATCAAGATCCCCGGTCTGACCTGAACCGTCCTGTCCCGGGCACCCCGGGTTCAGTTCCGCGCGATGGCCTCGGACTGGCGCTCGAACAATGTGCGTATGCCGCCCTCGGCGAGGTCGAGAAGGGCATCGAAGGACTCGCGATCGAACGCCTGGCCTTCAGCCGTCCCCTGGACCTCGACGAAACTGCCCGCTCCGGTCATCACGACGTTGATGTCCGCGTCGGCGCGGGAGTCCTCGCTGTACATCAGGTCCAGGAGATTCTGGCCATCAACGATACCCACGCTTGTCGCCGCGACCGGCACGAGGGTTGGCCGCGCGGCGAGGAGGCCGCGCCGAACGAGGGACTCCACCGCGAGGGAGAGTGCAACCCAGCCGCCCGTGATCGCGGCCGTTCGTGTTCCTCCATCCGCCTCGATGACGTCACAATCGACCGTGATCGTGCGTTCGCCCAGGGACGTAAGGTCGATCGCGGCACGTAGCGAGCGGCCGATCAGGCGCTGGATCTCCTGCGTGCGCCCGCTCACGCGACCGGCCGTGGACTCCCGCTGCGTGCGGGTGTGAGTTGCGCGCGGCAGCATCGCGTATTCCGCGGTCACCCAGCCCCGCCCCTTGCCGGTGAGGAAGGGCGGCACCCGTTCCTCGATGCTCGCAGCGCACAGTACGCGTGTCTGCCCGAGTTCGATCAATGCCGACCCCTCGGCGTGCCGCAGGAATCCCGGTGTGATACGCACCGCGCGCATCTCCGAGGGTGCGCGACCATCCGCCCTCAAATCGGCACCTTCGTCAGCACAAGGTACGCCTTGGCCGTGACATCACCCATCAGGATCGAGCCCGCGGCAAGATAGAGGATACCGGTGGCGGTGCGCATCGCGCGCGTCCGGCAGGCATACCAGACAAAGCCGACCATCACGCCCGGCAACACGAGTCCGAAGGCGACGCGCATCCAGAGCACGAGGGGAAGGGATTCGAGCGAGGGGCCGGCTGCGCTGAACCAGGCGATCAGGGCGACCTGGAGCACCAGCCCCCCGATCAGCATGCCGGTCAGTCTCAAAAGGGGATCGCTCGAGAGCATCGGTGAGACCAGGTACCAGTGCCCCAGCAACATCCCGGTCATGGACGCCCCCAGGGATATCGAGGCGCCGAACATGCTCGCGACGCCGACAGGTGTCAGGGCCCCGGTCAGCCCGGCGAGCCCGGCCAGCGCGGCCGAGCCCGCGAGGAGGGAGTAGAGAGCGGTCGCTCCGCGGCGAAGGACGGGAACGTCCCGCACGGCACCCACGAGGACCACGAGTGTGACCACCGTCGCGGCGACCGCGACGACGCGAATCTCACCGTCGACTACGGTCACGACGATGAGCAGCACCGCCGCCACGCTCGCGGCCATGAATTGCAGGAATCCCCGACCGACCTCGAGCCTGTATTCGACGAACAACATCGCTAGCCCGGTGCCAGCGATCAACTCGAGGAGCAGGATCGCGAACGTGACCGGTAGTGACGCGTAGAACTCCAAGCCCGCCGATTATAAGGAGGCGCTGTTGCACCTCTCGAAACGGCCGTGCTAAGTTGGCCGATGGCGCATGATCGAGGTTGACAGTCTCACAAAGCGCTACGGCGAGAAGACGGCCATCGATGGGGTGACCTTCCAGGTCACCCGGGGCGAGATTCTTGGCTTCCTGGGCCCGAACGGCGCCGGGAAATCCACGACGATGCGAATCCTCTCCGGATACATGCCTGCGTCTTCTGGCACTGCGCGCATCAACGGCTTCGACGTCTTCGAGCAGTCGCTGGATGCCCGCCGCCAGATCGGCTATCTGCCGGAGAACGTACCGCTGTACCACGAGATGACGGTCCGCGACTACATCGGCTTCGTGGCGGATATCAAGGGCGTTGTGGCAAATGCCCGTTCCTCGCGAGTGGACGACGCGATCGCGAAGGCAAGGGTCGATGACCGAGCGGACTGGATCATCGGCAAGCTCTCGAAAGGCTACCGTCAGCGGGTCGGACTCGCACAGGCGCTCGTCGCCAACCCGCCGGTACTGATCCTGGACGAGCCAACCGTAGGGCTAGATCCGCGCCAGATCATCGAGACGCGCAACCTGATCCGGTCGCTTGCCGGGGACCACACGGTGATCCTGAGCACGCACATCCTGCCCGAAGTGAGCGCGACGTGCGAACGGGTCGTCATCATCAATCACGGCAAGGTCGTGGCGGTCGACGATCCCGAATCGCTCGCCCGTCATATCGCCGGTGGCCAGCAGTTCCGCGTGCGAGTGGGCGAGCCAGAGGAAGGTCTGGTCGCGTCGATTCTCGGGGTCGCCGGTGTCGCGGACGCGCGCGTCGAGACCCGGGCATCGTCGGTCCTGACCGTCCGCGTGCAGACCACATCGGATCGCGACGTTCGGCCGGAAGTCGCCCGGCGCCTGATCGCAGGGGGTTGGGACCTCTTCGCCCTGGAGGCGAGCAGCGCATCGCTCGAGGATGTCTTCCTGGCGGTGACCACCACCGAGCCGACAGACGAGGAGGGCGAGGCGGAGCTACCGGCTGCAGAGGCCGCGCCATGAGAGCACCCATCCTCGTCATCGCGCGAAGGGAGATCGCGGCGCAGTTCAGGAGCCCGGTCGCTTACGTCGTTATCGCGGTCTTCATTCTGATCGCGGGGTTTCTCTTCGCCAACAGCGTCATCTCATCACGTCAGGCAACGGTGAGGCCGCTCTTCGGCGCACTCTTCACGATCCTGTTGCTCTTCGCGCCCTTCGTGACAATGCGGCTTTTCGCCGAAGAGGCTCGCAACGGGACGATGGAACTGCTTCTGACCGCGCCGATCCGCGACTTCGAGATCGTGCTCGGCAAGTTCCTCGCCGGACTGGGCTTTTTCGTCGTCGTGCTCGGCGTCACGCTCTACTTTCCGTTTCTGCTGCTTGTCTACGGGAACCCGGATGTCGGGGGGATCGTCGGGACCTATCTCGGCGCGCTCCTGTTCTGTGCCACGCTGACCGCGATCGGTCTCTTCGCTTCGTCGCTTACACAGAACCAGATCGTCGCGGCGGCGATCTCGTGGGCGATTCTGCTCCTGCTCTACCTGGTTGATGCCCTGTCCGGTGTCCTGGGCGGAACATCGTCCGAGGTTCTGCGCTATGTATCGCTTTACCCACACTTCAACGATCTCACGCGCGGAGTCATAGACACCAAGGACATCGTCTACTTCCTCTCCGTGACGGCTGCGGCGCTGTTCCTCACGTGGCGCAAGGTCGAATCGCGTCGATGGTCGTGATGGGATGAGCCGGCTTCGGACCTACCTGCCGTCCTTCGCGCTGGGATTCGGCGTCCTGCTCGAGGTCGCCGCGCTGAGCGTCCTCATCGTCTTCGGCGATCCGCTCGACGTGCAGGTGCTCGCGCCGGCGGCCGCGGGATTCGCACTGATCGCTTACGGACTCCTCGATCGTCCCGATCGCCTCCGACGCGCGGTCACGTCGCGCGAGGCCCAGCACGGCGCGAACACGATCGTGATGACTCTTGCCTTCCTCGGACTGGTGATCGGCCTGAACATCCTCGCGAATCGATTCTCGCACCGGTGGGACCTCACCGAGACGGGGGAGTTCTCCATCAGCCCGCAGACCCTTAGTGTGTTACAGAACCTCAATAGCCCCGTACGCGTTCTGGCGTTCTATCAGCCGGGTCAGGGGGGCCTCGAGGAGTTGGAGGATCTCCTGAAGGAGTATCAGCGGCACACGTCGCAGATCTCCTATCAGATCATCGACCCCATTCAGATGCCCGGGCTGGCTCGTGAGTACCGGGTGGAGACCTTCGGCACCACCATCCTCGAGTCCGAAGGCCGGCGGCAGAACATGACGGGCGCGAACGAGGCTGACCTGACCAGCGCCCTCGTCAAACTGCAGCGTGGCACACCGAAGAAGATCGTGTGGGTGACGGGCCACGGCGAACTCGATGTCGATAGTTTCGATCAGGGCGGCGCGAGCGAACTGAAGCGCCAGATCGAACTGGAGAACTACTCCGTTCAGGCGCTCTCCCTTCTCACCGCTGCGGAGGTGCCCACCGACACCTCCGTGGTCGTACTGGCGCGGCCGCGCCAACCGCTGCTGCCTCAGGAGATTGGGGCACTCTCACGTTACCTGGAAGCCGACGGAAAACTGCTGGTTATGCTCGAACCGCGATCGCCGGGCAACTCGCCCGAACTGCTCGACTTGCTCGGGGCGTGGGGAATCGAGGTCAAAGACGGCGTTGTGGTGGATCTCGAACTCAACCTCCAGGGAGACCCGTTCTCTCCGGCGGTGATTCGTTACTCGCCGAACCCGATCATGCGAACCGTTGGCGTCGATCAAACCGGTCGGTACATCACAGTCTTTCCGGGGTCGCTCCTGGTAGCGCCCGAGGCCGAACGCGATCCCGCGCTCGTGGTTCAGACGATCGCGCAGACAAGCCCGGATCGAAGCTGGCTCGAATCGGATCGACCGGTGAACCCCGCGACCATGCGCTTCGATGAGGGCGTGGACGCCGACGGGCCGATCTCCCTCGCCGTGACATCGATGCGGTCGCGGCCACCGCAGGGCGATGGCGCACCCCGGGATCGTTCGACACGCATCGTCGCAATCGGCAACGGGTCATTCGCGACGAACGCATTCCTCTCCTTCATGCTCATCTCCGGCAATCGCGACCTGGCGATCAATTCCGTGAACTGGCTTGCCGAGGAAGAGTCGCTGATCAGCGTACGGGCCCGACCGGTGACGGATCGAAGTCTGATCCTCTCGGGGCCCCAGCAGAATACCCTGCTCTTCGTCAGCACCCTGTTCCTGCCCGCCGGACTCCTGCTGATCGGCGGAATCGTGTGGTGGACTCGACGCTGAGTGGCGCGTTATCGGCTGACTTCGTTCCTGCTCGTGGGTTGTCTGATCGTCGGCGGGGCGATCTGGGCCTTCGATCTGACCGGACCGGCTCCGTTTCCGACGCCGAGTCCGACTACCGCGATCGTCGATGTGTCCGCCGACCGCGTGATGCGCGTGACCTATCGCGTAGGCGGCACCGCCTACACCGCCGAGCGCGTCGAGGGTGGCTGGGGCCTGCGTGATGCGCTTTCGGGATCCGGCGATACGAGGCGCATCGACGATAGCGTCGCCAGGGTCTCGCGCTTGACCGCGACGCGCACTCTGACGACGGGTGATCCGGGTCAGTTCGGACTGACGCCACCCGCCGGCGTGCTCGAACTGGGCATGAGCGACGGGGATCTCACCGTGCTCGAGATCGGGGACAGAACGAGCGATGGCGGCTCTGTGTATGTCCGTACGCCGGGTGGAGAGGCGGTCCACACCGTGGCGGCATTCGCCCTGAACGACCTCATGCAGTGGCGTCAGGATCCGCCGGTGCCGCGACCGACGGCGACCGCGGTGAGTACTGCGACGCCGCGGCCGACGATGACACCCGCCGCCTGAAACGTAGGACGCCGGCGTGCGAGCGCGGGGAATCGGCTCGCCGATCGCGCGACCAACGTCCAGTGAGATCGCAGTTCTCATCGCAATCACCGTGGTGGCCGCGGCGCTTCGGCTTCGCCGACTCGGACTGCCAACCCTGACCGGCGACGAGTGGTTCATGCATCGCAACGCGCAGGAAGGCGCGCGCTGGATCGTCGAACAGGCGCGCGTCTTCGAGCCCCATCCGCTGCTCTACTACCTGGGGATCTGGGCGTGGGAGCACGTGGCGGGGTGGACCGAGTATTCCCTGAGGTTCCCTTCCGTGCTCTTCGGCTGCCTGACAGTGGTTGCGCTCTGGCGGCTGGTACGAGAGATCGGCGGTCCACGCACCGGACTGATGGCGGCGCTGTTCGTGGCGATGAATCCGTACGCGATCCTGCAGTCCCAGAACGCCCGTAACTACGCGATGGTTGCCGCGCTTGCGACACTTGCGACCGCGGCGCTGGTGGCCGCTGATCGCGCGGGCACCCGGTCTCGGTGGGTTCGGTACGTCCTGCTGATGAGCGCCGGACTGCACACGCATCTGAACGCGGCACTCACGCTCGCATCCCATCTGGCGCACGGGATCTTCGCCAGCGTGCACCAGCGGATACCAGGAGTGCGCGCCTCGATCGGCATGCCGCTGCTCGTCGGGGCGCTGTTCATCCCGTGGCTGG
>CAZHZF010000026.1:0-39179 GCA_964536925.1 uncultured Dehalococcoidales bacterium | reverse complement strand
GATGAAACATTTGCCGGCGTGGGCGTACGCGTCGATGTCCCGCTCACCCGAGTGGTGGTCGCCGTCGGCGAAGCCACCGGCGTGCGGGTGGGAGTCCGTGTCGGTTCGGGGGGAATCGCCCGTGGCAGAACACGCAGGGTGGTGTTTCCCGGGTGGCCGGTAACCCGATCGAGAATGACGGGCACGGCACGCTCGGCCATGAACGGCGGTGCTCCGTGAGCGAAGAGCACGTTGAGACCGGGCACGAAATCGGGCGGCAGGATCGGTCGCCCGACCTGATCGAAGAGGAGCACGCCGAAAGCGATCGGATTGGGCAAGGGGATCGCCGCATCGCTTGTCCAGACCGACCAATCCCAGGCGTTGATGATGTCCTGCTTCACGAATCGCAGGGTCAGATCGTGGCGGAACCCCAGGTCGTCGTGAAGGACGATCGACAGTTCGAAGAGCGCGCGATCCGCACTCCGCGAATCCAGATTGCCCTGCAGGACGAACGGAGGGACGACCTCGTCGGCAACGGCCACTCCGGGAACGGCGCTCACCAGAGCGATGAGGAGCAGGAAAGACGCGATTGGGCGTGCTACCGCCCGGCATCTCCCCACGCGGGCTATGTTATGACAATGATCGTCCCCTATGCGGCGGCAAGCACCCGTGCGAGACGAGACCGGGCCTCGTTGTAGCCGAGCGCGTGCAGCGCGCCATCGGTGAGCCGGCGCAGCGCCCGCTCGTAATCGGCGCGATCGTTCGCCGCGGCAGCGCGATTGAGGAGGTCGCAGGCCTCCACGTGCGCCTCGAGCCAGCCTCGCAACTGGCGAACGCAGTCACCCGCCAGCGGCGGTGCGCGGCGGCGACTGATCCGGCTCAGGGCGTAATCGAAGGCGCGGACGCACCGCCGACTGGCGCGACCGGCGCGCGCGACCGCTCTCTCCGGCTCCCGCTGGGCGATAAGGAGGTCGCTCAAGAGAGCTTTGCGCGCCCGCAACGCGTCGGCGACGCTCTCCTGCAGCAGACTCAGGTACGCGATCACCTCATCGGTCGACGTGGTGTCGTGGTCCATCGTGTCCATTGTCGGCAGGTTGAGGCGCGAGATCATTCCCACAATGGCACCAGTCGGCTGATGACCCGGAAGGGGGATGGAATCGGGCCGTCGATCGGGTACATTTGGCTCGACAGCGTGTGACGGCGCGAGCCGACGTGGGGTGGATGGGTATGGCGCTGACGATCAACACCAATGCGGAGGCGGCAAACGCCTCGCGTCTCCTCGGGATCACCCAGGGGAGGCTCGGTCGGGGGCTCGAGCAACTTGCCTCGGGTCGGCGGATCAATCGGGGTGCGGATGATGCCGCTGGCCTCGCGATCAGTGAGGTCATCAGCGCTCAGGTACGCGGCCTGAGTCAGGCGGTCCGAAATGCCCAGGATGGCGTCAGCGTCGTGCAGATCGCCGATGGCGCCCTCTCTCAGACCTCGGTGGCGCTCCAGCGCATCCGCGAGTTGACGGTGCAGGCCGGAAACGGAACGCTCAGCACGGAGCAGCGCGGTGTCATCCAGGCCGAGATCGACTCCCTGCAGGGCGCGATCGATCAATTCGCCGGTGGCGCCCAATTCAACAGTCAGCCTCTCCTCGATGGCAGTGCGCCCGCGGTAACGATCCAGACCGGCGCGAACGCGGCAGACACGCAGACCTTCGATCTGCCCGATGCGACCGCCGCGAGCCTCGGCGTGGGGCCTGGCAGCGTCGATGTCTCGACCCCCGCGGCCGCCAATGCAAGCCTGGCGGCGGTGGACGCGGCGATCGATCAGGTCTCGTCGGCACGGGCGGAACTCGGGGCGCAGCAGAACGGGCTGGAGCGGATCGTCGCGAGCAACAACGTGGCGATCGAGAATCAGGCCAGCGCGCTCTCCCGCATCCGCGACCTGGATGTGGCTCAGGGGGTTGCGCGTAACGCCCGAGATCAGATCCTCGCCCAGTTCGGCGCCGCGGTGCAGGCCCAGGCGAATGTCTCCCGCCAGAGCGTCCTCCAACTGCTCCGCTAGAATCCGCTCCTCCACGCGGTTGTAGCGGGAGGGTTGGAGGGGTACGAGTCGTGGCGGTTGAGTGGCAGGTTGACAACATGTCGGTGGTCCAGGCGGCGCGCGCCGTCGAAGGCGCGTCGCAGGCCGATGCCGGGTTTCAGCGCCTGCCCGATGACGCGAACATCGTCGTTTTCTGCGTGATGGCGGACAAGTCGACGTTCTGCGGAAACGTCCGGATCCAGGATACGGCGATCGGTCGTCGGCAGCGATTGCGGATCACGGTGTCCGACGATGACCGCACCGCACCGCCGAAACCGGGTGGCCTGGCCGGACTGCTCTCGAAGAAGGTCGCCTACGCGGGGCGACCCGACGTGATCGAGCGCGCGGTCACCAATCTGAAGGCGGTGCTGCCACCTATCTGAGTGGTCAGCCTGCCGCGGCGACACCCGCGAGCGTCTCGGCGCCCTGGAACTGGATTCGGTATAGATCTCGGTAGCGCCCGTTCCGGGCCAGCAACTCCTCGTGCGTGCCTCGTTCGACGATCTCGCCATCGTGCATCACACAGATCAGGTCGGCGTTTCGGATAGTGGAGAGCCGGTGCGCGATAACGAAGGTCGTCCGACCGCGCATGACGCGATCCAGCGCGCGTTGAATGAGGATTTCCGTCTCCGTGTCCACGTCGCTCGTCGCCTCATCGAGAACGAGGATGCGCGGGTCTCGCAGGATCGCGCGCGCCAGTGACAGCCGCTGTCGCTGTCCGCGGGAGAGCATCACGCCCGCCTCGCCGACCATCGACTCATAGCCTCGTGGCAGCGACATGATGAAGTCGTGCGCATGGGCCTCGCGGGCTGCCGCCTCGACTTCCGCGTCGGTGGCGCCGAGGCGGCCATAGCGGATGTTCTCTCGGATCGGCACGGCGAAGAGGAACGTCTCCTGAAGCACCACGCCGATATTGCGCCGCAGCGACTCCAGAGTCAGATCGCGGACATCGCGACCGTCGATGGTCAGTCGGCCGCGCTCCACGTCGTAGAAGCGCGGGATCAGGTTCACGAGACTCGTCTTACCCGATCCCGTCTGCCCGACCAGCGCGACGACACTCCCCGCCGTCGCGTGGATGGACACCCCGCGTAGTACCGGCTTTCCCGGCACGTACGAGAACCACACATCTTCGAGGCGGACCTCGCCCCGCGCCGGTCGCTCGCCGTCCAGATCGATCGCGCCGGGGCGCTCGGTCACGTCGGGCCGCTCGTCCAGAAACTCGAAGACGCGCTCCGACGATGCCAGCGCCTGTTGGATCGTCGCGTTGACTCGGATGAGATCCTCGATCGGGGCGTAGAACGTCACGAGGTATGCCATGAAGGCGACGAGCGTCCCGATGGTCAGCGTGCCATCGACCACCCGACCCGCACCGACCCACAGGACGAGGCCCGTGCTCAGCACTCCGACCTGCTGGATGAGGGGACCGGAGATCGCTTGCACCATCGCGGTGGAGAGATTGGCATCCAGGTTCTCGCGATTCCGACCGACGAATCGCGCGGACTGCTCGCTCTCGCGCGCGAATGCCTTCGCGACACGGACACCGGTGATGTTCTCCGCCAGGACCGCGTTCACTCCGGACATCCGCTCCTGGACCCGGATGTAACGCGTGCGCAGCATGTCCGAGGTCACCTCGCTCGCGAACACCAGAAGCGGCACGCTCGCGTACACGAGCAGGGCGAGTTGCCAGTCGAGGACCAGCAGGACCAGTGCGTACGCCACCATGGAGAGCAGGCCGACCGCGGCCTGCACGACGCCACCCTGCATCGCCTGCTGCAGGATGTTGATATCGCTCGTTGAGCGCGAGATGATGTCTCCGGTCCCCTGGCGCTCGAAAAACCGCAGCGACAGGCGCTCGATGTGCTCGAAGAGCCGCCGCGCCATGCCGTAGACGAGTTGCTGCGCCGCGGCGGAGACGGCCACTCGACTCAGATACAGCAGCACGTAGCGGGCGGCGTGGACCGCGATCAACCCGACGAGGATGAGCGGGAGCAAATGGGTGGAGGCGGAGGGAATGACATCGTCGACGACGTAGCGAGTGAGATAGGGTGGAACCATCTGCAGCGCCGAGGCGATCGCCACCGTCGCGATCGCTCGCGTCAGGGTCTGCCGATACTCACCGATGACCTCTCCGAGCCGTCCGAGCAGGACGGGCAGCGGCGTGGTGATCTTGCGCTGTTCCGTGGCCCATACGCCGGGTCCGCCGCGCATCATCGCGCCCGGCCCAACACCACCGCGCATCACGTGGCTGCCGCCCCCACCGTGCCCATCAACTCCTCACGTGCCGCCTCGGTCGCCTGCACCTGGATCTCGTAGAGTCCCGCGTAGAGACCGCTCCGCCGGAGCAGCTCGGCGTGGGTCCCGCGATCGACGATGCGTCCGTTGCTGATGACGAGGATCTGATCCGCGCGCTGCACGGTCGCGATCCGATGCGCGATGACGAGCGTCGTGCGGTTCTGCATCAGCACGTCGAGCGCCTGCTGGATCAGATGATCGGTGCGCGTATCGACGCTCGAGGTCGCCTCGTCAAGGATCAGGATCCTTGGATCCACCAGCAGAGCCCGCGCGATCGCCACGCGCTGGCGCTGACCGCCGGACAGTCGTGCTCCACGCTCGCCGCACAATGTGTCGTAGCCGTCCGGCAGATCCACGATGAAGTCGTGCGCTCGGGCAAGCCGCGCGACGCGCTCGACCTCCTCGTCCGACGCGCTGGAGCGCCCGTACCGAATGTTCTCCCGAACGGTCATGTTGAAGAGGAAGGTCTCCTGGAGGACGAAGCCGATCTGCGATCGAAGAGAAGAGAGCGTCACATCGCGGACATCGAACCCGTCGATGAGAACGCGGCCGGAGGTGACATCGTAGAACCGCGGGATGAGGTTCACGATGGTCGTCTTGCCCGACCCGGAGGGCCCGACCAGCGCGACCGTCTGGCCCGGCATGATGTCCACCGAGATGTGGCTGAGAAGGGGACGCTCGTTGCCATAGGCAAAGGACACATTCTCGAGCGTGATGCGGCCGACGACCGAGGGCAGCGGACGCGCGTCCGGGCGTTCCGCCACCTCGAGCGGCGTGTCGAGGATCTCGAACACGCGCTCGCCCGCCGCCATCGCCTGCTGGGCCATCTGATTGATCATTCCGATCCAGCGCACCGGCATCCACATCGTGAGGACGTACGCCTGGAACGCGACGAGCGTGCCGAGCGTCATCGTTCCCTCCATCACGCGGTACGCCCCCACGACCAGGACGAGCACGAGCGAGACGTTGGTGAAGAACTCCTGACCGGGCATGACCACCGCCATCAGCTGCTGCTGCTGCATGCGCGCGCTGCGGATGTCGGTGTTCACTTCGTCGAAGCGACGCGCCTCGTGCGGCTCACGACCGAACGCCTGGATCATCTTCACGCCCGCGACGTACTCCTGGATCACGACGTTGAGATCGGCCATGCGCTTCTGCATCATCCGCATGAGCGGCATAACCGCCTTGAGTCGGTCCTGCAGGAGCCAGATTCCCGGCGCGACCACCAGGGTCACCGCGGTCAACTGGATGTCGAGCATGACGAGGAACGCCAGGTAGATCACGACCGTCGCGACCGTGCTGACCAGGCGAGAGACTCCCTGGGTGAGGAAGAACTGCACCTGGCTCACATCGTTCGTCACTCGGGACATCAGCTGACCGGTCTGGTTCGCATCGTAGAAACTCATCGACTGCGACTGGAGGTGTGCGTACAGGGCATTGCGGAGGTCGAAGATCACCCGCTGGCCCACGAATTGCTGGGCGTAGGTCTCCAGCGCCTGAAACGCGTTGTAGGCGAAGGCCGAACCGACAAAGAGTGCGACGTAGAAGATCACCAGCGCCGAATCCGCCCGTGGGATGGCGGTATCGATGACTTCCTTCGTGAACCAGACCGGGGCCATCCGCAGGCCGGTTCCCGCGACCATGATCAACAGCGACCCGAGCGTCAGCCACCAGTACGGGCGGACGAACTGGAAGAGGCGGATCAGGATCGCCAGGGTGCGTTTCCCCGATTACTTAGATGATGCCTAATATTCTATATCGGTCCCCGGGCGCATCTGGCCGTGCGGGCGCCCCCTGGCGAGAGGCGACTGGTCGATAATGCCCAACGTGGGAACGGATGCAGCACCACGCTCGGCGGATCCCTCGCCGCTCGATCGGTTCTTCCTCGCGATCGTCGTCGGGGCCTTTGCGCTGATCGCCATCTCTGTCATCGTGGTCGCGGTTCCCGGCCTGCGCGGCGCGAGCGCGCCGCCCGATCCCGCGTCACCGGTGGGAGTGGTCCACGGCTTCACGGCCGCGGCACGAGCGGGCGATCTGGCGCTGGCGCGCTCGTACCTCTCGCGAGCCGCTCAAGAAGAGTTCGATCGCACGCGAGGCAACGAGAAATTAGGTGCCGTGGACGCGGGGCGCGATGCGGAGCAGCGAGTGGTCGTGACGCTCGTGTCCGAAGATGCGGATCAGGCCCTCGTGCGCGTGACGATCACCACCTTCAGCGCGCGCGTCGATCTGTTCTCGTCGGGCACCTGGCATCGCTCGATCGATGTGCGGTTGGTCCGTGAGGCAGACGCGTGGCGGATTGCCCGGCCGATCGATCCGATGAGCCTCGTGTACTAGGAAGGAAGGATGATCGTCGCTCGACGGGTCTATCTCTTCCTCACCGCCTACGTGGCGCTGGGCGTCGCGGTGACGGGACTTGCCGGACTCCTCGCCTACGCGGCCAGGCAGGTGCTCCACAGCGTGGTCCCTCTGGCCGGTCAGGTCGCGTGGGAGGATGCGCGCGGCGAGGTAGCGCAGGCGAGCGCGCAGGCGCTCGTGGGCATCATCGTCTGGGGATTGCACCTTCGGCTCGCCTGGAACCTTGCCGCGCGGGGCGATCGGGCGACCGAGGAGCGGGCCTCAGCCCTACGGAAGCTCTACCTCTACGGCGTACTCCTGGTCGGCGCACTGATCGTGCTGATGAATGGGATCGACGCGTTCGGCAACGCGATCGTCCTCACTGTCGGCGACGCCGCGGGGCGCGTCACAGCCGAGAGCCTGATCGATCCCCTCGCACTGATGAGCGTCGTCGGTCTGCTCTGGCTCTACCACCATCGGGTCATCCAGACTGACCGCGCTCTCATCGAGGAGGCCGGTGCTGGGGCGACCCTTCGACGGTGGTTCCTGTACGCGTTCTCCTTCGTCGCGCTCATGTTCGCGGCCAACGGCGCGGCCGCACTGCTGGAGACGATCTGGGAGAGCCTGACCCTACCGCTCAACTCCACTGTCGTCGGGCGTTTCCCTCAGTCCCTCGCGATAGCGCGCGCCGCCGCGACCCTCGGCGTCGGGATCGCCGGTTGGGCGATCGGATGGCGAGCCACCTGCGCCTGGCTGGCCCGGGCGAATGTCGCGGATCCAGAGACCGGATCCGTACTCCGAAAAGTGTACGTCTACCTCGTCCTCGGCGTGGGTGTCACCGTGACCGTGTGGAACGCGGGGCGCGCCCTGGACGCTCTGCTCCGCGCGACGCTCCGGCAGGCGGTCGGCACGCCCGAATGGGCGAGTCTCGATCCGCGCCTGAGCGAGGCGCTGCCCCTCGCGCTCGCGTTTGGGCTCATCTGGCTGTACCACGGCCGTGTGGTGCAGCGCGAGGCGGCGCTGGCGCGCGAGCGGGATGAGCAGGCCGAGATCCGGCTCCAGTACGGATATCTGATGAGCCTGATCGGGGGCGTGGCTTTCGCGGTCGGCGCCGCGGGATCGCTCGCGACCCTGCTCGACGTGCTCATCCAGCCGGGCCAGTCCGCCGAGGCGGGGATCGATCGGCTCAGCACGTACATGACAATCTTCATTGTCGGGCTCCCGCTCTGGGCGTATCAGTGGCGCCACCTGCAGCGAGAGGCCGTCACCCTCCGTGCGGGGGCACTGGTGCGCCGCGTGTACCTGTTCATCGCGCTCGGCGCGGCGGTCCTCACCCTCCTGTTCAGCGGCGTCTTCGCGCTGTACCTGGCGTTGCGAGGGGCGCTTGGCGACCCGTGGAGCAGCGCGAACACGACCGACATCCTGCTGGCGGGGTGTTCGGCGGGAGTCGCGAGCCTGTTCCTCGCCTACCATCTGGGCGTCCTCCGCCGCGACCACGCCCGCCAGTCCGACACCAGTGGAGCGGCGCAGGAGCGGATACAGGCTGTGGCCTTCATCCATGCGATCCGACCTGACGATCTTCGTCAGTGGACGCGGCGACTCGAACGCTCGGGCGGAACCGTGCGGGTCGTTCCGCTCGACTCGGCGCGACTTGCGGCGCTGGAGGATCAGGTGCCCGACGCCACGGAGAGCTAAGGCGCCGCCTGGGCGGCGATCCGGCGCACCGCGTCGAGCATCGCCTCGGCATGACCCGTCACGCTGACCTTGCGATAGACGCCGCGCACCACGCCCGCGCCGTCGATGACGAACGTCGATCGCTCGACTCCCATGTACTTCCGCCCGTACATCGACTTCTCCTTCCAAACACCGTACGCCTGGCACACGGCGGCACCGACATCCGCGAGGAGCGGGAAGTTCAGGCCGTACTTTGAGGAGAATCGCTGGTGACTCTTTACAGGGTCCGGACTCACACCGACGATCGTCGCGCCTGCGCGGTCAAACTCCGCTCGGAGATCTCGGAACGAGCACGCCTCGGCGGTACATCCCGTGGTGTCATCCTTGGGGTAGAAGTAGAGGACGAGCAGTCTTCCCCGAAACGCAGCCAGCGCCGTGACCGTGCCTTCGGTCGAGGTCAGGGTGAACTCCGGGGCCACCGTCCCGGGGACGATCTCGCTAGGCTGCACCATCGCCGCTTCTCTCCTACGCCGTCTCGTCCGCGTCGATCAGGTAGATGGGCCACGGGCCCCGATCCAGCGCCGGCACGACGCCCGTGATATCGCGCTGGGACGAGAAGTGGATGTCCTCTCCCAGGCCGCGCTCCAGGAGAGTCCGGGCGTGTCCGGAGGTGCGCAGCGCATCGAGCGCGCCATCGAATGACCGATGCACCCGGAGCGCGATCTCCGCGCCGTCGTCCAGCGTGCACGCCAGATCGACCAGCAACTGCGCCACGAGGCTTCCCGCGCAGGCAACGTCATCCAGACCGACTCGTCCCTCGGTCCCCGCGCAGATGACGTGGATCCGCCGTTCCGGATCCTCAATTTCGGCCTGCAGGACCTGTCGGACCGCCCGTACCACAGCGCCCCCGTTTGCGTAGGACGCCGCGAAAACGTGGCTGCCGGCGGCGGCGATCCGCAGGGCGTTGGTGCCGTTAGTGGTGGCCATCACCAATTCACGTCCCTGGAGACCGTCGGCGCGACTCATCTCGAGGGGAGAGTTGCCGAAGTCGAAGCCAGGGGGCGGCAAACCCCCGCGTTCGCCGCACACGAGCCGACCGGTCTGTCGCGCGTACGCGAGCGCCGCATCCGTGTCCGACGCAAGCCAGACCGCGGCACTGCCACGCGCGAAGAGAATCGAGAGCGTTGTGGTAGCGCGGAGGACATCGATCGCCAGGCAGATGTCCCCGGGCGCGACGCGTGCCTGCTGCTGCTCCAGCGCGACGACGATCGGGACGGTCACTCCGTCGCAGTATGGCATGCTCCCGCCTGTGGCTCTCACGGCGCCGCTGCGGCACGTCCGTCGTCTTCGGAACTGGATCGACTTCCCGCTGCGCGGGTTCCTACGACTGCGGCATCCGGTGCGACGCCGTTCCACGGCGAGTCTCGATGCGACCCTGAGCCAGTTTGGGCCACCCGGTACGGTGCTACGCGCACGCGCCGACGACCTGATCGCGCGCACGGGATTGGCGCCATGCCTCAGTCGTTTCGACGAGCGGGAGCAATCTGAGATCCTTGGCTATGCGGACCTTCTGGAGACGGCCCTCACCCTGGCCGACGTGCGGTTCGCCGGTGAGACCATCGAGGTGCTGGACCTCGGCATCGGTGACTGGATCTATGCCTCGGCGCTGCTGGGAGTTGCACGGGTGCGCGCGCCGTCGCCACTGCCCAAGGTCTCGATGGTGGGGGTCGAAGTGGATCCCTGGCGGCTCTACCGCGACGGCCACGCCCGCATCGATTGGGCGGAGTTCTACTCCGCGGATCTCCCCGATACGCGCATCGTCGCGGCCGATTCCCTTGCCTGGACGCGCTCCGCCGACTTCGTGACGCTGCTCTTCCCCTTCGTCGATCGGGCGACTCACGAAGAGTGGGGGTTGCCCGGCAGGCTCTTCAACCCCGCCGGCCTCCTCCGTCACGCATGGTCGCTCGTGCGCGAGGGCGGTGCGCTGCTCATCGTGAATCAGGGGGAGACCGAGGCCGCGATTCAAGAACAACTTCTGGTCGATACGGAGATTCCGGTCGCGGCTCGTCTCGTGGACTTCGAGAGTCTGTTCTACTCCTATCCGCTCCGGCGCTGGGCGTTCCTGGCGCGACGCTGACGAACGCGCCCGACCCCGGCGCACCCTACTATTCGCGGCATCCCGAGGGGAGTGGTGCCCGGTGAAAGCGGCGGTGCTGTACCAGCGACGCGAGCCGATGCGGATCGAAGACGTGATCCTCACCGATCCCGGTCCGGGCGAGGTGGAGATCGCGATCGCCGCCAGCGGGGTCTGCCACTCCGACTATTCGCATTGGTCCCGTGATACGTGGACGCAGATGCCACTCGTGCTCGGACACGAGGGTGCCGGCGTCGTCCGGCGCGTGGGTGCGAACGTGACGCGCGTCCACGAAGGCGACCACGTGATCATCGCGTTCGGCGTCCGATGCGGCGAGTGCGCGTTCTGTCTGCGCGGCGAGCCATTCCTCTGCACGCCGTCCTCACAACCAGGCACGCACATGTTCAAGGGCGATCTGCCGCTGAACATGTTCGCGTTCGTCGGATCGTTCGCGGAGCGCACGGTCGTCTCTGAGAAGAACTGCATCGTCATACGGCGGGATGCGCCGCTCGACATCGCATCGCTGGTCGCTTGCGGCGTAGCGACCGGGTTCGGCGCCGTCCTCAATACCGCGGTGGTCCCGCCGGGCGCGAACGTCGCGGTGATTGGAACCGGCGGCGTCGGCCTCAATGTCGTACAGGCCGCCCGCCTGAGCGGTGCGGCGCGAATCATCGCCATCGATCTGCTCGACGCGAAACTGGAGTATGCGCGCGAGTTCGGCGCGACGCATACGATCAACAGCAGTCGGGAGGATCCGGTCGCCGCGGTCCAGCGGTTGACCGGTGGGTTCGGCGCGGACTATGCGTTCGAAGTGATCGGCATTGCCTCGACGATTCGGCAGTCGTACGACATGGTGCGCAAAGGCGGAACCGCCATCGTCGTCGGCGTGGCACGCGAGGATGAGGAGGTCTCGTTCTCCGCGCCGACACTGATGCGATCGGGCAAGCGGCTACTGGGCTGCAACTATGGCTCCACGCGGCCGCACGTCGATTTCCCACGGATCATCGATCTCTTCATGGAAGGTCGGATCAAGCTGCGCGAACTCATCTCCCGCCGATTCGCGCTCGATGACGTCAACGAGGCATTCCGGGCACTGCACGCGGGCGAAGTGGCCCGCGGCGTCATCCAGTTCTGAGCCTCGGCCGGGCAGGGGGAACGATGGCGCGTATCGCGATCGTCGGGGGCGGCATCCTGGGTCTCATGGCGGGCCGAGCGCTCGCCGGCGGGGGGCAGGAGGTGACGCTGCTGGAGACAGGGCAGACAGGGCGAGAAGCGTCATGGGCATCGGCGGGCATCATCGCCGCGAGGGCGCCGTGGACCACAACCGCCACCGGCAGACTCCAGTCGATGAGTGCCGATCTCTGGCCACCATTCGCCGCGGAACTCGGCGCGGAGACGGGCATCGACATCGAGTTCCGGATGAACGGCTGCTTCTATCCCGCCTTCAACGACGAGGACGCACGGGCGCTGGAGAGAGACGCCGGGGAGGCGGGTCGCCTCGGGCTCGCACTTGAGTTCGTCTCCGGTGCAGTTCTGCGCGCCGCCGAACCCGCGCTGGGACCTGCCGTCGTCGCCGGGTTGATGGGTCCCGGCGGCAACGTCGAGAACCGCCGGCTGGTCCGGGCACTCGATGTCGCGGCCCGGCGCGCAGGCGTGACCATTCGGACGGGTGTCCAGGTCGAGTCCGTCCTGCAGCGCGGTGGGGTCGTCGCGGGCGTGCGGACGAACGATGGCACGACCTTCGATGCCGAGGTGGTCGTGATCGCGGCTGGGGCGTGGTCCTCGACGATCGACGGCGTGGTGAATCGGCCGAGAGTGGTGCCGCAACGCGGTCAGATCCTGGCTCTGCGCGGCCCATCGCCAGCGCTGCGCCGCGTGGTGATGAAGGCCGACGATCCGTATCTCGTGCCCCGACTCGATGGCCGCATCATCGTGGGCGCGACGCGTGAGTTCGTGGGATTCGATCGGTCCACCACCGCCGGAGGCATTGCCTGGCTCCTCGGAAGCGCCATCGAGATGATCCCCGGTATGGCAGGGGCGGAGATCGCCGAGATCTGGACGGGCTTCCGTCCGGTCTCCCTCGACGGCACACCCGCGATCGGCGAGACCGCACTGCGCGGTCTGTTCTACTGCACGGGGCATGGTCCCTCCGGAATCAGCCCCGCGCCAGCCACGATCGCGCTTCTCACGGCGCTGGTGGAGGGGCGTGCGCCGCCGCTCGATCCGGCGGTGTTCTCGCCGCGACGCTTCCCGGCCTGAGGGTACGCCGGCTGGCAGGAACCTCGGGGGCCTCTGCTATCGTGAGAAGAGGAGAGGGGAATCACATGCCAGCGGAACAGCGACTCGCGGAACTTGGAATCACTCTGAAGACCGTTCCCGTTGGCGACCGACCTCTGGTCCCCTCCGTCCAGACAGGGAACCTTCTCTTCCTGTCCGGCGCGGGACCGAGTTTCTCCGGCACGCGCTGGTCCGGTCAGGTGGGCGCCGAGTACACGACGGAACAGGGATACGAGGCGGCGCGCGAATGTGCGTTGCAGCTTCTCTCCGCGGCGCGGACGGCGCTGGGCAGCCTGGATCGGGTGCGGCGGGTCGTGAAGGTCCTGGGAATGGTGAATTCCGCCCCCGGATTCGTCCAGCAGCCGCAGGTCATCAACGGCTGCTCCGATCTTCTGGTCCAGATCTTCGGCGAACCAGGACGGCACGCGCGATCGGCGGTGGGCATGGCGGCGCTGCCCAACAACATCCCGGTCGAGATCGAGATGATCCTGGAGGTCGGCCCGTGACCCTACGGCCACTGGCGCTCCTCGTCGCGATCGGTATCGCGCTGCTTCTGGGTTCGGCGTGCACGCGCCTCATCGAGGAGGAGCCCACCCCCACGCCGCTGCCCACGCCCGCCGAGTCGACCAAGCCTCTCTTCACCGTGCGGCGCGGCAGCGTGATCGAGACCGTGAGAGGGCTCGGAAGAGTGGCCGCGTCGGAAGAAGCCACGATGTACTTCAGCCAGTCGGGCCGACTCAAGCAGCTTCACACGGACGTGAACAAGCGGGTGAAGAGGGGCGACCTTCTCGCCGAACTGGAGATCGGCACGCTCAACACACAGATTGATCAGTCGAAAATCAATCTCGAGGTTGCGGAGCTCGGCCTGAAGCGCGCGGTCGAGAGGGCGAATACGACCGACCCTGGTGTGAAGTCCGCCTCGGCGCGCGTTGCCCAGTCCGAGGCGTCGTACGCGATCGCGGTCGCAAACCAGCAGAAAGTGAAGGCGGGCGCGACCCTGGCGGAGTTGCAGGGGGTCGACGCGAGTGTCGCGGCCGCGCGCGCTTCCTACGAACGTGCCGTGGCCGACCGCAATCGCCTCATCCAGCCAAAGTCGCCCGACGATATCGCCTCCGCCAGCACTTCCCTCGAGAAGGCGCGCGCCGCGGTCCAGAAGGCGCAGAGCGACTACGATCGCATCGCGCACCGCCCCGACGTTGCGGCGTCGGCACAGGCGCTGGCACTCCAGCAGGCGACCGCCGATCTCCATGCTGCGCAGGCACGGTATAACCTGGCGACCGCGCCGCCCCGGCCGGAGGAGTCGGCTGCCGCCGAGAGAACCGTGGAGAGCGCGCTCGCGGCTCTACGGAGCGCGGAGGCGCGCGCCGCTCAGTTGAAGGCGGGTCCGCTACCCGCCGATCGCGATGCGGCGGATGCCAGCGTGCGCCTCGCCCAGGCCAATCTGGATGCGGCGAAGGCCGACCTGGAAGCCAAGATCCTCGCCGCGGGTCTATCGACCGCCAACTTCGACGTGCAGATCGCCCAGAAACAGGTGGATCTGGCGAAGGTGAGCCTCCGGACCCTCGAGGAACAGTTGCAGAAGAGCCAGTTGGTCGCTCCGTTCGATGGCCTGGTGACCAGTGCGTCGGGCCGCGAGGGCGACGTGGTTCAGGCGTACACACCGGTGGTCGTGCTCGCGAATCCGACGTCGATCCTCGTGGCGCTCGAGGTTCCGCAGCAGGATCTGGGGAAGGTCGCGCTGGGCCAGGCCGCGACTCTGACCCTGGACGTCTTCCGTGGACAGACGTTCCCGAGCAAGGTGATCGGCCTGCCGAACGCATCGGCGGGGCCGCAGCCGGCCGCGCTGGCCCGCACGGTGAAGCTCGAGTTCACACCGCCCGGGGCAGTGGACCTCGGCGCGCTCGCCAACGTCACGATCACAACGCAGCGGAAAGATGACGTCGTTCTCGTCGAGAACGCGGGGATCCGACGCTTCGCGGGCCGCAGTTACGTCCAGATCATCGGCGACAACGGCCGGCGACGCGAGGTGGATGTCGAGATCGGGATCGTGACCGATACGCTGACCGAGATCGTGCGCGGGGTTCGCGAGGGGGTCCAGGTCGTCTCGCAGTAGGACGTCCGCTGACGTCGAAACTCGTCGGGGATTCCCCTAAAGATCTGGCGCAGGCGGCCGATACTCTAGAGAGAGGGCAGAGAGTCGGAGCGTGGAACCGATCTTCGGCGGGGGACAGGTCGCGGCGAACGCGATCACGGTCCAGCAGTTCGTGCGCGGACCGGCAGAGATCGCGCCGGTGCAGATCGCGCAGGTGTTGCACGCGCGTGCGCTTGCCCGAGAGATCGATGACTCGGTGGATCGAGCCCAGACGACCGTGAGCGACGTCGGCGCGACGCCGACCTACGATGTCCACGCCCGTGTGGAGCCTGTTCCCGGCGAGGGACGGCGCGGCCAGCTTTTCGACCAGCGCGCCTGATCTCGAAACTGGCCATAGGTCAAACGGCGTATGCGGTGCGCGCCACCTCGACGCCTATCATTCTCTCGGTCAAGAGGGAGAGAGCCACATGGGTATCTTCGAACGTGTCTCGCTGCTGGTGCGATCGAACATCAACGAATTGCTCGATCGTGCGGAAGATCCCGAGAAGACGCTCGACCAGATCATCCGGGACATGGCCGACGCTATCTCCAAGGCGAAGGCACAGGTCGCTGAGACAATCGCCCAGAAGAACCTCGTCGAGGAAGACCTGAAGGAGACGCGTAAACTCGCCGGCGAGTGGCAGCGCAAGGCCGAGCTTGCCGTGCAGCGCAACTCCGACGATCTCGCACGGGAAGCTCTACGGCGGTCCCGCGACTATGCCTCCAATAGCACCGTCTACGAGCACCAGTTGGCCACGCAGGTGGAGGTGGTTGACAAGCTGAAGGCCGACCTTCAGGCGCTGCAGTCCAAGTACGAGCACGTCGTGCGCAGTCGACAGGTACTCATCGCGCGCCACCGGACCGCCAAGGCGCAGGCCCAGGTCCAGAAGGTCGCCGCCTCGCTGGCCGGGATCGATCCCACATCGGAACTCGCCCGGATGGAGGAGAAGATCCGTCTCGCAGAGGCGCGCGCTCGCGCGATGGGCGAGTTGGGCGAGTCGTCGCTGGAGAGGCGGTTCGCCGAACTGGAGGATGCCGCTACGGAAGATGTCGAAGCCGAACTGGCCGCGCTGAAGGCGGGCATGGCACCGGCCGCCCTCCCCGCCGGCGAGGAGAAGCCCTAGGTCGCCGGTCTGAAGGTCCATCCTCCGCGATGGAGGTCCTCCTGGGCGTGGCGGCTGTCGCCCTGATCGGCGTCGTGGCCTACACGATGTTCGGTCGCCGGGCTCGCGCAGCGACTTCCGCACCGGCGGCGATGCCCGCACCGATCGAGCCTCATCGGCCAGACCTCCGAACCGTAAAGAAGGGCGATGCGATCACCTTCTGGAACGGGACCGACGCGACCGTTCTCGGGCGCGCCTCGTGCCGCGAGACGATCCGAGGTCGCTCGACCGTATGGGAGTGGATCTTCCTCAGCGGCGATCGGGTCCTGGAGGTTCTGCCCGCGGGTATGGCGCTCTACGATGGTCAGGCCGTGGCACAGCAGGGCTCCGCGCTCTACGAGATGCTCGTGGGCGCAGGGGGAGCCCTGAAGCGCTTCGAGGGGAACGTCCGCGAGGGGATCGCCCACGAACCGGTCCACGTAGACATCGACGAGACACGATTCCGGGTGCGTGCGACCGGGACCTTTCTGGGGCAGGTCGAGGGCGAGGCCCACGACGATGCGCGCGATGTCTGGTCATCGATCTCGGGAAATCCCGACGAGAACGTGTACTTCAAGATGGTCGAAGACGCTGATGAGGAGGGCGGGGCGATCGCCCTTGGCATCTGGACGTCGCACATCTTGATCTTGCTCGGGCGCCGCATCGCGCGCGACGAGGTGACCGACATCCTGTCGGCGGGCTAGGGCGCGTGGCAACGGCGATCGGCCGATGAACGGGGTGGGCGACCAGTTGTGGCAGGTGGTGGTCGATCGCGCCGCCATCACAGGTGCGACGCTCTGGATCATCGCCGCGATCACGACCGGTCTCTGGGCATCGGAGATCAAGAGGCGGCGCTTCTGGCTCTGGCTCGGACTCTCACTCGTCGGTGGCCCCCTGACCTGGTATGTGCTGGCGGCGCGCCTCGGTGTGGCCGTACCCGAGGCGCTGCGAGTGACGTGCCCGCGCTGCGGCGCGTCCACGCGATCCGACATGCCGCGCTGCGTCCGGTGCCGACGCGTGCGGGATACCGCGGACCGCGATCGCGCGGCCGACCTCGGGCGCCAGGCCGCGACCATGGTCTTCACCGCCCGGCGGCTCTTCGGCGCGACGCGTCGCGCGGCCGACGCCGCGGCGCGACGCCGGGAACAGCCGAAGCGCGAAACCTGAGACAATCCCCGACGGGATCGAGGGGGAAGGCGGTATGGCCGCAGCACAGGCGAACCCGCTTCGCGCCGGGCTCCGCGTGGAGCGGACCCCGGAGCCGTGCGTTGTCGTCATCTTCGGAGCGACCGGTGATCTGACCCGGCGCAAACTGGTTCCGGCGCTCTACAGCCTGGCTCACGAGCGGCAACTACCGCCGAACTTCGCTCTGGTGGGGGTCGCAAGGCGCGACTGGAGCGACGACGATTTCCGGCGGGAGATGCGCACCGGAGTGGAGCGGTTCGGCCGGAACATGCATCCGGCGATCTGGGAGTCGTTCGAGCGACACACCTACTTCTGTCGGGCGTCTTTTGACGATCCCGATGGTTACGCCCGCCTCAAGGAGAGACTGGCGAGCATTGACCGGGATCTGGGAACCGGCGGCAATCGCGTGTTCTACCTTGCGACCGGCCCGGAGAACTTCCTGGAGATCACGCGGCACCTCTCCGAGGGCGGCCTCATCAACCGTGCCGATTCGGGACCGTGGACACGGGTGGTAATCGAGAAGCCGTTTGGCCACGACCTTGTCAGCGCGCAGCGGCTGAATCGCTCGCTTCTCTCGCACATGTTGCGCGAGCGGCAGGTCTTCCGGATCGATCACTACCTCGGCAAGGAGACGGTTCAGAACATCCTCGCGCTGCGGTTCGCCAACGTGATCTTCGAACCGGTATGGAACGGCACCTACGTCGATCACGTCCAGATCACGGTCGCCGAGGCAGTCGGTGTGGAGGGTAGAGCCGGGTACTACGAGGGTGCCGGCGCGATCCGGGACATGGTGCAGAACCACATGATGCAGTTGCTCGCGCTGGTCGCCATGGAACCACCCACCCACTTCGACGCCGACGCGGTGCGCGATGAAAAGATCAAGGTCCTGCGCTCCGTCGAGTTTCCCGGCAGGGCCGTCGCGGAGTGGACGGCGCGCGGCCAGTACGGTCCAGGGACCATCGCTGGCGCTCCCGTCCCCGCGTATCGCCAGGAGCCAGGGGTTGCGCCTGACTCTGGAACCGAGACGTACGTGTCGCTGAAGCTGCACCTCAACAACTGGCGATGGGCGGGAACGCCCTTCTACCTCCGACACGGAAAGCGGCTCCCGAAGCGGATCACCGAGGTCGCGATCACCTTCAAGAAGGTCCCGCACATGCTCTTTCGGGATGGCGCGGCGTCGAACCTCGAGCAGAACGTGCTTGCTTTGCGGATCCAGCCGGATGAGGGCATCTCGATCCGGTTCGGCGCCAAAGTTCCCGGTGCGAACGTGAGGCTCCGCTCCGTCAACATGGACTTCCTGTACGGCGTCGCCTTCGGCGCAGATCCAGCCGACGCGTACGAACGCCTTTTGCTCGATGCGATGCTCGGCGACCAGACACTCTTCATCCGCCGCGACGAGGTCGAACAGGCGTGGTCGATCGTCAGTCACGTGATGGAGGGGTGGGGAAAACTTCTCCCCCTTAGCTCGCCGAACTACGCGTCGGGGACGTGGGGTCCGGAGGAGTCGGACGATCTGATCCGCCGGGATGGCCGCGCCTGGCGGAGGCTCTAGAGTGGTCGCGCAGTCGACGCACGACACGATCGACGTCGCGCGCATCGAGCGCGAGTTACTCGCACTCCTCCACGCGCCGGAGAATCTCTCCCCCGACGGACAACAGGCGGCGCGCACCCATGTCGTCAACCTGGTGGCCGTCGCCACCGCGGCGGCGCAGCGCGAGCGCATTCTGGCGACCCTCGATCTCCTGAGCGATCACCACCCCTCGCGAGCCATCATCGCGACGGTTGATCCGACCCGCCCGGCCGGCCGCCCCGAGGCCTGGGTGCAGGCGCACTGCCGACCGCTGGGGACAACCGGGATGCGCATCTGCGTCGAGCAGATCGTCCTCGAATCGTCGAGCGGAGGCGCCCGCCAGCTGCCCAGCATCGTGCTCGGTCTCCTCCTCGCCGATCTACCGGTCGTGGTGTGGTGGCCCGGTGAGCCCGCACTGCGCGATCCGCTTCTCTACGACCTGCTGGAACCCGCGTACCGTCTGATCGTCGATTCGGCCGAGTTCATTCATCTGGAGCGATCGCTCACCGCGCTCTCCACACTGCGCCATCGCCCCGGCCTGGCGATCGATCTGGTCGATCTCACCTGGCAGCGACTCACGCCCTGGCGAGATCTCATCGCGCAGTTCTGGGACGATCGGCGTGGCAGCGCCTCATTACGGCAGATCCACCGGATCGAGATCGACCTCTGCCGCCCTCCGGGCGGAAGATCGCAGCGCTGCGAGGCACTGCTCATCGTTGGCTGGTTGGTCTCGCGACTGGACTGGCGCCCGACCGGTTTCACACGTTTGCCCGATGGATACGAGATGCGGGCGAGGCGCCGGGGAGGCGACGTCACCTTCCGCCTGACCATTGCCACGGGGGCTCGCGCTGGAATAAACGCGATCCGCATCCAGACCAGGGGAAGACGCGGCGAGTCCGTGTTCGCGATCCAGGCGCGTGAGGCAAGCGTGGGTGAGATACGGGTAGCGCTTGCTGGCCAGAACGAGGTGGTGCGCCAGACGCGACTCGAGTCGCTCGCCGAGGCCGAACTACTCGCGAGCGCTATCGATACGCTCCGCGGAGAGGTCGTGTTCGAGGAGGCGCTCGAGGAGGTGGCGGCCTTCCTGTCGCTCAGCTCGAGGCGCTGAAATAGTCGAACGCGATACGACTCAGGTCGGCGATCGCCACCTTGCCCGCGGCGGGGCTATCGCCCAGCGCCAGCGCCGCGATCGCGTATGGGCGGCCAGGCAGGTAGATCAGGCCGGCATCGTGCGTGTAGCCGTCGAGATCGGCCGTCTTGTGCGCAACCGGCAC
This sequence comes from uncultured Dehalococcoidales bacterium, assembly GCA_964536925.1. GTDB lineage: Bacteria > Chloroflexota > UBA6077 > FW602-bin22 > FW602-bin22 > VGOZ01. The sequence continues at coordinate 19,117 of CAZHZF010000026.1, read as the reverse complement.
CGGTCGCGGCAGGTGTGCAGGCAAGCGATCGACGATCGTCTGATTCAGGAGCACGTCGATCATGCGGCGGTCGAAAGTGGGTCCAAGAAGCGCCTCGCGATCGACTGCGATGAAGAACCGGCTGAGATCGACTGCCGAGCCGACCGCGTCGATGCGGTAGTGACCGGTTGTCTCCCCACGTGCGATCATGATCTCCACATCCGGGAGACCGAGCCGCGCGGGAACGCGCATGACGGCGTCGGCGCCGAGACGGTGAATCAGGGCCAGCGCGGCCGCATTGCTGGAAACCGCGATCATGGCTTCAATCGCCCCGAGGGCGGAGACAGTCGTGGCCGGAGGCACGCCTCCCGGCGGTTCCCCGAACGGGTACTCGTCGATCGTGCGGAGTGGTTCGTCGAGACCGAGCGCACCATCCCGCGCGAGTTCGAAGGCGCCGGCCATGACGAACAGCTTGTAGAGCGAACCCAGCGGAAACCGGTCGGTGGGCAGGTGGGCGGCGAGCGGTCCCTGGCGCGGATCGTGGATGACGATGCCCAGCGTGCTGGGTGCCCCCTCGATATACGCGTCGACACGCTGCTGCAGAGTGCGCGGATCGGGCGTTGACCGCGGCGCGGCCGCGCTCCGGGTCGACATCGGAGTCACGGCCGCGACCGGTACACGAGGCACGTTCGCGCTCCGGGACGCTGCGACGGCGGTGGGACGGGGTGGCGGCGGCGCGGAGCAGGCGAACGAACCCAGGAGCGCACCGAGGACGAGCGCCCGACGGCTCAGCTTCATACGGCGCCCTGACCGTACCAGCGATGCGCGCGCGGGTTCCGTTGAGAGTCCGTTAAGAAGGTCCGGACCCGGTTCTCTGCTTGCCTATGATCGGCGGTGATCCGTGAAGACTCTGGCCCTATGGATGCGCGCGCGCGCCGTGGTCCTCGCGCTCGGCCTGGCCGTGCTCTGGGTCACGTTCGGATTTGGCCCGGCCCGCGCCCAGGGCATCGGCGTCTACGTGTCGAACGACGGCGGCGAAACCTGGGAGTACCTTGCCGACAGTCCCCCGGTCACGATCCTGGCCTTACACTCCGACCCATCGCTCCCGGGATGGGTCGTCGCGGGAACCGAGTCGGGACTCTGGATCACGCCTGACGCAGGCGTGGCCTGGGTCGAGATCACGATCGATGAGGGCCTGGAGACTCCACCGACCGTGTTCGCGATCGTCGACGATCCGGCCGTGCCCGAGGCGCTCTTTCTCGCCACCGACGTGGGTATCTATCGAAGCGCCGACGCCGGGCAATCCTGGGAGCCGACGGGGGATCCCGGACAGGTCGTTGTCACTCTGCTCGCGGCCCAGGGGTCGGAGGGGCTCGTCCTGTACGCGGGTGGAGTCCTCGGCGTCTTTCGCAGCGACGATCGGGGGGAGACCTGGGCACCAGACGGTGAGGGCGCGGAGGGTGCCACGACCGCACTCGCGTTGGATCGCGATGGTCGCCTGCTGATCGGCACGACGAGTGGCCTCTTCGAGTTGCGTGACGGCGCCGACCAGTTCAATCCGGTGCCCGGGCTACCGCGCGGCATCGTCCGCGGCCTGCTGACACTGGACGACGGTCCCGTCTACGCGGGGATCGGCCCGCAGTTCTTCGTGCGCCAGGACTCATCGTGGCGGCGTCTCGGGATGATGCCCCTTGCCGCGAGCGGCGACCCGCCGGTGATCACATCGATCGCACGCTCGGCCGATGGCCGAATCCTCCTGGGCTCGACCCGGGGCCTCCACCGCGGCGAGGGCCCGGACCTGCACCCGGCGCTGGAGACCATGGCCGATTTCGAGGTCGGGCCGGTGATCGTGGACCGCACCGACCCCTCCCGAATGTTCCTGAGCATCTCCGATCAACCCCACGCCGCGGCGCTGGCGCGTGGCGGCATCGAGTTCGGGCCGGACATCGAGCCGGCGCGCGACGATGGCGCAGCGCTGGCGCTCATCGTCCCCATCCTCGGCGGCGCAGTTCTGGCCGGTTGGTACCTGACCCGTCGTCGCGCCTGAGCCCCGATGATCCCCCGGCATCGTCGGGGTCCGACCCGTCAGGCTGGCCCGAGTAAATGACAGCGCTCCGGCGACACCTCATTAGAATCAGACCAGCATGTCGATGATCTCGGAGCGCGACCAGGAGTTCATTCGCGATCACTTCGCGGAGAACCTGACCGAGCCGGTGACGATCGACCTCTACACGCGTCCGCGGCCGCGCCTGCACGTTCCCGGCCGTGAGGAATGCATGTACTGTGAGGAGACAAAGGCGCTTCTCGAGGAAGTGTCAGCACTCTCCGAGAAGGTGAACCTCGTCGTTCACGATGTCCTGGATCGACCGGAGGCTCTGGCCGACGCGGAGATCTCCGACATTCCGGCAATCGTCTTCACCGGCAGGAATCAGGGCAAAGTGCGCTTCTTCGGTATTCCCGCCGGGAACGAGTTTCGGAACCTCATCGATAACATCGTCGATGTTTCGAGCGGAGAGAGTCATCTCTCCGAGGAGACGCGCGCCGCCCTCGGTGGCCTGACGCAGGATGTCCACCTTCGTGTGTTTGTCACGCCCACTTGACCGCACTGTCCACGGGTGGCCAGTCTGGCCCACCGAATGGCGATCGAGAGCCACCACATTACGGCCGATGTGGTCGAGGCAAGTGAGTTCCCGACCCTCTCCGACCGCTATCAGGTCCAGGCAGTTCCGAAGATCGTGATCAACGAGCGGCGGGAGTTCCTGGGCAACCGACCCGAGGCGGCGTTCCTCGCCGAAATCCTCGCCGCCGTCGAGTAGACTGAGGCCACCTCAACCGGGGGCCTTCCGCCGCAATGGCAACACAGCACGCGATCGACTTCCGCCCGCTCCTCTCGACCCGCGCGCAAATCGGGCAGACGGCCCGGGGCACGATCGCTTCGGCGACGCGCACGGTCGCCACCCCTCTGTACGAGTTTGGCGGCGGCCGGCCGGACCCCGGCTCCTTCCCTTACGACGATCTCGTCGCGGCGACCTCGGCGATGATGAAGGCCGAGGGTGCTGATGCACTGACCTATGGCGACCCGCTCGGCTACGCTGGACTGCGTGACCTCGTCGCGCACAAGTACCGTCTGTTCGAGGGTCTGGAGGTCGAGCGCGACAACATCCTGATCGCGAACGGATCGAGCCACGCTCTGTCGCTGGCGATCAGCGCCTTTGTCGATCTCGGCGATCCTCTCATCTGTGAGGCGCCGACCTTTTCGGGAACACTGGCCACCATCAGGCGGCACGGTCCCGAGGTGATCGGCGTACCGGTGGATGATCAGGGCCTGGTGACCGGCGTTCTCCGCGAGCGACTGGAAGGTCTGTGTCGGGCCGGGCGGCGGTGCAAGATGATCTACACGATCGTCAACTTCCAGAACCCGTCCGGGCCGACGATGACCCTGTCGCGGCGTCACGAGCTTCTGGCGCTGGCGCGGGAGTACGAGACGGTGATCCTCGAGGACGACGCCTACGGCGAACTCCGCTTCGAGGGCGAGCAGCACCCGTCGCTGTACGCGCTGGACACGGCCGGGTGCGTGATTCGCTCGGGCACGCTCTCCAAGATCCTCGGAGCCGGAACTCGACTCGGGTGGCTGTGCGCGCCGAAGGAGATGATCCCCGCGCTCTCGAGTTTCAACTTCGGCGGCGGAGTCAACCCCTTCATGTCGCGTATCGCCACGTACTACATGCGCGACCACATGCCCGAACACGTCGCTCGACTGGTCGAGGTGTATCGGAACAAGCGCGACGCGATGCGCCGCGGCTTGCTCGAGACGCTCGACGGTACTGATGTTCAGGTGAACAAGCCCGAGGGGGGCTTCTTCCTGTGGATCAAGCTGCCCACCGGCACAGATCGGACGCGCTTGGCCGAACTGGCTGCCGAAGCGCGGGTGCAGTACGTGCCCGGCACCTCGTTCTTCCCGGGCGGAGGTGGCGAGGAGTTCATCCGCCTCGCCTACAGCTACGAGTCGGTCGAGAAGTGCTACGAGGGTGCGCGTCTCCTCGGACAGGCGATCCGCGGCGCCATCCGGTGACCCCCGCGGTGCGGCCTCCGCCGCGCCGAGAGCGTCACACCCCCTGGACCTGAATCAGAACCTCGCGCGGCCGGGGACCATCGAGGTCGAGAAAGAAGATCCGCTGCCATCGCCCGAGCAACATCACGCCATCGGCGATAGGGATCGTCTCGCTCGCCCCGATCATCAGACGCTGGCAATGTGCGTGCCCGTTCATCCGCTCGTTCGGCTCGACGTTCACGGTGCGGATGGAGAGGTCGTCGTGATCGTACCGCGCCCCGCGCGGCGCGAACTGCTCGAGCCGGCGACGGAGATCATCCAGGAGAAGAGGTTCCGCCTCATTGATCACGATGCCGGCGGTCGTATGCGTGGTGAACACGACAACGACGCCGTCGCTGACACCGCTGACGCGCACGACGCCGTTCACGACATCGGTGATGTCGACGAAGTCGGTCTCCTGCTCCGACGCCAGGGCCACGCGCCGCGTGACGACCTGATACCGCGAGCTTGCCTGGCGAATGGCGCTACTCATATGCCACCAACTCCTGACGGTTGGAACCGAATTCACCTTCGACCAGCGCCAGGAGCACCGCTCCCGCGCCAATAGAGCCGCCCACGACAATGGCGATCGCCCCGATCACCGGAACACCCACCGATCCACCCAGGATGGCCCCGCCCACGACGCCGGCCGCGATGACCGATCCATCCCAGCCCGCGAGCCGCAGAAGCGCTCGGCCCAGGAGCAGGCTGACGGCAGCCGTTCCGAGCCACCAGGCGAGCGTGAGCGCCACCGCGAGCAGCCCAGCAAGGGGCACACCGACGAGACTCAGCCCCAGCGGAACAACGATCAGTGGCCCTCCCGCCAGGCCAACGGCACCGAGCGCGGCCGACTTGACCGCGGAGCCCCGCGCCGTCGCCGCCGAGAGCACCACCACCCAGGGGACGACCGTGATCGCGGCCATAACCAGCAGGACTCCGGCGGCCGCCCCCAGGAACGCCAGCCTCAGCCGCGCCAGGAGGGCCGCCGCCGCCTCAGGAGCTGAATCGACGTTGCTTCCCGTCCACCGCAGCTCCTGTCCCGCGATGTTCCCCACGACCACGGCATCGTCCGCCCGGAGGATCCGCCCACCCAGCGCCAGCACGTCTCGTTCGACCACCGAGCCCGCATCGAGAAGGATGCTCCCGCCGATGACCACCACGTCATCGCTGGATACCTGCCGGACGTAGGCGTCGCCCCAGACCACAACGATCGGCCTCGACGCGACACCGCGAAGGTCGAGGTCGCCCGCGAGCACGATCTGGGGCCGATCGAGGGTCGCATCTTCGGCGATCGTCAGATTGCCCACATGCACCGACCCACGCCCGATCGCGGTCGCCGGCATCACCGCCGCGCCGATCACGACCAACAGGAGCAGCGAGAGAAGCGCCGTGTTGACCCGACGTTCCGAACGCTCATCCACGTCGCCACCTTCTTTCCGTACCCGCAAGCGAAACCATGCACCCATCACCACACCCCCGAGCACGATCGCCGCGGTCGCCAGCGGAAGCCAGCCAAGCCGCAGCTGGTCGATGAGCTGGGCAGAGAGATTGCTCCCGGCGGACTGCGCGACCACCAGCCAGGAGACGGCGCGTACGGCCGCACGGGTGCTCGTTGCGCCGTAGACGGGGAGCGCCGACGCGCCGACGATGGCGAGGCTGAGCGCCGCGAAGAGGGCCACCGCCGGTCGCGAGAGGAAGGCCACGACGCGTCGACGACGGCGCTCTCGATCCGCCGCGGGGAGCCGCGCCCGAACGGCGGCGACAAACCGCTCATCAGCCCCCATCCGGCACCAGCTTCTGCTGCCGCAACTGCGAGCCCAGCAGTTGCCGAGCGCGAAAGAGCCGCGTCTTGACCGATGCCAGGCTGATCTCGGCAATCCGCGCGATCTCCTCATAGGAGAGTTCGTGCCAGTGGCGCAGGATCAGGACTTCCCGGTACTTCCCCGGTAGCCCATCGACGAGGCGGCGGATCGTCTCATCCCGCTCGGCCACGAGGAGCGATATCTCTGGACCATCCTCGACGAAGGCGCGATCGGCACGGGCCACCGCCGGATCGATCGCCGAAATGCGCCAGTCGCGCCCGCGAAGCGCGCGAAAGGACGTGTTCTGGGCGATTGCAGCGAGCCATGTATAGAGGCGAAAGCGGGAGTCGTAGGTATCCAGGGCGACGTAGCCCCGGACGAACGCCTCCTGGGCGGCCTCCTCCGCATCGGCCTCGTTACGGAGGATCCGTCTCGCGACGCGCACGATGGCCTCGCGGTAGCGAACGACGAGAGCGCCATAGGCGGCGTGGTCGCCGTTCCGGGCACGCGCGATCAGAACCTGATCGTCCATCGCGTGCATGTAGTTCTCCGAGCGGCCGAAAGTTTCGTTAGCGCCCGATCGAGGCGGGCATCAGGATCGCCAGGATCGCATCCGCAACCCGCTGGATGTCCTCCTCATCCAGTTCGCGGACATCGATCCGCGCTGTCCACGTGTCGAACCCCGGCATGATCGCGACTGAGGGCGATCCATCCAGCAGCCGCTGGCGGAGGATATCCTCGGTCAAACCGGCGTCGGGATCGAGCCGGAGATGAACCGTGGGAAAGGGCCGCCCGAGATGATCGACTGCCACGTACTCTGGCTCCGCGTCGGTCAGTCCGCCGAGTTGATCGTGCAGCCAGAGCGTGCGGCGCTCCGCTCGTCGCCGCTCGGCGCGATGATCCCGGCCTACCCAGAGCTCCAGCGCGGTGACGAGGCCGACGATCTCCTCCTTGCTGACTTTGCACACGCGACCGATCCCCTGGTTCGGCGACCCAAGCGCCCGCGCGGCTCGCAAGAGGTCGGCGCGACCGGAGAGGAACCCGGATCCCTGAGGTCCGTGGAGCCCCTTGCCGCCGCTGAAGGCCACGAGGTCGGCCCCGGCATCGATGTAGCGGTGCAGGCTCTCCGGAGGCGGCAGGACATTCGATGCATCGATGAGGATCGGCACGCCGCGGCCTCGGGCCAACGCGATCACGGCCTCAGGGGGCGGCGCACCCGGGGGATCACCTGCGAGCCAGTAGATCCCCGCTGTCTCGTCGTCGATCGCGGCATCGATTTCGTCGATCGAGACGGCATCGTCCGCTCCGACCTCGACGAACGTGCCCCCGGCGCCGCGCACGGCCTGCGCATACCCGTAGTGCGTGTAGGGAATCGATGCGTCCACGCCACCGGGTGGCCTCCGGCGTTCGAAACGGCGGGCAATCCAGCGCCTGCGGCCGCCGATCGCGGGAAGCTCCGCGGCCAATCGCCGATCCTCCCCGACCATCACCGCGGCGGCACCCACCAGGAGCGCGGCGGCGCACCCTGAAACGACGTAACTGGCCTCGGCATGCGTATGCCGGGATATCCGGGCCGATGCGGCGTCGAGCAGCGCCCCCACATCGACGTACGCGCTCGCGGAGGCCTGCATCGCCGCGAGGACCTCCGGTGGCATGATCGTCCCGCCGAACCTGGTCCAATGGCAGGTCGCGTTGATGACCCGCCGCACGCCGAGGGACGCATAAACATCGCTGACGACGTCGGAAGCATCTCGCGGCGCGAGCAGTTCCATCACGGCACTCCGCCGGTGCGTCCTCGCGGTAGCGTCAAGCGTCGGGCCGATTCTTCTTCAGGAACTCCTCCACGCCGCGGATCATCTCCTCGGGAGAGGGCAGCGGCTCATTCGACGGCTCGCTCGTCTGAGACTCGTCGCCGCCGGCTGCATCTCGGGTCGGTCGGTCCCGGTTCCGCCGCTCTCGCGAACCCCGATTGATCGCCCGGCTGACCTGCTTCTCGAACGACGACGCCGCATCCTCGAGTTCGGTGAGATCGAGGCTCAGACCGAGCAGGTCATCGACGACGCGCAGGACGGCGACACACGCCTTCGGATTCGGCATCGAACCCACGTAGTGCGGTACCGCCGCCCAGACACTGGCGCACGGGACGCCGCGCTGCCGCAACGCCTCGGCGAGCACCGAGTGGATACTCGTCGGCCCCTCGTAGCCGCTCGGCTGCACGCCGAGGCCGGAGAGGTGCGCCCGCAGGTCACGCGTGGTCGCAAACCCGGTCAGGAAGACCGGCCCCGTGTGCGGGACACTTGCCAGGAAGGCGCCGAGAAGAACGGCCGGACCACCTTCGCCCCGCCGCTCCCATGTCTCGGCGACCCGCTCGACAAAGCCGCGCCAGCGCAGTTGCGGCTCTGGGCCGAGGAGAAGCCCGAGATCGCGCGGCTCTCCCGCGCCATGCATCAGCGCCAGCGACGGCCACTGGATCCGCCGGGAACCATCCTCGGCCAGACGCACGGTCGGTCTTGTGTCGGTGAGGACGAAGTGTTCCTCGGGGTCGAACTCGATCTCCCGGGTCACCTCGCGCTTCTGCAGGAGAAACGCGGCGCTGGTTGTCGCCACGCTGCTTGCGTCGCCCCACCCGCTGAAGGCCGCGATGAGAAAGGGGTTCCGCCAGGGTGCCACAGGCCAACAATACCCGATTCACCGCGCGCGGGCGAATGTCCGTTTCGTGCGACCCCACACGAGGTCAGTTCCTCAGAACGTAGAGGGGCGCCACAAGCTGTTCGATCGGGGCGTAGTCGTCGGTGAGGAGGACCCCCCGATCTGTCGCCTCCAGTTCTGGAACGTGGGCAGTCGAGAAAGAGAGGCCGGGATTCTCCGGGATCGGATCGTGCCGCTGGAGCGGGGCGAGATCGAGGGGTACGTCCGTGCCCACGATCACGAGTGTTTCCACACGGTCGAGTTCGCGCGGCCCCCACTGGAGGACATAGGCGTGCCGAAAGGCAGCACGGATGGTCTGGTAGAAGCTCTGGAGCACTCGGCCGTGCCGAACGGGATGGTCGATCACGTTCGAAACGTACAGGCCGCCGGGGGCGAGGCGCGCCTTGAGGTCGTTGAGATAGTCGACCGTCGTGAGGTGATACGGCATCGCCAGGTCGTTGAACGCGTCGGCGAAGATCACGTCGTACGTCTGCTCGGGCGACAGCGCGAGGAGAGTGGTACGCGCATCGCCCAGGTAGGATCGGATTCGCGTATCGCGGGAGAGGCCGAAGTCGCGGTAGCTGATCTCCAGCAGTGCCGGATCGATCTCGATGGCGTCGATCATCGACGACGGGTAGACGACCTCGAGGTAGCGGGGAAAGCCATAGGCGCCCGCGCCGATGATCAGAAAACCGGGCGCGTCCACGGTGCGGGCGCGGAGCGCGGCGACATCGGCGTACGCGCGGAGGTAGCTGAAGCTCAGGCGGCGCGGGTCGAGAAGGGAGACGCGGCTGTGACTGAGATGATCGAGCCAGAGCGTCCTGATCGGCCCCGCGGCCGCGTCTTCTTCGTTGGTCTCCACTCGGACGCAGAAGTAGGCCGTCTCGTAGGTGCAGCGGCGTGCGTCGGAGATCAGGCTGGCCGCCAGACCTGAGACACCGAGGGTGGCGACCGCGGTCAGCCAGGCGACGCGGCCCCACCGCCGGGTTCCGAGAAGGCCGAGGAGCAGCGCACCAAACCCGGTGAGCACGATCGTTCTGGCGGCGCCGATCGTCGGGATCAGGAGGAACCCGGCGAGAAAGGTGCCCGTGATGCCGCCGGCCGTCGACGCCGCGTAGATCCATCCGACGCCGCGCCCGAGTCGATCGGGAGACCGGCGAAGGTCGGCCACGGCCGCGGGGACGATCGCACCCAGCGCGATCGATGGGAGGAACAACGTGACCCCGGCCATGGCGGTCACGCGGATGATGACGGGAAGGTCGGAGATCCAGTTCCGGGCCACCATGGCATCGAAGAGAAGGAGGCACAGCGGGGCGATCGCGCCGCCGCCGATCAGGCACGCCCGCCATACCGCACGCGGCGGAAACCGATCGGCCAGGTGGCCGCAGATGAGTCCACCAATGGCGATGCCGACGAAGACCCACCCCAGAGTCGCGGTCCACGTGTACACAGAAACGCCGAGCACCGGCGCCTGTGCCCTCGCCGCGGCGACCTCGATGGCGAGGAGCGCGACGCTGGATCCGAACGCGGCGGCGGTTGGCCCCGTTCGCAGTCGGGCGGTCGGCGTACGTCGAGCGTTAGGTGACACCGGGCGCAAAGTAGGGTATGATGCGCGCCAGCACTCAGGAGGAGGACAACTTTGCGCGTTTTTGACCTTGCCCGGCGGGTGAGCCGACGCTCGCTCGTCTCGGGTTCCCTGGTGGCAGCGGGTGCCGTCATCGCCGCGTGCGCCGCTCCGGCGCCGACGGCGACGCCCGTCCCCGCCAAGCCCGCTCCAGCAGCCCCGGCTGCTCCCCCGGCTCCGGCCCCGACCAAGCCGGCTGAGGCCGCCAAGCCCGCGGCACCGGCACCGGCCGCGCCGACCGCGACAACTGCCCCGGCCAAGCCGGCCGAGGCCGCCAAGCCCGCGGCCGCGGCCGCGGCGACGAAGGCCCCGGTCGAACTGCGTATTCATGACTGGGAGCAGGATCCGGATCGGAAGTTCTACGGGCCGCTCTTCGCGAAGTTCGAGCAGGAGCACCCGGGCGTCAAGCTCAAGCTGGAGTGGTTCCCCCGCAACGACATGCACGCCAAGTTCCTGGCGCTGTCGTCCACGGGTCAGCTGGGGGACACGGTGCGCATCAACGTGGCCGTCGTCACCAAGGAACTGGTCAACAAGAACGTCCTCGGTTCGCTCACGCCCTTCATCCAGAAGGACACGAAGTGGTTCGAGAACGACCACAAGCAGTTCTGGCCGGGCAACATCCAGAACTACGAGTTCAAGGGTCAGCAGTGGGGTTACCCGGTCGTCGGGCACCCGGGCTGCATCCACCACTTCGCCAACCTCGACATGGCGACGAAGGCCGGCGTCAAGCTGCCGACCGAGACCGGCAAGTGGACGGTCGAGGAATCGATCGATGCGTTCAAGAAGCTCACGATCACCGAGAGCGGCCGTGTCACCGTTCACGGCGTGCAGGCGTGTCACGGCGGTGAGGGCGACGTCGGCGTTCTTCGACGCTACGGGGGCGACCGCTACAACGTCGAGGGGACCAAGGCGCTGATCGGCACCCCCGAGTCGATCGCCGGCATCCAGGCGCTTCAGGATCTGTATCAGGTCCACAAGGTCGCCGTGCCGATCGAGGCGAAGGCGAATGCCCAGGAGATCTTCCCCGGGCAGAAGGTCGCGATCACCATTCTGACCGCGTTCGCGGCCGGTGGCGCGTTCCCGAACACCGTTGGCAAGCCGGATGGCAGCGGCGGCGGCAAGTTCAAGTGGTCCGTCCTGCCCCCACCCATCGGGCCGTCAGGCAAGGTGGAGACTCAGGTCTCCTCCGACGGGTATGGCATGGCGAAGAGCACGAAGCACCCGGATGAGGCGTGGGAAGTCGTCAAGCTGTACGGCAGCCGCGAGCACGGGTTCGAGCGCTTCAAGCTGGCGCTTGGCAGCCCGGGCAGCCGCTACGACATCTGGGGCTCGGCCGAATTCAAGGCCCAGTTCCCGACGCTCGGCGGCCTGATCTGGGACGCGGTCGTCGACCCGGCCAAGAACCCGCCGTTGAAGCCGTGGAGCCACCCGGAGAACGGCCGGTACAACGAGGCCGACACGGCGATCAACAACATCATGCAGGCCGTCTGGCTGGGTCAGAAGAAGCCCGCCGAGGCCGCGGCAGAGGCCCAGAAGGCCGCCCAGGAGATCCTGGACAAGCCGCCAGTCTAGTTTCCGCGAAGCAGTTCCGCGAAGCGGCGCGAGAGAGGGCCGGAGACGGCCCTCTCTTGTTTTATGCTATCGAGGGGAGGTGAGCCGTGGCTGCGATCACCAGTAGTCAACCGATTGCCCGACGACGGGGTAATCTCGCGCGGCAGGAGGCGATGTACGGGTACATCTTCCTGGCGCCCTGGATTCTTGGATTCCTCATCTTCGTGGCAGGTCCCATGCTCGCCGCGGTCGTCCTCAGCTTTACCCGGTACAGCATCGCGCTTCCGCCGGAATTCGTCGGAATCGAGAACTTCCAGCGAATGATCGGCGCGTGCCCGGAGGGATCGCGCACCTGCGTGACCGATGTCCTGTTCTTCCCTTCACTCGGACGCACGGCGCAATGGGCGATCATGTACGTGCCGCTCGCGATCGGCGGGGCGCTGATGACGGCAATCCTGCTCAACCAGGGGTTGCGCGGTACGAACATCTATCGGACGATCTTCTTCCTCCCCCACCTGACGCCCATCGTCGCCAGCATCTTCATCTGGGCGTGGCTGCTCCACCCGGCATACGGCTTCGTCAACGAGGTGATCTGGCAGGTCTCCTTCAATCTCACCGGTCAGGGAGTCGTCGGGCCGAAATGGTTCGGCGGCACCGAATCCGCGATCCCCTCTCTCGTCCTGGTTGCGCTCTGGGGTGCGATCGGCGGCAACGGGATGCTCATCTTCCTCGCCGGGCTGCAGGGCGTACCGAAGGAACTGTACGAAGCGGCCGAAATCGACGGGGCGGGTCTCTGGTCGCGCTTCCTGAACGTCACCGTTCCGATGATCTCGCCGACGATCCTCTTCAACCTCGTGCTCGGGATCATCGGCGCGCTGCAGGCGTTCGCGAATGCCTTCATCGCGACAGACGGTGGCCCCGCCTACGCGACATGGTTCTTCGCCCTCCACATCTATCAGAACGCCTTTACGTTCAGTGAGTACGGCTACGCGAGCGCCCTCGCGATCGTCTTCTTCGTGATCATCCTCATCCTCACCGCGCTGAACTTCCAACTCTCGAAGCGTTGGGTCCACTACGGCGGTGAGGTGAACTGATGGCCGCGGTTGCAACGTCCCATCGATCGGTCCGGAGCCGTGCCGCCGGCCGGCGTCGGTTCCTCGGTCGGTTCTCGCTTCACGGCATCGCCATCATCCTCTCGATCATCCTCATGGTGCCGTTCTTCTGGTCGCTGATCAGTTCGTTCAAACCGGTCTACGAGATCCGCCTCCTGCCGCCCGAACTGTTCCCCACCGAATGGCGCCCGCAGAACTACCTGGACGTCTTCAACGTCCGACGTTTCCCATTCTGGGTTCGGAACACCGTCTACGTAACGATCCTCGCGACGATCGGCACCGCATTCACGTCGATGCTTGGCGGGTACGCGTTCGCGCGGTTCCGATTCCCGGGACGTGCGCTCTTGTTCAGTCTCACTCTTAGCACGCTGATGCTGCCGGATGTCGTTACTCTGATCCCGCGCTATCTCCTCTACTACGTCCTCGGGATGCTCAACACACACTGGCCGCTCATTCTGCCGTTCTGGTTTGGAGGGTCGGCGTTCTTCATCTTCCTGTTCCGGCAGTTCTTCATGACGATTCCACTCGATCTCGATGACGCGGCGAAGATCGATGGGGCGTCCTACCTGGATATCCTCCTCCGTGTCATCATGCCGCTCTCCATGCCCGCGGTGATGACCGTGGCGATCATCGCATTCATCGCGCACTGGGACTCCTTCATCTTCCCTCTCATCATCCTCAATACACCCGAGCTCTTCACGCTCGCGATCGGTATTCGCTTCTTCAGCATCTCGCCGTCACAGGATGCAGCTCCGCAGGATCACATCCTGATGGCGATGTCGGTGATGATGACGGTCCCGATCATCATCCTGTTCTTCCTCGGGCAGCGATATCTGGTCCGCGGCGTTGTCATGTCAGGAATCAAGGGGTAAATCGGAAAAATGCGTCTCGCAATCGGCAGTGGTCCCGCGCTTCGTGAGTTCCACGGAGATGTCGCCGCGAACTCCGCGGCAGTCGCAAAGTCGTTGCGCTGGTGGAAAGCCAGAGGCGTGGAGGGCGTCGTCTTCTACGATGCCCTACCGAACTTCTATCGGACAGCTCCGGAAAGCTTTCGGGCGGTGAAACAGATCCTCGACGATGAGGGCATCGAGGTGGCGGGGTTCAACGCTCTGCGAAAGAGCCTCCACATGCCCGAACTGATCGAGTACGACACGCGCCGGCTGGACCACTGCCTCGCTGTCTGCGAGGTGCTCAAGCCCGCGATCTTCGACATGAGTGTGAACGTGCCGATCCCCGACGGGATGGACCCCATGGAGTTCGCGGCGCGTCCGCTCTATCGCGGTGACTTCGCGCGCGCTGAGACGTACGCGCTCGCGGCACAGGGTCTGAAGACCCTGGCGCAACGGCTCGCGACGATGAAGGCGCTCCTGAGCATCGAACTCCACGACGATGGGGTCCAGGACACGGCGCAGAACATCCTGAAGTTGATCGGCCTGATCGACGAGCCGAACGTGGGCGCGAACCCCGATGTGGGCAACTGGTACCGCGTCGCGCACGTCTGGCCGGATTCATGGCGCGATCAGGTGCGCCTCCTCGCTCCGATCACGAATTACTGGGAAGTCAAGAACTACAAGCGCATCATCGTGCCGGAGCACAATCGGACCTATTCCTGGAACGTCCTTCTTGACGATGGCGACATCGACTTCCGTGAGTCGGCCGTGATCCTCTGGCGCGCCGGTTTCCGCGGCTGGGTCTGCAATGAGGGAGGCACCGGCGACTACGTGCACTCGCAGGTCCGCTACCTGACCTACATGCGCTGGATTCTCGATGAATGGATCCCCGCCTTCGCCTGATCCCGGCGACGAGGCTCACGCGAGCGGGACTGGAACGAGAAACTCCTCGGGGATCCTGACCGGTCGATTCCGTGCGATGTCGACGAACGCGACGGTCTGGAGCGAACGGGCATACGCGGCGGCGCCCTCGGGGGGAGCGATTTCGCTCTCGAACGTCGCCGTCGCACGGGTCAGGCCAGTCACCCACGCGCGTCCAACGACCGGATCGCCGAAGCGCAGCGCCCGTCGGTAGTCGATCTCGATCCGTGTCAGGACCGGCGAGATGCCACGTTCGACGCAGGCCTCGAACGAGAGGAAGCGTGTCATCCAGATGGTGCGCAGATCCTCAAGCCACCGGATGTAGACGGCGTTGTTGACGATCGCCGCCGCGTCGATGTCGTAGCCCGCGACACGGAAACGGATCTCGACCATCGCGCGTTCGACGCCGTCTCGCGCGACGTGAGTCCCCCATCGCGCGCTGGCCCAATCCGCGGGCATCTAGGCCACGCTCGCGAGCGCCGCGACGAAACGATCGTTCTCCTCGGGCCGTCGCACCGTCACGCGGAGACAGCCACGCATCCCCGGCCGGGCGCTCAGATCGCGCACGACCATCCCGTCCCGCAGGAGGGCCTCGACAGCCCGCCCCGGCGCGGCGACCCGGACGAAGAGAAAGTTCGTGGCGGTGGCGAACACCGCCTCGACGAGTGGCGCCACCGCGGCCGAGAACCGCTGCTTCTCGGCAAGGATCGCCGCGACGTTCGCACGCATCACGTCCGGCGCATCGAGTGCCGCCGCCGCAAGCGCGATCGAGAGGCTCCCCACGCTGTTCGGCGGGCGGACTCGATTGAGCAACTCGGCCATCGATGCGGACGCAAGCGCGTAGCCAACGCGCAGACCGGCCAGCGAGAAAGCCTTGGAGAGAGTGCGGATGACGACGAGATTGGGGTAGCGATCGGTCAGGTCCGCCACGGTCACGCCGCTGAATTCGAAGTACGCCTCGTCGACCGCTACCGGGCAGGCGACCTCACGGACGATCCGCTCGACGTCGCCGCGCCCGACCAGGTCGCCGGTCGGATTATTGGGATTGCAGAGCATCAGGAGATCGGCGCCGCGCCCGGCCGCGATGAGGCCATCGACATCGCGTCGGAACGGTTCCCGATCGGGGACCGCGATCAGCGTACCGCCGTAGGCCTGGACCAGGACCGGGTACATCGCATAGCTGGGTCGCGAGACAACGACCCGTTTGCCAGACTCGACAAACACGCGCACGGTCAGGTCGAGAATCTCATCCGCACCGCAACCGACGACGATCCGGTCCGCCGGTAGACCGGTGTACCGATGCAAGCGCGAGACGATCGGCCCATACGACGTGTCCGGGTACTCGTTGAGCGGCATCGTCGCCCCGAAATCGCCGAGCACCCTCTCTAGATGGATCGGCGCGAAGGGAGATGTGTTGGTGTCGAATCGAACCACCTGCTCCACGGGGATCCCGAACCGCGCTGCGACCTCGGTGGAGGAGATCTCCCAGACGTAGGGGTCCAGCGCCTCGATCGCGGGTCGCACCAGCGCGCGCCAGTCGCGGGTTTGCACCACGGGCGGAGTTATAGCGTCTGGTTTGCGATCGCCCGGAATCGCTCGTAGCCGCCGAGGCGCTCCGATCGACAGAGTGCGGCGGTCTCCTCGAGTGCGGCCCCGACCGCGGCCCTACGCGACCCACGGAGGGGATCGAGGCGAGGCGCACGCATCAGGATCTGACGCACCCGTTCGTCTGGCGAATCGTGGGATGCGCCCACGGCATCCGGGACGGGCCATTCCAGAGCGGTGATCAACTCCGGCACACCGATTCGGGCATCCTCGAACTGACCCTCCAGAAACAGCGCCCGGATCGCGCTCGGGTGCTCGCCGAGTCGCGCTCCGAGCGATGCCGCGAAGAGGCTCAACGGGGTCGGCGCTGACTGCGCCGCCGCCAGGGCGAGGTTCAGGCAACCGACGAAGAGTGGCTCGGCGTGCCGAGCGGGAGATCCGCCCGCCATGGGAAGCAGGTGGAGCAGAGTCGCGCGGATCGCGCACGCCGCGCGGTGGAACGCGAACGCGCCCGCCGCCGGATCGGTGATCACTTCGAGCGCCCGCGCGAGGCAGTGGACCCCGCCGAGCAGAGATCGAGCACCGGATCCCCCGGGGCCTGGGACAATGGCGAGCAGGTCCGGCCGTCGCACGGACGCGCGATCCAGTCGCCCGGCGCGCGCGTTCCAGTACCACTCCTCCGACCGGCCGCACGTGGAGAAGTCCGGGACCGTCGCGAGCGCGCCGACGCGAATCCTCGGCGCAACATCACCACTCACCGCAAGGTGGACCGCCGTCATACGAGCCGTGGCGAATGCCGAGTCACCGCCGGCCGCGACGATCGTATCGCGATCGCCATCGCGGACCGCCTGCGCGACGCGGTCGATCTCCAGACTTGTCGGCGTGCCGGAAGACACCGCCTCGACGTGCGCGTGCATTCCGCGCTCATCGAGCGCGGACGTCAGCGCGCGGAGGTGTTCATCGCCGATCGCATCGCGTTCCGCCACGATCAGGATGCGCCAGGCACCGTCTCCCGACAGTCGATCGACGATCCACTCGACACCGGCGGGGCCACACGCCACCTCACCCGCAAGCGGCGCGATCGCGAACGGGCGGGCGTGGTCGGTGAGCAATCCAGCCTCTCCGGGCGATTCAGCCGCCAATCTGCGACATCGAACGAGAGGCGCGTTGAAACGCCGGTCCTTCGTTGATGCGGTGCTTCAACTCTTTGTGGCTGACCGCGAGCCGGATGATGCTGGCGAGGTCGGCATCGGACGCTCCCGCTCGCATTGGACCGCGCAGATCCCATTCGTCGATTGAGAAGAGACAGGTACGCACCTGACCGTCGGCCGTGAGGCGCAGGCGGTCACAGGAGGAGCAGAACGGTTCCGAGACCGGGTTGATGAACCCGACCTCGCCGATACCGTCCGCAAAGCGATAGACACGGGATGTCGAACTCGCGACGGTCTTGACCGGTTCGAGTGGTCGCCATCGGTGGATCATCTCGTAGATCTCGCGACCCGCCAGGACCTGCTCGCGCCGCCAGTTCCCGTCCGCATCGAGCGGCATGAACTCGATGAACCGGACGACATACGGGCGCCGTCGCGCCATCTCCGCGAAGGGGATGACCTCATCCTCCGTGAAACCGCGGATCGCGACCGCGTTCACTTTGATGGGCGTGATGGCCGGGTAGCGCTCGAGCGTTTCGAGCCCATCGAGAACGCGCTGGAGACAGTCGCGGCGGGTGATCCGATGGAACTTCTCGCGCAGAAGGGAGTCGAGCGAGACGTTGATGCGCGTCAGTCCGGCGGCCGCGAGGTCCGCGGCTTGCTCGCGGAGGGTGAATCCATTGGTGGTCAGGCTGAGGCTCTCGAGCCCCTCGTCGGCGAGTGGACCCAGCATGCGGATCAGGTCGGGCAAGCCCTTGCGCACCGTGGGCTCGCCGCCCGTGAGACGGATTCCCCTGATCCCCAGTCGGACGAAGATTCGCGCGAGTCGGGCGATTTCCTCAAACGTGAGGACTCGCTCGTTGCTGAGCCACTTGAGGCCTTCCTCGGGCATGCAGTAGACGCAGCGGAAGTTACAGCGGTCGGTGATCGAAATCCGGAGATCGCCCATCTGCCGCCCGAACGCATCGATGAGTGGGGCGTAGGGGACTGCCGACACGGGCGCGTACTCTACCATTGGGCCCTTCCGCTCACCCCATTTTAGAAAGTGGAGCCTTTCAAAATGCTCTCCTGGTCTGGTCTGTGATGCGCGCGCTGGTCGTCGTCGCCCATGCCGACGACGCGGAGTTCGGATGCGCGGGAACCGTCGCCCTCTGGGCGCGCGAGGGATACGAGGTCACGTACGTCGTCAGCACCGACAGTTCTCGCGGCAGCGAGGATCCGACGATCACACGGGAACAACTGGTTGCGCTGCGCAAAGAGGAACAGGCCGAGGCGGCGCGCATCCTCGGCGTCAAAGAGGTGCTCTATCTCGGGCACGAGGACGGCACTGTGGTCGATGGCGAGCCGCTTCGACGCCAGATCGTGCGCCTGATTCGCGCGTACAAGCCCGAGAGAGTCATCGCGATGGACCCCACCGTCCGAATCGTCGATCGTTATGTGAACCACCCGGACCACGTGGCGGTTGCCAGTGCGACGCTCGCGGCGGTGTACCCGTTCGCCCGGAACCGCCCCACCTTCCCCGATCTGCTCGCCGAGGGTCTCGAACCGTTCAGCGTTCCCGAGTTGTGGCTGACCTCTTTCGGGCAGGCCAACACGTGGATCGATATCGGCGAGACGATCGCGTTGAAGATCGAGGCGCTCCGCGCGCACCGCAGCCAGATGCGCGACTGGGACCCGGAGCCCATGGTCCGCGCCTGGGCGAAGCGGGCCGGTGCGGGTCAACTGATCGATGCCGCCGAGTCCTTCCGGGTCATCCGCCTCACCTAG
>CAZHZF010000025.1:0-39299 GCA_964536925.1 uncultured Dehalococcoidales bacterium | reverse complement strand
ATTCTACCCGCCTCCCCGCGCGGGAGCGTCGATCCGGAAGCAGAGTTCGTCCCCGATCGTCCGCACCGCTATCGTCCCGTCGATCCCCTCAGCGGCGCGACGAAACCAGGCCTCGTAGGTCCGGAGCATGCCCTTCGCGCCGCCGCCCAGGCTGCGGCCCGGGAAGGTAGCGATCGTCCGTCGCGCACGGCTGGCGCGCAGGACGCGCGCACCCGCCCCGGCCTCGACCTGCTCGAGGTTGGGCAACACCTTCATGAGGAGCAGCACATCGACCTCCGGCCCGACCGACCAGTCCGGCGCGGTCACGTCCTCACCGGAGGTCGTCCCGTCCACCCCGAGCGCGGCGAGGACCCGCGCCACCGCCTGGCCAATCACCCGGTCCACCTCGATCGCGCGATAGCGCAGGCCGTCGCGGCGCGGCAGCAGGCCGAGCGCGAGCGGGTTGAGACCGCAGCCGACGTCGACAATGGAACCGATCGGTTCGCCTTCGGGAAACACCCAGGCGAGGACGGCATCGATCGTCGGCAGCCGCTCTCGGGTCGAGGTGTGCCAGCGCATCGCCGCGCGGCAAGCCGCGGAGACCGCGGACGCGTCACCCGTGCTGGCGGCTCGCTCGATCGCTGCGATCGCCGTCTCCAGCATCCGATCGGGGCCGCGATATGCCCCCACTGTCTGATGCAGGCGCGCGCGCGCCGCGCGCACGCGATCGGCCTCCTTCAGCTCCGGGCGGGTGACGGTTGCGAGCACGCGGGCGACGAATCCCGGATCAATCGACCGGTACGGCGCGCGCGACTGGATCGCGGCGATCACCCCGGCCTCACCGCCGACGATCGGAGATTGCCCTTCCACCGCCTCAGCGGCCCGCGCGGAGGCGCGCGGTCAGACGCGCCATGAAGGTGAGGTTGTGCAGCGTGGCCAGGCGGGCGACCTGTGTGTCGTCGTTGCGGAACAGGTGGTGGAGGTAGGCCAGGGAGAAGCGCGCACAGGCGGGGCAGGTGCACGTCTCATCGATCGGCCCGCGGACCCGTGCGTGCTTCTCGTCCCGCAGGTAGAGCCGCTCGAACCACCCCGGCCCACGCAGGTCGATCCGCTCCAGCGCCTCTCGGGCGCGATAGAGGCGGCCCTGGCGGGCATCGCGCGTGGGCAGCGCGCTGTCGAAGAGCGCGTACCCCATCGCCGCGGCGCGCACGATGCTCTCCGGGTGGCCGATCCCGAGCGCGTGGAGCGGGAAGCGTGCCGGAATCAGTTCCCGCGTCCAGGCCAGGGTGTCGGCCAGCAGGTCTCCCGCGGCATCGAGCGGCCAGCCTCCGAACCCGAAGCCGTCGAAGCCGATCGCCAGAAGTTCCTCGGCACAGCGCTGCCGCAACGCCCGCGACTCTCCGCCCTGAATCACGGCGAACAGGAGCGGACGGCGGTCGTCGCTGACGACCCGATCGAACGCCCGCCGTCCTTCCCGGCCCCAGCGGATGGTGCGCTCCACCGAGATGCCGTGGTCGGCCTCGCTGTCGTCGGCGTGGCGGCAGTCGTCCAGGCAGACCACGATGTCGGCGCCGAAGCCGACCTGGAGCGTCACCGTCTTCTCCGCGGTCAGGCGGAACGGTCGCGCCGCGCCCTCGGGCTGAAAGGTGATCCCGCGCTCTTCGATCGAGCCGCGCTTCGGCTGTTCGCGAACGAGCGAATAGATCTGGAACCCCCCCGAATCGGTGAGGATCGGCCCTTTCCACCCGCCGAGGCCGTGTACGCCGCCCAGCCCGCGGACGACGCTCGAACCCGGGTTCTGCATCAGGTGGAAGGTGCTCATCACCAGCGCGGGCGCGCCGCACCGCTCCAGGTCATCCGCGGCGAGGCCACGGACGAAGCCCCGGGTGGCATCGGGCAGGAATGCGGGGGTGGCGATCGCCCCGTGCGCGGTCTCGATCGCGCCGCTCAACGGCCGCCCTCGTCCTCGGCCCGCCGCGCGTCCGATCCGGCGATGACGAGCGTGTACTCTCCCCGGGGAGCCTCCGCGGCGAGAGCGTGCCGCACCTCACTCAGAAGCCCGCGCTGCACGCGCTCGAAATGCTTGGTCAGGTCGTTGGCGAGGGCGCACTGCCGGTCGCCGAACACATCCAGTGCGTCCTCGATGGTGGCGACGATGCGATGCGGGCTCTCGTAGAAGATGAGAGTGTGTGGCGCCTCCCGATCGATCGCGAAGAACCGCTGGCGCGCCGCCGAACGCCGTGGCGGAAAGCCCCGAAAGGTGAAGCTATGCACGGGCAAGCCGGAGAGGATGAGCGCGCCCACGAAGGCGGATGCCCCGGGTATGACCACCAGAGGGATGTCGCGCGCGATCGCCGCGCGCACCAGCGTGTATCCGGGATCGCTGATCCCCGGCGTTCCCGCGTTGGTGACGAGAGCGACATCCTTCCCTTCCTCCAGAATCCGCAGGATCCGCGCCAGGGCGGCCGCCTCGTTATGTTCGTGGAACGGTGTCTGGCGCGCGGTGATGCCGTGGTGCTTCAAGAGCAGGCCGGTCTTGCGCGTGTCCTCGGCGGCGATGAGGTGCACCGAGCGGAGCACCTCGATCGCCCGCAGCGTGATGTCGCTGAGGTTGCCGATCGGTGTCGCCACCAGGTAGAGCACAGGCCAATCGTCGCATCGCCGACGCTGGACGGCTACCCGCGGTCAGAATGTATCCGTCCCAGGGATGAACAGGTGGCGCATCGGGAAGAGCGCCGCGAGCGCGGCGCGCTGCGGCGCTGGCACCGAGAACGACTCGGCGGGTCGATAGCCCAGCGCGAGTTGCGTGAAGTCCCCCGTCGTCAGCCCGACGCCACACGGTTCGCCCGACTGGCTTCCGAGGCTGGGCAGGTCGACCGGGAGGGGGTAGGCGACATCGTCGATGGAGAGGCACGCGCGCGTCGCCTCGCCCGCCCTGGGGAGGTGGCGGCCGATGAAGTCCGAAGTCAGCGCGCGGAGGAGGCGCGCCGGATCGGTCGGCGCGGCCATCCAGTGCGCGTTGTGCCGCACGTTCCGCTCGGCGCGTAGCGCCATGTACTCATTCAATTGCCAGTAGATCCACGATTGACGTGGCAGGAACCAGCGCAGGTCCTGGACCTCCGGCGCGACGATCTCCGCATGCCAGTGGAGCATGCCGCGCAGTGCTTCGTCGTCGGCCACCGCGATCTCGCCGATCATCGATCGGTCGGGCCGCCAGAGACTCGCCGCATAGCCGCGGATCGTCCCATGTCCGTCCACCGCGACGTGCATCCGTCCCTTGTGGGCTAGCCGCCACCGCTGATCGCCCAGGTCGCGGTCGAATGACCCATCGATGGCGCCAAACGTGGCGTCGAACAGATCGAGCAGCGCCGGCGCGTCCTCGGCCCGGGCGTCCCGCACCTGGATCGCGGGACGGGGGAGCGCCGCGATCTCTGCCCGGGCGAAGACGTGGTGCTCGTAGTCGTGCACATCGACATAACCGAAGCGGTGGTAGTAGCCGGGAACGCCATCGAGCAGGACGAGATCGAGGCCGCGCTCCCGCGCGTGGGGCAGCACGTCCTCGACGAGCGCCGCGCCGATACCCTCGCCCCGTCGATCGGGCCGGACACACACCGCCCCCAGGCATGCGGTCCGCAGGCGCGCCGCGCCGATCCGCCAGATGCGCTCGTCGAACAGGTAGCCGCCCACGAGCGTGTCGCCGTCGAAGGCGCCGCGGAAGAGGTCGGGGTGGTACCACGGCTCTGCCCGGTACCGCTCGACACGACTCCGCACTGCCTCGTCCGACGTGTCCTCGGCGCGAAACGTCTCCTGGATCAGGCGGCAGTAGCGCACGAAGTCGCTCTGGCGGTCGATGGTGCGTACCCGGATGGACACGCCGTCCGCCTCAGTCGTCGCGCAGGAGATCGTCGATCGCGACCGGCGCACCGCGGGCGATGGAGAGGTTCGCCGCCGCGCCGACCAGGAGCGACATCGCGCCGGCCCGCGAGCCCGCGCTGTGGCCCAGCGGATCGGGCGGTGGTGGTATGGCGAAGATCGCCTGGCGCAACCGCTCGTCTCCCCCGCCGTGTCCGCCCGTCGCGCGCGGCACCTCGATCTCGCGTACCGTCGGCCCCGCCGTGACGAGGCGAATCCGCTGGATATCCGGGTGCGCGAACGGCCCGCTGTGGAACTCCTCGGCCTCGATCCGTCCTCGTTCGCCGTTGATCGAGGTGCGCCACCCTTCGTACGGCGCGTGAGCGATCAGCGAGTAACTGACGAGGGCGCCGCCCCGGTACCGGATCGTCGCGCTCATCGTGTCCTCGATATCCACGTCCTCGGCGAAGACGCAGCCATCGCGGATGTAGCCATCTTCGTGCTCGGCCTTGAAGTACAGGTCCGCCATGCGCGGGTCGGCGCGTAGATCGACGAAGAACGAACAGTCCGACCCGTGCGCGCACTCGCTGCACCTTCGCCCGCGGCGTGGCCCGGCCGATCCGTACACATGCCGATCGCCGAATGCGAACACGTCGCGCGGCTCGTCGTTCAGCCACCAGTTGAGGATGTCGAAATGGTGCGTCGCCTTGTGCACGAGCAGGCCGCCCGAGTTCACCTTCTGCCGGTGCCAGCGTCGGAAGTAGTCCGCGCCGTGGCGCGTATCCAGGAACCACTCGAAATCGACCGAGAGCGGACGACCGATCTCGCCATCGTGGATCAACTGGCGAATTCGCGTCGCATAGGGCGCAAACCGATAGTTGAACGTCACCGTCACGCGGCGGCCGGTCTCCCGCTCCGCGGCGAGGATCTGCCGACAGCGCGGCGCGTCGATCGTCATCGGCTTCTCGGTGATCGCGTCGCAGCCCGCCATGAGCGATCGGATGATGAAGTCGTGGTGGAGGCGGTCGATCGTCGTCACGATCACCGCGTCGGGCCGCGTCTCCGCGAGCATCCGATCGAAGTCGCCGAACGCCGGGATGCCTCCGGCCGCCTCGGCAACGAGGTGCGCCCTCGTCTGATTGACGTCGAACACGCCGACGAGGTCGGCCACCGCGCCGAACCGTTCGCGGAGCGGCCGAGCGTACATCGAGAGTGCGCGACCGCTCGCCCCCGCGAACGCGTAGCGGCGCATCGCTTCAGCCGGCAACGTTGCCGCGCACCGCGACCTTGATGACGTCGCGATTGGCGATCCGGTAGTTGCCAGAGAGCGCCTCGAAACCCTCGTCGATGCGCTCGAGCGGCAGGATCGGCTCGACGAGCGCGGCGAACGGGAATTCGTTCCGTTCCAGGATCGGCAGTGCCCGCTCCCAGACCTCGATGCTGCCGTACCCCCACACCGCCTCGATATGGAGGTTGCGCCGCATGATCATCGTGTTCGGGTTGAACTCGAACGTCCCCACGTCGACGAAGTGCCCCATCTCGACGTACGTCCCGCTCTGCCGGACGTAGCCGAGCCCCTCGGGGATGGCGCCGAGGAATCCCGCGCACTCGAACACGATGTCGGCTCCCCGCTGGCGCGGTGTCGCCTCGCGGACGAGGCGGGTGCGCTCCGCCGGGTCGCGCACCTCGGCGATGTCGATCGTGACATCCGCGCCGAGGCGTTTCGCCAGCGCGAGTCGTCCCGGCGGCCCGCCGACGACGATCAGGCGCCCGGCGCCGCTCGCCTTCGCGGCGATGAGCGTCACGAGACCGATCGCGCCTGACCCCTGGACGACGACCGTGTCGCCAAACTTGAGCCCGGAGCGCATCACCCCGTGCACGCCGACGGTGAAGGGTTCGGTGAGCACGCCGACCTCCGGGGGCAGGTCCGTCTTGAAGACGATCGTCTCCGGCTGCGCGAGGTAGATGAAGTCGGCGAACCCGCCCCGAAACGGGATCGGATCGGGCGAGACGAAGCCGTAGGCGCCATGCGGGTTGCCGGGCGGAAAGACCACCCGATCGCCCTCGCGGAGTGGCCGTCCCAGGTAATCCTGGGTGACACCGGCCCCGAGGCGATCGATGATGCCGACATTCTCGTGGCCGAGCAGGATCTCGCCGCTCAGGCGCTGATGCTCCCAGTTGTGGATGTCGGTACCACAGATCCCGGCGAGTTCCTGTCGGAGCAAGATCGTCCCCGGCGCCGGATCGGGCACCGGGTACTCGCGGATCTCCAGTTCGCGACCCTTCAGGACGACGGCGCGGCCCGTTCGCGGCATGGCCAACCTCCTACGACGTGGAGGAAGTATCCCCGATTCGGCGCAGCGGCGGCGGCGGTCGAGCGCCTCCCGACCGGTCAGACGCCGAGGCGATCGGCCAGATCGGTGAAGTTCGCGACGACGAGGTCGTAGGTCCCGTCGGCGGGTCGCGGCACGACAACCTCGGGCCCGAACTCGCGGGGGCGATGGACGAACGCGGTGTGGAACCCGCGTTCCCGGGCGGCCTGGAGGTCTTGCTCGTGAGCGGCGACCATCATGCACTCGTCCGGCGCACAGCGCAGGAGACGGGCCGCGCCATCGTAGACGCGAGGATCGGGCTTGTAGGCGCCGAACAGTTCCGCCGCCAGGATGCAGTCCCACGGCAGGGCCCCGTTCTTCGCCATGTTCGTGAGCAGGTGCAGATCGCCATTCGACAATGTGGCGATCGTGTAGCGCCGCTTGAGCCGCGTCAGCCCCGCCGGACTATCCGGCCACGGCCACAACCGATGCCAGACGGTATTCAGGTCGACGACTTCATCCTCGGGCAGATCGAGTCCGTAGCGGACGAGCAGTCGATCGAGCATCGCGCGGTGGAGCGTATCCACATCCTGTCGGGGTGCTTCACCGCGATTGATCCGTGCGATCGCCTGGCTGTACCCCTCGCGGCGCCAGGTGTCCGCGAACTCGGGCCAGGGCACCTCGATCCGGTGGCGCTTGCCCACGGCCTCGCCCTTGGCGATGACCGAACTGCGCCAGTCCACAACGGTGCCGAAGACATCGAACAGCAGCGCCCGCACGCGGCTCAGGTCGGACACCGCTCCAGCCTACCACGGGGCGCGGCGGGACGCGGACGTCAGCGAATCGGCAGCGCCATCTCGAGGACAGTGGTCCGTGCGCCGCACAGGAAGGCGAGGAGATGGCTGACGACGGCGTCGACTCCCTCGCCGGTGCGGCAGTTGGTGAATTGAAAGGGCGCGTCGTTGCGTACCAGGCGCGCATCGCGCGCCATCACTTCAAGGCTCGCCCCGACGTGGGGGGCAAGGTCGGTCTTGTTGATGACCAGGAGGTCGGTGCGGATGATGCCTGCGCCGCGCTTGCGGGGGATCTTGTCGCCGCCGGCCACATCGATCACGTAGATCTGGTAGTCGGCGAGCGAAGGGCCGAAGGTGAGAGTGAGGTTATCGCCGCCACTCTCGACGAGGATGACATCTCCGTCGGGGAAGACTTCGACGAGTTCGTCGATCGCGGCCAGGTTGAGGCTCGGATCCTCCCGCACGGCGGCGTGCGGGCAGGTTCCCGTGGCGACGCCGATGATGCGCTCCGCGGGAAGGATTCCCGCCAGCGCCCGTCGCGCGTGCTCCGCATCCTCGTAGGTGTGAATGTCGTTCGTGACCACGAGGGGACGGAAGCCCCGGTCGATCAGACGCGGAACCAGGAGTTCGAGGAGAGCCGTCTTGCCTGAACCGACTGGTCCCCCGATGCCGATCGTCGGCGGCTTTCCGTTCATACGGACAAGTGCTCCTTCACGGTGTGATCGCTCAGTTGCGAACTGGCTCCCTGCGCGACGATCGTCCCGCTCGCCATCACGTAGTACCGATCGGCGACCGCCAGCGCGAAGTCCAGGAACTGTTCGACGAGGAGGACGCTGGTCCCACGGGTCGCCCGCAACGCGCCGACGACCGTCTCGATCTGATCGACGATCGACGGCTGGATGCCCTCGGTCGGCTCATCGAGGACGAGCAGGCGCGGGCGGCTCACCAGCGCCCGCCCGATCGCAAGTTGCTGCTGCTGGCCGCCGCTGAGGACCCCGGCGACCCGCCGGCTCAGGTCCCGCAGCGCCGGGAAGGCGCCGTAGACCTCGTCGATCGCGGCGTCGTCGACCCCGCGACTGGCCTCGAACCCCATGAGCAGGTTCTCCCAGACCGTCAGTTGCGGAAAGATCCCGCGGCCCTGGGGTACGTAGGCCAGCCCGGCGTGCGCCCGCACGTGCGGTTCCGCGCGGGTGAAGTCGCGCGAATCGAACTCGACGGACCCTCCGCGTGCCGGGAGCAGTCCGACGATCGACTTCACCAGGGTGCTCTTCCCCACCCCATTCCGCCCCATCAGGCAGACGACCTCGCCGGGATTGATCTGCAAGCACAGATCGTGGATCACCCGGCTCTCCCCATAACCGACCGTCAGATCGGTCACGCGCAGCGCCGCCGGCTTCCTCATGCCGCCTCCGCCGATCGACCCAGGTACACCTCCACGACACGCGGGTCACGCTGCACGTCGTCCATGGCGCCGTCGCTCAACACCCGGCCCTGATGCAGGACCGTCACCCGTCGGGCGTAGCGCCGGACGAACGCCATATCGTGCTCGACCACGAGGACCGATCGTTCCGCCGCGACGCTCTCGGCAACGATCCGCTCCAGGAGGTGGCCAGTCCGGTCCCGTTCCTGACGCGTCATGCCCGCGACCGGTTCGTCGAGCAGCAGGAGGCGCGGGTCCTGGATGAGCAGCATCGCGATCTCGAGCCACTGCTTCTCGCCGTGGGAGAGCGTACCGGCACGCTCGTGACGTCGCCCGGTGAGTCCCACGGTCTCGAGCGCTCCATCGATGCGATCGCTCTCACCCCGCGGCAGCCCCGTGAAGAGTCGGATCAGTCCGTGCCGCGCGCCCGCGGCGACGACCAGATTCTCCCGCACCGTGAGGCTGCCGTAGACCGAGGGCGTCTGAAACTTACGGCCGATGCCGAGTCGGGCGAGCCTGTCTTCGGAATGCCGCGCGATGTCGATGGTGCCGTCGAATCGCGCCTGACCCGCGCTCGGTCGCACTCTCCCGGTCACGACGTCGAGCAGGGTGGTCTTCCCCGCGCCGTTCGGACCGATGAGGAAGCGCAGTTCACCACGCGCCACCGAGAAATCGAGGTCATCGAGCACCGTGAACCCGTCGAACCGGATGGTGATGCCGCGCAGATCGAGCATCGGTGCACTCATTCGACGCTCTCCACCATCCGCTGGATCGGCCGTGTGGCGAGAGGCCGGTTCCGTCGCGGCCAGCGACGGGGCAATCGCCGGAGGAGGCCCACCAGACCGTTCGGGAACAGGAGCACCGTGCCCACGAACAGAGCGCCGAGGAAATACTGCCAGATATCCGGGAACGACTCGCTCAGACCGCTCTTGAACCCGTTCACCAGAAGGGCACCCAGAATCGCGCCGACCAGCGTCCCTCTGCCGCCGACCGCGACCCAGATGACCATCTCGATCGACGGGACGATGCCCATCAGCGCGGGGGAGATGATCCCAACCTGGGGCACGAAGAGCGCTCCCGCCAGACCGGCCAATCCGCCCGAGATCGCCAGGACGAGCGCTTTGACGATCGCCGGGTTGTAGCCGCTGAATCGGGCGCGGTTCTCGTCGTCCTGCACCGCCAGGAGGACCTGGCCGAAGCGGCTGGTCACCAGCCAGCGACAGAGGAGGTAGGTCCCACACACCATGGCGACAGTGAGCAGATAGAGACCGCGCTGGACGTCGCCATCCTTCAGCGGGAGGCCGAGCATCATCGTGAAATTGGTCATCCCGTTGGTGCCGCCCGTGTACGGCTGCTGGCCGATGATGAGGATCGTGGCGATGAGCGCCAGAGCCTGGGTGATGAGCGAGAAGTACACGCCGACGATGCGCGAGTGGAAGATCAGGTATCCGACTGCACCCGCCAGCGTCGCCGGGACGATGAGCGCGGCCGCGAGCGCGAACGCCGGAGACTGGAACGGATACCAGAACGCCGGTAGCGCCTGGAGTCCGCTCCATCCCATGAAATCGGGCAGCCCGCCCCCGGAGTTCTCGACCTTCAGGTACATCCCCACGCAGTAGGCGCCGAGCCCGAAGAAGAGTCCGTGTCCCAGCGAGAGCATGCCCCCGAAGCCCCAGACCAGATCGATGCTGAGCGCCACGATCGCGAAGCAGAGGAACTTCGCCAGCAGCGCGAGGCGGAAATCCGAGAGATAAAGCGGCGCTAGCGCCAGGAGGAGCACGCCGGTGGCGAGGATCGGCAGCGGGATCTCCACCGCACGCGATGTGGTGGGCCGTCGTAAGTCCAGCATCGTCGCTCCCTACCGCGCGCGCAGGGCGATGAGGCCCCGCGGTCGCCACTGGAGGAACGCGATCACCAGGACGAGCACCAGCACCTTGCCGACCGATGCGGTCGAGCCCAGTTCGAACGCGGTGTTCGCGACGCCAATGAGGAGGGCGGCGGCGACGGTCCCGACGATCTGTCCCACACCGCCGAGGATCACGACCATGAAGGCGTCCACGACGTAGTACGTCCCCAGCGCGGGACCGATGGGGCCGATCAGCGCCAGCGCGCACCCGGCGACCCCGGCCAGGCCGGAGCCGATCGCGAAGGTGAGCGCGTCGACGCGGCGTGTCGGCACGCCGAGCGCCGCGGCCATCGCCCGATCCTGCATCACCGCGCGCAGCCGTCGGCCAGAGGCGGTGCGCACCAGGTAGAGATAGATCGCCACGACCGTGACGAGCACCAGGCCTACGATGAAGAGCCGCTTGTAGGGCAGCAGGACTCCCTCCGTGACGAGCCAGCCGCCGTTCAGCCATGTTGGCGACACGACCTGGACGTTTGGCGCGCCGAAGATGCTCCTCGCGAGCTGCTGCAGGATCAGGCCGACGCCCCAGGTCGCAAGCAGCGTGTCCAGCGGGCGGCCGTAGAGGTGGCGGATCAGCGACACCTCGAGCCCGTAGCCCACCGCTCCGGCGAGCAGAAACGCGGCCGGGAGCGCGGCCAGGAAGCCGTCCGGACCCAGCAGAGTCTGGGCGACGTAGGCGGCGTACGCCCCGATCATGATCATCTCGCCGTGCGCCATATTGATGACGTTCATCAGGCCGAAGGAGAAGGCCAGACCCAGCGCAACCAGGAGCAGGATCGACGCGAGGCTCACGCCATTGAAGATCTGGAGCAGATACGTCGTGGCCACAGGCGCCTCCGTGAATCTGGGGCCAGGCCGACGAGGGAGGTCGGCCTGGCCCCCGGGACGGGCTACTTCTTGCGCAGGGGCGCCGCCCATTCGTACTTGTCGAGGAATGGGTCCGGTTCCACCGCCGCGGGCGTCGACCACACCTCATCGAACATCCCGTCCGGCCGAACCTTTCCGATGCGCACCGGCTTCGAGATGTGCTGATTGGTCGCGTGGACCTTCACGACCCCCTCGGGTGCGGCGAACTCGAGCCCCTTCGCGGCCTCCTTGATCTTCGCCACCTCCACCGAACCAGCCTTCTCGGCGGCCTTCGCCCACAGGTACACCGCGACGTACGCGGCCTCGATGGGGTCGGCCGTCACGCGCATATCGCCGAACCTCTTGCGATAGGCGGCGACAAACTTCTCGTTCTCGGGCGTCTTGGTGGTCTGGTAGTAGTTCCATGACGCGAAGTGTCCCGCCATCACGCTGGCACCGATCCCCCGCACCTCCTCCTCAGCGACGGAGACGGAGAGCGTGGCGATCTTGTCCGGCGTGATCCCCGCGTCCTTCAACTGCTTGAAGAACGCGACGTTGGAGTCGCCGTTCAGGGTGTTGAACACGACATCGGGCTTCGCGGTGGAGATCTTGTTGATGACCGTGGAGTACTCGGTGTGGCCGAGGGGTGTGTACTCCTCGCCCACCATCTCTCCGCCCTGGGCGCCCAGCTGGGTCTTGATGATGGAGTTCGCGGTCCGGGGGAAGACGTAGTCGGAGCCGAGGAGGTACATCTTCTTCCGACCCTCCTTCAGCAGCCACTCCACCGCCGGCACGATCTGCTGATTGGGCGCCGCGCCCGTGTAGAAGATGTTGGGCGAGGCTTCCAGCCCCTCGTACTGGACGGGGTAGAAGAGCAGACCATTGAGGCTCTCGAACACCGGCAGCACCGCCTTGCGGCTGGCCGAGGTCCAGCAGCCGAAGACGTCCGCGACCTGATCGCTCTGGTTGAGCTTCTTCGCCTTCTCGGCGAAGGTGGGCCAGTCTGAGGCGCCATCCTCCTGAATGGGCTCGATCTTCTTGCCCAGCACGCCACCCGCGGCATTGATCTCCTCGATCGCGAGGAGATCGGCATCGCGGACCGAGGTCTCGCTGATGGCCATCGTGCCGGAGAGCGATCGCAGGATGCCCACCTTGATCGTACCGCCGGTCGTCGCGGCGGGTTTCGGTGCGGTCGTGGCGGGCACCGCCGTCGCCGCGGTCGTCGGCGTGGGTGCGGTTGGCGGCGCGACGATCGGTGCCGCAGGCTTGGCCGCAGGGACGGGCGTCGCCGTGGGCGCGGGCGCCGCGCACGCGGCCAGCACCATGGCGGCCGCGCTGCCGCCAAGGGCAGCGAGCAGCTTCCGCCGAGACATCAGGGGTCTGGTCAACGAGTTCCTCCTGTACGCCGAATGCCTCTCAGCGTAGGAATCGGTTCCCGTCCCCCAGTCCGGTTCCGGCGCACACAGACCTCTCGGGAGCTCTGTGCGGCGCGTCCGGTGGGTTCGGTCCCTCGAATGCGCGGACCAGGTCAACCGCCGCGGCGATGGCCTGCATCGCCGCGCTGCCCGAGCCGCTGAAGAGCCGTACGATCGATCCGGCTCGACCCGGCATCGTCGATACGGCCGCCCCGGGAATCTCGCGCGCGAGGCGATCTCCCAGGCCGGGCGACGCCATGCCGCACCCGACGAGATGGAGGGTCGCCATCACCGGGTCGAACCACGGCAGCGGCGCGATGTCGGCGGACGATCCCGCGCCAGGAGCGATCCGCACGCGCTCCGCGACGAGGGGCACGGCGGCGTGCTCGGGATCGCACTCACTCCGCGCCTCGACGATCGAGATCGAGAGATCGAGTTCCCTGAACGCGAACCGCTCGCCGGCCGCGAGACGGCCTGGAACCACGATCTCGCCGACGATCGCGCGGGCCTCAGGCGCGAGAGCCAGCCGGACGTGCTGGCCGTAACGGGCGTGCGCCTGCACGATCGTGGGGTGGGGCAGCCACTCCAGGTACCCGCCGGCCTCGACCGCAAGATCGACCCGCACCAGCGTCGGCTCATCCGATCGTGCGGCGAGCACACGCGCCGCACCGGTCGTGGTGACGCGGGCTCGCGCGCCCGGCCCGGCCTCGATCTGCACCCGGTGCCGATCGCCGCCCATCAGGCCCGGCCCCAGTGTCGCGAGGACGAGCTCGGCGGCACCGCGTGGGCCGTCGGGATGGAGCAGCCGCATCGCCTGGAGGGGCGGCTGCCAGCGAAGCGCCGACAGCGACGTACCGGCTCCGTCCCGTGCGAAGCGTGCCGACAGGAATCCCTCGGCGTTCACGTCGCGAACGCGCGGGCGGTTCCGCGTTCGTGCGCCATGGCGAGCCACTCGAGATGCGGCGCGCTCGACCAGAGGTCATCGAGCGTGCGCGCGCCTAGCGAATGCGTCACGGCGGCCTCGATCGCCGGTCGAACGCGGGCCAGCGCGATCTGGATCTCGAGGTGCCCGATGGGCAGGAGCCGTGCCGCCGCGCCCAGCACGGTCAGGGCAATGCCGTGCGCGTAGAGCGTCGCGCCATCGGCCTCTGCGATCCCCAGTTCGGCGGTGACCGCGCCGAGAACGATCGGGTGGTGCCCCGGCATTGCGCCCGCGCGCACCAGTCCCTCGATCGTCCGCGCGGTCCGCGTCGCGCCGAGGCCGGGAGCGAGTTTCAGGAGCGCGCGCCCCGCGCGCCGTGAGGCGTCGCGCGGCTCCTGCGCGAGTTTGCGCGCATCCAGGCACCGATCGATCGCCGGGAGCTGGCCTGGTCCAGTCCGCCAGGCGCGATGGGCAAGGACCAGCGCGGCGCCCTCCAGCGGTCCGGCCTGGCCGCCGAGGAGAGTGGCGAGGAAGCGCTCCACGTCCGCGAGACTGGCGATATACCCGCGTTCGATCGCGGATTCCAGACCGTGGGAGAGAGAGAAGCCGCCGATGGGAAGGGCGGAGTCGGCGAGCTGGAGCGCGGCCAGGCTGAGTCGCGTCTTCGTACCCGTCAGCTCCGGCGCAGCGCGAGCTGCCAGTCGAGCCGGCGCCGTCCTATATCGACATAACCGCGGTGACGTACGGCATCGGCTACGACCACCGCGACCCGGAAACCATCATCGGCCAGCAGGACGGCGGCGCCGATCTCCATCCGTTCGACCACGATCGCGTCGGTGCACCGATGTGCCGGGAAGTCCAGGTTCAGGTGTGTCATCGGATCGATGGCCCCGGCAAGTGCGACGAGCCTCCGTCCGCCGACGATCGCGTGGCGGATCGCCTCCGGCTGGCGGATCTGGCCGTCCGGCGCGACGTCGGCCTGCGCGACGACATGGCGCAGCATCAGACGATGTAGTGCAACTGGCTCAGTGGGAGCCGCGCGGCAGGCGCACAGGTGGCGACCTCACCGTCGACGCGAACGACGTAGGTCTCGGGATCGACCTCGATCCGCGGTGTCGCGTCGTTGCGCACCATGTCGCGCTTGCCGATTCCCCGACAGTTGCGGACCGGCACGAGTCGCCGCGTGAGGCCGAGCCGACCGGGCAGGTCGCGCCCCAGGCTGACCTGGGAGACGAACGTGACGCATGTCTCGCTCGTGGCGCGCGCGCTGGCGCCGAACATCGGTCGGTAGAGAACGGGCTGCGGCGTGGGGATCGACGCGCCGGGATCGCCCATCGCCGCCCAGGCGATCATACCGCCCTTCACGATCAGCTTCGGCTTCGCCCCGAACGTCGCGAGCGGCCAGAGGACCAGGTCGGCGAGTTTGCCCGGGGCGATCGAACCGACCTCGTGCGCGATGCCGTGCGCGATCGCCGGATTGATCGTCAGCTTGGCGACGTAGCGGAGGACGCGCGCGTTGTCGGCCCCCGGCGGATCTCCGTTCAGTGCCCCGCGCTGTTCCTTCATCTTGTGGGCGGTCTGGATGAGGCGGGTGAAGCTCTCGCCGATCCGCCCCATCGCCTGAGAGTCGGAGGAGTACATGGAGATGACGCCGAGATCGTGGAGGACATCCTCGGCGGCGATCGTCTCGGCTCGGATCCGGCTCTCCGCGAACGCGACGTCCTCGGGGACCGATGGATTGAGGTGGTGACAGACCATGAGCATGTCGAGATGCTCGGCGAGCGTGTTGACCGTGAACGGCCGGGTCGGGTTGGTCGAGGACGGCAGGACGTACGGCTCCCCGGCGATGCGGATGATGTCCGGAGCGTGGCCGCCGCCGGCGCCCTCGGTGTGATAGGTGTGGATCGTGCGCCCGGCGATCGCGCGCACGGTCTCTTCGAGAAAGCCGGACTCGTTGAGGGTGTCGGTGTGAATCGCGATCTGCACGTCGAAGTCGTCCGCGACCCGCAGGCTCGTGTCGATCACTGGGGGTGTCGTTCCCCAGTCCTCGTGATCCTTCAGGCCGCAGGCGCCCGCCTCCAGCTGCTCGATCAACGGTGCCGCACGCGAGGAGTTCCCCTTCCCCAGGAGTCCCCAGTTGACGGGGAACGCCTCGACGGCCTGGAGCATCCGTCCGATGTTCCATGGACCGGGCGTGCAGGTCGTGGCGTTCGTGCCATCGGCGGGGCCGGTTCCGCCGCCGATGAGCGTGGTGATCCCGTTGGAAAGCGCTTCCCAGACCTGTTGCGGGCAGATCATGTGGACGTGGGCGTCGATCGCCCCCGGTGTGACGATGAGATGCTCGCCGGCGATCGCCTCGGTTCCCGGGCCTACGACGAGGCGCGGATCGACACCGCTCATCGTCGCGGGGTTACCCGCCTTCCCGATCGCCGCGATGCGGCCATCCTTGATCCCGATATCTGCCTTCACGACGCCGAGAAGGGGGTCGATGACGATCGCGTTCGTCACGACCACGTCGAGCGCTCCCTCGCTGCTCGCGAGCGTCGACTGCCCCTGCCCATCGCGCAGCGTCTTGCCGCCACCGAACACGATTTCATCGCCGGGCGAGGTCAGGTCCCGCTCGATCTCGATGACCAGGTTCGTGTCCGCCAGGCGCACGCGGTCGCCAACGGTCGGTCCGTACAGCGAGGCGTAGCGATGCCGCGGGATCGCATTCACGGCGCGGCGCTCCATGCCGGATCGATCTCGCCGGACCGAGCGTAGAAGACGAGCGGCACGGTACGTGTGTCGCCCGGCTCGAAGCGCATCGCGGTTCCCGCCGGAATGTCGAGCCGCGTGCCGGCGCAGAGGGCACGATCGAACCGAAGCGCCCTGTTGACCCGGTCGAACGGGTAATGCGAGCCGACCTGAATGGGCCGATCGCCCGTGTTCGCGACCTCTACGGAGAAGCGCCGTCGCCCGGGGCACAACTCGACAGGCTCGTCTCTCAGCAGGTACCAGGAGAGGTGTGCGGCGCCCATCCCGTCAGGCGCCTCTCAGTGGCCGATCGGGTCGTGGCAACTCACGAGTTTCGTGCCGTCGGGGAAGGTCGCCTCGACCTGGACGACATCGATCATCGCGGGGACCTCGTCCATCACGTCCGCGCGGGTCAGCACCGTGCGGCCGAGGGCCATGAGATCGGTGACGGAACGCCCGTCGCGTGCGCCTTCGAGCAGAGCTTCGGAGATCAGCGCGGTCGCTTCCGCGGCGTTCAGCCGGAGGCCACGGCCGCGACGCCGGCGCGCGACATCGGCCACAACGTAGATCACGAGCTTGTCAAGTTCGCGCGGGGTCAACATCACGCCGCCATAGCCTCGATGCTCGACCGATGTCGGGGAAGGTCCACCAAGGCTAGGGAGCGATCTGGCGCCATCTCACTGTGCCCGCGCGCCGGTACCTGAGGATGATGACTGTGCAGAGCGCACAGTGTCGTCCAGGTGCAGGATCTCACCGATCCGCAGGGCGAGGTGGAGGGCGAGACGCTGCTCCGGATCGTCCAGATCCAGCGCGAGCAGTTCGCGAATGCGCTGAAGCCGGTAGTTCATACCGTTGCGGTGCAGGTGGAGTCTCTCGGCGGCCAGCGAGGGGCTGCACCCCGCCGAGAGGTACGCGTCGAGCGTGCGGACGAGTTCGCCCCCGCCGCCGCGACGATCGCGCTCGATGAGGCGGCCCAGGGTCTGCTCGTGGAAGCGCTCCAGGACCGGTCCGCGCAGTTCGAAGAGCAGACGACGCACGCCCAGATCGTCGAAGGCGATCGACCTCCCTGGCCCCATGAACTGCCGTCCGATGAGAAGCGCCTGCCTGGCTCGCTCGGCCGCCAGGCGGATCTGTCGCGGCCCGGCGCCGACCCCGCCTATCCCGACCGAGACGGCGTCGAGGCCGTGCCGTCGGAACCTCTCTCGCAGTCGACCCTCGGCATCCGCGGTCGCCGCGTCTCCATTCGTCCCACCGGCCGGCACGAGCGCCAGGTAGGAATCGCGACCGCCGGTGATCAGCACGCCGGAGATCCCGGCGCGCGCGGACGCGACTGCCGCGCCGATCGCCTCGGTCGTCGCGTCCTTCGCCCCGTTCATCGGCGCGTCTTCGGCGCACTCCGAGGTCTCTACGCGGATCGCCAGGGCGATGTATGGCCGGAGCAAGTCGTGACCGAGGTAGCCGCCACGCCGGATCAGTTCGTCGTCCGACCGTTCTGTTCCGGTCAGGACCTCGTCGAGGAAGTCCGCGAACAGGGCCTCGCGAGCGCTGGTCGACGCCTCCTCGCGCACGACATCGATCGAACAGGCCAGCGCGGCCTGCTCCAGCAGGGCCGCATCGGCGCCCGAGATCTCGCGACCGTAAGCGATGAGGAAGACGTGCCCGGGGTTACGGGCGCGCCCACGCAGGGGCGCGACGAGCGCGGTCAGATGATCGCCCAGTTCGATCCGGATGGTCGGCATGGAGAGGCCGGGGCGCTCGCCCACCACCGCGGAGCCTTCATCGAGGCGGGCGCTGGCGATCATCTCCTCCACAACGGCCCGACTCAGCGGCGCATCGAGCGGCGCGTACACGCACTCCACCTGGCCGCTCTCGTGACGCAGGCCAGACACTGTCCCGGCCAGTTGTCCGGCGCGCCGCACGATCGCCGCGCGATCGCGACCCTCGATCGCGAGATCGCTGAGTTCTCGGCCAGCCTGCTGCACCCAACTGCTGAGGAGCGACCGATGCTCGGCAAGCGAGCGGGCAACCGAACTCTGCACGTCCAGCGCGTTCGACCCCGCGGGGAGCTGCAGGAGCGGCAGACCGGCGCGGTCGGCGGCGTGCATGGCCGGGGGATCGACCTCGCCGATCGCGCAGATCGCCGCGATGCGGGTGCGCGCGAGCTGGGCGATCACGCCCGCGAGGGTGAGATTCGCGTCGAGCAGCGTCAGTCTGTCCAGCGGCACGATGGCCAGCTCGTTGCCAGAGAGCGACTCGAATGCCGGCGGGGTCGTGCGCATCACCACGGGCCACGAGACCGATCGGTCCAGGCCCGGCTCGCCCCCGACCAGGCGCGTGCCGGTGGGAAGGAGCATCTCCCAGGTCGCGCGCACAGAGATCTCGAGCAATGGTCTCTTTCGAGGCGACGACGCTCAGATTGGGCGATTCGCCCATGCGCGATGCTAGACAACACGAAAGCTGTCCCCTGTCGGACCGGAAGGACGACGCTGTGCGGACAAACTATGTGCGTCCAGCACAATCCCCGCTGATCACCGAGAGAGCGGTGCCGCGAGAGTACCCGGGTCGACGCCGACTGTCGCGGCCCCGGTCCCTGGGTCCGGGCGGCAGCGCTCGCGCGCCTGGCCTGCCACAATGCGCGCCCGTGAAAGCAGGAGTCTTCTACGGTCCCCACGATCTGCGTTGCGAGTCGGTCGAGCGACCGCGGCCCGGTCCGGATGAGATCCTCATCGACGTCGCGTACTGCGGCATCTGCGGATCGGACATCCACACCTTCCACGGCTCGAGCGGCAACGTCCACAACCGGCCGCCCGGACCCCGTGTGATCGGCCACGAGGTGAGCGGCGTCGTCGCCGCGATTGGCGATCAGGTGACGTCGGTAAAGCCGGGCGATCGTGTCACCTGTCTGCCGTGGATGACCTGCGGCAAATGCCCGTACTGTCGCCGCGGCGCCGTCAACCACTGCCCGAGCAAGCGTTTGCTCGGGGGCGGATTCGCGGAACAGGTCATCACCGTGGAGGGCACGGCGTTTCCCGTTCCCGATGATGTCCCCCTCACACGGGCAGCCCTTGGCGAGCCGATCTCCTGTTGCGTCTGGGCGCACGATCTCGGTCAGGTGCCGAACGGCGCGGTCGTTCTCGTGGTCGGCGCGGGAACGATGGGACTGATCACGGCGTATCTCGCGCTGCGGGGCGGGGCCGCGACAGTCATCGTCTCCGAGCCGAACGAGGCGCGGCGCTCCCTGGCTGCCACCATCGGCGCCATCGCGATCGACCCCCGTCAGCAGGATCCGATCGAGGTCGCACGTCACTTCGGCGATGGTGTCGGGGCCGATGTCGCTTTCGAGGTTGTCGGCCGTACGCAGACGATCGAGACAGCCCTCGGCGCGGTGCGGAACGGCGGAACGGTGGTTGTCGTGGGCGTGGCCGATCCGAACGCGCGCCTGAGCCTCTCGCCGTACGAGTTGTACCGCCGGGAGATCACGCTGCGGGGGTGCCTCACCCGCCGGAACTCATTCGAGCGGGGAATGCGCTGGCTGCGGCACGAGGCGCTCGATTCCTTCGTCACGCATACGTTTCCCATCGAACAGATCGCCGAGGCGATGGAGGCGGCGATCCACGGCGCTGGTGGCAAGGTTCTGATCGCGCCGAACGGGCCGGTGCCGTGACGCGCATCGCTCGGGTCGAACCGATCCTCATCGAAGGGGCGCTCTTCGTCGAGGTCACGACCGAGAGCGGGTCGATCGGAACCGGGCAGACCGCCTGCTGGGGTTACCCCGCGGCGGTGGCCGAGGTGGTGCGCGCCGCCGGGAAGTATCTCGTCGGTCAGGACCCCCGGCGTGTGGAGCACCACTGGCAGTACCTCTACCGGATGGCCCCGTTTCGAGGGAACGTCCTCTCCGGCGCGGTGAGCGCGCTGGACATCGCGCTCTGGGATATCAAAGGGCAGCTATTCCAGACGCCAATCTGGGATCTGCTCGGCGGCAATTGCCGGGACCGCGTCCGTCTGCACCTGCTCATGGACGGCGGGTCTCCCGACGAGATCGCCGATCACGCGCGTGCCGCCATCGCGGAGGGATTTACCGCGATCAAGTTCGATCCCGTGCCGGACGGGTATGAAGACATGACGCTCGACGCGCTCATCGCCGGCACGGTCGATCGCGTCGCCGCGGCGCGTGAGGTGGTCGGCTCGTCCGCGGACCTGATCATCGAATTGCACCGCAAACTGACGCCGCTCCAGGCCATGCCGCTCTGCGAGGCGCTCGCGCGCCTCCGCCCCCTCTTCATCGAGGACCCGATCCAGATCGATTCGATCCAGTCGCAGGCGGAGATCGCGCGCCGACTCACGACGCCGATCGCGAACGGCGAACGGATGACCTCCATCTGGGAGTTCCGGGAGATGCTCGTCGCCGGCGGCTCCCAGTATCTCCGGCCCGACCTCGGCCTTGCCGGAGGGATCACCCACTGCCGGAAGATCGCCGCCATCGGTGAGGCGTTCCACGCCGCGGTGGTCACACACAACTTCCTCGGCCCGATCCTCACCGCCGCGGCCGTCCACCTCGACGTGTCTATCCCGAACTTCCTGGTGCAGGAGTACTCGATGCTCGACGAGCGCGTCGCGGAGGCGTTTCCGGGCACCCTCCGCCGCCAGGGTGGCTATTTGCCGCTCCCGGAGGCGCCCGGTCTCGGTGTCCGGATCGATCGGGCGCGACTGGCGGATCATGCGCGAGAGATGTGGGATCCGCGTCGCGGTCATCTCCGTGCCGATGGTTCGGTCGCGCGCGCGGTCTGAGGGAGGTCACTGTGAAGGTCCTGCTGGTCGGAGGCTCGGGTCACGTTGGCTCGTTCATCACGCCCTACCTGCGCGCGAAGCACGATCTGCGCGTGGTCGATACGCGCGCGCCGAAGCACGACGTGGAGTATGTGGCCGGGTCGGTCACCGATCCGGCAGCGTTGCGCGCCGCCCTCGCCGGGGTCGACGCCTTCGTCTGGCTCGTGATGCGGAAGCCCCAGGGCGGCTCGGTGCGCGATCAGGACATCGAGACGATCGTGGAGAACTACGACGTCAACACGAAGGGGCTGCACCTGTTCCTCTTCCTCGCCCACGGGGCCGGCGTACGCCGCGGGGTGTACACGAGCACGATGAGCGTGCATTACCGCAGACGGGACTGGTACCCCGCCGAGGAGCAGGTCCCCCTCGATACGCCCAGCGTCTACGGACTCTCCAAAGGGTTCGGCGAGGGGATCTGCCAGTACTTCTGCCGCTGGTGGGACATGTCGATCGTCGGCCTGCGCATTACCGGGCCGCGCACGCGCGAGCAGTACCTCCAGGAGCGGCGGAACCCGCCGCCAGCCTCGGCGCGCCCTGACGGCTCCCCGCCCCTGTTCATCACCGACGAGGAGGACCTCGCCCGCGCCTATCTCGGCGCGCTCGACGCGGTGCAGGTCGGCCACCGGCGTTTCGAAGCAGTTTTCATCGCCGGCGACGAGGCGGAGAAGGAGCACAACCTCACCAAGGCGCGTCGTCTGCTGGGGTGGGAGCCGCGCTCGCAGGGGTATGTCTGAGGTGCCCTCGGCCCGTCGTTGCGCCTGCCGAGCGCAGGTAGGGGCCGCCACGATTTAGCGTTCTGTTAACCGATTCTCAACTTCCGGCTCACGAATCCTCACTAATCTCCCTCTCCGATGGAAAGACTGACGTCGCACGGGCGCGCGTATTCGCGCCGCCGCCTGCTCTTCCTGTTCTCCGCGATGACGCTGGTGGGGTGCGCCGCGCCGCCGCCCACACCGACGGCGATCCCGCTCGCGCCCACCGCCACCTTGCCGCCACCGACGGCCGCACCGCCCGCGTCCACCGTGGCACCGCCGACACCCGTGCCACCCACCGCGACGACCGCGCCACCATCGCCGACTCTGCCGCCCGCCACGGCGACCGCGGCACCGCCGCCGTCACCCACTCTCCCACCGACCGCGGCCGCGACGCGCGCCGCGCTCCCGGCGCTCCTGCCCACCCCGCCGCAGACGGAGGGCCCCTACTTCAAGGCCGGCTCGCCCGAGCGGAAGTCCCTGATGGAGACGGGAGTCGTCGGCGATCCCCTACGGTTGACCGGTCGCGTGCTCACGACCGACCGCATCCCCCTGGCCAACGTCAAACTCGACTTCTGGCAGGCGGATGGCAATGGGGTGTACGACAACGCGGGATTCCGTCTCCGCGGCCACCACTTCAGCGATTCAGAGGGTGGGTACGCGCTGGAATCCGTGCTGCCTGGCCTGTACCCCGGCCGTACCCGTCACATCCACCTCAAGGTGACCGCGCCTGGTCTCTCGCCGCTCACCACACAGATCTATTTCCCGGATGAGCCACGTAATAACAGCGATGGCATCTTCAACGCGCGCCTGCTGGCGAGCGTCCAGAAGTCCGCACAGATGACAAACGCCCAATTCGACATCGTTCTGGAGGGAACCAAGTGATCCGGTCGCTCACTCTGCCGCTGGCGACGGCCGCGCTTCTTCTCACGATGGCCTGTGCCGCGACGCCCACACCCCAGCCCCCCGCGCCGACCCCGCTTCCCCCGGCCGCAGCGACAGCGACGACGGCACCCCCGCCGACGGCTACCACCGCTCCCGCACCCACGGCGACGACCGCCGCGCCGGCAACGGTGGCAAAGCCGGTCGCGACAAACACCACAGCCGCCGCACCGGCGCCGAAACCCGCCGCGACGAACACCCCCGCCGCCGCTCCCGCGGCGAAGCCCGCGCCGGGCGCGGCGACGAAGTTCACCATCGGCGCCGGCAGTGCCGCTCGCTTCGTCGCGACGGAGCAGTTGGTCGGGCGCAACCTGCCGAACAAGGCGATCGGGACCACCGATAAGGTCACCGGGGCGATCGTCCTCGGTGCGAATGGCGCCCCGGTCGTCGACCAATCGAAGGTGACCGTCGATCTCACCGCCATCGCGACCGACGATCGGATGCGCGATAACCGCGTCCGCAACGGCACGCTCGAGGTGTCGCGCTTCCCGAGCGCGGTCCTCGCCGTCACTGGCGTCCAGGGACTGCCGTCGCCTCTTCCCAACGACGGCGACGTCACGTTCACGATCGTGGGCGACCTCACTCTCAAGGGCGTCACCAAGCCGACGACCTGGCAGGTGAAGGCGACCGCGGGATCCACCGCGGTCTCCGGCACCGCGACCACGAGCATCAAGCTCGAGGATTACGGGATGGAACGCCCCATCCTCGGCCCGGTCCTCAGCATCGACGAGATGATCGTCCTGGAGATCGACTTCCAGGCCTCGCGCGCGGCCGCCTGAACCGAGCCGTCCCAGACGGCCCGGCGGGAAAGCCTCCGCCGGGCCGATGGAGCGCGCTCATCCGTCAGCCCAGAGCCCGCTCCACGGCCTGTCGCAGATCCTCGTACGCGGGTACGCCCTGGATCCGCTGGCTGCCGATCTGCAGCGTCGGAGTCCGCTCGATCCCCAGCCGCCGGGCCGCATCCACCTCCGACGCGACGTACGCGCGA
The DNA here is from genome assembly GCA_964536925.1 of uncultured Dehalococcoidales bacterium. Taxonomy (GTDB): domain Bacteria; phylum Chloroflexota; class UBA6077; order FW602-bin22; family FW602-bin22; genus VGOZ01. The sequence goes on along the minus strand of CAZHZF010000025.1, from coordinate 15,608 downwards.
TGGGTGCGTGCGTCGACGCAGGCGTCGAATCGGGCCCGATCGATCCCGACCTCATCGGCGAAGCGCTTCAGGTTCGCCACCGACAGGTTCCCCACATTGCGCTGAGGGGCCTGTCGCTCGAACAGGGTGTGGCGGTACTCCCAGAACCTCCCCTGGTCCGCCGCGCACTCGGCCGCCTCGGCGGCGCGCGTCGATTCATCGCCGAGGAAGGCCAGATTGCGCCAGATGAGGCGCGCCTTGCCCGTGGCGATGTACTCCGCCTCCAGTTGTCGCCCTGGACCCAGGGCGTAATTCCTGCAGGCCGGTCACTGGAAGTCGCCCCACTCGACGAGCACCAGGTTCGCGTCCGCGTTTCCGAGGCTGATCTCACGCGGTGGTGTCGGCGGTGGAGCGGCACAGGCCATGCTGGCGAGCACGAGCATCGCCCCGAGGAGCCCGAGTCGGAACACGGCTGCCCTCATCGCGCACAGACCATAGCGGCGCCGAGAGACCCGGGGACTCAGGGAAAACCCACGAGACCGCGGCGCCGCGCCCCGGCCGAGGCTGCGACAATCCCGCCGTCGGAGGTGTCTCGATGGTGACAGGGCGGGCAGCCGTCTCGCGCGGCTCCGGAATCCCGATGGAGATCCGCGAATACCCGGTGCTCGACCCGGCGCCGGATCAGTTGGTCGCGCGGATCACCATGGCGTCGATCTGCGGCAGCGACCTCCACATGTGGCGTGGCGAGATGCCAAACCTGGGGTCCGGGGCGATCGTTCCCGGACACGAGATGGCCGGGGTGGTGCACGCCCGGGGGCGCGACTGGCAGACCGATTCGCTCGGCCGTCCGCTGAGGGAGGGTGACCGGGTCACCTTCTCGTTCTTCAACCCCTGTGGGAAGTGCTGGGCCTGCCTGAGCGGCACGGCGCGGTGCCCACATCGCTACGCGCTGCGCGCCCTGGCCGATGACCCGCCCCACTTCCATGGCGCGTACGCGGAGTATCACGTCGTCAAACCCGGGCAGTGGGTCTTCAAGGTGCCCGAGGGCCTGCCCGACGAACTCGTCGCGCCGGTGAACTGCGCGCTCGCGCAGGTGCTCTACTCGCTGCATCGCATTCGCATCTGGCTGGGGGACACGGTCGTCATCCAGGGCGCGGGCGGGCTTGGTCTCTACGGGGTTGCCGTCGCGCGCGAGATGGGCGCCGGGCAGATCATCGTCGTCGATCGCATTGCGGAACGGCTCGCACTGGCGAAGGAGTTCGGCGCCGACGCGACCATCGACCTGAACGAACTGCCTCAGCGTGCGGATCGCGTCGCGTTCGTGCGCGAGCGGACCGAGGGGCGCGGCGCCGATGTGGCCCTCGAGGTCGCGGGGGTTCCGGCGGTCGTGCAGGAGGGGTTGGACATGCTTCGCTTCGGCGGGCGGTACTGCCTGGTCGGCAACATCGTTCCCGGCGCCGCGGCGGAGGTGGTGCCGCACGACATCATCCGGACCTCGCGCGAGGTGCTCGGGGTGGTCGGCTACGAAGCCTGGGCGATCCCGCGCGCCCTCGAGTTCCTCGCCCGCACGCGGCGCAAGTACCCCTTCGATCGGCTCGTCTCGCATCGGTATCCGCTCGCGGAGATCAATCGCGCCTTCCAGGAGGCGGACTGGGCGCTCTCGGCGGGAAAGGTGACGCGCGCCGTCCTCGTGCCTTAGCCTCGGCGGCCTCTCACGACTCGGCCTGCCGCCGCGCGCGAAGGAGCAGGGGCAGCGCCGGGAGCAGCGTACCACCCACCGCGACCATCGCGACGCGGAGCGACGTCAGCTCTGCGATCGCGCCGATCAGCGGTCCGCCGGTCACCTGGCCCACCGCGTTGACCTGACCGGCGAGCGAGAGCACCGTCGCCCGCACGCGGGACTCCACATGCCGATTCACGAACCCGGTGAAGAGCGGACCGTTCACCCCGCGGAACACCATGTGCGCGAGATAGCCGGCGACCGCCCACCGGAAGTCGGTGGCGAGCCCGAATGTGACGATTCCCGCGATCTGCAGGACCGTCGCGACCATCATCGCCCGCGCAACCGCCACATCGTCCGTGACGTCGACGATCCGGCGGACCATCTGATTCGCGGCGACGCCAAGCAGCATGAAGCTGATGTTGATCGCGCCGAACCACACGACCGGGTCGAGCCCGCCGAGGTCGGGGATGGTGAAGTGCCGCAGGAGGTGCGCCTCCCAGAGCCGATCGAGTCCCTCCGTCGCCAGGGCGAGGATGAGGGCGAGCCCGATGAGCGTGGCGAGGATCGCGCGTGCGTGGATCTCGCGGAGGCCGGCCGTGAGAGTCGTGACCGCGCCGCGCACCGGGCTCAGCCCCGCGTGGTGGCCGCGCCGGAAGCCGCGCTCCGGCATCAGTGCGATCATGAGAAACCCCAGCCCGACCATCAGCGCTCCGCCCGTGACGACCGGAATCCACAGGTCGATACTCGCCAGACCGACGCCGATGGCCGTGCCCACGATCGCGCCGATCTGCCGCACCTGCGCGTATCGGATATAGGCCGCCGCGGCCTCGCGCTCGCCGATCTCGTCGGCGATCCACGCCTCCAGCGCGCCGGAGGAGAAGGTGCGCCCCAGGCCGCGCAGGATCTCCGCGAAGGCGATCGCGAGGAGGATCGGGGCCAGGCCCTGGATGACGAAGCTCGCGCCCGCCAGGAAGATGCCGATGAGCACGGAGAGTCGGCGCGAATAGAGGTCCGCCACCACGCCGGTGGGGATCTCGAAGACGATGGTGACCAGTTCCACGATCGTGCCCAGCAGCACGAGTTCCAGCGGACCCAGGCCGACGATCCGCACGTAGTAGATCGCGATCATGGTGTCGGGGATGCCCACGAACAGGGCGGAGGCGAACCCCAGGAAGAGAAAGGCGCGCTGAGCCGGAAGCAGAGTCTGCATTCTGGCAGGCCCCGACGCGACGACGCCCGCGCTGCTCGGCAGTTCCCAGGTTGGCGAGCAGCGCGTCCCGCTCCGCGGCATCGCGCATTCCCGGCATAGCGGGCTGAACGGAGAATCGGGGAGGGGCGGATTGGAAGCGCCGCGATCCTGGTGCAGCCGCGACCGCGGGTGCTCCCCTCTACAGTTTCGGAACCCCTTTGCCGCACGCGGACGATCCCACTCCCCACGACAGCCTCGCCGCTCTCCGCCAGCCCTACGTGCGCGCGTTCATGGTCGGCCGGATGGGCGCGGGGTTCGCCCAGCAATTCGTGGCGATGGCGATCGGCTGGGAGCTGTACGAGAAGACCGGCGATGCTTTCGCGCTCGGACTCGTCGGCGCGGTGCAGATCGCGCCCGCGCTCGCGCTGACCATTCCCGCCGGAGTCGCGGCCGATCGATTCCGGCGTCGCGACATCGGGGTCGCGGCGCATCTGCTCCTCGCGCTCGCGACCGCGGGCCTGGCGATCGTCTCCCAGGCGAACTGGCCGGTGGTGTGGGCGTATCTGTTGCTCGCAGTCATGGGCGTGGGCCGCGCCTTCGCGATGCCCGCGACGGGCACGCTTCTGGCCCAGATTCTCACGCCGCGCGAGTTCGCGAACGCGTATTCGTGGCTCGTCTCGACGATGCAGATCGCCAGCATCGCCGGTCCCGCAATCGGCGGCGCGCTGATCGCCGGGACCGGCAGCGCGGCCCCCGCCTACGCCATCGCCGCGCTCGGGCAACTGGTCTTCGTCGCCGCACTGCTGACGGTCCCCTCGGTGCCGCCGAGCGGGCAGAGCCAGCGCGGCCTCTCTCAGATGGTCGCCGGGCTGACCTTCATCCAGCGCACGCCGGTGTTCCTGGCCGCGATCACGCTCGACCTCTTCGCGGTCCTGCTCGGCGGCGCGATCGCCCTGCTGCCGGTCTACGCCAAGGACGTGCTGTTCCTGGGACCGGAGGGGCTGGGCTGGCTGCGCACCGCGCCCGCTGTCGGCGCGGCGGTCGCCGCGGTGCTCACGATACGGTTGCCGCCCTGGCAGCGGCCCGGTGTCGTCCTGCTCGTCGCCGTCGGAGGGTTCGGCGCGGCGATGATCGGCTTCGGCCTCTCGCGTGACCTCTGGCTCTCCCTGTTCTTCCTGTTCCTCACCGGGGCCTGTGACTCGTTCAGCATGGTCATCCGCGGCACGCTCCAGCAGGTCATCACGCCCGATCGCCTGCGCGGGCGCGCCGCGGCGGTGAACTCCCTCTTCATCGGCCTCTCGAACGAGATGGGCGCGTTCCGGGCCGGTTCGGTGGCCGCGCTGCTCGGCCCGGTGGTCGCCGTCGTCAGCGGCGGGGTCGGCACCGTCCTCGTCGTGCTGACCGCGGCGTTCCTGTGGCCGCAACTGCTCCGGATCGGCCCACTCCACACCCTGCGCCCGGCCGAGGAGCCCTCAGCGGAGACCGCCGAGCCGCGCGCGGTAGCCCGACCGGCGGCTGGTTAGGAGAGTCGGGCAAGCGGGCGACGGCTATGGGTGCCCCCGCTCGCGCGCGGCCCCGTACCCGTCGTGCAGTTCCGCGTGGTCGACCCGCCACCGGGGGTCCGTCGCGGCCACGTTGCGATCTACCTCCTGTGCCGTGCGCATCCCCACGAGAGCGACGTCGATCTGTGGATGCGAGAGGACGAACGCGAGCAGCGCGCGGTTCCAGTCGAAGGTCTCGTTCGCGCCGATCGCGCCGAGCCACCGCGGGAAGAGTCCGGAGGTGAGCGTGCGCATCGCGATCGTGCCGAGGCCGCATTCGCGCGCCCGACTGAGTGCCGTCGCCTCGGGCAGGTTCCGATTCCGGTAGGCGCCGGTCATCTGGTGGGTGAGGCTGTAGGGCAGCATCACCGTGTCGAATGTTCCCGAGGCGATCGCCCGTTCGGTCGCGCCGGTCTGCCCTTCGGCGGTGAAGCCCACGAAGCGGATCTTCCCTTCCTCGCGCAGTCGGGCGCAGAGCGCCAGGGTCTCCGCATCGAGCAGGCGATCGGCGTCAAGCTCTGTCAGCCAGCCACCGTGGTACTGGATGAGATCGAGATGGTCCGTCCGCAGGCGGCGAAGGCTTCCCTCGATCGATGCCTGTAGCGCGGGCGAGTTCCAGTCTCGCGCCGAGACCTTCGTCGCCAGGAAGATGCGCGCACGGTCGGCGCTCAGGCCACGCCCGAAGATCTCCTCGGAGCGCCCCTCGCCGTACCCGGGCGCGGTATCGAAGTAGGTGATACCCAGATCGAGCGCGCGTCGGATCGCGTCCACCACCGCCGATGCACTGGAGTCGGCGTTCGCATCCCAGGCTCCCAGATAGTCGGTCAGCCCGGCCGGCGCGCCACCGAACCCGAGCGCGGAGACCCGAACGCCAGTCCTGCCCAGTTGCCGCTGTTCCAGCGCCCTCTCCCCTGCCCTGGCCGCCGCCACGGGCCGATCCCGTGATAATGCCACGCGCCGGCCACGGGGCCGGCGAGGAGGGATTGTGGCGCGCGAGATCACATTCGGCTGGCGAATGCCCATGTGGGATCCGTCCGGCGCGAAGTTGCCGACCTGGCTTCCGGCGGTGCACGAGCACATGGCGCGATTGCCGGTGGAGACATTCCAGACGGTCTGGATGTCGGATCATCTCGTACCGGGCACGACGTGGGCGCCGCCGGAGTGGGACACGATCGAGTGCATGACCGGCCTGATCCATTTCGCAAGCCGGTACCCGCGGTACCGCTACGGGCAGATCGTCATCGGCAACTCCTTCCGGCCGCCGGCACTGCTCGGGAAGATGTTCGCCACCACGCAGGCGCTCACCGGCGCCCGCCTCATCCTCGGCATCGGCGCCGGGTGGATGGAGAGCGAGTACCGGATGTATGGCTACCCCTATCCGGAGCCGAAGGTGCGCATCGGCGAACTGGCCGACGCCGTGCGGTTGATCCGCGCGATGTGGACCGATTCTCCCGCGACGTTCGCGGGTAAGTACTTCCACCTGGATCGCGCCTACGCCGAGCCGCGACCGGACCCCCAGCCCATCATCATGATCGGCGCGTCTGGCGAGCAACTGTCGCTCCGCGTCGTCGCCCGATACGCCGACTGGTGGAACTGCACGACGCCGACACCCGAAGCGCTCGTCGCGAAACGCGCCATCCTGAAGGAGCACTGCGAGCGCGCGGAGCGCAGCGTCGACGACATCCTGGTCAACTGGCAGAGTCAATGCGTGGCGATCGCGGACTCCGAGGCCGAGGCGCGACGCCTCGCCGATGCCTCGGTGCTCCATCAGCGCGGCCCGGCCGGGTCGGTGGTCGGCACGCCGGAGCAGGTGCGGGCCCGTCTGCAGGGGATGATCGACGCCGGAGTCCGGGACTTCATCCTGCGCTTCGCCGACTTCCCGCGTCTGGACGGCGCGCTCCGCTTCGCGCGGGAGATCGCACCGCTTCTGAAGTAGCGTCAGTCCGCGGCCGGGGCCTTCCGGCGTACGCGTCGCACCGGCGCGCCGCTATCGGCGGGTGCGGCGCTCGCCTCCTGTGGCGCGACCCCGGAGGACGGATCCTCGGGTCCGCTCGCCGGTGGGGCGCCCTCCGGTGGCGCGATCGGCAGCGGTTGCTGCACGGCGCCGGCGGCTCGGGAAGCGCGCGACTTCCGCCGACCGGCCGCCGCGACGATGGCGATCGGTTCAGCCTCCGCCCCACCGTCCGCGACCGGCGCGTCCAGCGCGGGTGCCTCGGCGGGGCCAGCGATCGCCCCGTTGACCGAAGGCTCGGCGGGCACTATGTGGAGAGTTCGGCCAGGAGCGCGACGCACCCGCTTCGGCCGACCGGGCACCGACCCGTTGCCCGAAGCCGAATCCGCGGAATCCGGGCGCGCCGGCGCCTCGCCTGCGGCCGCGGCGTCGCCCCGCGGAGCCGTTTCGCCCAGCGCGAGGGTGTCCGATTCCGACGCCGTGGGGGATGAGGGCGTGGCACCGGTGAGGGCCTCCGCGGGCGCGGCCGCCAGCGCCGCCTCGGGTGCAGATCCGTTGTCGGTGGGTTCCACGCCCGGTGCTAGCCCTGCGACCACTGCGCCATCGGCCTCGCCGTCCGATGCCCCGTTCGCACGCGATGCCAGCGCGGCCAGGATCTCCGCGGGACTGCGTCGCTGCCGCGAGGAGCGACGGACCTCGCCCTCCCCACTCTGGCGCGCGATCTCGGCGGCGACCTCCGCCTCCAGGTCCACGGTCTCGATCGCCGCGACGCTCGCCGCCGGAGCGGCGGGCGCCTCCACCGGGCGGCGGCGGCGTGGCTGCCGCTCCGCGTTCTCCTCCCGCACCGGCGCGCCCCGTAACTGGGCGATGACCCGCGGCCCCGGCGTGATCGCGCCGCGTTCGCGCAGGTAGCGCAGGATGCGATCGAAGTAGCTGCCGCGCAGCGTCGCCGTATCACCCACGACGACGAGAAGCCGGCGCGCGCGCGAGAGCGCGACGTTGATGCGCTGCATCAGTTGCAGGAACCCGATCTCGCGCCGCCGATTCGATCGCACCAGCGAGACGATCACGACATCCTTCTCGCGGCCCTCGAAGGCATCGACCGTGTCGATCTCCATCCCGCGGCTGTTCGCTCGCGCCTCCTGGCGCAGCATCCGCCGGAGGAGTGCGGCCTGCTCGGCGTAGGCGGCGATGACGCCCAGATCCATGCCTTCCGGCGCGTCGCGCAGGATGTGGCGCGCGATCGTCGTGACCAGCCGCGCCTCAGGCACATTGAAGAGCGAAGGCCCCCGTCCCCTGGACTCGCGCACCCCTTTGAGGCCGCGCGTATCGACCCACACCGCGGGATGAGGGAAGTGCGGTACTCCCGTCTCCTTCCGTGGTGCGGCCGCGCCGTTGCGAAGTCGATCCTCGTAGAACGCCCGCGCGATCAACCCGCCGATCGTCGGGTGCATGCGGTTCTGCTCGTCCAGGAACACGATCGCGCGATCGGGGAAATGGCGCTCGGTCATCCACACGAAGAGGCTCTTGCCGATCACCCCGGCGCGGGCCATCGCCGGCTCGAGGCGTAGTTGCTCCTCGGCCTCCGAGAGCACCGGCTGCAATTGAAGCCGATCCCCCACGAGGATGAACCGCCGCCCTCGCGCGAGCGCGACGAGAGAATCGAGCACAGTCGCCCGGTTCGCCTCGTCCAGCACCACGTAGTCGTAGATCGCGCCTCCGGCGGCGTCGCTCAGGGCCAGCGCGTCGATCGTCGTGAACACGACGTTTCGATCGCTGAGATCGTCCTCCGGGCCCACGAAGAAGCGGCGCAGATCCGCCGGCACCCGCTCGAACATACCCACCCGAGCGATCTCGAGGCCGGGGACCTTCGGTCGGTCGTGGCTGGTCCCCTCCACGTACGGGACCACCTTCATGAGCATGTTGTCGGTGCCGTGGTTCGAATGCGAGCACACCAGAATCCGCAGCCGCGGATCGCGTCGGATCAACTGGGCGACGATCTCCCCCGTCGTCGTGCTCTTCCCCGTGCCCGGGGGACCCTCCACGAGCATCGCCTCGCCCTCGGCCAGACCCATGGCGATACCCACGGCCCGGGACTGGCTGCGGCTCCGGCCGACCGCCGCGTTGAGGTACTGATCCGGGAAGGCGATCTTCGGGATCGGCATGGCCGCCGGCGAAGCCATCAGGCGGGCCAGCAGAGGCATCTTCCCCTGGGGCGACTCGAGTTCCTCGAGGATGGCGCGCTTCTGCGCCAGGATCCGCGAGCGCGGCCGCGGGCGCACCGAGCCGCGCGGCGGCGGATCGGCCCCACGCGCGTCGATATCCATCGTCCCGTGGCCGACGTCCACATTCATCAGCCGAGCCGTCGCCACCCCGATGTCTCGCTCGTTGAGCACATCCAGCCACTCGCCGGGGTCGAACGCGGCGACGGCCGAAGCGCTCAGACCGAGCAGGCGGAAGGGGTTATCCTGGCCACGGCTGCCGATGCGTGGCTCGGCGCGTTCGTACGGCGCCTTCAGGCGCTGCGCCCGCTCGGTATCCTCGCGCCCCTCGGCCTCCAGCGCCTCGCGTAGCGGCGCCACGAAGCCGCGCCACCGGTTGCCGGTGAGCCGATCGAAGATGCCCTCGATCTCCTGGGCGAGCGGATCGCCGTTTTCGGTGCGGGCGGGGAGTTCGATCCGCTCCACCCGCATCGCCACACCAACCGAGCCCCGTTCGCGCATCGGCTCGATCGCGTCGGGCGGCACCGGCACCATCTTCTCGGCGGAGATGTGCCCGTGCTCGAAGCGACACTCCAGGTCGATCCGCAGCGCCGAAATGCGGAGGCGCGGACCGCCGCCGGCGGCGCGCCGTTCCGGCGTGGTCCAGATGATCATCTCGTCCGCGCCGACGTGATCGCGCAACCGGTTGAAACGGCTGTCGATCGGTCCGGTCGATAGCCCCGGCAGGCCGTTCGCCTCGCCATAGGCCCTCAGCCACGCGGTGAGCGTGCCGCGCACGTCATCGGCCAGGAGCAAGCGCAGGACCGGGAGAGTCCGCTCCTGCCACCGATCGGTGCGGATGAACCCGATACCGCGGCGGCCGATGCGGCGGGGGCGAGGGCGGGCGGAGGCTATCGGACGACCTCTTTCAGGACGACCCCATCGAAACGCACTCGCCCGGACGCCCGGAACGGACACGGGAGTTGAGCGGGCCGTTTTGAGAATATGTTCCCGACGAGGGCGGGCCTCAGAAGCAGCAGAGCCGCCACGCCCGCGCGGCGAACGTGCCTACTATACGGCCCGTCCGGCGAGGCGTGCCAGCAGGAGGCGTCAGATCATCATCAGATCGAGGATGGGTCCGAGGTCGGGCCACTCCTCATCCTCGATGATGTCATCGTCCGGCAGGCCGAGGGGCTCGGTGAGACTGAGCCAGCCGTTGGCTCCGCTCGGAACGTCCGGCCGCCACACGCTGTCGGCGATCGCCAGGGGGTCGGATGCGGAGATCGTGTTGTTTTCCATCGTGCCCAGTGTCGGTGCGCCACGATGAGCGGCTCATCCCCCGTCCTTCCTAAGGGAATCCCCCCGTTCGTTTCGGCGCGTACCGCCGTGCGCCGTTCGGTCCCGTCGCGCCCGCCCTCTCCGTGAGGGCACGCCTCGACGCGCTGCGCAACAACCGCGCGCTGCTCTGGGCCTGCATCGTCATCGCGGTGAACCAGTTGGGGTTCGGCATCGTCGTCCCGGTCACACCCATCTACGCACGGAGCTTCGGCGTGACCGAGACGGCGGTGGGCCTGGTCGTCGCGATCTACGGGCTGGGGCGCTTGCTCTTCAATGTCCCGGCTGGCCAGGCAGCCGATCGGTTCGGCCGGCGCCCGACGATCCTGGTAGGGACGATCGTCACGAGCGCAGGCAGTCTGCTCTGCGGCCTGGCCGAGGACTTCACCCAGTTGCTCGTCTTCCGGCTCATCGGCGGCATCGGCGCCGCGATCGTGATCACCGGCGTGCAGACGGTGGTCGCCGACATCGCGACGCGCGAGAACCGGGGCCGGATGATGGCCACCTACCAGGCCTTCTTCACCTTCGCGGTGGGTGTCGGCCCCAGCGTGGGCGGCGTGGTCGCGCTCTGGGCCGGCTATCGCGCGCCGTTCTTCGCCTTCGCCGCGCTCGCGCTCGCCGCGGGCGTCATCGCGATCACGCAGTTACCGGAGTCGCGCCTCGTCGCGGGTCCAACCGGCGCCGCGGCATCCGGTGCCCCGCCCGGCGCGACGCGCGCACTGCTCCTCAACGTCGGCTTCCTCACCCTCTCCGCGATCACGTTCGTCCAGTTCTTCAATCGCACCGGCGGCATCTTTGCCGTCGTCCCCCTGGCCGGGGTCGAGCGCATCGGGATCGATCCGGCGACGATGGGCCTGGCGCTTACCGCCGCGAGCGTCTGCAACATCGCCTTCGTCGGACTTGCCGGCTCGCTGGCGGATCGTCTCGGACGGAAGGCCGCGATCGTGCCCGGGTGCGTCGTCGGCGCGGCCGCGTTCTGGGGGTTCGCGCTGGCCGGCGACTACCTCTCGTTCGTCGCGAGCGCGATCCTCTGGGGTGTGAGCGGCGCGTTTCTGGCGGCCTCGTCGGCGTATGCGGCCGATCTCGCCCCGCCCGGCGCGGTCGGACTCACGATGGGCGTGTACCGGACACTGGCCGATCTCGGCTATGTCGTCGGTCCGATCACGCTCGGCTATCTGGCCGAGACGCTGGGAGCGTCGGCATCGCTCTCGATCGCGGCGTGGCTCTCGCTGCTCACGATGCTGCCCTTCCTCCTGTTCGCGCCCGAGACTGGCGGCACCCGCGGGCGCCCGCGGCGCCCCTGACGCCTCGAGTCGCCGCGCGGTGGACGGTGGATCGCCCTTCGTGGATAGTGGGCCGCACGAGTCACGACGGGAGGGCAGGCGATGGTTCCACGCGGTCGGCATCTGTTCGGCGAGGCGGCGCGGTCGCTCGACGCGGTCGGGGGTCAGGCCCGCCTCATCGGCGCGCTGATCGAGGGTGACGCCGATCGTATCGCGTGGGACGACTGGACATTCGCCGATGTCTTCAGCCACATCGAGGCCTCGCACGAGGCGCTGCTCGTCGCCGCCCGCGGCGAGGCCCGACCGCTGCCGGGGGCGCAACTGGCCCACATCAACGAGGAACGGCGCCAGGCCCGCCGGGGCCGGCCATTCGCGGCGACCCTCCACGCGCTCGACGAGGCCCGCGCCCGCGCCGCCGAGCACCTCCGTGGTCGCGCCGATAGCGACTGGCTCGTGGTCGTCCGCACGGCGAGCGGTCGGGAGTGGACGTTGGGCCAACTCGCCTGGACGCTCTCCAGCCACGAGCGGAGTCATCTCGACGAACTGGCCACCGTCCTGGGACGGCCTCCGGCTCCGGCGCGCGTGGCGGCGCTGAATCTCTCCGCCGGGGGCGTGCCGAAGTGGCCGGTCTTCAGCAGCCACCTCTCGCTCGCTGGCCTCGCCGGCGACGAGCACGCCAATCCCCTGCACGGGAGCGCGACCGCGGCGCTCTGCCTGTTCAGCGGCGACGTGATCGATCGGCTCCGCGCCGAAGGGCATCCCATCGCCCCCGGCACCATCGGCGAGAACGTCACCGTCCGCGGGCTGGATTGGGCGCGCCTCCAGCCCGGCGACTCCCTTCGTATCGGGCCCGCCCGCGTCGAGGTCACCCGCTTCACGACACCCTGCGCGACGATCAAGGGCTCGTTCGTCGACGGGCGGTTCGCGCGGGTCCACGCCGAGCAGCATCCCGGCGAGGCGCGCGTGTACGCGCGGGTCCTCGTCGAGGGAACCATCGCCGTCGGCGACTCTGTCGAGCACATTCCGGCCATATCAACTGCATAACCGGCGTGCCTTATCTCTAGACGTTCGGGGCGAATCGGGGTAATCTAGGGACAGAAACGTCGAGAGAACGCCCCGTCGACCTGTCCGGAAGGACAGGTACGCGACAGGCAGATGGTACGGCGGCATCACCCGAACCGGCGCGTATATTCGGGTGCCCCGGCGGACCGCCGACGGGATGCGTTGGGAGGGCTAATCAGTGGTCTGGAGCACGCTCGCGCCCGGCCGAGAGCAGAGCGCGGTGGGCGCGTTGATCGGCGATGTCGACGACGCCTTCGAGGAACTGGAGCGCACGACCGACGAGGAGACGCTCGCGATCCACGAGGAGGATGCCGAATCTCCGACCGCGGCGGCCGATGAACTGGTCGATGGCGACGCGGACGCGGATGCGGACGTGGTTCCCGGGGTCGAGGCCGAGGCGGAGGCCGAGGTCGAGATCGACTACCGGAACGACATTCCCGGCGCGCCCGACGCGCTGACGGCGTACTTCGCCGACGTCGGCAATGGCCGGCTGCTCACCTTCGACGAGGAACTCTCGCTGGGTCGGCAGGTGCAGGCCGCCTTCAAGGCCGAGGAGGATTTGAAGAGCGGGCAGCAGATGTCGGCGATCAAGCGCCGCAACCTCGAGGCGGTCGTGGGCGACGGCAAGATGGCGCGCCACCGTCTCATCGAGATGAACCTGCGGCTGGTGATCTCGGTCGCGCGCCGCTACGTCGGCCGCGGGCTGCCGCTGGAGGATTTGATCCAGGAAGGCAACGTCGGCCTGTTCCGCGCGGTCGATAAGTACGATCCGGAGCGCGGCTGGCGGTTCTCGACCTACGCCTACTGGTGGATCCGTCAGGGCGTCACCCGTGCGATCGCCGATCAGGCGCGCACGATCCGTATGCCGGTGCACACCGGCCAGCTCGTCACCCGGCTGGGCGAGATTCGCCGACGGCTCGAGCAGCGGTTTGGCCGCGCGCCGAACCCGGCCGAGATCGCCGTCGAGGCAGGTCTCACCGAGGAGCGGGTGCGCGAGGCGCTGATGGCCGCGCGCGAGCCGCTCTCGCTCGAATCGACGCTCATCGGCACCGAGGACTCGACGCTCGCCGATCTGGTTCCCGACATCACCGCGCCGGACGCGCAGGAGATCGTCGAGATGGCGGATCAGCGTGCCAAGATCGAGGAGATCCTCGAGGGGCTGACGCCGCGCGAGCGCGCCGTCATCCGCCTGCGTTTCGGCATGGAGGATGGCACGCCGCTGACGCTCGCCGAGGTCGGCACCCGGCTCGGAGTCAGTCGCGAGCGCGTGCGCCAGCTGGAGGCCGACGGCCTCCGCAAGCTGCGCGGCGGCATCCTTCGGGAGAAACTGGCCCGCGTCGCCGCGTAAGGTCTCGGCCGGGTGGGAGACTCCCTCCTGCCCGGCCGCATCTTCCCCGACGGATAGACTGGCGACGTGAGCCAGGACGCACCCACCGCCGTAGGGCCGGCCGGCCGCGTTGGTTCGCTCGGCGCGCTGGCGTTCCGCGATTACCAGTTGCTCTTCGCCGGGACCTTCACGACCCAGACCGGCAACTGGATGCAGAGCGTCGCCATTGGGTGGCTCATCCTCGAGATGACCGGGTCGGGGTTCTTCCTCGGCCTGGCCGGTTTCCTGCGCTCGATCCCCCAGTTGCTGTTCTCGATCCCCGGCGGCATCCTGGCCGATCGGGTCGATCGCACGCGCCTGCTGGCGATCGCCCAGGGACTCGCCTCCCTCCTCACCACCGCGCTGGCTGTGGTCGTGTGGCTGCGCTGGGGCGACATCTGGACGATCTTGCTCCTCACCTTCCTGATCGGTACCTCGCTCTCGATGGTGTTCCCCGTACGCCAGACGCTTGTGTCCACCTCGGTTCCGCCGGCCTATCTCGCCAGCGCGGTGGGGATCAACTCGGCGAACAACAACCTGACCCGTACGCTCGGTCCGGCGCTGGCCGGCATCCTCCTCACTCAGGTCGGCGCGGCGTTCTGCTTCTTCCTCCAGGCAGGCGGTCTTCTCTTCTCGTTCGTCACCTCGCTGCTGATGCGCGTGCCGCGCACCACGCGCGGGACCCGCGGTACGCCACTGGGCGACCTCGTGGACGGCTGGAGCTACATCCGATCGACACCGCCCGTGCGCGGGCTCCTGCTCTCCGCACTGGTGCCCACCGCGCTGGGGATGCCCTACATGGCGCTCCTGCCCATGTTCGCGCGGGATCTCGACATCGGCGCGTCCGGCCTCGGGTTCCTCATGACGGTCCTCGGTGTCGGTTCGATCTCCGGATCGGTCGCGTTCTCACTCGCGGGTGATTTTCGCGCCAAGGGTCCGGTGCTCCTCGTCAGCGGCGGCCTGTTCGGCTTCTCCCTGCTCGGTCTGGCCGCGGCGAACGGCCTGCTGGCCGCGCTCGTGACGCTGTTTCTCGCCGGCGCGACGAGCGCGATCTATCAGGCGACGAACAACACACTCCTCCAGACCATGGTCCCCGACGCGTACCGCGGGCGGGTGATGAGCGCCTACATCATGACCTGGGGGGTCATGCCGCTGGGCACGCTTCCCCTGGGATGGGCAGCCGACTTCATCGGCGCGCCATTCGCGGTGGGCATCGCCGGAGGACTCGTCGTCGCGTTCAGCCTGTTCGCCGCGCTGCGGCTCTCCGAGGTGCGTCGCCTGTGACCGATACCGCCCGCCCGCCCGACGCGATCGTCGAGCGCATTCGCAAGTTGCTCGCCCTGGCGACGAGCAGCAATCCGCACGAGGCCGCGCTGGCGGCCGCGCACGCTCTGGCGCTGGCGCAGCGCCACAACCTCGATCTCGCCGCGCTGCCGGAAGGCGAGACGGAGATCGTCGAGGAGGCGGTCGATGTGGGGCCGGGTGCCGCCTGGCGCTGGCTCCTGATGGCCGCGATCGCGCGGGCGCACTTCTGCGCCGCGCTCCGCACTCGCGCCGGCGGTCGGTCGTCGGGCCGGATGCTCCTGCTCGGCCGCCGCCACGACGTCGCGGTCTGCAGTTTCCTGTTCGTGTACCTGGCGCGTGAGGTGGCGCGCCTGACTGAAGTCGGCTGGCGGCGTGCCGCTCTCGTCTATGGCGAGCACGTCGAGGCGCGGACCTGGAAGGGCGACTTCCGCCGCGGCGCCGTAGCCGAGATCGGCGAGCGCCTCGCCGAACGCGCCCGGCGGTTTGCCGAGGAGTCCGTGGAGGCGAACGCGCTGGTCCTGCGGCGCGAGAGCGCGCTCCAGGAGGCGCTCCACCGCCGCTATCCGGACCTGCGCTTCACCCGCCTGCGCGTCCGCGTGGGCGACGCGTACCTGAGCGGTCGTTCCAGTGGCCGCGGGATCGCGATCTCGGACGCGTTGGATCGGCACGCGTC
>CAZHZF010000024.1:16757-39340 GCA_964536925.1 uncultured Dehalococcoidales bacterium | reverse complement strand
ATCGCGCACGTTGCCACCAAAGGTCTCGGCCAGGCGGGCGTTACGGTCTCTCGTGGACTCGATGGTGGTTGGGAGTTCCTGCACCTCCGACTGACGTGGCATCGGCGCGACGGACTCCGATGCGGGGTCGATGCGCCAGCACCGATCGCCGCGTCTGATGCAGAGTCGGCGCGGCACCGTCAGGCGACCGGCACCAAAGCTGCTCCACTCATCGTTCGCGCCGTGGTCCTCGAACGCGAACCCACCGACGGCGAGAGGAATGGGCCAGTCACCACGCCGCTCGCTCCACCACGCGGACGCGCGCTTGAACCGATCCTCACCCCGCGCATCGATGCGATCGACGCTGCCGGTCGCACAGAGCGATAGTTGTCCGTCGGGCCTTGCCCAGTAGAAAGCCTCCTCGCCCAGGCGGCACGCGATCGCGAAGTCAGCGAGCGGATCGCCATCCGGCGCCGATCGGGCGTCGCACCCGGACGGATGGAGCAGGTCCAGCGAGACCGCGGGCGCGCGGGTCACGCGTCGACTCCGACGCTGCGAAGCAGCAGGGCGCGCAGCGCGGGCAGACGAGCGATGAGATCCTCGGGATCCTCGGCGAGCGCCCACTGGCTGACGATCTCGTGGATACCGCCGAACCAGACCTGGCCGGCTATGCGACAGTCGATGGGGTCGATGGCGCCCGCCGCCACCGCGTTCTCGAGTTCGGCAACGATGAGGCCGGTGAACTCCGCGCGCAGAGTCATGATGCGCTGATAGAAACGGGGTCCGGCGCCCGGGGTATCGATCAGGAAAAGGCGAGCCGCCTTGCGGTGCGCGCTGAAGGTCTGAAGAAGGGCTCGGAGTGCCAGCTCGAGTCGCGCGAGCGGCTCGGCCTCCGTTGCGAGTGCCGACTCGATTCGCGAACGCAGGAGTACGGCGGTCCGATCGAGCACAGCCAGAAACAGCGCGTCCTTGCCCGGGAAGTGAAAGTAGAGGCCACCCTTCGAGGTCGACGCGGCGTCGGCAATGTCATCGACGATCGCATCCTGAAAGCCGCTGCGGGTGAAGACATCGAGCGCGGCCTCGAGGATGCGCTCGTGGCGCTCAAGGGTTCGGGTCTGGGACTTCACCACGGCTGAACTTGCCTCTCGAAACCGACCGACCGGTCGGTCGGTACGATGCTAGCCGGTGCGCTTTACCCGCGCCACTCTCATCACGTCCGCGCGTCGTCGCGCCGCTCGGAACGATCGCGATCCCGCAGGGTTCTTCCGGCCGCGGCCGCGACAGCGGGGAGCACGGCCGCGGCGGCACAGCCGACGAGGAAGGTGGCGCCGCCGAACGCGCCGTAGGCCGGCGTGAACATCGCCGGCGCAACCGCCGAGGCGCCGAACCGAAAGGTGGCATTGATCGAGACCGCGGTCCCCCGCAGGCGCTGATCGGTCAGGAGCATCAGCACCAGGCTCGGCATGGCCGCCCAGAGCGAGCCATAGGCGACCCCGAGGGGCACCACACCCAGGACAAACAGTTCCGGCGCGGGCGCGAGCGCGATCGTCAGGCCACCAATGCCCGCGAGCACGCTACCTTCGGCCAGCACGCGAGCCGGGCCGACGACCTCGACACGCCTACCCGCGTACGGCGCGGCGACAATACCGAGCAGTCCGAGCAACGACGAGACCGCTCCGGCCCCGACGAGACTGAGGCTCCACCGCTCGACGAGGTACGTGGACCACAGGTAGGAGGACCCGAAGGTCGCCAACTGCGCGGAGAACGCGGCCGCGCCGGCGATCATCCCGCCACGTGAGGCGAGGACCCGCGCGATCTGCGCGATGCCAGGGGAGGATGCGGCCCTCCGCGGCGGAGCACCGCGCAGGACGCGATCGTACAGCACGCCGAGGACCAGGGCGACGCCTGCCGTGAGGAAATAGACGAACCGCCAGTCGACCTGAGCGAGCCCTCCGCCAACGAGCGGCGCGGCGAACCCGCCGACCATGTTCACGCTGACGAACGACCCCATTGTGCGGCCGAGACGCTCGCGCGGGACGAGATCCGCGGTCGCCGCAACCAGGATGGGCGTGGTGAAGGCGTTCGCGGCACCCTGGAGGAATCGGCCGACGAGGAACCACTCAATGGTGACGGCGGCTGCGCAGCAAAGGGATGCGACGACGAACAGGGCGAAGCCGATCCCCAACGCGAACCGTCGTGAGGTCCGATCCGAGATGGACCCGGAGATCAACTGGAATCCCGCGAAGGGAATCATGTAGGCGGGAACGGCCCACGAGATCGCGCCGAGATCGGCCGACAACGACTCGCGCACGACGGGGAGGACCGCGCCGATGACGCCGCCCGCGAACGGCCCCAGCGCTCCACCCGCATAAAACCAGATCGGGATGGGGCGTGGGGAGTGAAACAGGAGAGCCTCGTGGCCAGTGTAGTCGTGTCCGACGGCCTCCGACGCCGGTTACACTCGCGCCCGGATGGGGCTCAGGGTCGGGGCGGACATCGGCGGCACGTTCACCGACGTCGTCGCGGTCACCGAGGACGGCAATGTGATCGCCACTGCCAAGGTGCGGACGACTCCCCGAAACCCCGAGATCGCGGTGCTGGAAGGCCTCGATCGGGTTCTGGCGGCGTCTGGCGAGCGGGACGCCGACGCGCTGATCCACGCGACGACCTTGATGACGAACGCCATCGTGGAGCGGCGCGGTGCGCGGGTTGGACTGCTTGTGACTAAGGGCTACCGCGATACGCTCGAGATCGCCCGTCAGCACCGTTTCGACATGTACGACCTCAGGATCACCCGACCCGGTCAATTGGTCGGTCGCGGCGATCGCCGCGAGATCGATGAGCGCACCCTCGTGGATGGCAGCGTCGAGGTCCCGCTCCATCTCGACGGCGTGCGCCAGGTGATGGAGGAGCTGCGCGCAGCGGGGGTTGAGGCAGTCGCGATCGTCTATCTCCACGCGTATCGCAATCCGCTGCACGAACTCCAGTCGGCGGAAGCCGTCGCCTCCGCCGCGCCGAACCTGCCGATCTCGCTCTCACATATCGTCTCCGGGCAGTTCCGCGAATACGAGCGGATGGTGACAACGACGGCAAACGCCTACGTCCAGCCGATCGCCGCGCGCTACCTCGGTGCGATCGCGGAGGGGCTGGGCAGCCGTATCCCCAGCGCGAGCCTCCAGATCATGACCTCGAACGGCGGCATCGTCGGCGTCGCGGCCGCGCAGGAGCTGCCGGTGCGCCTGGTCGAGTCCGGTCCCGCCGCGGGCGCGATCGCCGCGGCGAACGACTGCGCTGCGCTGGGCCTGGATGGGGTGCTCTCGTTCGACATGGGCGGCACGACGGCGAAGGCGTGCTTGATCAGCCGACGGGGCGACGAGAGGCCGTGGCCGATGGTGCACGGCGAAGTGGAGGTCGCGCGGGAGTATCGATTCATCCGCGGCTCGGGCCTGCCCCTGCAGGTGCCGAGCGTGGAACTGATCGAGATCGGGGCGGGCGGCGGTTCCATCGCACGAGTCGATGGGCTGGGCCGGATGCGTGTGGGACCGGATAGCGCCGGTGCGGTGCCCGGGCCGGCCTGCTATCCGCCACCCGAGGGTGTTCCGCGCGAGTCCAGCGATCCGACGGTGACCGACGCCGATGTTGTCCTGGGGTACATCGATCCGGAGGGATTTCTTGGCGGACGGCTCCGACTCGATCGGGACGCGGCTGGCCGCGCGCTCGTCGACGCATTGGGGGGTGATCCGATCGCATCTGCCGAGCGGATCCGCGATACGGTCGACGAGGAGATGGCGCTGGCGTTCCGCCGCCACTGTGCCGAACGCGGCTACGATCCGGCGTCGCTCCCCCTCTACGCCTTCGGTGGCGCCGGACCAGTGCACGCCTGCGGCGTCGCCCGCCGCCTCGGGATCGGCCGCATCTGCGTGCCGGCGGCCGCCGGTGTCGGATCCGCGATCGGTCTCGTCGGCGCGCCCCCGCGGGTCGACCTCGTGCGCACGCTCGTCTGCCCGGTGGACGACGCGACGCCCTGGGATGAGATCGATCGCGAGATGGAGGCGATGCGCGCGCGTGCGTCGAGCGAGCTCTCATCGCTGGTTCCGCCCGATCAGATCGGCTGGGCGACAGCCGCGGACCTCAGGTTTACCGGCCAGGCGCACCAGCTGACAACGGCTGTTCCTCCAGCGGCTCTGGATCGTGGATCTCCCGCCGTCGCTCGCTCGGCAGCGCTCCGCACCACGTTTGCCGGGGAGTACGGGCGCGTCTACGGGCGCGTGCCGCCCCGTGTGGGGGTTGAGGCGATGCAGTGGCGGCTCACGGCCACCGGGCCGACGCCGCCGATCCCCCGGTTCTCCATCGCGGGCGGTTCCGGGAGGGAGCGTCGGCGCGCCGCCTGGTTCGATGGCGAGAGGCGTCCGGCGCGAGCGATCGATCGAAGCTCGCTGGCGGTCGGCGATACCGTCGATGGGCCTGCCCTGATCCAGGAGGACGCCACGACAACGGTCGTCCATCCGCACTGGAGCGCGTCCGTCCTGCCCTCGGGCCACCTGGAGTTGGTGCTGCGCCGATGATCCTCGACCGCCACTGGGATGTCCTCTGGAACCGCCTGATCGCGATCACCGAGGAGCAGGCTGCGACGCTGATCCGCACCGCGCTCACGCCGGCGGTGAGCGAGGCGGGGGACCTCTCGGCCGCGGTCTTCGATGCACAGGGCAGAATGCTCGCCCAGGCCGTCACCGGAACGCCCGGCCACATCAACTCCCTCGCGTCGGCGATGCGTCACTTTCTCGCCGCGTGCCCGGCTGCGACCCTCCTCCCCGGCGACGTGCTGATGACAAACGACCCGTGGCTCACCTCCGGCCACTACCACGACATCACCATCGTAACCCCGATCTTCCATCGCGGCCGCGCGATCGGGTACTTCGGCAATATCTGCCACACGGCGGATATCGGGGGTCGGGTCTTCTCGGCCGACGCGCATCAGGTCTACGAAGAGGGTCTGTGCATCCCCATCGTCAAACTGCTGCGCGCGGGGGAGCCCAATGAGGATGTCCTGCGCATCGTTGAAGCGAACGTCCGCGTCCCGGATCTGGTCATCGGCGATCTGTACGCTCAGGCCGCTGGTAACGACGTGGGCTGCCGTCGGGTCATCGAGACGCTGGAACAGTTCGATCTGCCCGATCTGGATGGCCTGGGCCGGATCATCCTCGATCGATCGGAGCAGGGGATGCGTCGCGCGATCGGGGCGGTGCCCGATGGCGACTACAGCGCGAGCGGCGAGTATGACGGTTTCGATCGCGAGGTGCACCTCGCAGTGCAGGTGCGCGTGCGGGACGACAGCATCTCGGTCGACTTCGCCGGAACGTCACCGGAGAGCGAACGCGGCATCAATGTCGTACTCAACTACACCCACGCCTATACGACGTACGCGTTGAAGGCGGCGCTGACCCCCGAGATTCCGAACAACGACGGTTCGTTCCGGCCGATCGCGGTCACGGCTCCGGAAGGATCCATCCTCAACTGTCGTCGGCCCGCCGCGGTGGCGGCGCGGCACATCATCGGCCATTTCATTCCTGGCCTGATCTTTCGCGCCCTCGCGCCGGTCGTCCCCGATGCGGTTCTGGCCGAGAGCTACGACGCTCTCTGGAACACCCAATGGCACGGCCGGGACCGGTCCGGACAGCAGTTCGTACTCGTCGTCTTCAACGCGGGGGGAATGGGCGCGCGGCACGGGGCGGACGGGTTCAGCGCGACGTCCTTTCCCTCCGGCGTGCATGGCTTTCCCGTCGAGGCGATCGAGACGCACATCCCGCTGATCTACGAGGCGCGGAGGTTGCGCGTCGATTCCGGGGGACCGGGCCAGTGGCGGGGTGGCCTGGGACACGAAATTGTCGTGCGGTCACCGCCTGGTGTCCGGGCGCTTCTGTCGCCCTTCTTCGATCGCACAACCCATCCCGCGCGCGGTCTGTTCGGAGGCCGCAGCGGGGCTCCGGGAAGTTTCACGATCGATGGCGCGGTGCAGCATCCGAAAGCAACGGTCGAGTTGCCCGAAGGTGCCCGGGCCATCATCGCGCTGCCCGGGGGCGGCGGTTACGGAGATCCTCGCGATCGGGATCCGCGGTCGGTCGCACAAGACCTGGCGGACGGCCTGATCACTATCGAGCACGCGCGCGATCATTACGGGTGGCAGGCGGGGGAGCCAGACCTATCGACCTGATTCAGGCGACGAGCGCGATCGACGCGGCGATGGCGGCCCATCCGAGCACCCTGCGCGCGCCATTCAACCAGGACGTGTACGAGGCGGGCGCCGGCGGCTCGATCTCGCCACGGGTCACGCCCAGCACCGCATGGACGAGGTCGGCGAGGTGCGCCGTGGCGGGCAGCCGCCACTCGCGCGCGTCGATCATGCCGAAAGGCGGTTCATCACAAAGTCGGACTACCGGGTAGGGGACTCGACGGGCGCAGCGCGCCGCGAGCGTATCGATCAGCGCGAGAGCCGCGGCGCCGGGCGCATCGCGGCCGATGATGATGAGGGCGACGTCCTCAGCCGGCACGGCCCCGATCTCCCGCAGCCGGACCACCCGACTCACGAACCCGGTCGCCGCGGCAACACCGCGCAGGACGTGGGCACCGATGTCGTCCTCGGTCAGGATGATCGCGCCCCGGCGCCGCTCCATCTCACGAAACGTGCCAGAATTCCGGTGAGGATGCCGTAAGGGACGTACGAGCGAGCCTTACGTGCTCCGGGGACGGGCGCCACCGGGCGAGGATCAGGTCATCGCAGAGTAGTCGGTGGGCGTCATCAGGCTGTTGTTGACGTTCGCGACGATCGGTCCGCCGTTCTCAGGAGCCTCGGACGCCGTGCGAGCCGCGATCCACTCGGGATCGGTCGCAAATGCGCCCCATTTGCGGTTGCGCTCGTCCTCATCCTTCCAGCGGACGATGTAGGTCAGGCGGTTCGACTCACCGTACCGATCGGTCCAGTACCCAACGACATCGATGCCGTGCTCCTTGAACTTGCGAGTGGTGATGGTCCGGAATCGATTGTGGAGTGCGGCGATCCGGCCCGGGGCGCAGATGTAGACGCGCAATTCGTAGATCATGGGACCTCCCGTAGCGCAGTATACGGGCAGGAGAGAGAGGCGAGATGCGCGTCGCGATCGGTGGATTTTCCCACGAGACGAACACCTTCAATCCCACGCCCACGACGCTGGAACGCATTCGGCGCGATGGCGTCTATGTGGTCGGCGATGAGGTTCTGACCTACTACCGCGGTACCGGCAGCACCGTGGGCGGCATCATCGATGGCTGCGACCGCGAGGGACTGGAGATGGTCCCGATCTTCTTCGCGACACACGGCCCTTCGACGGGATCGATCGATTCGGACGTGATTCACGATGCGGCGAACCGACTGGCCCGCGGCATCGCCGATGCCGCTCCAGACGGCATTCTCCTTCACCTGCACGGCGCGGCCGCCGGCAGGGAGATCGACGACCCTGAACTCCACATCCTGCGGGCCATACGCCAGGCCGTGGGACCGAGGATCCCGCTCGTGGTCGTCTTCGATCTCCACGCGAATATCGGGCTCGGCTGGGCCGAATACGCCGACGCAATCATCGGCTACAAGACGGCGCCCCACATCGATACGTTCGAGCTGGGGCAGCAGGGAGCGACCCTGATCGCGCGATCTCTACGCGGTGAGGTGAGGCCAGTGTGCCGGCTCGCCAAACCTCCCATTCTTGTGAAGAGCGGCCTCATGAGCATGAGCGCGGGCAGCCAGGCGCTCATGAAGCCGCCGATGTACTGGCTCGTCCAGCGCGCCGCGGAACTGGCGCGCGAGCCCGGAGTCCTGGACGTGACCGTCGCGGCGGGCTTCGGCGATGCGGACGTGCCGGAGTCGGGCATGACCATGCTCGCGACCACGGACGGCGATCGTGCGCTGGGCGACCGGATCGTGGCCGAACTCGCTGAACTGGCCTGGTCGTTGCGATCGGGATTCCGGACCGATCTGGTGCTCACCCCGGTGGAAACAGCGGTGCGCCGGGCGATCGAGACCGCGGAGTGGCCAGTGATCCTGGCGGACCAGGGGAACAACAGCGCCGGCGGCTCCCCTGGCGATGGGACCGCCATCCTCGCCGCTCTGAAGCGCGCCGGCTGGCCAGACGCAGCGCTCTTCATCCGCGATGGCGATGCCGCGCGAGCGGCCGCCCGCCTGGGGATCGGCGGCGCATTCTCCGGCGACATCGGCGGTAAGCTCGAACCCCTCAACGGGGATCCAGTATCCATCGAAGGAACGGTGCGATTGCTGTTCGACGGCTCCTTCGTCGATCCGCACTTTGCCCTGCCGACGCGGCTGGGACTCACGGCCGTCGTCCGGTGCGGAGAAACTGACGTGATCCTGACGGAGCGACCGTCGAGCCAGATCCATCCGCAGTATTTCCGCGTCGTGGGAATCGAGCCGAAGACCCGCCGCATCATCGTCGTCCAGTCGGCACATCTCTTCCGCGACGAGTTCCAGTTTCGGGAGTCCATCGGCCGAACGATCATCGAAGTCGATAGCCCCGGGATCACCAATCCCGACGCGCGCGCGTTCACGTACCATCGGTTGCGGCGCCCCATCTTCCCGCTCGATGACCTGTCCGACGATGAGGCGCGTACCGCAACTCTGGCGCTCGCGGCGGTGTGAAAGGAGAGAGCGGCGGCACCGTCGGTGCCGCCGCTCCTCGCCTGGATCGACCAGATGCCTAGATCTGATAGGCGAGTTCGCCGTGCTGGGTCTCGTCCAGACCGCGGCGTTCCTCCTCCTCGCCAACGCGCAGGCCGATCGTCACGTCGATGATCTTGAGGATGACCCAGGTCATCACGATGGAGAACACGCTGACAACGACGATCGCGATGATCTGATTCATCAACAGGCCAGGGTTGCCATAGAACAGACCGTCGGCTCCCAGCTCGTTGACGCTCTTGGTGGCGAAGAGACCGGTCGCAAAGGCGCCCCAGACGCCGCCCACGCCGTGGCAGGCCCACACATCGAGCGCATCGTCCACGCCGAACGCGCTCTTCAACTGCACCGCGCCGTAGCACAGGACGCCCGCGCCGAAGCCGATCAGAATCGAGGCGATCGGTGTCACGAAACCCGCCGCGGGGGTGATCGCGACCAGACCAGCGACCGCGCCGATCGCCGCGCCGAGCGGACTGGGAACGCCCTTGTGCAGCCAGCCCACCGTCATCCAGGTGAGCGCCGCCATCGCCGCGGCGGTGTTGGTATTCACGAAGGCGCTCACCGCCAGCGGACCGGCACCCAGAGCCGAACCGGCGTTGAACCCGAACCAACCGAACCAGAGCAACGCCGCACCGAGGATCGTCATCGTCGCGTCGTGCGGTTCGATCCCCTCATCGGAGCCGATCCGCTTGCCGATGACCATCGCGGCGACAAGGGCCGACATTCCCGCGGTGATGTGCACGACGGTGCCACCGGCGAAGTCCAGTGCACCGAGCGCCTTCAACCAGCCGGGCTGACCGGTCGCACCCCACACCCAGTGCGCAACGGGTGCATACACCAGGGTCGCCCACAGAACCGAGAAGATCGCGAATGCCTTGAACCGCTTGCGCTCGGCGAACGCACCGGTGATGAGCGCCGGAGTGATGATCGCGAACATCATCTGGAAGACCATGAACAACTGATGGGGAATGGTCCCGGCGTAGTCGCCGTTCGGCTCGAGAGTCACTCCGTTGAGCCCGACCCAGTCAAGCGAGCCGATGAACCCACCCATCGAGGGCCCGAACGCAAGCGAGTACCCGAAGAGAATCCACTGCACGCTGATGAGGCACAAGATGAAGAAGCTGTGCATGATGGTCGCCAGAACGTTCTTGCGACGCACGAGCCCGGCGTAGAAGAAACCGAGCCCTGGCGTCATGAGCATGACCAGGGCCGTCGCCACCAGAACCCAGGTCGTATCGCCGGTGTTGATCTCAGCCACGATTGAGCCTTCCTCCTCCGAATCAGGTTGCTCTAGGCTATCCGCACAACTTCCGGGCTGTCAGTGTCTGCTGCGCCAGACCAATCTCGACACTCTATGTGCTTTGCGCACAAACCCCGTCCGGAAGGCCGATCCGCGGACCTCGCGGACCATCTGGGAGTCCCTCGGGCGACGCGCCCACATCATCGAACCGCATGCGCCGCCGCTGGACGATCGGCGGAAACAACAAGAGGGCCGCGCGCCCTGGGCGCACGACCCTCCCCGCTGGACCTCACCAGCCGCGAACTTCAGGCAGGCACGGCGCGCGTCGCGGGCTTGGCCGCGACCGGCTTCGCCGGCACGCGAGGCGTCTCGGGAGCAAAGATCCACGCGACGAGGATGGCGCCGAAGGAGAGGAGCGCGACTTCGAGCATTCTGTGTTCTCCCTGTGCAGATTGATCGAAGAGAAGGGTAGGACGGTGCCGGGTCGCCGTGAACCGGACAGGCGCCCAACCCGGCGCGCGGTTGGTTGTGCGGCACGCACGAATCCCTCGGCCGGCGCGACCGGCGCTTCGCGACGATCCTGGTGCGACTGAGAGCTCCGCGGCACCGGGTGTGTTCCAGACACGGCGCGGCGAGTACGCACCCATCGCACCGCTTTGCGATAATTACCCCCGCCACGACCCACGGCGACAGGTTCCAGGAGTGAGCGGGCATATGCCAGAGCAGCCGAAGGCGATCCTCATCGTCGATTCCGATGGCGAGACGATCGACGTCCTCGATCGAGCGATTCGCGATCGGGGGTACCGGCCCCTGGTGATCCGACGCGGGGCCCAGATGATCAGTGCCTTGCGCAGCCAGAAGCCCGCGGCGGTGATCATGGACATCTCGCTGTCGGATCGGGATGGCGGCCCGCTGATCCGTCAGATCAAAGACGATTGGGAGGTCAAGAAGATCCCGATCGTGATCCACTCCGGGTATCCGAACCGCCTGAATCGAGCGAACTTCGAGCGGGTCGAGGCCGTGCTCGAGAAACCGGCCGATCCGGAGTTGCTCCTGGATGTGGTTCAGCGCGCGATCAAGAGGGCCGCCGAGACCTAGAGGCGCAGGCGGCCCGGTCGAGAGAGGCGCCGAACCGTCAGCAGATCCTCGACCTCGGCGAGAAACGCCTCCTTGAATCGTGCGGTCCGAAAGCGATCGGCATGGGCGCGCACGATGTCCGGATCGATGATGTCGTCCTGGAGCGCCGCGATCGCCTGTGACAGCGACTCCACCGTCGGCTCGGCGAAGAGGCGGCCGGTCACACCATCGACGACCGTATCGAGCGCACCGCCGGCGCGGAATGCGATCGCCGGCCTACCAAGCGCGTTCGCCTCCAGCGGCGTGATCCCGAAATCCTCTTCTCCCGAGAAGAGCAGCGCTTCGCAGCCGGCGAGAAGGTGCGCCGCCTGTCCATCGCTGACCCGGCCCGCGAATGCGATCGTCGGGCCCGCCAGGCCGCGCAAACGCGCCTCATCGCGTCCTGAACCGGCAACGATGAGACGCAGACGACGCTGATTGCATGCTTCGATCGCCAGGTCGATCCGCTTGTACGGCACCAATCGCGACAGAACCAGGTAGTACGGCTCGCCCGTCGTGAATCCGGGCACGTCATCGGATCGACCGAGCGCCTCGCGCACGCGATCGACGTCCACCGGCGGAAAGACGATCCTCGAGGAGCGCCCATACCGGCGGCCGATCCGATCGGCGATCGCCGCTGAGATCGCTAGGAAGCGATCGACGCGCCCGGAGGCTGCGGTGTCCCACTCGGCCATCTGCGCCACCACGGGGAGCAGCATCGCGCGGATCACGCCGCCTCGACCCTCTCGGGCGAGATAAGCGTCGAGGTCCCAGACCCAGCGCATGGGCGTCAGGCAGTAGCACAGGTGCGCTGCGTCCGGACGAACGATCGCGGCGCCGGCGAAGGCTGAACTGTTCGACACGATCAGATCGAAGTCACTGAGATCCAGCGCGTCGAATGCCGCGGGGTAGAGCGGAAGCCCGATCTGGTGATGAGACCGCACACCTGGCACACGATCGAGCGGGCTGGCGCGGATATCGAGCCGCCGGATCGCCGGCGACATTGCTTCCGGCGCGTACAGCGACGTGAAGACCGGTGCGCCCGGAAACAGTTCCGCGAGCACTTCGAGGACCCGTTCCGCGCCGCCATACTGATTGAGATAGTCGTGCACGATTGCGACGCGCACCCCGCTCAGCCAGTCCATAGCGCACTGTCCCACGAAGCCTCGCCGGGAATCAAGCGTCGTCTTCTACTCAGGAAGAGGGGCGGCTCCCGAAGGAACCGCCCCTCTTCGCGCTGAGCGAGAACTGTACGCTGCCTAGCTGGCGATACCGAGGCTCGACATCAGGTGATCGCCTGTCGCCGTGGGATTGGTCTCGGTCACGTTCGCCACGACCACCAGACCAGCCCCATTGCTCGACGTGATCGTCGCGCTTCCGGAGTAGCCGGAGGTCACCTGGCTCACGTTCGGCACGTACACGACCGCGATCCCGCCGGCGGCGAGCCCGGTGATCGTCTGTGCCGTCGCGATCCCCGCGTAGGTGATCGTCACATCGGTCGCGACCGTCCCGACGTTCTGGATGACAATGCCGCTGACGTAGCCCACCGACGTGTACGCCTTGTACACGGAGGGCACACGAACCGTCGCTGCGCCGGTCGTGGCGCCGCGATGGCCATCGAGATCGCGCCCGGACAACACGCTCATGCCGGCCGACAGGCGGATGCCGTTGGTCGACACGATCCTCGCGCCCACCGCCGTCCCGTCCGATACCGCGGTCGAGTTCGGCGTGTAGAGCACGGTCGTTCCGAACGCGGGCACCGTCCCGCTCTCGGTATTGCCATTCGAATAGGTGATGGTGAAGGTCGCCGGCGTGCCCTGGGTGTTTTGCAGCGTAAGCGCGGAGTTGAAGCCGTAGTAGTTGCGGTAAAGCGCCGGCACGTAGAGCGTCGTGGCGCCGGTCCGCAGTCCCTCACCGCCAGCGACTCCGGCGTTGTTGGCATCGATCACGTTGTACACCACGCCGACGTCACGATCGGCGTTGACCGTGACCGCACCGATGAAGTCGTTACCGATGGCGCTCTGCGCGCCGAGCGACAAGTGATACGTGCCGCCGACCGCGATCTCCTGCTGGATCGTTGTCAGGGCCGTACCACCGGCACGCGAGTACACGTCGATCGTCACTCGGGCCGGGAGCGAGCCATTGCCGTTGACGATGGAGAGCGCGGAGGTGAATCCGTAGTACGCCTTCATCGCGGACGGAATGAACACACTTTGGGTCATGTCGCTCGTCGCGAAACCATCGACCTGCACCGAGGCGACGGTTCCCGTCGCCGCCGATGTGCTGGCCGACGTCCTCACCAGTTGATCGGAGTCGATCCGCGCGGTGTAGTTTCCAGCCGCGAGACCCGTGATGTTCGGCAAGTACACGATCGTTGAGCTACTAGCCGCGACTGTCGTCGTGTACGCGCTCGAGAGCGCCGCGGTTCCGGCGGTGCTGAAGAAGTTGAGGCCGACGTTGGCCGTCACGCTGTTCGGGTTCTGGATCCGGATCGCCGAGTTCGCACCCGAGCCGTAGGACGCCGCCGGCACAAGACTGCCATTGTTGGCCAGACCTGTGACAAACGCGCGGTACGTCACGGTCGTGCTCGCGGGCTTCGTCGCGATCGCGAACGATGACGTTCTGTAGGTCACGCACCTCATCGTCCGTGCGGCAACGTCAACAACACAGTTGAGTGGCTCCACGGTGCCGTCGCTCCCGATCCGGAAGCCGCCGAGCCTCGACGGATCGTTGCCCGCGCTTGCCAGATCCTCGTCGGTGATGGGGAAGACGAGGACGATCGGTTGGTTATGGTCCGTGACTCGATCGGCACCTGAGAAGACATCGATGCTGATCAACTTCTGAACGGTTACGCCCGAGGCAATCGCCTGAATCTGAGTCTGGACCGTGGAACGCACCGCCGGGGGCACCGGCTGGATGACGATTGATTTAGCCGCTTCGCCGGCGGCGGGCGCCGGTATCACAATCGCTGGCTGCACGCGTTCCAGGCCCGCGGGCGGCTGAATCACTGCGACTGCGTTCACGCCAGGGGCGGCTGTCGGGATGGCGAGCACGCGAGGAGCCTCATTGAACGTGACCGGAGTGCCGTTCACCACGACCGTCGCGGCGAACGTGGGGACCAGTGTCGGGGCAGAGGTCGGGACCGAGGCCGCCGTCGCGATGGCAACAGTCGGCTGACTTGCAGGAATCAATGTGGCCGTGGCGGCCGTCGTTGGTACCGCGGTGAACGTCGGCCCGCTGGTGGGCGTCGGTGCGACAGGAACGAGGGATGTAGCTGTGGGACGAGGCGTTGACGTCGCGGGTGCGGTCGTGGCCGTCGGCAACACGATCGCCGTCGGTGTGACAGTCGGCGTGGATGTCGCGACCGCGGTGCCGACCGCAGTACCAACGGCGGTACCAACCGCAGTTCCCACGGCGGTACTGACGGCGGTCTGCGCGAATGCCGATGTCACCGACAGAGCCATCACCCCGGCAGCCACCAGGAGGGCGACGCCCACTCTGGCAAGACTTGGTCGGGCGTCGGTCCTCGAGGAAGGCTGGCTCCTGGACATCTCTACCTCCGCGTGTGTGGCAGTGTAACCGAACGCGTGCACAGGCATCTCACCCGCGTCGTTGCGGGCGCCCCGTACGTTAGCGTGCCCCGGTCGGGGTGTCAATGGAAATGGGCCACTGGTAAACGCCTGTGAAACGGCTTCTGGTGGCACATTTCCGCGGCCGGTTGCCGCAGATGCCGGCGCGTCAGGATCGCCCCACCCGGCTGCGATACAGTTGGCCGATTCGGGTCAGAGGCGCATCGATCGCGCCGCTCTCCACGAGCTGGACACCCGCGTACACGTTGGTGTAGGGGTCGGGAAACCCATACGCCGTGTAGAGAAACCATCGCTCCAATCTCAGCGAGGCGGCATTAGAGACAAAGTGGTCGAGCATCGTTATCAGCCACTGCTCGGCTTGCGCCTGCGCGAAGGGAAAGACGATCGCCGGCTGGCCGCTGTAGCGCGGTACTACCTGTCCGTCGCCACCGGAGCAGTCACGCGTGATCGCTCCGGTGACGGGAACGCGAAAACAGTAGTCCTGAAATCCCCAGATGATCCCCATCTCGGTGATCCAGATTGGCTTTCCACTTTCGCCCTGGAGGCCTGAGATGTAGCTCCGAAAGTCTCGAACATTGAGCAGCGGTTCCGCCGTATCCGTCATCGGTGGATGGTCCCAGTCGATAACGTACACATGAAGCCCCCAGACGTCCGCCGGCAGCGTGGTGCCAAACCGCTCGAAGTACTGGGTCCGGACAGCTTCGAGGAAACTCCGGCCAGAGGGAATACCCTGACAGTTCGTGCAGGTCGTCGTGTGGTTGAGCATGTTGCCCACCACGAACTGCGCGGTCGGGTCAACCGCCAGGATGAGATCGCGGTACCGCTTGTACGTCATCGCATACTCGGCGGCATTCCCTTGCAAATCCTTCGTCGTGTCAAAATCCTGGCCACCCACGTTTGGCTCGTTGCCAATGAGCCAGTAGCTTCCTGGCCGGGCCGCAGCGGCTGACTGGAGTTCACCATTCCGTCCAGGTGCCATTGCGTTGGGACCGGTTCGCAGCAGGAATACCTGCCCTTCGGGCCCTTCGACCGAGGGAACTCCAGAGTAGCGGTACCACGACCGGGCACCGGAGAGCGCGAGAGCGTTCTCCACTGATGCGTTTGAGCTTTCCCCAATCGCCGCGATCCCAAACCGGCGATCCCCTAGGACCGGAACCTGGCGCGGCGACGCCGGAAGGAGTACTCGCGTCGATGAGACGTTCGAAGGAACGCGGCCGAGCGCGCCTCTGGCCGGATCGGCGGTTGGATCGGACACTGCCGACTCAGACCCGACGTGTGGAACCGACGCTGGAATCGCGCCCCGCGATGGCCAGAGGGGGTAGGGCAAGCGAGGGTCATCCGCAGACCGAGCGATCGGGGAGCCACTCCCGACAAGTGTGAATGATCCCAGCAACAGAAGAGAGATGAGACGCAGCCCGTACCTCGCCGCACGGCGCAACCACCACCGCTCTCCGGCCACCACGGTCATCGTAGAGTACGATCCACCGCCTCAGCCCGCGAAATTCGCGTATCACGCGGCCCCCGGGGTGGGCCCGGCAGGGATCGAACCTGCGACCTGGCGGTTATGAGCCGCTTGCTCTGACCGCTGAGCTACGGGCCCGGGACGGCCGCGGTCGGGGAGACAGGATTTGAACCTGCGACCCCCACGTCCCAAACGTGGTGCGCTACCAGACTGCGCTACTCCCCGTGGTGGGTGATCCCATTATACCCATGCGCCCGCGGGAACCTCGCCCTGGCGCGATCAGGCCGGACGGTGCGCCACCGCCGTGATCACGGACCCGAGGCGAAGGCGATCGACAAGCACCAGATACGGAACGAGCAGGGCACGCACGGCCTGGATGAGCACCGCCCCATCTCCAGACAGGCCCGGAAAATCCATGCCCCGCGATCGCGCGAGGTTCCGCAGACTCATCGAGAACCCCATCCACGAGCCAGATCGGCACTGGACCTCCACCTCGGAGAATCCCCGGCGCTCCAGAATCGCGGCCAGGGTTCTCGGTCCAAAGAGATGGAGATGTCGGGGCGGATCCCAGCCCATCCAGTGACGACCGAACAGTCTGCGATCGACACTGTCCACGTTCGGCGTCTCGATCACCACGAGTCCGCCCGGCCGGAGGACGCGCCACACATCGCCGAGGAACTCGACGGGGTCGGCCACATGCTCGAGGACGTGCCACAGCGTCACCACATCGAACTCCACGGACCGGCTGACATCGCGCAGCGCGCCCGTCTGGATCGGCAGGCCATACTCCTCCCGCGCACGCTCCGCCGCCTGCGGCGAGGGCTCCACTCCGTGGACCGACCATCCGCGCCGACGCATGGCCGCCAGGAAGTGCCCCCGGCCGCAGCCGACATCGAGCGCCCGCCCCGGGCGCATTCGCGACTCGACCAATCGGCACCGCCGCGATAGTCCCAGACGCCGATTCCAGCGGAGCAACGGGTTCGGCTCCCGCCCGATCTCGATCTCGTGGGCCGCATAGTCGGCTGGGTAGACGGCGAGGACGTTCTCTGCGTCGGTCGCACTCTGAACGTGAGCGCATTGAAGGCACTGCGCAAAGGCGAATTGGCCCGGGGCGCCGTGCTGGGCGTCGATGGTCCGAACGATCGTGCGCCATCGTCTGGCGCCGCATACGCCGCACGACGCGGAAGGTATGTCAGAGGTCACGAACTCGAAGGCGTGGCCGTCGGAGCGACCTGCGGTTGAACGCTTCGGCGCGCGGGGCGATGCTCCCATCTTGCGCCAAGCCATACCGAGCCGTAGATCTCGCGAATGGCGCCACTCTCGACTCGCAACTCGTAGGCGCGATCGTGGTGGTCGTACGCGACCGTTGCATGTCGATCGTAGATGGCGACCGTCAGACGATAGAGCCCTCCCAGGAGGGGAAGTCCCGGAAGGACCACATCGACGGCACCCGCCCCCTCGATGAACGCGATGGGTGAATTGCAGAGATCCGAGTTTGGCCCGGCCAGATGCGCGTCGTCCGCGGCGTGGATGGCCAGACCGAACTGCGGTGAATCGATACGCCGCGAGGCGAAGTAACCGATTCTGATCCGCAGAGACTGGCCGGTGGTCGCGTGCGCGATCGTCTCGCCGTCATTGGTGATCGGACGAACCGATGTGATCACCGCCTCACCCGTGCCCCACCGGCGCGGCCCTCCCGCATCGGTACCGTCGCCCTGAGCCAGCGAGGACCGGTGGTAGCGATCGATCACCGCGCCCGCTTCACCCGACGCGGCGAGTCGACCGCTCTGCAGCCATATCGCCTGGCGGCACACTGCCCTGATGAGGCTCAGGCTATGTGACACGAGGATGAGCGAATGGCCGTCAGCCACATATTGATGCACCCAGTCGATGCAGCGCCGCTGAAAGGACTCATCGCCCACGGAGAGAACCTCGTCGGCGATGAGGATGTCGGGCTGCGCGTGAATCGCGATGGCGAAACCGAGGCGCACGGTCATTCCCGATGAGTAGTGCCTCAGCGGCGTATCGATGAAGCGCTCGAGTTCGGCGAAACCGACGATGCTGTCGAGTTGCCGCGCGATCGCGCGACGATCCATGCCGAGCAACGACGCGTTGAGGTGGATGTTCTCTCGCCCGCTGAGATCCGGGTGGAACCCTGCCCCCAGCTCCAGAAGCGCAGCGACCCTTCCACTGGTGCGAACGATACCCGTGGTCGGCCGCAGGATCCCCGCGATCAATTTCAAGAGCGTGCTTTTGCCCGAGCCGTTCGCGCCGATGATGCCAAACGGCACCCCGCGCGGGATCTCCAGATCGACATCGCGGACAGCCCAGAACTCCTCCTGGGTTCGGGAATTGCGGAACCCACGCAGGACGAAGTCGCGCAGCGTGGACTGCCCCTCGTGCCGTAGCGTGAACCGCTTGGAGACGGCGCTGAGGCTGACCGCGACGTCGGTCACACCGCCTCCGCGAGATCGCCAGAGCGCCAGCGAAACGCGGCAAGCCCGATGCCGAACATCAGGAGGGATTGCACTGCCACCCGGAGGATGAATTCCGGCGCGGGCGGCGCATCGTGATAGATGAGGAGCCGGTAGGTCGAGATGAATGAAGCCATCGGATTCAGGATGTACATGAGCCGCGCGTTCTCCGTCGTGAGGCTCTCCACCGCGTAGAAGACGGGGGTGAGGAAGAAGCACGCCAGCAGACCGACGTCGACGATCGACTCGATATCACGAAAGTAGGCGTTCGCGCACGACAGGAGCAGCGCGACGCCCGAGAGGAAGACCGCCTGGATCGCGACCACCAGCGGAAACAGAAGGAGCAGCCCCGACGGGCGGACCCCGCTCGCCACCGCGATAAGCAGAACCGGCACGAAGGCGAGCACCATATGGACTCCGCTGGATAGGACGATCGCGACGGGCAGGGTCTCACGGGTGAACGCGACCTTGCGAATGAGATGCGCCGCGCCGGTCACGGAGTGGACGCCGCCAGAAACGGTCGCGGCGAACCAGTTCCAGGTGAGGAGTCCAATCAGAACGAACACGTGGTAGTTCGGCACGTTCTGAGGCAGCAGCGTCGTGAACACGATCGTGAAGACAACGGCGAGCAGGAGCGGATTCCCGAACGACCACAGAAAACCCAGCGTGGAGTTCCGATACCGAGCCTTCAGGTCACGGGCGACTAACGATCGGAGGAGTTCGCGCGATCGCCAAAGATCCAGAACCGGGGTGATGAGCAGGGCGCGCGCGCGCAACGGTCTAGCCAGTGCACCTAGGGGCAGGGACATGCCATAACCGCGGCGAGTATACTGGCGCCGGTGCGGCTCTCGGTGGTTGTCCCCGCCTATAACGAGTCTGAGACGATCGAGGAGATCCTCGGGCGGGTGCGCGCGGCATCGGGCGTGAGTGAGATCGTCGTCGTCAACGACTGTTCGACGGACGGGACAGGCGACATCCTCCGCCGCCTCGACTGGCCCGAACTGACGGTGATCCACCACGAGGTCAACCAGGGCAAGGGCGCGGCGATCGTCACCGCGCTCGCGGCGGTGACGGGCGACGCGGTCATCATCCAGGACGCCGACCTCGAGTACGATCCTCGTGAGTACGAGCGGTTGATCGCGCCCCTTCAGGCGGGCGCGGGCGACGTGATCTATGGGTCGCGCTTCCTGGGGCGTCCCCGCAAGATGACGTTCACGCAGTGGCTCGGCAACCGCGGCCTCACCTTCGTCACGAACGTGCTCTTTGGCGCGAGTCTCACCGATATGGAGACGTGCTACAAGCTCATCCCGACGCAGATCGCGCGGTCCTTGAGCCTCGAGGCACGACGGTACGATGTCGAACCCGAGATCACCGCCAAACTGCTGCAGCGCGGCGTACGCATCGTCGAGGTGCCCATCTCCTACGAGGGTCGCGATGCCGAGGCGGGCAAGAAGATCCGCTGGACGGACGGGTTCCCCGCACTCTCCATGCTCTTTCGGGTCTGGCTGACCCGGTTCGGACTGGCGACCTCGCCCTCGACGGTGTAGCGCGCGGGCACCACGCTCTACCTCAGCCGTCGACATCCCCCGTCGCTGGGAGGGATGCAGCGTCTGAGCCGCGACCTCGTCACCGCGCTCGGCCGCACACGACCGGTCCGCGCGATCACCTGGGGCGGCAGCCAGGCATGGCTTCCCGGATACCTGGCGCTCGCCGCCGGAATGATCGCGGCGCGGCCGGGGCTCGACCGTGTCGACGCCGTCGTAGCGGGCGATGTCGCTCTCGCGCCGCTCGGCTGGATTGTCGCTCGCCTCTCCCGGCGGCCGCTGATCGTGGTGGCGCACGGACTCGACGTCACGGCCGGGTTTCCGCTCTATCCGCACTACGCGGCCTGGGGGCTGCGTCGCGCCACGGGCGTCGTCGCGATCAGCGCCGCGACGGCCGAACTGGTCGCCCGCACGGGAGTCCCCCGCGAAAGGGTGAAGGTCATCCCTCCGGGAATCACGCCGCCCGAACGATTCGACCGTGCCCTCGCGCGCGCGTGGCTCGGTGCCCGCACTGTCGGACCAATGGGCGACCGTCCCGTTCTGGCGATGGTCGGGCGGCTCGTCCCGCGCAAAGGAACGGCATGGTTCCTGAGAACCTGCCTTCCGCGGCTGCTCGCGCGCTTTCCCGAGTGTCTGGTCGCGGTCGCGGGCGACGGCCCTGAACGGCAGGAGATCAGGGCCATCGCGCGCGATCTGCCGCATGCGGTACACGTGCTCGGACGATGCACCGCACGCGAGCGTGACATGCTGTTCTCCGCGGCCGACCTCTTCATCGCGCCCATGAGACCCATCCCGGATGATCCGGAGGGGTTCGGCCTGGTGGCCATGGAAGCCGCGGCGGCGGGGCTTCCCTCGGTGGGAGTCGCCGTGGGCGGACTTGCGGAAGCCGTCGTGCCCGGTGTCACCGGGGTCCTCGCGGAGGCTGAGGCGCCGGATGCCCTTCTGGCCGCGATCGAGACACTCCTTATGGACGACGAGCGTCGTCGCGCGCTCCGCGCTACCGCGTCAGACTTTGCCGCCCACCACCACGCGTGGTCGGCGATTGCGGACCGCTGGAATCGGTACATCGATTCGATCGCGGGACCACAGACGGTGCACAGGGCCGTGAGTACTGGTGAATGACCTCGGGCTCGTGACATCGCGCCGAGCCGCGTCGGCCCTCCGGTGGATGCGCGACATCGCCGCGCGGCCCGACGCGCGTCGGGGGGCCACGGTCGCCTCGGCGCTCGCAGTGGTCGGAGTCCTTCTCCTGATCGTGGGGACATCGCTTGAGGTGCTCGCCGCCGCGCCGTGGCACCTCGATCCCGGCCGCCTTGTGATCGCGCTGGCGGCGCTCAGCGTTCCGCCCCTGATGGCCGCGTTCATCTGGGGAGACATCGTGCTCGCGCTCGGAGGCACGGGCACGCGCGGGCGGCACGCGCGGGCACACGCGCAATCGCTCCTGGCTCGCCGCCTTCCAGGCGGGCTCTGGTACCTTGCCGGGCGTGCCGCCTTCTACGGTGCCGATGCCGGTGGCGTCCGGATCGCGATGACCGCGTCTGCCGTGGAGGCTGGGGTCATCCTGATCGTCGGGGCCATAATTCTCGTGGCCGTGCTCCCGGGCAACGACATCGCGGGACTACTGATCGGACTCGCGGCAGTCTCAATCTGCCTCTCGGTAGCGCCCCGCGCCGCCCGTATCGTTCGCGCGGCGGCTCCACTGCCTCGCCGGCGGGTCGCGCTGTGGCTGCTCTGCGCGGCGGTCTCCTGGGGTGCCGGTTGCGCGGGCGTGTACCTGCTCTACGGCGCTCTCTACCCGCTCCCGGAGGACGCCTTTCTGCCGCTCAGCGTGGCGGTGCTCGCCAGCGTCCTGATCGGTGGGCTGGTATGGATCCTGCCCGGGGGACTGGGACTCCGCGAACTAGGATTGACCGCGCTGATGGCGAGCTTCATTCCACCGCCGATCGGCATCGCGCTCGCCATCGCGTACCGGATCACGACCACGACTCTCGATGTGCTCTGGGCGTTCCTGATCCTACGGCTCACGAGCGGCGCGCCAAATACGGAGCCTGGTGGATCGAGACGGTGACGGCGGATCTCTCGGGAACCCTGGTAGGGATCGTTCCCGCCGCGGGGCGGGCGCAGCGCGTCCTCGGACTCCGCTGGCCCAAGTACCTCTACCCGGTCGGGTGGGAAGAGACACGCCTGGGCGAGACGATCGTGCGGCGCCCGCGCGTCGTCGGCGCGCGGGTCATGGATGGCATGATCGACGCCGGGGTACGCGGAATCTACCTGATCGTCAACGAGGCGAACGACCCCATGCGCTATTTCGGTGCCGAGCGGCGTGGAACGCCCCTCGCGTACCTCTGCCAGTCCGAACCACGGGGCGGCGTCTACGCGATCGATCTCGCCCGTCCGTGGTTACCGGAGCAACATACGGTCCTCTTCGGTTTCCCCGACACGATCGTCGAGCCGGCGACCGC
>CAZHZF010000024.1:4824-16657 GCA_964536925.1 uncultured Dehalococcoidales bacterium | reverse complement strand
TGAATGTGCGGGCCCATCACTTCACCCAGGGCGGCTACTTCGATGTGGGGACACCCCGTTCCCTGAACGAGGCGCTGGATCGCTTCGGCACGAGCATCTTCCGTGCAGGGCCGTCAGAAAACACCGAAAGTTGACTCTGGGCGCCCTCCACGGCCCGGTTTGGCTATTGCCGCGTGGTATTGCCGTTGGTAGGATGCGTCCAGAGCAAGGAGTCTGCCCGAATGCTTGCGAGGAAGATCGTTCGTCTCGGTGTCGCCGCGGGGCTCGTCCTGTCGCTCGGCATCGCTGGCTCGCTGACAGGGGCATCGGCCCGCGAGGCCGCCGCCATCCCCGGCACGTTTCGGAGTTCCATCGTCGTCGCGAATCCGGGCACGACCACGGCCAACGTCACGATGTCCTTTGTCAGGGCCGACGGCACGCAGGCGGTCACGCCGATCGCGTTCACCGTGGCCGCGAACTCGAGCGTCAACCGCTACGTACCGGGCATCACCGGTCTGGCCGACGGGCGCTATTCGGTCGTGATCGACTCGGATCAGGCCGTCGTCGCGATCGCCAATCTCACCTCGGATAACCCATCGACCTCGACGGCGTACAACGGCATCGCGCAGAGTGAGGTGGGCACCAGCTTCAACATGCCCGCGGCGTACAAGAACTACTACGGGTTCTCCTCCAGCTATGTGATCCAGAACGCCGGCTCGGCCACCGCGAACGTGACGATCACCTACCGGACCTCGAGTGGCGTGGTGACGACCGAGACCCGGCAGATCGCCTCGAATGCCTCGGTGACGGTGGACCAGTCCGCGACCAGCGGGCTGCCCGACGGATTCGGTGGATCGGCGACGATCTCCAGCGATCAGGCGGTCGCGGCCATCTTCCTGGTATCGGCCTCCGGTCAGTTGTCGAGCGCACGGGGCGCCCGGACCGGGGCGACGACGGTCAATCTCCCCGTCATGTACAACCAGTACTACGGATATAACACGGCACTGACCGTCCAGAACATCGGCTCCGCCAGCACCAACGTCACGGTCGAGTATTTCAGTTCATCGACCGGTGCATCGCTCGGCACGGAATCCAAAGCGATCGCCGCGGGTGCCTCGGAGATCTTCCATCAGTTCGACCTGACGGGTCGAACCGCGATCCTGCGGCCCGGCCAGGTGGGATCCGCGGTCGTACGCTCCAGTTCCGAGAACGTGATCGCGTTCACGAACATCCAGTACCCGGCGCAGAGCTATCTGGAGAGCTACAACGGTTTCCTCACGTCATCTGCCACGACGCGCGTCAGCTGCGCCGCGATCATGAACAACTACTACAACTACAACACGGCCCTGACTGTCATGAATGTGGGCAGCGCGGCGACGAACCTGACGATCCAGTTCATCAATTCGTCGGGAACAGTGGTCGCGACCCAGACCGTGACGAACCTTCAGCCGAACAGCAGCCATGTCCGGTGGAACCCGAACGATGGTATCCCGGTGGGATTCCTCGGCGCCGCGGTGGTGACATCCAGCGGTGCGCCGATCATCGCGATCGTGAACGAGCTCTACGGGACGGGTTCTGAGTCGGGCGACCAGTTGTTCGCATACGCCTGCGCCAACAACTGATCTCGCGCGTGTGAGGGCGGGCGCTCCAGATCGCGCCCGCCGGAGACCGCCTGTATGAAACTCCTGGTCCAGATCCCCTGTTTCAACGAGGCGGACACCCTGCCGGCAGTCATCGCCTCCATTCCCCGGAACATCACGGGGATTGACGAGGTCGAGATCCTTGTGGTCGACGATGGGTCCACCGACGGCACGGCGGACGTCGCGCGGCGCGCCGGCGCCCATCATATCGTCCGCCATCCTCGTAACCGCGGGCTCGCCTCGGCGTTCCGGACGGGGATCGACGCCTGTCTCGCCCGAGGCGCCGACATCATCGTCAACACCGACGGCGACAATCAGTATCCACAGTCGGACATCTCGCACCTGGTGGCACCGATTCTGGCCGGACAGGCGGAGATGGTGATCGCCGATCGTCAGATCGAGCGGATCGCCCACTTCTCTCCGCTGAAGAAGGCGCTCCAGGTGCTGGGAAGCTGGGTCGTGCGCCAGGTCTCTCGAACCTCGGTCCCCGATGCGCCCAGCGGCTTCAGAGCCTACAGCCGCGAAGCCGCGCTGCGCCTCAACATCGTCTCGGCGTACTCCTACACGCTGGAGACGCTCATCCAGGCCGGCGTGCGTCGGACCGCAATCGCCGTCGTCCCGGTGACGGTCAATCCGACCCGGCCGTCTCGGCTGATGGGCAGCACCCTCACCTACATCGCCCACCAGACCGCGACGATCGTGCGCACCTACACCATGTACGAGCCGCTGCGCATCTTCTCGATGATCGGCGCCACGGTGTTTCTCATTGGCACGTTCCTCTGCGTACGCTTCCTCTATTTCTACTTTGAGGGGTCGGCCGGACACGTACAGAGCCTCGTTCTCGGTGCGACATTCGCCGCCCTCGGCCTGCAGATTGCGCTCAACGGGCTGCTCGCGGATGTGATCGCGGCGAATCGGCGGCTGATCGAGGACATCCTGTATCGACTGCGCGCGCGGGAGGATCGATGACATCGCAGGTGAACATCCGGAGCGTGCTGCCCCATCGCTACCCGATCGTGATGGTCGACCGGATCGAGGAGGTCTCGGCCGATGGAACGCACGCGGTCGGCATCAAGTGCGTCTCATCGAACGAACCGTGGCTCCAGGGCCACTTCCCCGACCTGCCGATCGTTCCCGGCGTGCTCATCGTGGAGGCTCTCGCCCAGTGCGCCGGCGCCGGGCTCCTCGCGGGGAAGGACATGGAGGGGAAGCTGGCGATGCTGGCCGGCGTGGACGGCTTCCGCTTCCGACGCCCGGTCGTCCCCGGCGATGTCCTGCGCCTGGAGGTGACACTCACCCGCCTGCGTGGCCCCATCGGCAAGGTGACCGGGAGGGCGCTGGTCGGAGCGGAACTGGTTGCCGAGGGCGAGATCACCTTTGCGATCGCCGAACGCTCCCGCATCGGCGGCTGACGGGCGTACAGCAGGCACGCTGTGATGGGCGCACGCCCGGACGAGCCTCGCCGGATCCTCGTCGTCAAGCCGTGCTGCCTGGGCGACGGTCTTATGTCAACTCCCGCGATCGCGGCAGTCAGCGAACGGTATCCCGGCGCCACGATCGACGTCGCCACCGGGGCGTGGACGCGGCCGGCGTTCGAGAGCAATCCGCGCATCCGCCGCATCGTCTCCAGCGATCCCATCCTTGGCGGCAGGGCCCCCTCCCCGATCGATGCTCTGAGGTTCGTCCGGCGACTCGCGCGCGGACAGTACGACCTGGCTCTGGTGATGGAGCGATCGCTGATCGTCGCCGCCCTCGTGGCTGCGAGCCGAATCCGCCGTCGGGTGGGCTTCGACTCCGGTGGGCGCGGCCTGCCCCATAC
Source organism: uncultured Dehalococcoidales bacterium (assembly GCA_964536925.1). Taxonomy (GTDB): domain Bacteria; phylum Chloroflexota; class UBA6077; order FW602-bin22; family FW602-bin22; genus VGOZ01. The sequence continues at coordinate 13,219 of CAZHZF010000024.1, read as the reverse complement.
CGATCGGGTCCCGGTGCCACCGATCGCTCATGAGGCCGATCTGTACCTGCGTCTCGCGCGCGCCGCCGGTGCGGCGGGGACGCCTCGCCCGATGGAGTTCGCCGTGCCGCCCCACGCTTCCGCGGTGATGGCTCAGGCCCTTCGCGATCGGGGAATCGAAGGCCCGTACGCGGTGCTGCATCCCGGCGGTGGAACGAATCCTGGTATGCACCTGCTCACCAAGCGCTGGCCGGCCGACCGGTTCGCCGAGATCGCGCGGCGGCTCGTCCAGTGCGACCTCATCCCGGTCGTGGCATGGTCGGAGCACGATCGCGATGCCGCCGATGCCGTCCTCGCCGCGTGTCCCGCGGCGCGATCGTGCGGGCCGCTGGCCGACATCGCCTCGCTGGGAGCGCTCGCCGCGCGGGCCAGGCTCTACCTCGGGAACGATACCGGTCCGAGCCACGTCGCCACCGCGGTGGGCGTGGCGACGTTCGTCATCTTCGGGCCCAGTGACGAGCGGCGGTACGGCCCCTGGCGACCTGAGGGCTCCGCCGCGGCACCGGCGGTTGCGATCGCGGAACCTCCGCTTGCGATGGCCGATCCCGCGCCTGCCTGGTTGAGTCGGTCCACTCTCGCGGTGTCCGTGGACCGGGTCTGGGGGGCAATCGAGGCGGAGCTAGCCAGAACGCGGGAGACACCGGGTGCGCGCGCTATTCCGTGAGGTCGCGCTCGCCGGTCTTCCGCGAGTCCTCCGATGGGTGCCCGAATCGCTACCCGTCGTGGCGCAGGAGCGCATCGTCGTCATTCAGCCCGATCACCTCGGCGATGTCCTGCTCACCACGCCGGCACTCTCCACGCTGCGATCGTCGAATCCGGACGCCGAGATCTGGGCGATCGTGGGGCCCTGGGCGTCGCCGATCCTGGCGAACAATCCGGATGCCGATCGCGTGCTCACGTTCCCGTTCCCGTGGTTCGATCGGCGAGACGACGCGCCCGCGCGCGAACGCTGGCTCGCCGCGCCGGCGCTGGCGACGCGGCTGCGCGCGTTCGGATTCGAGCGGGCCTACCTGTTTCGGGCCGACCATCGATGGGGCGCGATCGCGATCGCCCTGGCGGGCATCCCACGCCGCTTCGGCGGACCGGATGCCCGCGTGGATCCGCTCCTGACCGACCCCACGCCGCGACCGATCGGTGCGCATCGCACCCACGAGGCATTGGCGATCGCCGGACACCGGCACGGTTCCGTCGGGTCACCGCCGCTGCGTCTCGACGGGTCGAACGCCGATCGGACGTGCGCCGAGCGAATCCTGCACGCCAACGGACTGGAGCGGCGCAGGTTTGTTGCCCTGCACCCGGGCGCGAGCCGCGCCGTGAAGCGCTGGCCGGCCGAGCGTTGGGCCAGGGTGATCGGCCGTATCTCGGAAGACTGGCACGTCGCACTCCTGTGCGGTCCGGGTGAACAGGGGCTTCTGGATGCCATCGTCGATCTCTGTGCGAGCGTGCCGGCGCCGGTCAACCTCGGCACGATCGCGTCGGTCGGCGCCCTTGCCGAACTGCTGCGCGCGGCGCGCGGGGCGATCGGCCTCGACAGTCTGGCGATGCACGTCGCCGCGGCGGTCGATACGCCGGGCGTCCGACTCTTCGGGCCCACCGACGAAGAGCGGTTCGGGCCGTGGGGGGATCCGCGCCGTCATCGCACTCTTCGTGCCGTCGGAACGCGACCGGACGACACCTGGTTCGACGCCGCCGACACCATGCATCCATCGATGCTGGCGATCGACGCGGACGCGGTGATCGCGGCGATGGATCGGATCCTCGCGGAGACGGGCGACGGATGAGGCGCATCGCGGTCATCAAGCGGGGCGACCTCGGCGACCTTCTCCTCGCGCTCCCGGCACTTCGGGCGCTCCGTGACGCGCTCCCCGAGGCGCGCATCGACCTCCTGGGATCGCGCCTTGCGAGCGAAGTGTTCCGCGATCTCGACCTGGTCGATCGGGTGCTGCCGCTGCCCGCATCGAAACCGCGTCTGCTGCGCGGATGCGTCGATGTGCTCGGACTCGTCGTGTCTCTCCGTCGGCACGGCTACGAGTCCGCGATTCTCCTCGAGCACCTGACCACCGGCGCCGGAGCGCTCCGGTACGCCGCGGCTCTCGCTGCGACCGGTGCGCCACGGCGCATCGGCCTCGACAACGGCCGGGGCTGGTTCCTCACCGACCGGGTGCCGGATGCCGGCTTCGGGGCGCGACACGAGGCGGATCACTGGCTCTCCGTCGTCGCGCGCCTCGGCGCCGACGCCACCCCGCGGCGGGTGGGTCTGGCGGATGACCCGGAGGCGGATGCTCGGGCGGATGCGCTCGTCGCGTCGGCGGGCGATCGCTACTGCGTGCTCCATCCCGGCGGCGGCGGGTACAGCGTGGCGCGACGGTGGCCCGTGGATCGTTTCGTGGAGGTCGGTCGAGCGCTAACGCGGGACGGGCTCGGCCTGGTCGTTGTGGGAAACGAGTCCGACCTCAACGCCACCCTCGCGTCAGCGACCGGCGCTCTCGACCTCACCGGTCAGACGCCGCTCCGCGTCCTGCGGCGGGTTCTCGCGCGCGCGGCGCTCCTCATCTCCAGCGACAGCGGGATCGTGCACGTGGGAGCGACCACCGACGTCCCACTCCTGGCGATCTACGGCCTGACCGACCCGCGGGCGTGGGGACCGTATCGCCCGGAGCCGTGGCTACGAGTGCGCACCCGCATCGTGGAGCGCCCGCTTCCCTGTCGCCCGTGCCTCTATCGCGGCCGCGCGCTCGGCTTCCGCAATGGCTGCGCGACACGTGATTGCCTCATGGGCATCGGCAGCGCAGCGGTGATCGACCTCGCGCGAGAACTACTGGCGGGGTCGGCGCCCGAGTCCCGCGCCGCCGCGCTCAGCGGATAACGAACGTCAGACCGAGCAGTACCGCCAGCCCCAGCGCGGTGAGAATGCCGATATGCCGCATGTCCTGAGCGACGTACGCATAGTCGAACGTCAGCGGGGTCTGCCGCGCGGCGGGCGCCCCGCGCTGCCGCAACGTGGGTCGCAGCCTGGGCGTGGCCTGCCCATCGCCGTGCGCCGTCGGCTCGGACGCATCGATGGACTCGGAATTCGAACCGGCGGGGAGATTGGGGCCGGAATCGCGGCGGCGCGCGCGGCGGTTCAGGTGGCCCGGTAATCGCCGACGCGGCACGCCGAGAGTATAGATCGTAGAATCCTGCCCTCGGATGGAGGGGCTCGATCTCGCCAGCGCTCCGGCGAGTCTCTCATTCGTCATCGCCCTGGGCGTTGCGTTCTGCGTGCTGGCCCTCCTCCACCTCCACCTGCGGGGCCAGGTGTCTTCGATGCGGGAACACTATCGACGGCTGACCCAGAACGTCGACGGTGGAGATCTGGAGGCGATTCTCGACCGACATCTGAGCACCGTGGAGGAGATCGCCGAGGACCTTCGATCGCTGGAGGGCAGCCAGCGGCGCCTCGAGGTGCGGCTCCAGCGCGCGGTTCAGAACGTCGGTATGGTGCGCTACAACCCCTTCAACGATACGGGAGGGGATCAGAGCTTCTCGATCGCCCTTCTCGATGGCTCCGGCGAGGGCATCGTGATCACGTCTCTGTACAGCCGGACCGGCACGCGGACATTCGCCAAACCGGTTGCGCAGGGGAGTTCAAAGTACACCCTCACCGAAGAGGAGCGCCAGGCGATCGCCCTCGCGCTGGAGACCGCGACCCCGGTCCAGGGATAAGGTCCGGGTGAGGCTTCACCGGGGCCGCGAACGAGCCGACTCTATAATCGGAACGACGCCCCTGTAGCTCAGTGGATCAGAGCGCCTGGCTTCGGACCAGGAGGTCGTGGGTTCGAATCCTACCGGGGGTACCAGGGCCATCGATCTCTCCCTGATAGCGAATGGCATCCCTCTGAGCCCCGATGCGTTCGCGCTCATGTCCCTGGCAGTGTTGGGCCTGGTGCTCGTCGAATGCGCGAAGACTCTCCGCTGGTGGATCTTCCTGGGTCCGGGCGCGCCGGGACTCCCCCACTGCCTTCGTGCGCTCGTCGCCGGGCAGTTGACCAACGCGCTTCTGCCGCTTCGGGCGGGGGACGCGGTGCGCATCGGGATCATCGTCTGGTCCGGATCGCCCCTGACCGTGGCGACAGTCTCCATCGCCGCGGCGAAGGCGATCGATGCGCTGTGTCTGGCGGGGATCGCATTGCTCATCGTGGGAGTGGAGTTCGCCGGCCTGCGATGGATTCCGCCCGTTCTCGCCGTCTGCGGTCTGGTCGCGATCGTCTGGGTCCGACGTGAACCCGCGGTCGCCCAGCGTCTGATCGATCGGGTGCCGCTGCTCCGAAAGGTGCGCATTGCGGAACTGGCCGTCGTCCTCGCGTCGATCGGCCCGCGCCAGATCGCGGTGGCGCTGACGATGACAGTCATCGTCTGGACCTGCGGGACGATGACGAACCTGGCCGTCCTGGCGGCGGCGGGGATCGCGCCGACCATCGATCTGGCCGCCCGTATGCTGGTGGGAGTCTATCTCGCCGGGCTGGCACCGGCGCCACCCGCGCGCGTGGTGGTGTTCGAGGGGGTGGTGGCTGGCGCACTGATGACTGCCCAGGTTGAGCCCACCGCCGCGGCATTCGCCGGACTCCTGCTCCACGGGGCGCTGCTCGTCGAACTCGGCGCCCTCTTCCTCATCGCCAATGCCTCGACGTGGTTGCGCCGACGATGAGGGCAGCCGCGATCGTCCCGGCGCGGAATGCCGCCCACACTCTGGGCGCCTGCCTGGAGGCTCTCCGGGATGCCGCCAGGGCGGGCCACCTCGACGCGGTCGTGGTCGTCGACGATCGATCGACCGATCGCACGGCGGCGGTGGCGCGGGAGTACGGCGCCAGGGTGGTCGGCGGCGAGGGGCGCGGACCGGCCGCGGCGCGGAACCTCGGCGCGCGCAGTGTCGAGGCGGACATCCTGCTGTTTCTCGATGCCGATACCGCGCCGCGCGCCGCCTGCGTCCCCGCGCTGATCGCGCCTTTCGACGATCCGACCGTGGGCGCGGTGAAGGGTCGTTACGCGACGGCGCAACGCTCGCTCGTGGCCCGATTCGCCCAGCTCGAGTTCGAGGAGAAGTACGAACGGCTGGCCGCGGCAGAGGAGATCGACTTCGTCGACACCGGCGTCGCCGCGTTCCGGACGGAGCCGCTGCGCGCCGCGGGCGGCTTCGACGAGGGTTTCGCCACCCCCTCGGCCGAGGACGTCGACCTCGGCTATCGCCTCGCCGACGCTGGCTGGAGGATCGTCTTCGCCCCCTCGGCGGTCGCCGAGCACCGTCACCCCGAGTCGCTGCGAGACTTCCTGGGCCGCAAGGCGCGTTACGGCCGGTACCGCGTGGTCGTGTATCGGAAGTTCCCCACGAAGGCCGTGCGTGACTCGTACACGCCACCGACGACCCGCCCTCAGATCATCCTCGCCGCGGCGATCCTCGCCCTCGCGCCATTGTTCCCGTTCGGTGCCGTGCCGAGAACTCTCTGGCTTGGCGCCCTCTCCATCTTTGGGCTGACCACGCTCTCGCTCGTCCGGCGCTCCCTTGCCAGCGACCCCGGCCTCGCGCCATTCGTTCCCGCGCTGACCTTTGTCCGGGCGGCGGCTCAGGGCGTGGGACTCGCCCTCGGGATCGCCGATCTGGTGCGTGCGCGCCGTTCGTCAGGGGGACGGGATCCCACGATCGACTGAGACCGCGATGGCCGTGCGTCCCGAGGCGGCGCCGACCCCTTCCGCATCGGCGATTGCCGAGGCGTCGGCAGCAGGGAGCGGGATCGACGGTGCGATCCGCGCCCGGTACCAACCGAACGCCCAGAGCGAGCGATCGATCACGAGGACGTCGGGCCGAGATCCGAACTCGGCCTGGTAGTACCACAGCGCGAACGTCGTCGCGTCGGTCTCGGTGAGGAGGATCGCCCCCGGTGGAGCGGCGGTCAGAGTCGCCGCCGCGAAGTCGATCGCCTCCCGATCCGCGTGGCGGTCGTGCGTGACCCCGGTCACCCCCGCCCAGGCCACCAGGCTGGCAACCACGATCGCGCGCCGTGCGCTCGCCCTACCGCCGGGACCGACCAGGCGCGCGGCTCCCGGCAGAGCGAGCAGTCCGAGGCAGGCGACCGTCGTCGCCAGGTACGCATCGGTGTCGCGCGCGGGATAGGCGAGATACAGGAGCGGGGGTGCCGCCGCGGCGATGCCAGCGCGCAGACGCAGCGCCGAGGGCAGCCAGACCGCGGAGGGTCCAGCGATGGCGAGAAGCGCGATCAGAGGCGGGCCAAGGCCGTCGAACAGCAACGTCCGAAGCGCGCGGATCAGGCGGTCGAGAAGGGGCGCCTCTCCATACGCGAGCAGATAGCCGTGGTACATCCGGCCGGTGACGTGGTCGAGCGTCCCCGCGACGGTGGTCAGTTCGCCCCATCCCCACGGCGCGGAGGCCTGGAGCGACAGGAGTGCGATCGGGAACAGTCCGACGACAGAGCCCACGCCGAAACGTACCGAAGGCCGCACGAGGAGAGGGGAGAGGATCAGGAGGGTCGGATGGTGGGAGACCGCCAGGCCGAGGGCCACACCCCGTGCCAGATCGGGCGCACGGATACCGCCACAGGCCACCGCGAGTGCCAGCGCCGCGAAGAGCAGGTGGAGACTGTGCGCGGTCGGGTGGTTGGCCCGCCCCCACCAGAGCGGTCCCAGCGCGATGGCCAGGGCCACCGCGGTGGAGGGCCAGACCCGCGTGCTCACGGGCGCGGATCGAACGTGCGCCGCGGCGGCTTCATAGGCGAGCGCGAGCAGCGTCGCCGACGCCGCGACCGCGAGCGCGGCGACGATCGTGCCCGCTCGGGCGCTCTCGATGCCGCCGATCGCCGCAACCGTGCGACCAGCCAGAACGTAGAGGAGATATCCCGGCGGGTGCGGTACGCCGCCCGTCGCGATCGCCGTCGCGAGATCGCCGCTATCGCCGCCGCCATCACGCCAGACGATCGACGGCGCGGCGGTCGTGAAGTACAGGGCGAAGGCGAGAATCCCGGCCGCCAGTGGGCCGACACGAGCGACCGCGAGCGACCGGGTCAAACCTTGGCCTCACGGGACCGACCTGTGTGACAATGGACGTTCGCCATGGCAACCAGACGCACCGGCGCGCCGAGGCCACAGAGCAGCCGGCTCCGGTTCGCGACCGTCACGATCGTCGTCGTGGCTCTGGTCGGGTTTCTCAGTGCGCTCATCTTCCGGCCGGGCGATGACAGGCCAGGTCGGATTCCGACGGTCGCGGAATCCCGTCCCACGGTCCCCGTCGTTGAGGTTCCCCTCTCCTCGGTCAAGGGGGCGCAGATCGTCGACCGCATCAACATCGCGCCCGGGCAGATCATCGACCCCACATTCACATTCTCCACCGCGACGCGATCGATTCAGATCGGCGCGCGCATCATCGAGCGGCCGGCTCCACGTGTCGAATGGGCGGACATCGAGCGACGTGACGCGGTCTTCATCGTCCTCCCTCGCCCGGTCACGGTTCCGCTCGATACGGCTGACATCGCGGTCGCTCACCAGACGACCTACATCGACACCGAAGGGAAGGTCTCGGCCGTGGTGCCCTCCGGGAGCACGCCTCCGACGCCATTTCAACCGTATCGCTTTGCCCTGATCACCACCGAGGCTCGCCCGATGGCCCGTGATATCCAGATCGGCGATCGCTTCGGCGGCCCTTCCAACCTGCCGACGGAGCAACAGGCGGTCCCGACGCCAGGGGGCCCGACGACCGTGCAGACCGCCGTCCCCGTGGATGCCTACCCGGCTCCCCCCAGGGTTGCGGTCACGCCGAAGCCCACCGGACCGTACCCGGCCGCGAAGCCCTGAGCGCGCCCCGGATCACACCGGGCGATGCGCGGCGATCCAGCCTCAGCGGCGCCGAGAACGGCCGTCAGGAGCGCCGATGAAATCGACGATAGCCGCCCGCGCCGGCGTGACCGGGCTAACCAGCGGCATCTTCTCGCCGGGCTTCCTCGCGCCGCTCCGCGATCAGTTCATCGGCAAGGCTCAACCGGCCGGCACCTTCTTGAACGCGCCGCGACGGCGCGCCCAGACCTGCTCGCGGGTCAGCACCAGTCGTTCACCGGCATCGACGAGCGCGGCCAACTCGTCTCCCTTGCGTCGCACGAGCCGACGGCGAATCTCGGCCGGTATGACGATGCGGCCCTGTCGCCCCAGGACGACGCGGCTCGTGGCTCCCATATCTTCACGGTGCAACGCGACCTGGTCGCGCGCAACGCAGCCTCCCGGAACGCGGCGGCTGACTTCACCCGAATCGGCGTCCGGCGGTCAGCGGCGATCCAGCGTCGCCACAGTCTCGATGTGGTGGGTCTGCGGGAACATG
>CAZHZF010000024.1:0-4724 GCA_964536925.1 uncultured Dehalococcoidales bacterium | reverse complement strand
TCAGCGGCGATCCAGCGTCGCCACAGTCTCGATGTGGTGGGTCTGCGGGAACATGTCCAGCGGCTGGATGTCGCGCAGCGCGAACCCGCCATCGACGAGCAGGCGCAGGTCGCGCGCCAGAGTCGCTGGATCGCAGGAGACGTAGATCAACCGTGACGCGCGGCTGTCGATCAGCGCCTCGACGACGGGACGGGCGCAGCCGACCCGCGCCGGATCGACGATCGCGACGTCGAACCCACCGCCGACCTCGCGGATGACCTCCTCGGCCTTCCCCTGGAGGAACTCCACATTCGGCAGATCCGCACAGTTCGCGCGCGCATCGGCAACCGCGCTCGCCGCGTACTCGATCCCGATCGCACGGGCCACGCGCGGCGCGGCCAGGGCGGCGAAGACGCCCACCCCGGAATAGCAGTCGAGCAGCACATCGCCAGACCCGGCCTCGAGCCGATCGAGCACCAGCATCGCCAGCACATCCGCCTGACTCCAGTCGCCCACGGCCGGACGGCCCGACGGGAGAATGCCCGCCGGCAGCGGACGCGGGGCTGGCGCGGTGTGCACCTGGAAGAAGGCATGGGGGCCGATCCGGAACCTCCGGCCCAGGATCTCATCCTCCAGGCACGACTGGCCGGTCTCGACCCCGACCTCGGGCAGGTCCGGGCCAACGAGTGTCTGCCCGGTCCGCTCGCTGTGCCGTATGACGACCTGATGGGCTGCCTGGTGGACGTGCCCCTGCAGGGCGGCGAGCCGTTCCTGGATCGCGGGCACGACCAGATGGCACCGTTCGATCGTCATCACCGCGTGGGTCATGGCCCGCGCGAAGCCAAGCGTGCGATCCCGGCGGACCGAGACGCGTACCTGATTGCGATAACTCAGATCGCGCGCCGCGCCGATCATCGGCTGGACCGGTGAATCATCGAAGCCGCCGATCCGCGCGAGCTGGTCCCGCAGGATCGCCGACTTCAGCGCGAGCTGCGCCGGGTACCTGGCGTGCATCCAGGCGCAGCCGCCGCACCGCCCGTAGTAGGGACACACCGCCGGCACCCGATCGGGGCTCCGCGCATCGAGGACCTCATCCACCTCGGCGCGCCGGTACCCGCCCTTTGCCGAGAAGATGCGTGCGCGGACCCGCTCTCCCGGCAGGCCGTGGGCGGTGAAGTGGACGACCCCGTCAGCTCGGCCGACGACCCCTCCGAGGTGCGCGGGTGCGCCGAGGTCGAGGTCGACGAATTCGGCCTGCTGGGGCGCCCTCCGTCGTGCCATCGAGCCGAATCCTATCGATGGACGCGGGGAGCGCCCCGGGCCGATCAGGCCACGGCGCTCAGGTTCGCCGCCACGGTCTCGTGGAGCGCGACCGCGAGGACCTCGTCGATCCTCTCGACCGGGATCAGGCGCAGGCGTCGCAGGACCGAAGCGGGTACATCGCGCAGGTCCTTGGTGTTCCGCTTGGGCAGGATGAACGTCCCGATCCCGGCACGCTGCGCGGCGAGGATCTTCTCTTTCAGGCCGCCGATCGGCAGGACCCGCCCGCGCAGCGTGATCTCACCGGTCATCGCGACGTGGCGATCGGTTGGCCTCCCGGTCAGCGCCGAGATGAGCGCGGTCGCCATCGTGATCCCGGCCGACGGGCCGTCTTTCGGCACCGCCCCGGCCGGAACGTGGATGTGGACCGTCGTCTTCTCGAAGCGAGCCGGATCGATGCCGAGATCCGCCGCCCGGGAGCGCGCGAACGACAGTGCCGCCCGAGCCGACTCCTGCATCACATCGCCCAGGTGCCCGGTGAGGATGAGATCGCCCTTGCCGGGCATCACGTTGACCTCAACGGTGAGGATGTCGCCACCGACTGGCGTCCAGGCGACGCCCGTCGCGACGCCCACCTCGTCAGCGGTCTCGGCCAGCCCGAACTCAAACCGGCTCGGACCGAGCAGACTCTCCAGGTTTCGCTCCGTGGCCGTGAACCGCTTTCGCCCCTCGGCCAGCGATCGCGCGGCCTTCCGGGCAACCGCGGCGATCTCTCGCTCCAGGGAGCGGACGCCCGCCTCGCGTGTGTAGTCGCGGATGAGGCTCTGGAGCGCCTTGCGCGAGACGCCGAAGCGCTCGGCACCGATGCCGTGCGCGGCGAGTTGCTTCGGCAGCAGATGCCGCCGCGCGATCTCGAGTTTCTCCGCCTCGGTGTATCCGGCGATGTCGATCACTTCCATGCGGTCACGGAGCGCGGCGGGAATGGTGTCCAGCTGATTGGCGGTGGCGACGAAGAGCACGTCGCTCAAGTCGATCGGCACTTCCAGGTAGTGATCGCTGAACGTCCCGTTCTGCTCCGGGTCGAGAACCTCGAGCAGAGCCGACGTCGGATCGCCGCGGAAATCGCGTCCCACCTTGTCGATCTCGTCGATCACGATCACGGGGTTCATCGTCGCGGCGGTCTTCAATGCCTGGACGAACCGACCCGGGAGGGCGCCGACGTAGGTGCGCCGATGGCCGCGGATCTCCGCCTCGTCGTGGACGCCACCCAGCGCGATCCGTGCGTACTTCCGACCGAGCGCGCGGGCCAGAGACCGCCCGAGAGAGGTCTTGCCCACGCCGGGGGGACCGACGAGCAGCAGAATCGGCGAGCGGGGCCGCACATTCTCCCGCGGCTGCTCGGCGACCAGTTTTCGGACCGCGATGAATTCGATGACCCGTTCCTTCACCCTGGTGAGGCCGTAGTGATCCTCGTCGAGGATGCGCGCCGCGGCGTCGAGGTCGATGCTCTCCACATCCTTGACACCCCACGGGATCGCGGTGAGCCAGTCCAGATAGGTGCGGATGACGCCGACTTCAGGCGAGGCGGCCGGCAGCGCCTCGAGCCTGCCCAGTTCTCGGAGCGCCCTGGCCCGAATCTCCTCCGGCATGCGCGACGACTCGATGCGCGTGCGCAGCGCGTCCACGGGCTCAGCGCCGCCGCTGGCCTCGCCGAGTTCCTTCTGGATCGCCTTCAACTGCTCCCGGAGCAGAAACTCCCGCTGATTCCCCTCGGTCGATCGACGCACCTCGCTCTGAATCCGGTCGCGAACCTCGAGAATCTCGACCTGCGTGGCGAGGAATCTCGTCACCCAGCGCAACCGTTCGATCGGATCGAAGAGTTCGAGCAGTTCCTGGCGCTGGGCCGCGGTCATGTCCGGCGCATACGCCACCGCGTCGGCAAGGTCGGACGGGTCGACGATCGCGCGCGCGGCCTCGACCGCTCCCTGGGGAACGTCGCGCGAGAGTTCGGCGTAGCGGCCCAGGCCATCGAGGATTCCCCGGACCAATCCCTCGACTTCGATCGATCGCTCGACCGATGTCGCGAATGCGCGACCGGTCGCGACGAGTGCGCCGCTTTCGATCTGGACATCCTCGATGAACGCACGCCGCTGTCCCTGCACGACCGCGTGGACGGTCCCATCGGGGAGACGCATGGCCTGGACGACCTGACCGAGTGTCCCCACGCGATGGAGGTTCTCGGTCGTGACCTCCTCCGAGGACACCTTCTGCGCGATGAGAAAGACGCGGTTTCCGTGCGCCTTGGCGCGTTCGAGCGCGGCGATGGTCGGCGGACGGCCGATCCGCAGCGGTACGACCATCCCCGGGAGGATCGACGTATCGTGGAGGGCGATCACGGGGAGGACGAGTCGTTCGTCGGTCACGGCAGACCTCCTGCGATCCGGATCGTAGCAAGTCTTACATTATTCGTGCCAACTATCTAAATGACAGCAACGGCGAACGAAACACCCCGGGCGATTCAGAAACGCGGCGGTACCCGCCGGGTGAAGACGTGCCAGGTACCGGCGGTCGCGAGTCGATCCTCCAGTGTGGCGAGGGCAGGCGGCAGAGTGGACCGCACCTTCCGGTCGGTCGCAGTCTCCACCGTCAGCGGGCCGAGCCGATGGATGACCGCCTCGTCGGCGGCACTCGCGGCGACCGAGGCCACCAGGCGGTCGCGCTCGGTGCGATCGACCGCCGACGGAAGGCGAGCGAGATCCGGGGGTCGATAGCCACTGAACGCGAAGAGACCGTGTTCGCCCCAGAAGGAGCGCGGATCCCGTCCCGCCGATGGATCGCGCGCGAGGAGAATCGCGGCCTCGAAGGCACCGGGTCGCAGGCGATCGGAGAGCAGTTCGGCCCACGAGGTCTCAGCAAAGTCGACGTTCGCGCCGAGGCGCCGCCACCGATCGGCGATGCGACGCGCCAGAACTGCCACCGTGCCGCCGCGATGGACGACGAGGCGCACCCGCAGAGGCGCACCGGCGCGCGCCAGCGTTCCGCTCGTGCGCTCCCACCCCAGCGCGGCCAGCGCAGTCGACGCGCGCGCGATCGCGGCATCGCCGGCGGTCGCGGTCGATCCACCCGCCGACATCGCTGCCTCGACCGGCACCAGAGTCAGACCGTCGAGGGCGACGATCAGCGCGCGCCGTGTCTCGCGATCCAGGGAAGGGGACCCACCGGTGCGGAACAGCACGTTCGCGCTCGTCCCCGTGACGACGAGCGACCGCGTGCGCGTCGCCGTGGGCATCGTTCCGATCGGACCCCAGACGGGGCGCACGCCGGTCAAATCGCCGGAGCGCAGGGCATCCAGGACATCAGTGGAGGAGCCGAAGACGCGGAACTCCAGGCGCGAGAGCAGCGGCCGATCGCCCGCGATCGCTGTTGCGCGCTCCAGGATGATGTGCGATCGATCCGCCGATGAGACCCGGAAGGGCCCGGCACCG
>CAZHZF010000023.1:17916-39750 GCA_964536925.1 uncultured Dehalococcoidales bacterium | reverse complement strand
GTCGGCGTGCGCCGCGAAGGCGGGGGGATCGGACCTGTCTCGGGCGTGCAGGGTGGCAGCCGATATCGGGTCGTTCTCAAGGAGCAAGGAGTGGATGGCGGTGCCGCACTGACCCTGGAGGGGTTGCGTACGGCGCTGGTCTCGGCGTACGGCTCCCACTTTGGGGCTCACGACCCCAGCTGGATCTCGCGGTTCACCGATGCCACCCGTCAGGCAACGTCGTACCGTGTCGGACGCGTGCTGCTGGCCGGCGATGCCGCCCACATCCATTCTCCGCACGGCGGCCAGGGTCTCAACACCGGCGTCCAGGACGCCGTCAACCTGGGTTGGAAGCTCGCCGGAGTCATTCAGGGGGTATCACCGGAGGGGGTTCTGGACACGTATCACTCCGAACGACATCCCGTCGCGGCGAGAGTGCTGCGAAACACGATGGCGCAGGTGGCGCTGACCACCCCGGACGACCGCCACGACGCTCTGCGCGCGCAGTTTGCGGAACTCCTGGCGATGGACGAACCACGCCGGCGGATCGCGGCGATGCTCACGGGGCTGGACATCCACTACGACCCTGGCGCGGGACATCCGTTGGTCGGCCGGCGTATGCCCGATCTGGACCTGCTCACCACGGAAGGCCCTGTGCGCGTCTTCTCCCTACTCCACGCGGCACGCCCGGTTCTCCTGAATTTCGGCGCCACGGCGCGCGGCGCCATTGCCGGGTGGGAGCACCGGGTCCGCTACGTCCAGGCCGAGCCGGTGAGATCGTGGGAGATCCCTCTTCTCGGTGAAGTCCCCGCGCCTTCCGCGGTGCTGATCCGGCCTGACGGCTACATCGCCTGGGTTGGCGAGATCACCGAGGGGACGCTCATCGATGCTCTGACGTTCTGGTTCGGCGCTCCACAGGGGCGTTCCTCGGTCTGAAGATCGCGGTCGCACTGACCGAGACGGGGAGCCAGCGATCAACTGCTGTCGCAGTATCGCCGGGACATCGCGGAACGGCGTGTCATGTGTGCCTGACCGACGTGGATAGACGGCGGGCGACTACGACCGAGAGTGCCGCGACGACGAGCACGGCCAGTAGCGCCGCTAGACGCACCGCGTCCGACGGACCGATGCGTTCGGCAAGCGCCCCGCCGCCGAGTCCGCCCAGCGAGGAGAGACCGATCAGGGTGATGGCGTAGAGGCTCATGATCCGGCCCCGCATGGGACCCGGAGCCCGCAGTTGCAGCATCGTACCCACACAGGCCGCGAAGGTGGCGCTGGCGATCCCCGCCGTGGCGAGGAGGGCGGCGCCGATGGCGAGTGGCGGGATGGCCGCGTACAGCGCCAGCGCAACACCGAACGCCACACAGGCGCCAAGCGCGAGGAGATCCTTCCGCCGGAAGTCTCCGAGCATCGCCACCGCGATTCCCCCGGCGAGCGACCCGAGCCCTGGCATAGCCGCGAACAGGCCGAATACCTCGGGTCCGGCACGCCAGAGGTCGCGCGCAAAGATCGGGAGAAGCGTGTAGTAGCAGCCGATCACGCCGCTGACGGCCGCCGACTGCACGAGTAGCGCCAGCGACGCGCGGTCGGTCCACGCGAAGCGCACCCCACCAAAGAGGCGCTCCGCGAGTGGCTCGACGCGCCTTTCGAGGCGATTGGGCACATCGCGCAGGGCGAACGTCGCGGCCAGTGAGGCGAAGGCGGTCGCGCCGCCGATCGCGAAGAGCCAGGCGGGCCCCACGATCGGCAGAAGCCACCCTCCCAGCGCTGGACCGATCAACTGCGCGCCGGTCCAGATCACCGACATGAGCGACGTGGCGCTCAGGAGATCCGCCCGCGGAACGAGCCCGGGCAGGATCGCCTGCCGCGGTGGGTTATCGAATGCGAGGATCACCGCGCTGGCGAACTGAAAGAGATACATCGTCGTCACATCGGCGCGATCGAGGGCAACGAGCGCGGCGAGAGATCCGCGCAGAACAACCTGGGCGGTCTGGGTGACCTTGAGGATGGTGATCCGATCGAAATGGTCGGCCAGCGCGCCGCCGAACATGGGCAGCGCGATCATCGGAACGGCGAAACTCGCCGCGAGGATCCCCAGCGAGAGCGCCGAATCGGTCATCTGCAGCACGAGCCACGCCTGGGCGACGAGTTGCACCTGTGCCCCCGCGTTGCTCGAGAAGAGGCCGAGCCAGAGGATGCGGAAGTTCCGCGAACGCAGCGCCGCGAACCGCCCGCCGGACGGAGACGTCGCCGCCGGGCCGGTCACGGCGCGGTCGGCTCAGACGGCGGCTTTCGCCTTCGGGGCGGTCGCATCCGGCAGCGCACGATGGACCCTGCCTTCGACAACCGCGAACCGGCCCTCGATCACTCCCGTGACCTCGCGGCTCTGCTTCTCGACATCGAACATCGTCTCCCGGCGGTCGACCAGTTCGATCACGGAGAGGTTCGCCGGGAAGCCGACCTCGACCTTGCCGAACCGATCGCCCAACCCGAGCGCCCGCGCCGGCGCCGGCGACGACGCCCGCACGACTTCGAGCATCGACATGCCGAGGTGGAGGAACTTCGACATCGTCTTGACCATCGAATAGGTCGGGCCGTTGATGCAGCCCCGGTGCAGATCGGTCGAGATGACGTGCGGTTTATATCCGTGCTTCTGGATCGCGATCTCGCCGGTCTTCCAGGCGAAGGAGGCCGAGCCGTGGCCGATGTCCAGCAGAACGCCGCGCTTCACCGCGTCGACGATTGCGGGGAGCATCTCGCCCTGACGGGTCACCGAGCCACCGATCTTCCCGTGGTAGCAGTGGGTGATGAGGTCCCCCGCGGTGAGGATCTCGCAGACCTCCTCGAGCGTCGGCGGGCCGTGTCCCACGTGGACCATGAGCGGCACGCCCGCCTCGCGCGCCGCGACCTTGGCCAGCCGGGTCGACATCGCGCCGAGCAGTCCGGAGGCCGTGTTGGACGCCCGCGCCTTGACGCCGACGACCCAGGCTCGATGGTCGGCGACTGCCCGGGCGGTGCTCGACGGACTGAGGAATCCGAGAACCTCGCCCTCGCCGGGATTCGTCGAGTTCCCGTTCCGCGAGATGTTGACGAGCCCGAAGACCTTCGTCTGCGCCCGCTTCACGATGAACTCGCCAAACCCGCCCGCATTGTGAGGACCGAATGAGCCGGCATCGACGACCGCGCAGACCGCCTGGCGGACGCCGATATCGTCTGGATCGAGTGAGCCGGGCGAGACGTGCTGATAGACGTGGACGTGGCTATCGACGATGCCGGGCGTGACGAGCATGCCCGTGCAATCGACCGATTCGCGACCGCGCAGCGCCCCGGCGCGAGAGATCGCGCGGATCGTCCCGCCGTCGATCCCGATGTCGGCCCGGTAGGTCTCATCGCGATCCGGATCGACGATCGTCCCGCCGGCCAGGACGACGTCGTACAGGGCATCGGTCATCTTCGGAGTGCCTCCCGCGCTTTTTCTGATCCGGCGGAGGATACACCCGGCCTCGCCCCGCCACGGCGACCAGGACACAATCCGGACTCCGACACCCCCACGCCGCGGGCGCGCTGACTCAGCCGCGCGGCGTTTCCTCCGCCGCCGTGCCAGCCGGGGACCGATCGACGAGTCCGGCTAGGAGGGCGAACAGGACCATCCAGAGCAGGGCGAGGTCCGGCAGGAAGTAGCTGTTGTCGAGCAGGCCGTGCGTCAGGCCGGCGGCGAGTGCCCCCGCCACGCCGAGTGCGAAGACCCGCCTCCGTCGATCCGGCGCGCGCTGGATCGCCAGGCGTGCGAGAGCGGCGCATCTGGCGGTGAGCCAGATCGCGAGCGCGAGCCCGCCGATGCCGAGCGACAGCCAGGCGTCCAGGTAGAGGTTGTGGGGGTGGGAGAGGTTCGGTTCCCGCCATGCCTCGGGGTGCATGTAGGGACGCTCCGCACGCTCCGGGCTGTAGAGCCCGAGGAAGTTGTCCAACCCGACGCCGAGGAGCGGATGATCGAGCGCCATTTGCCATGAGGACTGCCACAGGAGCGCGCGGATCCCGGTGGTGGTATCGCCCCGCACCGCGAACTGATCGAGCACCCGCTCCGGAGAGGCGAGTGCCACGCCGACGAGCGCGACGACACCGACGAGTCCCAGCGCGACCGCGTACCGCCGGCGCAGGACCCCGAGAGCGACGACCGCGACCCCGAAGCCCGTTCCCAGCCACCCGCCGAGGGAGAGGGTCAGTTCCTGAGCCGCGAGGAGGACGGCCACGCCGAACCACGCGAGCGGTCCCGCGGCCGTTCCCACCGCGAGCGGGATCGCCCGGTCCAGGTACAGCGCCAGGTTGTTCGGCGAGAGATACGGTCCCCGCACCCGCCAGTACCCCTCGGCGGTGATGAGCTCGAAATGGAAGACGATCTGGGCGATGCCATAGAGGGCGGCCGCGGTCGCGCCGACGAGCAGCGCGCCGATGACCAGGCGCCTCCCGGCATCATCGCGGATGGTCCGCGTCACGACGAGATAGAGGAGCGCCGGTTCCAGGATTACGCGGCGGAACACCCGTCCGCTGTCGCCCAGCCACGGGTGAACGGCCAGCGCCAGCGCGCCGAGCAGGAGAAGCGCCAGCACCTCACCGTCGAGGGCGCGCGGCCGGAGCCAGTCGATCAGGTTCCCGCGCGCGAGTGGGATCGCCGCGACGATCGCCGCGATCAGGAGAATCTCGCTGACCGGCAGAGCCCTCCCGGCAACTCCCAGTGTGACGAGGTGGAACGGCGCGGCCGCGATCGCGCCGAGCAGGAGCCACCGCGCGATCGCGGACACGATCAGGCGCGGGCCGGGCGCCGCACGAGGAGTCGCAGCCCCAGCGAGGCCAGGAGCACCGCCACCGCGGCAGGACCGTAAAGGGTCAGCAGGTCCAGCAGATCGTTGCCGGTGCCGCCCTCGACGATGAAACCATCGAGGACCAGATGCGGCGCGCGACCGGGCGGAGCATTCCCTCGTCCGACGGTCAGACGCACGACGTGTTCGGCGTCCGCGAGACCCTGCGCGATGGTGAGCAGGTCCCGAGGCCTCGTGGAGGCGCTGAAGAGGTCGGCGTAGGAACGTCCCTCGCGGTCGCGAGGGAGCCGATTGGCCTCCCGACCATCCAGGGTGACATACATCAACGGCGCCTCGGGGTCGCGCCGGATGATGATGTGGATCCCGGTTCCGCGAAAGGTGATCGTGGCGTTATCTCCCTCGACGTTGCTGGCGATGGCCTGATGGCCGCTGTAGAGGTCGCTCGCACTGGTGAGCCAGGCGCCCTGGTAGGTCGCGGCAGGGTGTGACTCCTGGTAGCTCCCGGGCTGGGCGATCGTCATCCCCGCGGTCGCGCGCTTCACCGCCGCGAAGAGGGGGCGCGGGGTGAAGCCGATGTCGACCATGCGGAAGTAGTAGTCGGCCCGATCCGGCGGGATGTTTCCCGGCTGCCGGAAGTACCAGATGTTGACGACGCCGACCCAGGGCCATTGGGCCCGGGCGAGCTGGATCGCGCGAACCGACCATTCCGCCTGCAGCGCCTCGGGAACCCGGCGCCAGGGGAGCCGCTCCGGGCCGAAGTCCTCCGGCGCCGCATTCCAGCCGAACTCGTTGAACCAGACCGGCTTCTGGGTGTCGCCATGCCGCTCCATCACCTCGCGAAGAAGGAGGATCCGCTGGAAGTTGAGCACCGCCGGATCGGGCGGGTCCTCCGGCGGACGCTCGAAGCCGTAGCCGTTCGCCAGGGCGATGTCGAACCAATCGCGGGCACCGGCGCGGTACATCGCGTCGAGGTACTCCAGTTCGGTCATGTTCCGAGGGGAGCGCTCGAGAGTCTGCGCCAGGGGTGCGGCGAGGATTCGCACATTGGGGTCGACCGCCCGTGCGCGTGTCGCGGCGATGCGCAGGAGTCGGGTGTATTCGACCGGATCGACCGGGCGATCGCCCCACTCCGGATAGATGTTCGGTTCGTTCCAGATCTGGTAGTAGCGGATATCCGCGCGGTACCGCGCGACGAACGCGGCGACGAAGTCGCCATAGTCGTCGAAGTTGTCCGGCGGCGCCTCGGCGACGCGATTGTCCTGCCGTGTCCACGGCGGGGGCCGGTCCAGGCGGGCAATGATCTGCAGGTTGTATCTCCGCGCAGTCTCGACGATGCGGTCGTACTTCTCCCAGGTCGACTTGTTCAGGCGATCGTCGAAGAACTTCCCCTTGCGGAGTTCGATGTCTTCCCAGGGGAAATGCTGCTTCACCCAGCCGAGTCCGGCCTCGCGCGCGAGTTCGAGCGACTTGTCGATTTTCCAGGGCTCGGCCTCGAGCTGAAGGAAGAAGTTCGCGCCGTACGGATTCACGTCGGTGTAGGGGACGGTACGGAGGGGTCGCGGAGCCCGATCCGTGAAGAGAGGCACGCCGGCTCGACCGGGCATCAGACTGGTGAGGAGCAAGAGTGCCGCCACGCCCAGCGCGGTCCAGCCCAGCACTCGCCGGCTCAGCCAGGGCGGGCGGCGCACTTCGGCAGTCTAGGGAGGCGGCCGGCCGGGGTCAATCGACCGGGATGCGCGG
This sequence comes from uncultured Dehalococcoidales bacterium, assembly GCA_964536925.1. Lineage (GTDB taxonomy): Bacteria > Chloroflexota > UBA6077 > FW602-bin22 > FW602-bin22 > VGOZ01. The sequence goes on along the minus strand of CAZHZF010000023.1, from coordinate 33,214 downwards.
GACGCCGACTAGAGTGCGCCCGAACCCGATGCCAGAGCGAACCAGGCGCCTCTTCGTCGGATCGGGTGCGCTGCTCCTTCTCGCAGCGGCCACGGCATTCGCGTGGGCCCCGCTGCTTCAGTCCGGCCTCCCGCGCGGTCACGACACGCTCGACCAGACGTTCCGGGCCGTGCAGCGGTTCGAGGCGCTGCGCAACGGAGACCTCGCCGCGCGCTGGGTGGCCGACATGCCCGCCGGCCTCGGCTACCCGGTGTTCCATTACTACCCGCCCGCCGCAAGCATCCTCACCGCGCTCGGCATGCTCGGGGGGTTGGACGCCGTCGAGGCGGTCCGCGCGGTGTACCTGGTCTCCCTGACAGTGAGCGCGGCCGGAGCGTTCTTCCTGATCCGGCGCACGTACGGTGCTCTTGCCGGCTGGTGCGGCGCCCTGTTCTATGGAACCGGGCCCTACATCCTGGCGGACATCTACGCCCGCGGCGCGATCGCCGAATCGCTGTCACTCGCCCTCTTGCCATGGATCTTTCTTGCGGGTGAGGCCGCGCTGGCGCGCGATACGCCCGTCCGGCGGGCATCGCTCATCATCGGAATCGCCGCCCTCACGCTCACCCATCTGGTGATCCTGCTCCTCGCCGCTCCGGTCCTCGGCGCGCGCCTGCTGCTCGACGGTGCGGCGCGGGATCGCGCGGTGCTCCTCCGACTCGCGGCCTGCGGCCTGATCGGACTTGGCCTGGGGGCCTTCTCCTGGCTCCCCGCCATCCTCGACCTCGGTCTGGTGCGCGCGGGGGAGTTGACGGGCCAGGGCTACGACCTGACCGCGAATCTCCTCCCGCTCTCCGACGCCGTGGAGTGGCGTGCGACCCATCCGCTGAGTCCGGATCGACCCGGTTTCCAGGCCGCACTGATCCCGATCTGTCTCGCCGCGGCGGGAGCGTTGCTGCTCCTCACACGCGGGACCGGTGGGCGTATCACGAGCGGGTTCTGGGCGGGAGCACTCCTGATCTCGCTCCTCCTTCAGACGACGCTCGTCGCCCCGCTCACCGCGATGGTGCCCGGGCTCGCGTTCGTCCAGTTCCCCTTCCGCTACCTCGCGCTCACGTCGCTCGCGCAGGCCATCCTCGCCGCGGGGGCGGTGACGGCGCTGGGGCGATCCACCCTGAGGGTCGTCGTCTGCGCGATCGCGGTGGTGCTATGGGTCGGTGCGGTGTCGTGGGAACTGCGGCCGGAGGTCGCCGATGTCACGGGTGAGAACTTCGGGCCCTATGCCGCGGCGCGTTACGCGATGAATCGCGAGTTCTTCCCGCGGACCTCGCCGGTGAATCCATTCGACCTCCTCCACCTCCCACCGGATGAGGGAGAGATCCCCGCCGCCCGCCCGATTGCGGCGCGCACGAGCACCGAGGACGATCTCGTCGTCGAGGTCGAGCCTTCGCCCGAACCGACCCGCCTGCTTCTCGATACCCACGCGTTCCCGTTCTGGGTCGCGCGCGCCGGGAGCCGGGTCCTGCCGACACGCGCCGAGGCAGCGCGGGGCCTGCTGGCGGTCGAGGTCCCCGCCGATGCGGAACGGGTCACGATCGCCCGCGAATCGACGGCCGCGGTGCGACTCGGACTGCTCATCTCGCTCCTCGCCGGTGCCGGGGGCGCGTTCGTCCTCGTCGCCTCGCGCTGGACTCGCCTCGGCGCATCCGTTGCCGTCGTGTTCGTCGGCCTGGGACTGGCCCTCGTCCGCCCTCAGACCGACGGGACCGATCTGCCCGGAGCGAGGGGCGCGTTCGATATCGGCGCGGCCCTCCTGGGCGGGAGCGTCGAGAGAGGGGCGGTGACGCTGCGCTGGACCACGCGTCGGCCGATACGCGATGAGTTGAGGATCGCCGTGCGGGCCATCGATTCATCGGGCGCGGTCGTCGCCCGGAGCGATGGTGTCCCTAGTCTGGGGATGAAACCGGTCGTCGCGTGGGCACCCGGACTGGTTGTGCGCGATCGCCACGACCTGATCCCCGCTCCCGGGGCCGCACCGGGCCGCTACAACCTCGTCGTCGGGGTCTTCGGGCGAACCGGCTACGCCACGCCCACGGGAGCGAACCTGGTTCAGTGGCAGGATGACTGCGCCTGTGGCACGCCGGGCCCCAATGGTCGCGGGATCCTGATCGGCCAGGTCGACGTGACCGAAACCGACGCGCATCCTCGCCTCGGAGGCGAACTCCGCCTCTCTCGCGCACTCCTGCGCGTGGAAGGCGCGCCCGGTCCGCTCTACGGATCCGCGAGTGCATGGGAGCGTACGGGCCACCTGGTGTGGGGGTGGCTCGATCGCCTGATGGCCGGGCGAACCGCGGAGGCCGCCCCCCTTGTCGTGGATCGAGGAGCCACGATCGCCTTGACGCAGCGATGGGTCGCGCTCACCGAAGTGCGGGAGGACCACACCTTCTCAGCCCAGATCCTGGACGCGCGCTCCCGTGCCATCGCTCAGGCCGACGCTCGCCCCGCGGAGCCAAGCGAGCGGTGGCGTCGCGGTGATGCCGTCGCGTTTCGGCTCACGCTGACGATCCCACAGGATGCCGGTCCCGGGATCTACCCCCTGATGCTCGGCGCCTACCGCAGCCACGATCGTCAGCGCGTGCACTGGACTGCACCGGAGCGTGGCGCCGAGTGGTGGGCGGTGGGGCGGGTGAAGATACGCCCACCATCCTCCCCATCCATCGGCGCGCCAGCCTCGGGCGATCTTGGCCAGATTCGGGTCATCGGTCTGACCGAGGCGCTGCCGGAACGGGTCCGTCCTGGAGCGGTGGTCTTCGTGCAACCTGTGTGGCAGGTCGTCGCCCGTGTGCCCTACGAATACCGGGCGTTCGTCCATCTAGCGGATAGCGACGGGCGACCGGTGGCCCAGGGCGATGCCCTGCCCATGCGCGGCGATTACCCGACCTCCCTGTGGGAGCCCGGCGAGCGACTCGCCGATACGTTCCCGGTGACCGTCCCGACGGGAGACGCCGGGGTCCGCCGCGTTCTCGTCGGTCTCTATCGGCCCGAGACCGGGGAGCGGATGCGCGGTCCCTCGGGAGACACGGTCGATCTGGGGACGATCATCGTCGGTCTCTGAGGCCGGCCGACCGGCCCTACAATGGCGCCCCCTCCATGGACGTGCTCATTGGCATCGATGTCGGCTCCAGCAACCTGAAGGTCGCGGCACTCGATCGGCACGGGCGGACCATCGCGCGCGGTCAACGCCCGTACCGCGAGATCGTCGGCGTCGGCTCCGGATCGATGTTCGGCGGCGATCCGAATCAGCGCGCCGGCGGCCAGGACCCCGAGGACTGGATCGATACGGCCGGGGAGATTATCCGCGAGATGCTGGCGACCGGGGCTTTTCGTGCCCAGGATGTACACGGCGTCGCGCCGTGCGCGCGCGGATCGGCCGGGGTGTTCGTCGACCACGACGGCCGCGTCCTGGCCCCGCTCGAGTCACGGGTCGATACCCGGCCCCACCACGCCGCGCTCGTGGAGAGGTTCGGGCCGGAATCGGACAACCGCGGCCTCGCCTCGGCGACCCTCGCCTTCAAGGCTCGGTACCCAGACCGGTTCGATCGTCTCGCGCACGCGTTCATGATCCACGACTTCCTCGTCTACCGCCTCAGCGGTGTCGCCGCCACCGACCCTTCGTCAGGCCCGCGACGCCCGGAGCGGACCTGGCCCGAAGGAGTGTGGGAATACATCGGCAAGCCGGGCATCGCTCCACCCATGCGGCCGCATACTGACATCGTCGGCACGCTCCTCCCCGAGACCGCCCATCGTCTCGGGCTGCCCGCCGGGATACCGGTCGCGAACGGCGGGCACGACGGCGCGTGCGCGAACATCGGCGCGGGCGCCTACGCGATCGGCAGCGTCTGCGTGACGATGGGTACCAACGTCGTCGCCCGCTCGATCAGCGACTTCCCGGCCCAACAGATCCCGTGGATGGGGATCTCCGCCTACCACTTCCTGCCCGGGCGCTGGTGCTGCGGCGGCGATGCCGGGTATGCCGGGGCGACCGCGACCTGGCTGCTCGGCCTCCTCGGTGGCGACCACGAGGCCTTGACCGAGGCCGCCCGTTCGATCCCGCCAGGCAGCAACGGCGTGACGTTCCTGCCGTTCCTGACCGGCCAGATCGCGCCGCACCGTCGGCTCGAGGCACGGGGCGGCTACCTGGGCCTCAATCCGGGCACTGACCGGGCGACGCTGTATCGGGCGACCCTGGAGGGGGTGTCTTACCTCTATCGCTCGGTGCGGCAGAGGCTCGATGAACTGGGGCTGGGTTGGGGCGAGTGGCGGGTCAGTGGCGGCGGGGCGCAGAACCCGCTGTGGATGGAGATCATGGCGGCGCTCGTGGAACGTCCCTTCCATATCGGCGAATCGGATGAGGGCAGCCGCGGCGCGGCGATGTGCGCCGCGGTCGGCCTGGGCTGGTACCCCGACATCGAGAGTTGCGGCGCGGACTGGATCCGCACGCTGCGGGTGGTCTCGCCGGACCGGGATCTGCTGGCTCGCTATCTACCGCACTACGAGCGTTACGTGCGCCTGGCCGACGCGGTGTACGAGGAGGAGCGGAGAGGATGACGGTCACGAGCGCGGACGTCTACGAGCGTTTCGGGGTTCAGCGCGTCATCAACGCGGCCGGGCGGATGACGATGCTCGGCGGCGTCGCCCTGACCGAGGAGGTGGCCGCGGCGATGGCCGAGGCCGGCCGGGCCTACGTGCGCCTCGACGACCTCAAGAACCGTGCCGGAGAGATCATCGCCCGCCTCACCGGGGCCGAGGCGGCCTGCCTGACCACCGGCGCGGCCGCGGGCATCGTCCAGATGGTCGCGGCGTGCGTCGTCGGCGACGATCCGCTCGGCGTCGAACAGCTTCCGGACGTCGCGCACGAGCGTCGGGAGATCCTTATCCAGCTCGGGCACTGGGTGGGATTCGGTGCGCCGGTGGCGCAGATGGTGCGGATGGGCGGCGGACGGCCGATTCCCGTGGGACTGGCGAACAGCGTGCGTCCGGAGCAACTCGCGCTCGCAATCACACCGAAGACCGCCGGGTACCTGTACGTCCAGTCGCACCACACCGTGCATCACGGGATGCTCTCGCTCGATGCGTGCTTGAGGATCTGCCACGAACGGAACATCCCCGTCATCGTCGACGCAGCCGCGGAGGAGGACGCCTCGCTGTACGTGGGCATGGGTGTGGACGCGGTGACCTACAGCGGTGGCAAGGCCTTCGGTGGGCCAACCTCCGGCTTCATTCTCGGGAGCGCCACCCTGATCCGCGGATGCCGCGCCCAGGAGCGGGGAATCGCGCGGCCGATGAAGGTGGGGAAGGAGACGATCGTCGGCCTGCTCGTCGCGCTCGAGCGGTACCTGGCGCGGGATGCCACGACCGTCGCCGCCGAGATCGCGCGGCAGCAACAACTGGTCAATCGCATCGCCAGCGGTCTGCGCGGGCTGCCGGGCATTTCGGTGACTTCTCGCCCCGACGAAGCCGGGCGCGCGATCGTGCGGGCCGCGATCGCGGTCGATCCGGCGACGGGGAGGGACGCCGCGGGACTGGCACGTTTCCTCACCGAGGGACCGGTCGCGATCTACCCGCGCGGCCACCGTGTGGACGAGGGGTTCGTTGCGATCGACCCACGACCGATCGACGAGCGGGATGCCGACCTCATCGTGGAGCGGGTTCGGGCTTTCGTCGGTCGCTAAGTCTCCGTGAGGAAGATCCGCCGGCACTCCTCGCAGGCGATGTCATCGGCGCGGACCCGTCCGACGATCTCGCCATCGTCGTGCCACGCGTGGCCGCGACTGGTGCCGGCGGTCCGCTGGCGGCCGCAGAGCGTCTTGTGCGGATCGTTCGTCCCGAGGCGTATGCGATAGGCGTGGGTCTTGCCCCCGCCCGGCGCGTAATGCGTGACGAGGCCGAAACGAGTCGCGGCGCGGCCCTCGCTCACGCGGTGCGCGGCAGCCCGTACCCGACGACCGGCCACCCGGTGAGGCCGTTGAGGAACTGGCGGATATCGTCCTCGGTGCCGCCGGTCGGCGTGCCCCACTCCAGACGCACGATCGTCGCCTGACCGTAGGTCGGGCTATCGAAGGTGATGTGGAACGCCCCGATCGGATTCGCCGCGATCGAACGCTGCCCGTTGCGGGTCGGCCGGACGTAGACGGTGGTCACCGCGCCGGTCGCGAGCAAGGCGTTCGATCCCCACAGAGAGCGCGCCCGGTCGACGATCAAGTCCGCGGTGGGACGCGGAATGATGACGTTGACCGTACGGTTTGAGGTGAAGCGCATGGTCGATCATTTTATCGTTGAGTTTCCGCGCGCGACATTTCGACGCTGTAACAGCGGCACCTTCTAACGCGCGCTGAATGGCCACTTCGCCTTGCGCCGCTTTCTGGCCAGCTCGATCTGCTTGCGCAGGCTCGCGACGTGGCGGCCGTACTCCTCCTGGAACCGCTGGAGGTCGGTGCGGCCCTCGGCGAGCAGGCGCTGCACCGACTTGAGTCGTGCGATCTCACCGGTGGTGCCGAAGTCCACGAGTACCTGGCAGATGGAGACATGCCGGTCGATCCAGGTGTGCAGGAGCATGTGGCAGTCGGTCAGGCCATCGGGCGGCTTGAGCTCGTCCAGCTTCTCCCGAATCGCCTGGAAATCCTTGATCTGATCGGCACCGATCTTGGCGGCCTGCGGGGTCACCATCGCCATCGGCCGGTTCTGAGCGTCCTGCATGAGGATTCCCACCTGCCGCACCCAGGCACGCCGCGAGTCGGTGCCCGCGTTGACCACGTTGCGCAGGCTGGTGAGGTAGGCCGCGCGCAGACGGACCGCGTTCAGCGCCGGGTCGCTGCTCGGGCGGGGGCGGGGCGCGACCGCGGGCGCCTCCGTCGGCGACGCCGCGGGCGTGGCGGTATCGCCGCCCGAGACCGGCGCGGGGGAGCTCTCTTCGCTCATCGTGCCACCGTGGGCGGGCGCGCCGTGGCCACCGCGCGGCAGGTCAGATCCCCCGCGGCCGCGAAGCGCATCTGCGGCCGCCCCTCCTCATCGTGCATCGCGGCGAGCTGGCGCGATCCATCGGAGATGTCGGCCAGCGCGATGCGTTCGATACCCACATCGTGCCAGCCCATGCCCGTGAGGTAGGTCGCCAGCCGCCGCGCCTCCACGGGGGTCCAGGTCATCTGCATCGCGCGCTCGATCTCGCCCAGGCCCTCCCGGTTCACGTAACGGGAGATCTCGTACGTATTGCCGTCGGCCCGCCCTGCCCAGACCAGGCACCGGTGCGCCACGAGCGGTGTTGGCTCGGCCACGGGCGGATTCTATCCGCTCGGGCTGGCACTCCTCGTTTGCCCGCTCCCCCGTGGACCGGGCATCGCCACGACACGATCGCGCGTCTCGACAACGGCAGCACGTCGCCCGAGCGCGACGAGCAGTCCGTGGATGATCGCCTGGGGCCGCGGTGGGTCGCCGGGGATGTAGTGGTCCACCGGGATCACCCGGTCGACACCCCCGGCCGTGGCGTACGACCCCTGGGTGATCCCACCGCCGCAGGCATCCGTCCCCAGCGCGACGACGAGGCGGGGCTCGGGCATCGCCTCGTAGGTGTGGATCAGCGCGGGTGCGAGGTTGCGGGTGACCGCTCCGGTGACCAGCAGCATGTCGGCGTGGCGCGGCGAGGCGACGAAGTCGATCCCCAGGCGCTGCACGTCGTAGACCGGCCCGAGCAGCGTCGCCATCTCCCAATCGGCGCCGTTGTCCGAGCCGACGTCGAGGTGGCGGATATGGAGCGACCGACCGAAGATGGTGTGGATCCGCTCTCGCAGCGCCTCGGCCCGCGGGGCGATCGCGTCCGCCGACGGGGCCTGGAAAGCGACCGAGCGCACGAGATCCTCGCGGCGCGCGTACACGACTTCGTACGCGGGATCGATCCTCAGCGCTCCGGTGGGACACACCTCGGCGCAACGGCCACACGCGACGCAGCGCCCGAGATCGAGCGACCATCTCCATCCTCCACTGGCCCCGTCCTCCACCCGGATCGCCTCGGTGGGGCATGCCGCGGCGCAGGCGGCGTGCCCGCGGCAGAGCGATGGATCGAGCGCGGGGAAGCCTCGCGCGATGGACGGCGCGGGCTCGGCGACCGCGGGATACCCGGTGGTCGCACCCCGCTGCCGGAAGCGCTCGCGGAGAGGCCTCATGGTGTGCGTCTCACCGGTCGCAGCACGCGTAGCAGAGTTCGAAGCTCTTGTTGATCATCGGGAAGTCCGGCACGAGGTTGCCCGGTGCGGCGAGCGGGACGATAGGCCAGTTGGCGAACGACGCCGAGCGGATCCGCAGTCGGTCGATCGCGCCGCCCTCGTCGAGTCGGAGCCAGTGCACGCACGCGCCGCGCGGCGACTCGACCGCGCCGAGTCCGATCGCGCCGCCATGCTCCTCCGTCGGCACGGTCGCGGCGATGGGACCCTCTACAGGTGCATCGAGCAACTGGCGCAGGATCTCCAGCGATTCGAGCGCCTCGGAGATGCGCTGCAGGAACCGCGCTTCGGCGTCTCCGGCGCCCTGCGTGGGGACGTGGAGGGAGAGGCGGTCGTACGGCGCGTACGGCCGGTCCCGCCGCAGATCCGTGTCGACTCCCGCGGCGCGCGCCAGCACGCCGACTCCGCCGAGATCGCGTACCGCCTGGGCGCCAAGGACACCGGTCCGCCGCATGCGATCGACGAATCCGTCGCTCCCCAGGACCAGGTCGCGGAACTCGCCGATCCTCGCGCGCCACGGTCCCAGCGAACGCCGGATCTCGCCGCACACGTCGGCGGGCAGGTCGCGGCGCAGTCCGCCGGGCACGAGCGCGCCGCGCCCGAACCGGTGACCGGTGAGCGCATCGAGCGCCCGCTGGACCGTCTCCTTGAGGCGCGCGCCTGTCATCGTCCCGACCGCGAAAGCGCCGCCGGAGCACATGTTGCCGGCGTCGCCGACATGGTTGTAGAGCCGTTCCATCTCCAGGAGAATCGCGCGTCCCCACGCTCCGCGAGGCGATGCCGCCACCCCCGCGGCGTCCTCACAGGCGAGCGCGAACGCCGCCCCGTGGGAGACCGTGCACGCGGCGCAGCAACGCTCCGCCACTGCCAGCGCCCTGAGGGGGTCGCGCCCCTCGGCGACCTTCTCCAGGCCGCGATGGGTGTAGAAGAGTTGCGCGTCGAGATAGAGGATCGACTCCCCGACGGTCGAGAATCGGAAGTGTCCCGGCTCGATGATCCCGGCGTGAATGGGACCGACGGGTACCTCGGTGACCTCGTGGCCACCAACCACGTGCCCGTCGAAGCTGTCGTCTCTCGGTAGCGGCGGGACCAGTTCGGGTCGGAAGTCCTTGCGCAGCGGATAGAGCCCGGCCGGCCACTCCGCGCGAAGGACCAGCCGGCGCGGGTCGGGGTGACCCTCCGGGACGATGCCCAGGAGGTCCTGTGCCTCCCGTTCGTCCCAGTGGAAGCCCGGCGCGATCGGTACGAGCGAGGGGTATCGCGGAGCATTTCGATCGAGGGGCGCGCGCATCGCCACCGTCGCGCCGCCTGGCCCCAGCAGCACGGCGTGGACGGCGAAACCCTCGCCAGCGGCCCGGTCATCGGTCCCGACCAGCGTGAGCGGCCGAAAGCCCGAACCGAGCCGGGACGCGACGCGGTCCCGCAGATCCTCCGGCGCGACGATCGTCTCGATCACAGCGGCAGCCCGGAGGCGCGCACGGCCCGCTCGATCGCCTCGGCGAGTGGCGGCGGCAGCCACAGTCCCGCGACGAGAAGCGCCAGCAGCGGGACGCCGACGAGCAGCCGCTGCGTCCGCGACTCGCGGCCCGGCCGCGCGCCGCGCCCCTCGCCGAGCGCCGCCCGCCCGACGTGGAACGTGATCCCCACCGCGGCGAGCGCCACGCCGGCGACCAGAAGACCGGCCGCGAGCGCATAGCCGCCGCGAAACCCGCCAGTGACGATCGTGAACTCGCTGACGAAGAGGCCAGAGGGCGGTATGCCCGTGAGCGCGAGACCCGCGATGAGGAGCGCCACGCCAGTCAGGGGCATCGCCCGTGCCGCCCCGACGATGCGCGTCAGTTCTCGCGTCCCGAACCGCTCGACGATCGCCCCCGCGCTGATGAACAGCACGGCCTTCCCGATCGCGTGGAGGACGAGGTGGAGCAGTCCCCCGAACAGCGCGACAGGTCCGCCGATGCCGATCGCGACGGCGATGATCCCCATATGCTCGATCGAGGAGTAGGCGAGGAGTCGCTTCAGGTCGTGCTGCACCAGGATGAAGGGGACCGCAATGAAGATGGAGAGGAGGCCCGCGCCGATGAGCAGTGCTGACGCCAGATCCCCGATACCCGCCGCGACGGCAATGCCCTGGACGCGGACGATGCCGTAGATCGCGCAGGGCAGCAACACGCCGGAGAGCACCGCCGAGACAGGGGTGGGCGCCTGGGAGTGGGCATCCGGCAGCCAGGTGTGGAGCGGCGCGAACCCCACCTTCGTACCGAACCCGACGAGGATGAAGAGGAACGCCAGGCGCACCATCTGCGGATCGAGACCGGGGCCGGTGGCGCGTAATTCGCGCCAGGAGAGGGCGACCTCGCCGTGGAGCCCCGCCTGAATCCCCGCCGCGCTGAGGAGAAGCACGCCAAACAGCGCGAAGCTGATTCCGACAGTGCAGAGGATCAGGTACTTCCAGGCCGCTTCGAGCGCTTCGCGCGTGCGATAGAAGCCGACGAGGATTGCCGAGGCGAGGGTAGTCGCCTCGATGGCCGCCCACATGAGGCCGAGGTTGTCGGTCACCAGCACGGCGAGCATGGTCAGGACGAAGAGGTGGTACCAGATATAGAACCAGCGCACCTGGCCGGCGGTGATCCGCCGCGAAGCGACATCGTGGCTCGTGTACGCGATCGCGTACGCCGCGCCAAGCCAGCCCACCAGCGCGACGACCGCGAGGAGCAGTCCGCTCAGCGCATCGACGTACACGGGGGAGTGATCGATCGGCGTATTGGTCGCCGCGATCGCGGTCGCCAGCGCGAGGAGCAGCGTCAGGGTCGCGCCGCCGAGCTGTGTCCCGCCCAGGAGACGCGCCGGGAGGACGCGCACCAGGAGCATCGTGAGGAGAGGGGCGAGGAGCAGCGCCGCTACAGCCATCGGCTGTTCCGGGGCGAGCGGTCGCGCAGCGCGGAGAGTCGATCGGCATCGATCGTCTCGAAGGACTGATGGATCTGACCGGCCAGGATCGCCATGAGGATGGCGCCGACGAGGACGTCGAACGCGACAGCCAGTTCGATCCCGAGGGGAAGCCCGTCGCTGAGTGCCAGCGCGGCGAGATAGATCCCGTTCTCCAGCGTGACCAGGCCGATCACCTGGGAGATCACCTTGCGCCGCGCGACCATGGTCAGCAGCCCGATCAGCATGAGGCTGATCGCGATGGGCAGATGGTGTCCGGTCGCCGTGGGCGTGGCCGGCGCCAGCGGGCCGGCCGCGCGATAGGCGAGGACCGCCAGACCGATCGCCAGGACAAGGAGATAGCGGTCGGGCATCACGCCGTGGACCTCCCGTCTGAGGCGCACGCGCCCCAGAGCCGCCCGGAGGACGAGCGGGATCACGACCACCTTGACGACGAGCGTGATGCCCGCGGCAACCCAGGCGTGCCACGCCCCGCCGTGGAGCGCGGCAACCACGCCGACCGCGACGAGCAGGGCGGACTGGACGGTGAGCGAGACGATCCCGGTCGCGAGGTCGCGGATGAGCAGCGAGCAGATCGCGATCACGAGGATCGCAGCCGCGATCCGATCGGCAAGCGCCACGAGATCGATACCCTCAACCACCGAGCGCCACCCCGACGACGACACCTGCCCCGGCGATGGCCGTGGCGGTGACGAGCAGTTGCGGCACGCGAAGGATCCGCAGCTTCGCATTCGCCGTCTCGATGCACGCGAAGATGAGGGCGATCGCCATGACCCGGACAACCCACGCCAGCGCCGCGGGCAACGGGTCACCCCAGCCGATCGGGAACAGTAACGTGCCGGTGAGGACGATCAGCGCGGCCTGCTTGATCTGCGCCGCGTACGCGAGGAGCGCCAGCGAACGCCCGGAGTGTTCGAGGAGCATCCCCTCGTGGACCATCGTCAGTTCGAGATGGGTGTCCGGATTGTCGAAGGGCACGCGGCCGCTCTCGGCCTGGGCGACGAGAATGAGTGCCACGAGAATCATGAGCGCGGCCGGCCCGAACGCGGCCGGCCCGGCGAGGTAGCGGCTCTCCGCGATCGCGCCCAGGCCCGATCCGCCACCGACGATCGCCAGACCCGCCAGGCAGCCGATGAGCGCTGGCTCGATGACCGCGCCGATCGCCATCTCGCGCGAGGCGCCCATATGGGTGAAGTTGCTGGTGCCATCGAAGGCGGCGACGATGAGGGCGAACCGCGCCAGCGCCAGCAGCGCCGCAAAGGCGATCGCATCGCCAGGGCCCACCTGGCCCAGGCCGAGCGCCGGTACGAGCGTGGTCGCCGCGACCGTAGCAGCGAAGTTGATCCACGGCAGCGCCGTGAAGAGGAAGGTTGCTGGCTCGGGGATCACTTCGCCCTTGTGGAGCAACTTCCAGAGGTCGAAGTAGGGCTGAAGGACTGGTGGCCCGACCCGCATCTGGAAGAACGCCTTCGCCCTCTGGATGATCCCGCGGATGAGTGGCGCCGCGACGAGGATGAGCAGGAGCGAGAGGATCCCGTCGGTCATCGCGTTCCCACCAGCAACAGGACCAGGGTGGCGAACACATAGAGCAGGTAGACGCGAATGTTCCCGTTCTGGATCGCCCGTGCCGCTGACGCGGCGCGGAGCACCGTGGACACCACCGGTGCGTAGAGCGTCGCCTCGACCGGGTGAGGCGTCTCCGCATGGGTGCTGAGCCGCTGGGGGAAGTACGGCGCCTGCGCCCAGATCGCCCGCGCCACGCGGCGGGTCCGGAGGATGGCGCGGAAGAAGAGGCGCGCCGTCTCTCCGGCGCTCGTTCCCGAGTACTGCATGCGAGGCTGGAGGGGAAACCCGCAGACCCACACTGGACCACGCCGCACCGGCACGCGGCCCAGGAGGAGGAACAGGAGCCCTACCGCCAGGCAGACGAGTGCGACCATAAGCGGTCCATGGAGCGCGTCGAGCAAGGTGCCGCCGACGACGAGCGCGTACGGAGTCGGCGGTTCGAGGGGCATTGCGCCCAGGGCCTCCACCGCCGGTGCGACGATCCGCACGCCGAGACCGGGGAAGAGTCCCAGTCCGATCGCCGCTCCGGCCAGGGCGAGCAGGCCGATGCGGACCGCCGCGGGTGCCTCCGCCCCCGTCGTGAGGGTCCGCTCGCGGGGGAGACCCAGGAACGTGACGCCGAACGCGCGCGCCATCGCGGCGAGGGCGAGCCCCCCTGTGAGCGCGATGGCCACGATCGCCACCCAGGCGACCACCCGCTCCACGCCGGAACTTCCGCCCAGAGTCAGGAGGGATTGCAGGAGCAGCCACTCCGCCGGGAACAGGTTCAGCGGCGGCAGCGCCGCGATCGCCGCGCCGCCGAGCAGGAACAGGCCCGCTGTCCAGGGCATCGAGCGCGCCAGTCCGCCCAGTCGATTGAGGTCACGTGATCCAACGGCGCGATCCACCGTGCCCGCACTCATGAAGAGCAGTGCCTTGACGATGCCGTGATTGAGCGCGTGGAGGAGCGCCGCCGTGAGCGCCAGCCCGGGCAGGAGCGGGTCGCTGCGCCAGGTCACGATCGCGACCGCCACTCCGACGAAGATGAGGCCGACGTTCTCGACCGAGGAGTAGGCCAGGACCCGTTTCAGGTCGCGATCGACTGTCGCCTGGAGGGCGCCGAGGAGTGCCGACCCGATGCCGCAGGCGAGCAGCGCCCAGCCGAACCAGGCCGGCGCGGCGGCGACATCGATCGCCAGGCGGATCGTCGCGTACACGCCCAGCTTGATCATCACCGCGGAGAGCAGCGCCGAGACGTGCGCCGGTGCCACCGGATGGGCGCGGGGAAGCCACGCGTGCAGCGGCACACCCCCGGCCTTGGCGAGCACGCCGCCCAGAAGCGCGAGGAGCGCGAGGTCGCGCGCCAGGGGCGGCATCTGGCCCGTCGCCTCGCGCAGCGCGCTGAGGCTCAGGTCCGTCGCCCAGGCCGCGGGCAGCAGGAGCGCGACGACGAGGAGCGCCGCGCCGAGTTGCGCCATTGCCAGGTAGAGGAATCCGGCCCGGCGCACTGCCGGATCTTCGTGCTCGTGGACGACCAGGAAGTAGCCGACGATCGCGACCATCTCCCAACCGAGGAGGAAGGTGAATGCGTCCGCGGCGAGGAACGCCAGGTGCAGCGCGCCGAGAAAGAGCGCGAACAGCGCGGCGAGGCGTGTACCGCCATGGTGGTCGTACGCGCGCGCGTAGCCCAGCGCCGCCACGGCGATCGCGCCGCTCACCGCGCCAAGGAGCAGGAGGAACAGCGCCGCGAGCGGGTCGACGCGCAGATGGATCGGCAGAAGATCGATCGGCCCACGCCGAACCGTCTCCGCAACCTGGCCGCCGAGCAGGACCTGGGCAGCGCCCAGCGCGATTGCCGTGCCGATCAGGGCACATCCGCCGTAACCCAACCAGCGCCCCGCGCGGGCACCTGACCCGACGAGTGCAACAGCCACGGCGAGGGCGACATACGCCCAGCCGGCATCGAACAGCAGATCCGCGACGGTGGGTGGCAGGCGCTTGTCCTCGTTTCCCGTGCCCGGCCCGGACATTGACGCCCGAGCCGGCGGGTCTTTATAAACGAGACATACTTGGCGTGACGAGGGCTTCGGCCAGATTCGTGCTGTAGGCCCTACCAGACCCCGCGTTCGGGGTTCTGGAGCGCCCGGCTACGCTCGGCGCCATGCGATGACCCTTCACCGGTCCGCGCACAGGGCTCGGGCCCGTCTTGACGGGCGGTGATGAGCGCCCGGGCCATGCACGATCACGGGGCCAAGGCCCCCGAGTGGACCTTCCTCTTCCCTCTAATTTTCGAGGAGGCAGGCCGTGGGCGAGGTTCCGGCCGGCGATCGTCTCATCCGGAGTTCGGGGCGAAGCCCCCGGGTGGACTCTTCCTTCCCTCCCTCCTTTCAAGGAGGCAGGCCGTGGCGAAGTCCCGACCGGCGACCGTCCGATCCGGAGTTCGGGGGCGAAGCCCCGAGTGGCCATTTCATTCCACTCCTTTCAAGGAGGCAGGCTGTGCCGAGGTCCCAGAACGGGGCCCGGGGTGTCCCCGGACGCGCAAGCACCCCCACTCT
>CAZHZF010000023.1:0-17816 GCA_964536925.1 uncultured Dehalococcoidales bacterium | reverse complement strand
CGAGGTCCCAGAACGGGGCCCGGGGTGTCCCCGGACGCGCAAGCACCCCCACTCTGGTACAAACCGCCCGGCGGGTCCGGTCACGGGCGTGCCCACGCGAGGGAGGTCCCGATCACGATGGCGACGAACGACGCCCCGATCCACACGGAGGACATCACGCGGCCGCCACGGGCGCTCGTTGAGGCGCTTGGACAGATCGGCAGCGCGACCTGCGCCGGCGAACTGAAGCGGCTGGGAATCCGCAGCGCGCATCTCCAGGGACCGGTCACTCATACCCCGGGGATCGCGATCGCCGGACCCGCCCTCACGTTGCAGTTCATGCCGAAACGGGAGGATCTCTATCCGGACGCCGAGTACGTCAGCCCGGAGCGGCAACTCCACCGGCACGTCCTCTACCACACCAGACCGGGCGATGTCGTCGTCGTGGATGCCCGCGCGGACATGACCAGCGGTGTGTTCGGCGAGATGATGATGACCTATTTCAAGGGGCGCGGCGGAGTCGGCGTCGTGATCGACGGGTGCGTCCGCGATGTGGCGAACATCAAGGCGCTCGGCCTGGGACTCTGGCTCCGCGGCGTGACGCCGAACTTCCATACCCAGACGAACATCTTCCCCTACGCGGTAAACGTTCCGATCGCCTGCGGCGGCGTCACCGTCGTGCCGGGCGACATCATCGTCGCCGATGACGACGGCGCGGTCGTCGTGCCGATTGCGCTCGCGCCGCAACTGGCGAAAAAGGCCGGGGAACACCACGAGTGGGAGGAGTTCAGCCGTCTCAAACTGCTCGAGGGCGGCGACCTGCGTCGGTATTACCCGCTCAGCGACGACGCCCGCGCGGAGTACGAGGCCTGGCGACGGGCGCACGATCGCACCGGCGCATGACCAGTTGGTCTCCTACCGCAAGGAATGTACCTGAAATGTCCACGCACGACTCGATACCGCCGAGGTTGCCCGCCAAAGGGAAAAGCGACAACCTCACGGTGTGACAGCCGGTGGAAGTCGAGCCAGCGTGGCATCATAGACTTCGCGCGCAATCGTCAGCGCCTCTTCGCCATCCCGTGTCCGCGGCAATTCTGGCTCTCCCGGGTAGCGAAAGATCCACGCGAACTGCGTCAGTGCTTCTGCCCTCTGAGCCACTGGCGTCAATGAACGATCGATAGCAGCACACGCGTCGCCCAGTTCTCTTAGATCGTGAGTCTTGCGAAAGGGAACGTCGTGCCAGAAAAGAAACGCCTTCCACGACTTCTCCGCCGCCTGCTGACAGTGAAAGACAGCTGAATCCGGTCGCGGACGGTTCGAAGCGAGCAGAATGGAGGCCGATTCGAGGTCAGCCCAGGCGCGACCAAGCCAGCCGCGGCACTCGGCAACCCTCTCGCGATCAGGCAGCATGAATGAGGCGTCCCTCGCGAGTCACCATCGCGGGGAAGGACGCGAGGAGATGTTTGCGGGCATCGAACGTGGCACGGTCCCAGACCACAACGTCCACCGCGGCAGGAACGCCCCGCAGGGCGGCGTATCCCCGTTGAGAGAGACGATAGCGAGCCTCGGTCGGATCCTCGACCAGAACGAGCACATCGTAGTCGCTGTGTGCGCTGTCTTCTCCCCTTGCTCTCGAACCGAACAGGTAGATTCTCGCGGGTGCCAGTGCGTGGGTCAGGCGCTTCACGATCTCCCGCAGCACAGGATCGCGCTCCAGAGTCGCGTCGTGTGTCAGGGCATCTTCGCTTCGAGCCACGTTACACCCCCGGCCGGATCCATCTCAGCATGCAAACGCGCCAACTGCTCACGACTCCATAGAAACTTCGTGGTCGCGTCGCACCACCGCCGCGAGATGAATGGTCCCTCGGTGCTGGTCGCCTCAGCCAACTCACTCCGCGACCCCCAGGGCCGCCCGTACCGCCCGGACGATTCCCACCGTCGGGAACTCGACGCCCGGCTCCGGGTGACGCAGCAGGTTGTGCGTCATTGCCATCGCGAAGTGGCGCTCCGGATCGGCGAACGCCATGGTCCCGCCCGCGCCGCTATGGCCGAATACGGTCGCGCGGGTTGACATCGCGCGGAGCAGGCTGGGGTACGAGAAGTAGGTCCCGCCACACCGGTAGCCCAGCGCGAAGTTGACCTCCTCGCGCCGCCCGTCTTCCGGGGCGGTGTGAGGTACGGTCGCGGCGGCGATCGTCTCCGGGCGCAGCAGGCGCACGCCGTCGAGGATCCCGCCCCCCGCGAGCATCGCATACATCCGGGCAAGCGAGCGCGCGTTGGCGATCCCGCCCGAGGAGGGCAGCATCGCCCGGCGAATCTCCGAGAGGTTCATGTCTCCGGCAGTGGAGGGCAGCGGGCCGTTCGGTCCCGGCGGCTGGACCGCATCGCGCAGGCGGGCGACCCGCGCCTCCTTCTCCGGCGGCACACCGACGTTGAGATCGGCGATCCCCAGCGGCTGGGCGATCTCCTCGTGGATGAAGTCGCGCACGGTTCGGCCATCCACCCGCCGCAGCACCTCGCCCACGGTATGGCCGATCGTCAGTCCGTGGTACTCGGTGCGGGTTCCGGCGGGCCACTCCGGCACCAGCCCGGCGATGGTGCCAACCATCTTCTCCCAGTTCGTCTGATCGAAGCGGGTCGTCCCGGGCGGGAGGCGCGGGATACCGGCCTGATGACTCAGCGCGTGCCGCAGCGTGATCGCGCCCTTGCCGTTGGCGGCGAACTCCGGCCAGTACTGGGCGATCGGCGCGTCGTAGCGGAGTTTCCCCCGTTCGACGAGCATGTGAATCGCCGTGGCGACGATCCCCTTCGTCGCCGAGTAGATCGTAAAGAGCGTATCGCCATCGACCGGCCGCCCGGTCTCGTCGTCTGCCACGCCCGCCCACGTGTCGAGCGCAAGCTGACCATCGACGTACGCCGCGATCTGGATGCCGCGTTCGGTCCCGTTCGCGATAAGAGACTGGAGATAGGTATCGACCGTGGCGCGCGGATCAGTCATCGGACTGGCTCTCCCTCCGCCGCCATGCGGCACGCGACGATCATAGGGCTCGAATGCGGCGAGTGCGGTCGGCTCAGCCGGGGACGTGTTATTGCCGGACCCGATCGCTACCGATCCTCTGCTTCCGGTGCCGGGTGGCGCGGCTGGCTCGCCGGGACGAAGGTGTCGCGCGTCCGGTCGTACCGCCAGGAGCGGACGCGCTCGGCGCGAGCCGCGCTATCGCTCGTCCTCTCCGGGCGGTTTGTGCGGGTGAAGATCGTCGCCTGGAGGATGCCCCCGTCGCGCACCAGCGCGGTGCCGATAACCGTTCGACTGTCGAGGAGGATCTGTTCGCTGTCCGCGGGTCCGCGCACGACGCGGCAGCTTGCACGCTCCGCGGAGGCCAGAAGGCGTCGCGCCGGCTCGCGGACCGCGCTCGACTCCCTGCGAGCACCGGCCGCCATCGCGCACGAGCGCACGAAACGTCGCCAGTGACGCGGCGCGGCGGTGCGCGTGAAGAGGCCGGCACAGCGCGCCTCGCCATCGATCACGGCGACCGCCCCGATCGTGCCGTCCTCGGGAAAGGGCATCGCGCCCTCCACCTCCTCCAGCCACGGCGCGCGCGCGGCGAACTGCGTGGCCATTGCACGCGTCGGCGCGGAGATGCCCGCCCGTTCCTGCGCCGCGGCGATCGCATCCCAGACAGCGGACTGGGCACTCCCGGCACCAGGCCGTGTCCCCGCCACGATGTGCGCGAGGATCGCCTCGCGCACCGAGGGGAGCGCCAGGTCGCCGGCGGAAAACTCCTGGCCCGGCCCGGTCCAACGCCCCTGCTCGGCGCAGTGCACCGGCAAGGAGATCTCCTCACCAGGCGGGACAATCGTGATCACCGCCGCCACCCGGTTCTGCTGCCCGCCCACCAGTTCATCCCCGATGTCGACGATCACCGCACGCCGATCCCGATTCGTGAGCCACAGCGATGGGACGGCGGGACTCTGAATCTCCCGGATCGTCACCGTGCCAAGGACCAGCGCCTCGGCGACCGGAATGGGACCGTCTGGCGGGCCCGGGAGGGTAGATGTCAGCGGCAGGATTCCCAGCGAGCCCCTGATCGCCGGAATGCCCGGTCGCAGCGCACCGAGGGCTTTCAGGAAGATCTCCTGCGCGCTGGATCCCGTCATCGCCGCGCCCCCTCCACGGTCGCTGGCGCGGATCATACGCCGTCGGCTCGAAGGCGTCTCAGTCTGGCGTCGCGTCTAGACGCGCGGTGACCTCGGCGAGGAGGGGCGGCACATCGCTCACGATGGCGGTGTGGACACCCGACTCCCCTTCCAGTGCCGGGAAGAGGAGTGCGATCGTCTCGACGGCCGTGCCTGGCAGAGCCCGCGTCAGCGCCAGCGCGTAGAGACCCACCTGGAACCGGTGTTCGGCGAGCCGCCCGGCGAGCATCGCCCCGGTCACGCGATCGGTTTTGAAGTCGATGATGCCGAGCCGGCCCGGCGCGATCTCGTAGAGCAGGTCGATCCGCCCGACGATGACACGATCGCCCGCCAGCATCGCAACGTCGTACTCCCACCAGCGGCGGGGCGAAGCGAGGGCCTCGCGGAGCGCCGGACTCGCCAGAGCGCGATCGGCCAGAGCGCGCACGTATGCGAGGTCCGTCGGTGCGGGTGGGAGCGACGAGCCCGTGCTCGCACCGACCTCGGCCAGCGCCTGGCGCGCGGCGACCGCGGAATCCACCCCATCCCGAGCGCACAGGGCGATCGCGCGGTGCACCGCCTCGCCGAGTTCCGTCGCGGCGCGTTGGGAGCGCGGCCGGGCGAGGGGGCGCGGCGTCGGTTCCTCGGGATCCGGGTCGTCGGTCGGTGGTTCCATCCCCGGCACCTCCGAGCGGGTCACCTCGGGCGCGTCGTGCGCGCCGAGCGCGGTCGTCGCGACCGTCACCGATCGGGCGGCGCGCGCGATCGTCGCCTGGCGCGCCGTGACCCATGCCTCCTCGGACACACGATGCGCGTCGATCGCGACGGCATCCGGTTCGGGAATTGGGTGCGCCTCGTCGGTCCCGTTCAGCGGGGGCGAATCCGGGATCCGATCTGTCCAGAGAATCGACCCGATGTCGGGAAGGCGGGCCGCGATCCGCTCTGCGTGGATCTCGGGGTTGCTGGTCCTCGTCTCCCTGCGGTGGAGGGAGAGGATGAGGTACTCCCTGGCCCGGGTCGTCGCGACGTAGAGCAGGCGCCTGCGCTCGGCTTCCTCGTGCTGCTTCTCCCGCGCGGCGGTGGCGGCGAATCCCTCGGTCTCGAATGAGACCTTCTGATTCCCCGTGCGTACCTCGCAGTGACCCAAATCATCCCGATGCACCCAGGCCGACCGAGCCGAATTGGCCCTGGGGTTGCCAAGACCGCACAGCATCACGATCGGGAACTCGAGCCCCTTCGCGCCGTGCATGGTGCGGATCTGGACGACGTCCTCGGCGTCGGGATCAGGCTCGTCCGGCAGGAGGATGTCGGTGCGGAAGACCTCGTCGAGATCACGGAAGTCCTCCTGCTGCAGGTCCTCGATCCAGTCGATGAAGGCGCGTAGGCCGATCCGACCTGTCGCGGCCAGCGCCTGCGCCCGCGCGGCGACATAGCGGAGGCGGCGCATCGCTTCCTGCGGGTGGGGCGACGCCAGGGCGTGGATGGCGAGCAGGCGCTCCTCGATGAACCGCTCGATCAGGGCCGGCGCGGAGAGGTCGGAGCGCAAGCGGTGGTACGCCCGGAGCCCCTCCATCGCCGCGGCGACGCGTCCGATCGCGGGGTCATCCGACGCCGCGAGATCCTCGCGCGGCGGCAGGTAGGCGAACCGACCGTTCGCCTCACGCCAGCGCAACAGGTCGCGGTCGGAACAGCCGAACGCCGGCGTGCGCAGTGCCGCGACGCAGGCGACCTGATCGCTCGCATCGTCGATCGCGCGCAGACAGTTGAGCAGGTCGCGCACTTCCTGCGTCTGGAGGACGAGCGTTCCGCTGGCGACGCGATAGGGGATGGCAGCAGCGTCGAACGCTCGCTCGAGCGCGGGCAGGCTGACGCGCGTCGGGATGAGCACGCACATGTCGGCGTAGCGGGCCAGACGGCCCGCGTCGCCACCCACGCGCCATTGCCCCTTCGCGGCGCGGATCGTCGCGACGGCGAGGTCGGCCTCGGCGCGCCGGGCCTCGCCGATGGTCGGATGCGGTCTGCCGGCGACGATGACCCGCGCACCGCCCTCAGGCAGGTACGGTGGCGGCAGCAGATGGACGTAGGGCGGCTGGATGCCCGTCTGATGGGCGAAGTCCTCGGGGAGCAGCGCGTTGACGAAGGCGAGGATCGTCCGGGTCGAGCGGAAGTTGGTCGCCAGCGTCAGACGGTTGGCCTCCGGAAACCGCGCGCGCACGGCGTCGTACAGCGCGAGGTCGGCGCGGCGGAACCTGTAGATCGACTGCTTCGGATCGCCCACGATGAAGAGGCGGCCGGAGTCGGGCGTCGTGTCCTGCCACGGCTCGTGGGGGCCGATAGGATCGCGCGATGTCAGGCGCCAGACGATCTCGGTCTGGAGCGGGTCGGTGTCCTGGAACTCATCGACGAAGAGCACGTCGAACCGGGCGCGGGCGGCGTCCCGCGCCTCGGGTCGCAGCCGCAGAAGGTCGCGCGCTCGCACCAGGAGGTCGGTGAACGTCACGCGGCCACGGCGGCCCCGTTCCGCGTACGCCTCGCGGAGGGCGGAGGTGAGCGCGGGCAGCAGCGCGAGGAGGGCGCAGCGCCGCCAGTCAGTGCGCGCCTCCGAGAGATGGGTGCTCTGCTCTTTCAGACTGTTCTTGATCGAACTCAGCGACCCGGCCACCCAGTTTGCGACCCTGCCCGTATTCCCGCCGGGCAGTTCCAGCCGCGCGAGCGCCCCGAGCGCGGCGATCTCCTCGTCGACATCCAGTAGCAGGCTGGCGACCGGACGCAGTTCCCGCAGGCGCACGGCCATGGCGTCGGTAGAGACCAGCGCTTGACCCATGCTCTCGGGGCTGGTCAGGTCCGTGAGGAATCTGCCGATCTCCCGCGCCAGGGGAATCGGATCGACCCACGACTGCGGTGTCGGCCAGGTGTGATCGGGCGCGACGAGCGCATCGAGATGGTCGTCGAGCCGGTGCGCCAGCGCGGTCAGGTGCTTGAAAGTCATCCCGAGCGCGAGCGCCCGACCCAGCCCCTCGCGCACCGGGGCGCTCCTCTCTGCCTCCTCGATGACCCAGCGCCGAAACCGCTCACGGAACTCCACCTCGCTCTCGATCTGCTCGAGCACCTGGAATCCCGGCGGCAACCCGGCGCCGAGCGGATCGGCCGCGAGCAGGCGGTTCGCGAAGCCGTGGATCGTCTGGATCGCGGCGAGATCGACATCCTTCGCCGCGTCGGCCAGGCGTGCCCGCTCTAGCCCCGTCCGAGCCGGGTCGCTCGCGGCCTGCTCCAGTTCGCGACGAATCCGCTCGCGCAGTTCGGCCGCGGCGGCCTCGGTGAAGGTGATCGCGGCAAGCCGGGCCATCGCCGTGAGCCGGCCGCGGGCGATCATGGCGACGATGCGCCCGACGAGCGCGGTCGTCTTGCCCGTGCCCGCGCCCGCCTCGACGAGCACGGTCGCATCGAGATCATCGCGGATGCGCGCACGGGCGGCGGCGTCGGGGAGGGACGCGCTCAAGCGCCGGTCTCCTCTTCAGAGGATGACTCTGTGCGATCGCCGCCGCCAGGCTGCAGGCTCAGGAACGGCTGCGCCATCGGGTCGGCCTTCTTCCGCTCCCAGCCGAGGTCGCGGCCGGCCGGGCAGACGCGATCGTACGGGCAATAGCGGCAATTCTCGAAACTGGAACGATCTTCCTTTCCCGGCACCTGGGGGAAGCCCCCCGCGGCGATGCCCCCGGCGATCTCGCGGAGGACGGTCCGGAGCCGCGCCTCCACACCACTGCTCTCATCCACCCGGATGGACTTGAACTCGCCCCGCGCGGTGATGAGCGCGTAGCGCGCCCCAACGGACTCGATGCCGGGGAACGCCCGTCGCACCGCCTCGCGGTAGAGTGCGAGTTGCAGCGTCTTTCCGGCATTCACCGGATCCTGTTCCAGTTCCTGATAGCGGTCAGACCCCGTCTTGTAATCGTGGACCTCAGCGCGGCGGCCGTCGGCGGAGAGGTCGACCCGATCGATACGGCCACGGAACGAGAGATGTCCTCCCGGAACCTCGATGACCACCGGCGGCCAGGTCGTATCGTCGCCGCCGAAGGTCTGTTCGTTGTACCGCGGGTGCACGCCGCGCTCGGCGCGGTCGCGCGCGTCGTATCGCAGGTAGGTGGACAGGTCAGAGGTCAGGGTGGATTGCTCGTTGGTCCAGGCAACCGTGCTGCCCACCGCGCCGACCCGCTCGATGTGGCGGTCGAGGATCGCGACGAGACGCCGCCACTCGGAGGCATGGCTCGGGTCACCGGCGCCGGGAGCCGACGGCATGTCTCTGAAGAACTCGTCCAGCACGTCGTGGTAGAGGCTCCCCCGTTCGAGCGCATCGATTGTCCAGATCTCCTCCGTCTCCCGCGTCTCCCGCACACCGAGAACGCGGCCCAGGAAGTAACGGAACGGGCATGTGGCGTACATCTCGATCGCGGTGGGCGCGACAGGTGTGGTGGTGGCAAGGACCGCGGCGATGAGGCGACTCGACCCGACGCCGCCATCGAAGTCGGTCAGCATCGCGGTGCGGCGAGCGTCGCTGAGGGCGAGTCCACGCGCGAGGGGAAGGTCGGGCCGGTGCGCGAGCGGGTGCGACCGCGCGTGCGCCCGCGCAGTCGCCACCTCGATCCGACGTCGATCGTCCAGGTTCAGCGGCGTCTCCGCGGCCCGTGCCGACCCGGCGGGGGATCGGAGCGTGGTGAGCCAGGCCGGGGTCCGCTCCGTCTCGGAGAGGGAGAGGAACCGCTGGCCGTCGAGCGGTACGCCGTGGAGCGCCGAGGCGACCTCGATCAGGTAGCGCGAGGGGTTCGTGACCCGACCGCCAATCGTATCCGGCATCGAGAGGATCACCTGGCCGTCCGGATGCGCTGCCGTCGACAGCGCGGCGACGAAGGAACGACGCTCGCTCGCCCGGCGCTGCACGGCCAGACCGAGGGGATCGGAACCTCCGGCCGGAAAGAAGGGATCGTTGGGCGGCGGGGAGGGGAACTGGCCCTCGACGAGCCCGAGGATCTGGACGCGATCGAAGCTGAGCGCGGCGACGTTTCCCACGCGACCGACGAAGACACCGCTCCCCAGGTGGAGACGCGGCAGCGTCGCGCTCCGAAGCGCCGCCTCCAGGTCGGCGAGGAACTCGACAAACGGGACCTTCCGGTCGGCGAATCGGGCGTGAGCCGTCAGACCCCGGACGCATCGCTCGACCGCGGCCGCGGCGACGCGCCAGCGGGGTGACCAGTCGCTGGGAGAACCGATCGATCGTCCTATGAGGGCAAGGGTTGCCTCCACGTGATCCGACCAGGTGCGATCGGTTGGCGCCGCGCAGGTGGCAGCGAGGTCGCCGACAATCAGGGCGATCGCGTCGGCGCACTGTGCGTCGCGCTCGAGGGCGCGCGCCATCCCCTCGCTCGCATCATCGCGCGCCAGCGCCTGACGGGCACGCTCCCGCATCTCCGCGGCCAGCATCCGCAGTTGCTGTTGCCACGACGGCGCCCCGCGCACGATACGCGCCTCGCGCGCCAATCGCGCCCAGACCGGTGCATCCGGGAAATCCCGGGCGCGATGCGCGGGCGGACGGGTCTCGAGCCAGCCAAGCACGCGATCGACGACGAAGTCCTCCGCGCCAAGCGCCAGCATGCCGAGGAGTGCCCGGCCGGGCCGGGTTTCGGCGAGCGGATCGCCCTCCGACGTGTAGGCGGGGACATCCGCGCGGGCGAGCGCATCGATGAGGAGCGCGCGGTACGGGTCGGACTGGCGGTAGAGGAGGGCGCAGCGGTGGAACGGCACGCCCCGCTCGGCCTGGGCGACGAGCGAGCGGACCGCGATCCGCACCTCCTCGGCCGGGTCGGGGACACGGCGGATCGCGCGCGAAGGGGGTAATGCTGGCTCCCCGGCTGCAGACTCGATGCGTGCCTCGGCAATGCCACAGGCTCGGGCGAGCAGTCCCGCGTGCTTTCGCTCCGGATCGTCCTCGGCGGGAACGCCATCGATCGCCACGAACGCCGCGCGCACCGGCAGCCAGCGCGCGAGCGCGGCGAGGAGACGGGTCTGTCCGTCGTAGAGCCGGGTCGGGAACGCGAGGACGATCGCTCCGAGCGCGGCCACCGCGGACGGGACGGTCGCGGCGCTCGCCACCCGTGTCGCCGCGCGCCGGAGTATTTCGGCACGATCGACCACCCGCGCCATCTCGGCGTCGAAGACGCGATATGCGCGGAGTGCCGCGCGCGCGGCGGGAAGGATCTGCTGCGCCTCAATCTGTGCCGGGTCGGCCTCGGCGCGGCGCAGTTCGCGGAAGAGGGAGCGCGCCGCGGCGCGCAGATCGACTCCGGCGACCTCGGCGAACTCGGGTTCGGCGGCGATAGCGTGGCGGACGAGCGCAGCCTCGATCTCGGGCGTGAGCGGCTCGTCGTCGAGCGGACCGACCAGTTCGGAGGCGAGCGCGTCGATCGTCAGAACGCGAACACCGACACAGCCGGCCCGACCCGCCGCGATGACGATCTCCCGCGCGGCGACGTAGTTGGCGGCCAGGACAGTCACGGGAGCGATCTGATCGCGCGCCTTGAGCTCCCGGATCGTCGCCAGGACCCAACCGATCCCCGGCGCACCGGTCTGGTGCAGGACGATCCGCACGTCTGGTGGCGAAACCGCGTTCACACGGGGCAGGATACGGCACGTCCGCGACAGCTAGTCTGTCGCGGACGCCGCCCCGCTGAGGAGGAAACTCGTCGGGAAAGCTGTGACCGGAGGTGTCGATTTCAGGTCGTCTCGTTCGACGTATCGAGTGAAGGACCGGAGAGACCGGGCCGGACAGCGATGGAGGTGATGGTCCCGTGCGTGTGATGGTCATCGTCAAGGCGAACAAGGACAGCGAGGCCGGCGTGATGCCGACGGAGAAGGAGCTCACCGCGATGGGCAACTACAACGAGCAGCTGGTGAGCGCCGGCATCATGCTGGCTGGCGACGGCCTGCACCCGAGTTCGCGTGGCAAACGCGTTCGGTTCGGCGGCGCAACCCCGACCGTGATCGACGGCCCCTTCGCGGAGACGAAGGAACTGATCGCCGGCTTCTGGCTCTGGGAGGTCCGCTCGATGGATGAGGCGGTGGAGTGGCTCAAGCGGGCACCGTTCCCGGCCGGCGACGAGGTTGAGATCCGCCCGGTGTTCGAGGCGGAGGACTTCGGTGCCGAGCTCACCCCGGACCTGCGCGCGCAGGAGCAGCGGCTGACCAGGGAGATCGCTCGTCAGCGCGGCACCTGATCCATAGTGACGCGGTGATCGGGAGAAATCACCTCCCGATCACCCTCCACGCGAGTGGCGTGCTGTAATGAGCGCGTGGAGCGTGAGGCAACCCACCGCGCGATCGAGGCGATCTGGCGGATCGAATCCGCCCGACTCATCGGCGCGATCGCGCGGGTGGTGCGCGATGTCGGCACAGCCGAAGAACTCGCCCAGGATGCCCTCGTGCTCGCGCTGGAGCAATGGCCCCGCGAGGGCATCCCCACCAACCCCGGCGCCTGGCTCACGGCTGCGGCCCGGAACCGCGCCATCGATCTGATCCGGCGCCGCGCGACGTTCGACCGGAAGGCGCAGGAGATCGGCCGCGACGCGCAGATCGAGGAGTCCCGGGCGCCGGACTTCGCGACCGCGGCGGATGACGAGATTGGCGATGACCTGCTAGGCCTCATCTTCGCAGCGTGCCACCCCACGCTGGCAATCGAGGCCCGGGTCGCCCTGACCCTGCGCGTTGTGGGCGGCCTGCGGACCGACGAGATCGCGCGCGCTTTCCTGGTACCCGAACCGACCGTGGCCCAGAGGCTCGTCCGCGCCCGCCGGACGCTCCTTCGCGAGCGGGTCACATTCGAAGTTCCCGCGGGCGACGACCTCCGGGCGCGACTGCCAGCGGTGCTCGAGGTGATCTACCTGATCTTCAACGAGGGGTACGCCGCGACATCAGGCCGGGAGTGGATGAGGCCGCAGCTATGCCAGGACGCGCTGCGCCTGGGGCGCGTCCTCGCCGGGCTGATGCCCCGGGAGGCCGAAGTGCACGGCCTGGTCGCACTTATGGAGATTCATGCCTCACGCATGCGCGCGCGGCGCAGCCGGGACGGAGCACCGATCCTGCTCGGCGATCAGAACCGGGCGCACTGGGATCCGCTGCTCATCCGCCGGGGGCTGGCCGCACTGGAGCGCGCGGGAACGCTGGCCGGGTCGCCCGGACCGTACGCGCTCCAGGCCGCTATCGCGGCGTGTCATGCCCGCGCCCGCACGCTGGACGAAACCGACTGGGCCCGCATCGCCGAGCTCTACGGCGAGTTGGGCCAGATCTCCCCGTCGCCGGTCGTCGCCCTGAATCGCGCCGTCGCGATCGCCCGCGCAATCGACTGGGAAGCCGGCCTCGCGATCATCGACAGCCTGCGCGACGATCCGATGATGCGGGAGTACGCGGCGTACCATGCGGCGAGGGGCGACCTGCTCGCCCATCTTGGTCGCTACGACGAGGCACGCCAGGCGCTCTCTCGTGCCGCCGCGTTGACCCGTAACGATGCCGAGCGCGCCGCGCTTGCGGCACGGATCGCCAGCTTCGCACCCGCCCCTACAGGAGCGTCCAGCGGTACCCTGAATCGACCCGGCTGACTCTGCCCCAGGCCGGGAACGGCGCGTGAGAGTAAGTCACCAGCGCGTTCCGCGCCACTGCCTCGGCGAGAAGTCGCTCGCGGGACCGGCGCCCGCTGATGGGGTCGCGATCGGGCGAAAACCAGCCAAGGTGCTCGACCTCGCAGGGGTAATGAAAGAGATCGCCTGTGAAGAAGGCGACCTCTTCGCCAGCGGCGACACGGATGACCGAGTGGCCGGGCGACTCGCCAGGCGCATGGATCATCGTCACACCGGGAACGATCTCTCGATCGCCATCGACGAGTTCGAGGACGCCAGATCGGTCCAGTCCGCCAAGATGAATCGCCGACACGCCCAGCGGACGGGCGGTGCCCGCTTCTACCGCGTCGGCGGGCGCGCCGACCGCGGCCTCGTAGTCGGCCCGACCGATGAAATGACGCGCTCGCGGGAAACGCGGACGATCGTCGACGATCGATCCCGCCACGTGGTCGCCGTGGAAATGGGTGAAGAGGACGTGGGTGATCTCCTCCGGGCGGACTCCGAGTGTCGCCAGGCCGGCCACCACCCCGGGCGTCCGCCGGAACTTCGGCGGCATCCAGGGTGACCGCGGCCCGGGATCGTCGAACCCCGTGTCGATGAGGATGCGGTGTCCGCCGATCTGAATGAGGCCGGAGTAGTGGTTGTTCTCGACGTAGCCGGTCGCGTCGGCCTGCGGCAGCGCGGCGCGCCACTCAGCCTCGGGCGCGCTCAGGCGGGGATGCCACCCGCCGAACCCATCGTCGATCTGACTCAGAGTCACCGGGCCCAGGCGTACGGTCGAGACGAAGGTCGAAGCAGCGGTCATCGCGCGATCATACGCCGGCTGCCCGATACACGCGCGGAGAGGCGCGACGCATGCTTCTCAAACTGCAGGTTGTACGGACTGACCGCTGCCAATCGTACTGTACATCCTGCGTCAGCACTTCTCCGGTACTTTGCGCAGCCTGACGCGGCGGGATCCGGCGGAACGTCGCACCCCATAACCACCCGTCGGCGGGATCCAGCACGACGGTCCTCGGGAGGGCACTGCCAGCTCAGTGACCGGTCTTTCCCGATGTCGGCGGCGCCCGAACCTCCGAGGAAAGTCGCCCGCGGTCAGAGATCGGGCGATCGCCCCTCAGGTGCCGCCCGGCCAGGCTGTGAACGGGCCAGTCATCGCCGCCAGGTCGAGCACCGGGATGCCCTCCGCGCGGGCGGCCGGGGCGTCGCGCTCGGGAAAGACGAACCCCCAGGACGCGAAGAAGAGCCGCGCATCCATATCCGGCGCACGCTGCCGCATCTCCAGGAGCGTCGGCAGCCGATCCTCGACGAACCAGACCTGAGAGTACGGGACGCCATGCGTCACAGCGAGATCGCGCAGGACATCCCACTTCTCCCGTTTCGGCTCTTCCTTGCCGATCACCCGGTCCGAGGGCAGATTGATCTCCTGGCCAGCGAGGAGCGCATCGAGGAAAGGCTTCCCCTTGGTCGAGATCACGTACACCGGCAGGTCGGTGCGGGCGAGGTCGGTCAGCCAGCCGCTGATGCCGGGGTAGAAGCGGTGATGGCCGAGCCAGCCGGCCAGGTCCTCGGCGATCCACCGATCGCGCGCTTCGTCGAGGGCGCGGGTCAGGCGCTGCCGATCGAGGCCCCGCGCGGAGAGATACCGGTCGCGCGCCGCCGCCCACGCCGGGGCGTCGCGCAGTGTTCGGTCTTCGGACGGATCGCTCTCTGCGAGCATGCCGATCAGCGCGACCATCTCCCAACCCGACTCGACCGCGGGGCGTAGCCCGGCGAACCGATCGTGGAGTGCTTCGGAGACGGTCTGACCCGTGGCGTCGGCAAAGCCCCGCCGGGCGCTCTCGAAGAACTCATCCATGCCGTCGCAGAGCACGCCGTCGAAGTCGAGCGCGAGGAGGCGCGGGACCATACCGGCGTGCCTACTAGGGCAGCGCGCGCATCCGGTTGTTCCGGGCGCCATGTTCGACTTCGGCCAGGCCAAGCGCCTCGAGGACGGGCGGCACGTACACGCCGAAGCGCCCCCGCAGGCCCTTCTTCAGGCCGTACCACCCGCCGACCGGGTTGTCTGCCGCGCGTCCCCACGCCTCGACGGTCCCTGCCGGCGGCTCCTTCTGTTCGTCGGTACCGCCGAGGGCAACCCAGTCACCGCGCGCGAGCAGCATCGCGTGGAGATCCTCGATACAGCGCAGGTGGTAGCGCAACTCGGTCGAGCCGACTCGGCAGACCAGCGCCGGTGGCTGCGCCTCCGGATCGCGATACATCGTGAATGCCGATGAGCCCGGCGGGGTCGTGAGCCGCCAGGGATCCTCGCGGGTGCCTGCACCCTCCGCCATGCCTGCCTCCAAATCCGTGTCCCCGCCAGGAT
This sequence comes from uncultured Dehalococcoidales bacterium, assembly GCA_964536925.1. Lineage (GTDB taxonomy): Bacteria > Chloroflexota > UBA6077 > FW602-bin22 > FW602-bin22 > VGOZ01. Next base: position 2,636 of record CAZHZF010000023.1, on the reverse strand, counting down.
GAGCACGCTCTCGGCTCGCCGACTCACGGAGACCGCCCATTATCGGCCATCCGATCGAGCGCGCCTCTGGCGTAGACTGCGCACACAAACGGTGATGATCCCCGGGGTCTCTGACGGCGATCGTTGCGCGGGCGGCGTTGGCGCGAGGTCAGCGAGGGGAAGCGTGTAGAGGAGTTTCGATGGCACGCTTCCTCATGTTCTCCAAGTACCTCAACGCGCTCTCGATCGCACAGGTCGGCGAGACAGTTCGCGCGCTCGGGTTCGACGGCGTCGATCTGACGGTGCGCCCGCACGGTCACGTCCAGCCCGAAGACGCCGCACACGCCCTGAAGCCTGCCGTGCGGACTTTGAACCAGGCCGGTCTCGTCGTACCGATGATCACCACCGCGATCACCTCGGCCGGCGACACCCACGCCGAGGCGATCGCTCGTGCCGCGGGAGAAAGTGGCGTGCGCACGCTCAAGCTGGGGTACTGGCCGTATCGGGGGTTCGGGCACCTTCACGCGCAGATCGAGGAGGCACGCCGCGAACTCGATGGCCTCGCCGCCCTGGCGCGCCGGTATGGAGTCCAGTTCTGCATCCACACCCACTCCGGGTCGTCGCTCTCGGCGAGCGCGGCCGTTGTACGCATCCTGCTGGAGGGCTTCGATCCTGCGCTGGTGGGCGCCTATGTCGATCCGGGCCATATGGCCGTCGAGGGCGGCCTGGCCGGCTGGCGCCAGGAACTGGAGCTGATCGGCGATCGCGTCTCCCTGGTCGCGGTCAAGAACTTCGCCTGGTTCCACGATCCGGACCCGACAACGGGCCAGCCGCGCTGGCACGTGAAGGTTGTGCCGCTCGCCCACGGCCTCACCCCCTGGGGGGAGGTGATGACGAACCTCCGCCTGATCGGGTACGACGGCGACTTCTCCGTCCACAGTGAGTACGCCGGCGATGAGAGCTGGCATCGTCTCGATCACGGCGCGCTCCTGGCGCAGACGCGACGAGACCTCGCCTATCTGCGCGGACTCTGACGCACCCACAGGAGAGAGCCACCGTGGCTGCACGGATACGGGCCGCGTTCGTCGGGGCCGGCAACCGAGCCTTCAGCGCCCACTACCCGGTCGTGGCGCGGCTGGCCGATGAGGTGGATCTCGCCGCGGTGTGCGAGGTCGATCCGGACCGCCTGGCCCGCGGCGCCGACCTGTTCGGTCTCCCGCCGGAGCGGCGCTACAGCGACCTCGCGCGCATGCTCGCCGAGGTTCGACCCGAGCTGGTCTACGCGATCATGGGTCCGACCTTCGTCCGTCCGGTGGCCGAGCGCTGTCTGGCGGCCGGCGCACACGTCGTGGTCGAGAAGCCGCCGGGTTCGTCGGTGGCCGACGTGGAGGCTCTGGCCCGTGCGGCGCGCATAGCTGGTCGCCAGGCGATCGTCTGCTTCCAGCGCCGACACGCCGCGGTGGTCCAGGAGGCGCGTCGCCGCATCCTCGCGCGCGGGCCGCTCACGATGTGCATCGTGGAGTTCCACAAGGATCTTCTGCTGTCCGGTCCTTCGCCAGATGGCATGACCACCCTCTGGGACGACGTCGTCCATATCGTCGATCTGGCCCGGTACCTCTGCGGCGGGCGCGTCGAGGCGGTGCACGCCTACCGGGACCGGCTCTTCGCCGACTGGCCCTCCTGTTACAACGCGCTCGTTCGTTTCGACAACGGGTCGACCGCGATCATCAGCGGCAATCGCACCTCCGGTGGCCGCTTCCTCCGCGTGGAGGCGCACGGGCGCGAGATCGGCGCCTATATGGACGATCTGCCCCGGTCGGTGCGCTTCCTCACCGACAACAGCCGGGTCCCCGAGGAGGTCACCGGCGCGCAACTGTCCGGGTCGGATGAGTTGCCGACCTACGAGGGAGTGCTCGAGATGCACCGTCACTTCCTCGCCTGCCTGCGCGAGGGACGATCCGCGACCTCGTCGATCGACGACGCGCTGGAGACGATGCGGCTCGTCGAACGGATCGAGCAGGGCCGTGGTGCCGAGGTTGCACTGTCCGCCCTCGGCTGAGCGAGCGAACAGGTGTGTCAGGGCGGGCGTTCAGGCGTAGACTGGACGCGAACGGGGAGGGAAGGGCGATGGCGGCGCGCGTCGGGCACGTGCATCTGAAGGTCAGCGATCTGGATCGGGCGCTGGAGTTCTACCGCGGCGTGATCGGCCTCGACCTGGTGCAGCTCGTGCCCGGACAGGTCGCCTTCATGGCGTTCGGCGGTTACCACCACCACGTGGCACTGAACGTGAGTCAGTGGCGAGGTGCGCCACCCGCCCCGGCAACGCACGCGGGAATGCTCCACGCCGCGTTCTCGTACCCGACGCGGCGCGATCTCGGCGCGGCGTACCAGCGGGCCGTCGAGGCCGGTGTCCGGAACGCCTCCGGGTCGGATCACGGCATCACGGAGGCGATCTACTTCGACGATCCCGACGGGAACGGGGTGGAGATCTCCTGGGATTGCCCGCGCGAGCGGTGGCAGTACCTCGACGGGGTGCTCAATGTGGCGCTCGGCATCCCGTTCGACCCAAACACGCGGTTCCTCGGCGCGGTGGCAGACGTGGCACCGGCGCTCCCCACGACCGCGGACCGGGACTGGCAGCGGCCGTGGACGATCGG
>CAZHZF010000022.1:0-40351 GCA_964536925.1 uncultured Dehalococcoidales bacterium | reverse complement strand
GGCGCGGCTAGAGTGACCGGCCGTGCGGGAACTGATCCTCGGGCGCATCGGCGGGCGGGCGCGCGGCCTCGATCTGGCGCTCATTTTCGGTGGTTCAGTGATCGTTGCCCTCTCCGCCCAGCCTCGCTTCGACCTGCCGTTCTCGCCCGTGCCGATCACGCTCCAGACGCTGGCGGTGCTGCTCGTGGGCGCGACACTCGGTGCGCGCGGCGGCGCGGCGGCGCTAGTCCTCTACCTGGCGGAGGGGCTCGCCGGGCTGCCGGTATTCGCGGGCGGCGCCTCCGGCATCCCCTACGCGTTGGGTCCCACGGGTGGCTACCTGGTCGGCTTCATCGGCTCGGCGGCGCTCGTCGGCGCGATCGTCGAACGCTGGGGGAAGGACCCCTTGCGGGTACTCGCCGCGTTCATTCTCGGCAGCGCCACGGTCTATCTGTTCGGTGTCCCCTGGCTGGCGCTCGCGATCGGTCCCGATCGCGCGATCGCGGCGGGGCTGCTGCCGTACATACCGGGTGACCTCGTCAAGTCGGTCGTCGGCGCGGCGACCTGGCTGGGGATCGGCCGCATCGCGCGTCGCTGACCGGCACGCCCCGGGCCGCTAAACGCGCACCCCTTACAGCGCGGCACGGACCACCTGAGCCAGCGCGGCCGCGAATTCAGGCGAATCGTTCGGCGCGGGCACGCGCCGGAAATGGGCGATGCCTCCCTGCTCGGCCTGTTCGCGACCGGCGATGTCGATGTCGTAGAGAGTCTCGAGGTGATCGGCGACGAACTGGACGGGCGCGAGAAGGACGTGGCGGTGACCGGCGCGAGCCAGTTCCGGCAGGACCTCGAGCATGTCGGGTTTGAGCCACTCCTCGGGGGTATGCCCGGCGGACTGATAGGCGAAATGCCAGCGCTCCCGGGCGAGGCCGGCCGCGGTTGCCACCGCCTGGGCCGTCGCACGCAGTTTGTCGATGTACTCGGGCTCTCGATCGACGACGCGCTTCGGCAGCGAATGGGCGGTCATCAGCACCGGGGCATCCTCGGGAAAGGCGGCGAGTCCGGCCCGGAGCCGTTCGGCGAGCACAGCGATGAACGCCGGGTGGAGGTGCCAGTCGCCGATCATCTGCCAGGGGAGATCGACCTCCCCCGCGGCCTGTTCCAACTGCTGGTTGTACTGCCCCATGATGATCGGCGAGTACTGCGGCGCGAGGATGAGCCCGATGAGCCGTGTCGCGCCCCGGTCGCGGACCAGTCCCGCGGCGCGGGCGACGGTCGGTTCGGAGAACCGCATTCCCGCCTCGACGACGAACCCGGACCCGAGTTGCTGCTCCAGTACGCCCGCGAGCCGCCGCGTGATCGGGATGAGCGGTGACCCGCCTATGAGCGCGTAGCGTCGCTGGAAGTCGGCGACCAGGTCGTCGGGTGGCACGCGGCCCTGGCGGACGCGGCTCAGGTACGCCGGCACATCGGCAGCATCGCGCGCCGATCCGTAGGTGAGGAGCAGGATGCCCACGGTCATCGTCGCGACTCTTCGTGCACGGCGTCGACCAGTTGCTTCAGCACATCCGGGTCGGTCTCCGGCAGAACGCCGTGGCCCAGATTGAAGATGTGGCCAGGTCGCCCGCCGGCCCGTCGCAGGATCTCGCGCATCCCCTCCTGCGTCGGGCCCCAGCCGGCGACCGGCCGGACGGGGTCGAGGTTCCCCTGCACGCCGCGATCGTGGCCGATGCGCGCCCACGCCTCGTCGATGTGCACGCGCCAATCGAGGCTCACCAGATCGCTGCCGGCCGAGGCCATCAGTTCCAGGAGCGAGGCGTTGCCGGTGCCGAAATAGATCGTCGGCGCACCGGTGCCAGCCAGACTGGCGAAGATCCGCCGTGCATACGGCAGGACGAAGCGCTCGTAATCCCCTGGATTCAGACCGCCGACCCAGGAATCGAAGACCTGCACGACCTGCGCGCCGGCGCGGATCTGGCCTTTGAGATAGAGGATCTGCTGCTCGGTCAGCTTCTCCATCAGGGCGGCCCACACCGCGGGATCGCGCAGCATCAGCCCCTTGGCCTTCGCATAGTCACGCGAGGGCCGTCCCTCGATCAGATAGCAGGCCAGCGTATAGGGAGACCCGGAGAAACCGACCAACCCGGCACGTCCATCGGCGAGTTCGGCTGCGACCCGGCGAATGGCTTCGAGGACATAGGGCACTCCCTCCTCGGGCTCGACGACCCGGAGCCGCGCCACATCCGCCATCGTCGCGATCGGGTGATGGATGATCGGCCCGACATCGGGCTGGATCTCCAGGGAGACCCCCATCGGCTCCAGGGGCAGCATGATGTCGGCGAACATCACTGCCGCGTCGACGCCGAAGGTTTCCACCGGCATGAGGGTGACCTTCGCGCTCAATTCCGGTGTCCGGGCGATCTCGAGGATCTCGTGGCTCTCGCGCAGGCGGCGGTACTGCGCCAGGCAGCGCCCGGCCTGACGCATGAACCAGACGGGAGTCGCGTCGACCGGTTGGCGGCGCGCCGCGGCGAGGAAACGCTGCGCACCGTTCATCGGGCGGCCTCGGCGAACGCCTCGTCGGCCGCGGCCAGAGTCCGATCGATGTCGGCATCGCCGTGCGCGCGGGAGAGGAAGAAGGCCTCGAACTGTGCCGGCGGGAGGTACACACCCCGCGCCAGCATCGCGGCGTGGAAGCGGCCGTAGGCCGATCGATCGGCCGTCATCGCGCTCTCCACATCCGTCACGGGAGTGCCGGTGAAGAAGAGCGTGGCCATCGACCCGACCCGATTCACCTGAACGGGCACGCCCGCGCGGCGAGCGGACGCGGCGAGGCCATCGCACAGTCGCGCAGTCCCGCGGTCGAGTTCGCGATAGAGGGCATCGTCGAGCGCGCGCAGCGTGGCGAGCCCCGCCGCCATCGCCACCGGATTCCCGGAGAGAGTCCCCGCCTGGTACACCGGTCCGGCCGGAGCGACCCTGGCCATGATGTCGCGCCTGCCACCGTAGGCCCCTACCGGTAGCCCGCCCCCGACGATCTTGCCCAGCAGCGTGAGATCGGGGGTTACCCCGTAGCGGCCCTGGGCGCCGCCCATCCCCACGCGGAATCCGGTGATCACCTCGTCGAAGACAAGCAGCGCGCCATGCCGATCGCAGAGGGTACGGAGACCGGCGAGGAACTCCGGGCGCGGTTCCACGACGCCGACGTTCCCCACGATCGGCTCCACGATCACCGCCGCGACGTCGGAACCTCGTGCGGTCAGAAGCGAGTCGACCGCGTCGAGATCGTTGAAGGGCGCGACCAGCGTATCGCGCGTCCACGCCGCGGGCACTCCGGGAGAGTCGGGCAGTCCCAGCGTGACGACGCCCGAACCCGCCTGAACGAGCAGGGCATCGGAGTGGCCGTGATAGCAGCCGGTGAACTTGAGGATCGCGTCACGCCCGGTGAACGCGCGTGCGACCCGCAGGCCGCTCATGGCCGCCTCGGTGCCGGAACTGACGAAGCGCACCATCTCGACGGCCGGCATCGCGCGGTTGATCGCCTCGGCGAGCTCTATCTCGCGTTCGGTGGGTGCACCGTATGAAGTGCCGCCGCGCGTCGCCTGAATCACCGCCTCGACGACCTCGGCGGGCGCGTGACCGAGGATCAGCGGCCCCCAGGAGAGCATGTAGTCGAGGTACTCGTTGCCATCCACATCCCAGACGCGCGGACCCTCGGCGCGTGCGAAGAAGCGGGGCTGGCCGCCCACCGCTCTGAAGGCGCGGACCGGGCTGTTGACGCCGCCGGGTATGACCCGCTGGGCGCGCTCGAACAGCGCCTGTGAACGGGAGATCTGTGTGGTGGTCATCGGGGCCGGATCACCTCCAGTTGGTCGTGCGCAGCGCCGGGTTGGGCCGGATGTCGTATCCACGACTCCGCGCCGCCGCGCTATGCCTCGTCGTTCAGCCAGTCCACGGCATCGTGGGCGTGGTAGGTCAGGATGAAGTCGGCTCCCGCGCGGCGCATGGCCAGCAGGTTCTCGCGCACGATCCGCCGCTCATCGATCCAGCCGTTCGCGGCCGCGGCCTTGACCATGGCGTACTCGCCGCTGACGTTGTAACAGGCGAGCGGGAGATCGAAGCGTTCGCGGGCATGTGCCAGCACATCCAGATACGCGAGCGCCGGCTTCACCATGAGCGCGTCGGCGCCTTCGGCGACATCCTGGGCGAGTTCGCGCAACGCCTCGCGCGCGTTGCCCGGATCCATCTGATGGGTCCGGCGATCGCCGAATGCCGGCGTCGAACCAGCCGCCTCGCGAAACGGACCGTAGTAGCCCGAGGCGTACTTCGCGGCGTACGACAGGATGGCCGTGTCCTCAAAACCCCGCTCGTCCAGCGCGCGGCGAATCGCCCCCACCCGCCCGTCGAACATGTCCGACGGGGCGACGATGTCCGCACCCGCCTCGGCGTGGCACATCGCCATCCGCACCAGCAACTCCACAGAGGCATCGTTCGCCGGATTGCAGCGGCTGTGATCGTCGATGAGGCCACAGTGGCCATGACTGGTGTACTCGCAGAGGCACACGTCGGTCATCACCACAAGGTCCGGCGCGGTCGATCGGATTCGATCGATTGCCCGCGGCACACAGCCGCCGGAATCCCACGCGCCGCGCCCATCGTCGTGCTTCACCGAGGGAACACCGAAGAGGAGGACCGCCGGGATCCCACGTCGGGCGGTCCCTTCGATCACCTCGGGCAGGCGGTCCACCGACCAGCGGTGCACGCCGGGCATGCTCGAGATCGGGCGGCGCCCGCTCGGCTCGTCGTCGATGAACAGCGGAAGGACGAGATCGTCGGCACTGAGCCGCGTCTCGCGGACGAGCCGGCGCAGGGTCGGCGTGCGGCGAAGACGACGCAGCCTCTGGGCGAGGTGGAGACGGGTCTGGACCGCCATCTGCGCCTGGTCCTCCTTCGCATCACCGCTGACTCGCGCCGATCTCGCGTTCGCGTGTGTGAGGCAGGGGCGTCGAGGCGAGCGAGGATCAGGGTGAGGATCGACGGGGCGCAGCGTAGAGCATGACCGCGCGCCGATGCCGTCCGCGATTGTCAGACCGTCCTGCGGGGCAGCATCCCATCGCTGTCCGCAGAGGGACCGGCCCTGCCGTATCAGTCGGTCGACTGCTCGTACTGTGGGCGGCTGACTGCTCGGCCCGTGCAGTCGATCAGCGCCGCGACCAGACCTCGCGCCGACGGATGCGCAGCCTCCGCGGCGACCGGCAGGCCCGCGGCGCGCGCCGCCCGCGTGGTGGTCGAACCGATGCTGATGAGCGATGCCCGTCCGAGGTCGCGACCACAGGTGTTGGCGAGACCCTGGACAGCGGATGGGCTGGCGACGAGGACCGCATCGATCGCCCCGGCGGCGAGTGCCGTGGCCGCCGCAGGTGCCGGTTCCACACGGGGAATGGTGCGGTAGGTCGCGATTTCCTCGACCGCGATGCCTCGCGCCTTCAGTCGTCGCGGCAACTCCGCATCGGCCCGATCCGATCGGAGCAGAATGACTCGATCTCCGGGGGCGGCGGGGAGTTCCTCGGCGAGGGCCGCGCCGGACCCTCCCCGTGCCACGAAATCGGCGTCGCGGCCGCCACGGGTGAGCGCCGCGGCGGTCGCGGGCCCGACCGCGGCGATGCGCGCGGAAGCGGGTGCCCGTCCCGACAGACGTGACGCGCCAGCCGCGCTGGTGACGGCGATCCAGGCGGCGCCCTCGAGGCGTTCAGACTCGAATGCGATGGGCTCGATCGCGATCATGGGCTCGACGATCGTCTCTGCGCCGGCCGCGTGGAGCAGCGCGCAGAGTTCGCCGGCGACCTCGACGGGCCTTGTGACGAGCACGCGAATCCCGGCGAGCGGCCGGGGTGGTGCCTCCGCGGGGTTGGGATCGCTGGTCGTCAACGCTCGAGCGCGGCGATGAGTTCTGCGGCGGTCGCGCGGGCGAGGTCTCGCCCGGCTGCACGCGACGCCCGCACGTCGCGCCGCTCGACGCGGTCGCCTCTCGAATCGCCGAGCGCGGCCCGCAGGCGCACCTCGCTGCCAAGACGGACCGCGAGGGCGCCCAGCGGGAGCGTGCAGCCGCCGCCAAGCGCCTCCAGGAAGGCGCGTTCGATCTCGATGCACTCGCGCGTCTCGGAGTCCTCAATAGATCGCGCCACCTCGCATGCCAGGGCATCATCCACACGCGCCTCGATCGCGAGTGCGCCCTGTCCCACCATCGGCACGACCTCCTCTGGTTCGAGAAGGCGCGCCACGCGATCGGTGCGCTGCAGGCGCGCGAGCCCGGCCGCGGCGAGAACGAGCGCGTCGTACTCCCCCTCGTCCATCTTGCGCATCCGCGTGTCCACGTTCCCTCGGATGTCGGCAATCACCAGATCGCCGCGCAGGGCCCGTAGCTGGCAGCCGCGGCGGGCGGAGCCCGTGCCCACGCGGGCACCGTGAACCAGTTCGGGCAGCGGGTGGAGCGGCGAGGGGCGCACCGTGGTACCGGCGCCGCCGCTCCCCCGTACCACGAGGGCGTCGCGGGGATCGGCCCGCGCCGGGGTCGAGACCAGCGCGAGACCAGCCTCGAGATGGATCGGCACGTCCTTGAGAGAGTGGACGGCGAGATCGATCTCTTCGGCGAGAAGCGCCCCCTCGAGGCGCTTCACGAAGACGCCCGTGCCGCCGATCTCGCGGAGCGACGCGTCTCGCCGCTCATCGCCGTCAGTCGAGATGGGCACGACGGAGAAGACGATCTCGGGCCGCTGCAGGCGCATCGCCGCGATTGCGAGTTCCGTCTGGCGAGTGGCGAGCGCGCTGCGGCGCGTGCCGACCCGGAGAACTCTCACCGCCCGTCGCGTTCGCGGGTGCGCGCGAACGCCACCGCGAGGAGGTCACCCGCCCCCGGATCGCCGCGGCGCAGGGCCACCGTGGGACCGTGGAGCAAAGAGCGCAGGACCGCCCTGGTGGCGAGGTCGACCGCGGCACGCTCGCGTTCGGTAAGCCGCGCTCCGACGCGGCGCAGTTCCTCCTGGCGCAGCGCCTCGGCACGCTCGCGGAGGTGCACGATCCGAGCCGTTGCACGGCGTGCGGCAGCCCACTCCTCGAACGCGGCCACCTGATCGAGCACCATGGCCCGCACTCGATCGATCTCCTCCGTGCGTCGCCGCACGCTGGTCGCGGCGAACCCCTGCACCGCGTCGACATCGCGCAGGGTGACTCCAGGCAGATCGCCGACCGAGGGGTCCACGTCGCGCGGTACGGCCAGATCGAGGAGGAGCAGCGGGCGCCCGCGCCGCGCTCCCATCGCTGACTCGACCATTGCGCGGGAGAGAACAGCCACCGGCGACGACGTGGCGCAGATGACGGCATCGGCCTCGACGAGAGCGTCGGGAATCTCCGACAGCCCGAGCGCCCGCCCCTGAGTGGGCCGGGTGTCCTCGGCGCCGGGGTTGGACACTCTCGAAAGCGACGGGCGATGGCGTTCGAGCAGGCGCTCGGCACGCGTCACGGTGCGATTCGCGACGTCGACGCACTCGATGCGAAGCGGTCTCAGGTGGACGAGGACCTTCTCGGCGGCCTCGCCGGCGCCGACCACGACGACGCGCCGCCTCCTCTCCGCGGGCACCGCCTGAGCCAGCAGGGTCGCCGCGGCCGACCCGATGGACGCGGCACCACGCGAGATGCCTGTACGGGCCCGCGCGCGCTTTCCGACGGTGAGCGCGTGGCGAAACATCGCCGAGAGCACCGTGCCCACGCCACCGGCGTCGCGCGCGGTATTCTGCGCCTCACGCACCTGCCCGAGGATCTGCGTCTCGCCGATCAACTGCGACTCGATACCGGCGGCGACGCCGAACAGGTGCACGACGGCGTCGCTTCCCGCGCGAGCGGAGAGACATGCGACCAGGTCGCTCTGATCGGCCCCTGTCGCCTGGGCCAGGCATTCGAGCGCGTGCGAGAGATCGGCGCCGACGAGGTAGATCTCGGTGCGATTACATGTGGAGAGAATCGCCGCCTCGCGCGCGTAGCGGCGCAGGTGGCCGATCACCGTCGGCGCGTCGGCCACCGCCGCGGCGAGTCGCTCCCGGATCTCGATGGGCGCGGCGACATGGTCGATCCCGACCATCACCGGCGCGAGGGCATCGAGGGCGGGCGGCGCGAGCGATTCGGCGGAGACAGTCACCGGGGCGAGATGCTAACGCGCCGGAACCTCGTGCGTCCCGCGACGTCGGCGGCGAGGACGCCATCCGGAGGTGGCGAGGGGACTGTCGGGCGCCCCTTTAGAATCGGGATCGTGAGCGAACCGCGCCGCTTCTTCGTCTCGTACACCTTCTACAAGGTCACCCCCGAGGGGCGCCGGTATCGGTCGGATCTCCTGCGGACAATCGAGGAGTTCGACGCCGAGGTCCAGATCCGGAGCTACTCGACGATGGGGATGCGCGCGGACTGCGACTTCATGCTCTGGAAGGTCAGCCCGACGCTGGAGGGACTGCAGCGCCTCGCGTCCGCGATTGCCGGGAGCACGATCGGGCCCTACCTCTCCACGCCGCACAGTTTCCTCGCGATGACGCGACGGTCGAGTTACGTGACGCACCACGTCCACGAGGGGCAGGAAGGACGCCGGACGACGGTGAATCCCGCCGGTGCGAAGTACTTCTTCGTGTACCCCTTCGTGAAGACCGCCGCCTGGTATCAGTTGCCGTTCGCGGAGCGCCAGAGGATGATGGACGAACACATCCGGGTCGGACACGAGTTCCCCGGAGTGAAGATCAACACGACCTACTCGTTCGGTCTCGACGATCAGGAGTTCGTCGTCGGCTTCGAGACCGACAGTCCGAGCGACTTTCTTGACCTGGTGATGAAACTGCGCGAGGCGGAGCAGCGGCCCTACACCGAGCGCGATACGCCAATCTTCACCTGCATCGCTATGCCGCTGAACGAGGTGCTGGAAGCACTCGGATAGGAGCGGCTCGCGAATCCCGGGCGAACGGAGACCCTACAGACGGCTGGCGGCCGGAATCACCCGTTCTCCCCAGAGTTCAAGGGTTCCGGGATCGTGCATGTCCGAGACCATGCAGTTCGCGTGGGTGTATCCCAATCCGGCGTACCCGTTGAGAAGTTCCAGGGCCGCCTCGGGCGTGTAGGTCCCGTCTCGACCGTCCCGCGAGAGCCGCACGCGCAAGTTCGTGGTCTTCTCGATCGTGTCATAGTCTCGGCCCTCGGCCGCGCAGTGTTCGCGCAGTACGTCGAGTTTGTGCCGGAGCGCGGGAAGATCCGGACCAGAGATGTTGCAGGCATCGGCATAGCGCGCCACGAGGCGCAAGGTCTTCTGCTCGCCCGATCCACCGACGAGAATGGGCGGCCAGGGGTGACTCACCGGGCGCGGCTCGCAGATCGGCTCGGCGAGCTGGTAATACCGCCCCTCGAACGGGGTCCGATCGCCCGACCACATCTTCCGCGCGATCTGCAGCGTTTCCTCCAGACGGCGGAAGCGCTCGGCAAGCGGGGGAAATGGGAAACCAAGGCCGGTATGCTCGCGCTCGAACCACGCCGCGCCGATCCCGAAGTACGCGCGACCGCCCGACAGGACATCCAGGGTGGTGGCCTGCTTGATGAGGAACCCGGGATGGCGGTAGGTGACGCCGGTGACCATCACGCCGAGTTTGACGCGCTCGGTGTGACCGGCGATGAAGTTGAGCAGGCTGTAGCACTCGGGCATATCGTTCTCGGCCGGCCCGAGGAAGGGCAACTGGAAGAAATGATCCATTGCCCAGATGGCATAGAAGCCGGCCGCGTCGGCGCGTCGCGCGATCGACGCCATGGTCTTCCCGATGGCCGGAGGGCCTCCCGGCCAGGTGAAGTTCTTCAGATCGAGGCTCACATTCATCGAAAGAGATCCCTCTCCGCGTCCATGATCAGGTGCCGTCCGAGCGAGGCGCCCTCGCTGGGGGCGCCGTAGGCGTAGCCGCGCACGATGGCCACCGGCCGGGCGTCGAGTTTGCCCATCACCAGCTCTGCCGCCGCGGCCAGCTCATCGGCGATCGCCAGGCGACTCGCCACGAGCGGATAGCCGTGGGGATCGTTCTGACCCCGGTAGTCGGCGAACGGATCCATACCCGCGACGCCGATCGCGACGTTGACGATCCCATTGCGCCAGGCGCGCCCGAACGAGTCCGAGATGATGACCGCGACCTCGCGACCGGTACGCTCGACGATGGCGCGCCGCAGATGCGCCGCGGACGCGTCGGGATCGATGGGCAACAGGCAGACGATGCCATCGCCCGGGACATTGGACGCATCGACACCGCTGTTGGCACAGACGAGGCCGTGCTTTGTCTCGGTGATCAGGATGCCGTTCGCCATCTTGACGATGCGTCGCGCCTCACGCAGGACCACCTCGACCTGCCGCGGATCCTTGCCCCAGGCCTCCCCGAATGCGGCCGCAAAGGGAGAGGGAACGATCGCTGCCAGATCGACCAGACGGCCCTCCGCCTTGGAGACAATCTTGTGGGTGACGATGAGGATGTCGCCGGACTCGATGCCCGGTCCGCGGCCCGCCGCAGCCAGGATCTCTCGCACAATGTCGTCGCCAGGCTGGATCTCCGGGATGCCTTCCAGGGCATAGAGCGCCACACCATGCACCGGCGCGCCCTCCTTTCGCCCGGACCCGCTCAAGCGGAGAGGCCCAGGAGGGAGCGCAGGTGGGCGGTCCGCTCGGCAAAGAGGCCGAGCGCGCTCTCGATCGGTGCAGGCGTGGTCATGTCGATCCCCGCCGCGCGCAGGATCATGAGCGGATCGGCCGAACTCCCTGCCTTGAGGAAGCCGAGATATCGCTCCACCGCGTCGGGACTGCCGCTCAGGACGCGCTGAGCCAGCGCGGTAGCCGCGACCAGTCCTGTCGCGTACTGATAGACGTAGAACGCCCAGTAGAAGTGGGGAATACGCGCCCACTCCGTCCAGACGACCGGATCGATCGTCACGACCGCGCCGTAGTACTCCTCGTTGAGGCGACGGTAGAGATCGGTCATCGACTCCGCGGTGAGAGCCTCGCCTCGCTCAACTCGGTCGTGGATCTCTAGTTCGAACTCGGCGAACAGGGTCTGGCGGAAGAACGTCCCGCGGAAGTCGTCGAGGGCCGCGCCGACAAGCGCTGCCTGTCGCATCGGCTGGTCCGTCGCCTGGTCGAGCAAGTGCTGGCGGAGGAGTTCCTCGTTGAACGTCGAAGCGACCTCGGCGAGGAAGATCGGATAGTCGCCGGTCGGATAGGGCTGGGTCTGCCGGGTATACCACGAGTGCATCGAATGACCGAGTTCGTGGGTGAGGGTGAACACGTCGTTCTCGGTGCCCCGGAAGTTCAGGAGGACGAACGGGTGCGTGCCATAGGATCCGCCGCTGTAGGCGCCCGATCTCTTTCCCTGCGTCTCGTGGATATCGACCCAGCGATCCTCGGTCAGGCCTTTCCGTGCGATCTGCCCGTAGTCGCGGCCGAGAGGCGCCGTGGAATCGATGACGACATCGACCGCGCGTTGATAGCTGTAGCTGTCGCGTGCCTGCTCGGGCACGATGGAGATGAACAGATCGTACGGGTGGAGGGTGCGGTACTTCAGGGCGCGCCGGTGCAGGCGCAGATACTCGTGGAGCACGTGGAGGTTCGCCCGGCACGTCCGCACAAGGGTGCGATAGACCTCGATGGGCACGTCGCGCGGCTTGAGAGACGCCTCGACCGCCGAGCCGTACCGCCGCACCCGCGCATCCACCACGTCGCCCTTGACGCTTCGGGCGAGGCCGGCTCCCAGCGTGTTCTTGAAACGTCCGTAGGTACCGAGGATGCCGTGGTACGCCGACCGCCGAACGCGGCGGTCGGGACTCTCCAGGAGGACGCGGTACAGGCCTTCGCTGAGCCGGACCGACTTTCCCGCCTCATCGCGGATGGACGGGAACTGCATGTCGGCGTTCCGCAGCAAGCCGGTGATGTCGCTGGCCGCGCCGCGAACCTCCGTCATCTCCGCCAGGACGGCCTCGACCTCGGTCGATCGAACGTGATCGCGCAGGCGCAGCGTCTCATCGATCGCGCGTCGATACGGCGCGAGCCCCGAAAGTGAATCTCGCCACCGCACCAGCGTCTCTGGCGGGATCTGGAGCATCTCCGGCGCGATGAACGCGCTGGCGGCCCCGAAGCGCGCCCAAAGCCCTTCGACCCGACTCGCCAACGCCTGTCCCCGAGGGTCGGCCGTATCGACATCGTGCACCATGCTCGCGTAGACGTTGAGGCGTTCCAGCGGCTCGCCGATCGCGTCTCGGGCCGTGAAGACCGCGAGGAGATCCTCGGCCGATCGGCCGATCGTTCCGGACATCGCCGCGAGCGCGGGAATCGCCGCCTCCAGGTGCGCGAAGGTCCTGTCGAAAGCGGCATCGTCGGCGAAGACGGAGGTGATGTTCCAGGTTTCGGCGATGGGGATGTCGGATCGCCGCTTGCGGGCACTCGTATCGGTCACGTCGGATGAGTCCTCCCGGTCAGGGAGGATAGCGACATTCGGCGTTCAACCTCGGCCTGATGCGGGCGATCTGGCCGGAGCGCGCTATCGGGGCAGGATCGCTTCGGCAGCCGCGCGGCCGTTCGACTCGACGTGCGACCGCAGTTCCGCGCGCAGCGATCGCAGCCCCTCACTGAAGCGCACATCGTAAGGCGGCGCGTTCGTGAGGGCGTGGTATGGCTCGGGAAGGTCGCGCAAGTTCTGCTGGGCGAACTCCCAGATCTCGGAAAGCGGCGGAAGCGATCCGGCGAGGAGTTGACCATCCTGTACGACGGGACGCAGGAGGCGCTGCGAGTCTGGTGGGCGCGACTCGCCCTCGAGAGCGACGACATCGTGATCGAAAGCGCCGACCCGGTAGACCTCCTTCTTTCCCGGCCAGGTGGTCTTGTCGCCGGCGGTCTTGATCCGCGGCGTGTCGCCCGAGGCGCTCTCCACGCTGACGAGTTTGTAGACGCCGCCCAACGCGCCGCCGGCAACGCCGTGCTCGACCGATCCTGCCCCGACGCCGATGCGGGTGCCGACGCCGAACGCATCGATCGGCGTCGCCCGCGCGACGAGATCGTGGATCGCGTATTCGTCGAGGTCTCCACTCACGACGATGCGCGTGGAGGTGAGTCCGGCTCGATCGAGCGCTGCCCGGACAACCCGCGCATCGCTATCGAAGTCGCCGGAATCCAGCCGGACCGCGGCCAGGGTATGTCCGAGTCGATCGTGATACTCGCGGGCGACATCGACGGCGTTGGCGACGGCCTGACGCACATCGTACGTATCGAGCACCAGGGTGTAGCGGTTGAAGCTGGCCGCGACGGCGGCGAAAGCCTCTCGTTCGCTGTCGAACAGCTGGACAAGAGCGTGCGGAATCGTGCCCGTTGCCTGAAGTCGATATTCGAACGCGGCGGCGACGAAGGAGGTGGAGGACATCCCGCCGATGTAGGCAGAGCGCGTCACCACGAACGGCTCCTGAGCGCGACGCAGAGCGAACTCGGCCACACGTCGTCCGCGCGCGACCTGCACGATGCGCGCCGCCTTTGTCGCGATGAGCGTGGCCAGGTTGATCGAATTGAGCAGGCCGGATTCCAGCAGCAGGGCTTCCCGAAACGGTCCCGTCACCCTCAGCAGAGGTTCGTCGGGAAACGCCACCGAACCCTCGGGCATCGCGACGATCTCGCCGCTGAAGCGAAAGTTGCGCAGTTCCTCGAGATATCCACGGTCGTAGTCGCGAATCTGTGCAAGGAAGCGCACGTCCTCATCGGTGAACCGAAAATCGCGCACGAAGTGGAGTGCGGTCTCGAGACCCGCGAAGAGAAGGTAAGCGCCGCCGAACGGTGCGCGGCGGGCGTAGAGATCGAACGTGACGATGTCGTTGCGCCCGTTCACCCAGGCAACGTAGGCGCTGTCCGGGTGATACATGTCGGTCATCAGACCCGGGTGGAGCGGCTGATACTGGGCCTGGGCCGGCCGCCCGAGCGACACCGCTATCTTGCCGAGCGAGGTGCCGACCGACATCGAGGTGGGCGGCATTATACGGTTACGCGGATTCACGGCCGGCGGAGGAAGAAGTGCCCGAGCGCGCTGACATCGTTCTCGAAGGTTGGGACGGCGACGACCTGGGCTCGGTAACCGCACTGATCGATCGCGCCTCACCCGTCGATCGGTTCCCGCTCGAACAGCTCCGCGAAGCCGTGTTCGACGATATGGACTTCGATCGCGACTTGCTCATCGCCGCGCGGGCGGATGGCGCGCTAACCGGAGCGATCGCGGGAATACGCCGGGGCGAGCGCGGGTACGCAAAACTGTTCGCGGTCGCGCCGGAGTGGCGGCGGCGCGGTATCGGCAGCCGACTGCTCGGCGAACTCGAGGATCGCCTGCGCCAGCGCGGAGCCCGCACATGCCGCATCTTCCAGGACGCGCCCTACTACCTGCGCCCGGGCGTCGACTTCCTCCTCACGGACCTGGTCAGCATGCTCGAGCGGCGGGGATACGAACAGAAGTACGCCGCCTGCAACATGGTGGTCGAACTCGCCCACGCGCGCCTCGACACGACCGAGGCGGAGGCAGCGCTGGCGACGCGAGGCATCGCGATCCGCCGACTCGAGCACGGCGATCGCGACCGCCTGGCCGCGGCGGCCATGAGCCCCAACTGGCGCATCGAGGTGACCCGGTCGTTTCAGCGGGCGCCCATCTCGACCCATATTGCGCTGCAGGACGACGCGATCGTCGCGTTCGCGACCCACTCGGTCTCGGGCCCGGCGCAGTTCGGACCTATGCAGACCGATCCGTCACTCCGCGGCCTCGGGATCGGCGCGCTTCTGCTCCGGCGATGCCTCGCCGATCTACGATCGGCCGGATTCACGCGTTGCGACATCCAGTGGGTGGGTCCAAAGGGGTTCTACGCCGACCACGTGGACGCGCGGATTGATCGCTGTTTCTGGCAGTACGAGAAGGTTCTCGTCGCTTCGTAACCCGGGTCGGGACCGCAGCCCGGTCCTGGCGGCTAGGGCCGGGCGAGCAACTCATCCACCTGCGCGCGGATCGAGCCAAGCGCATCTCCGGCCGTCTCCTTACCCTGGAACACGACGTCGATGGCCCGCTGCACCGCTCGCCACGCCTCGGCGTAGTTCTTGTTGGTCCACATCGGGAACTTCGACGGGTAAGCCGGACCATCGAGCGCCACCCGCAGGTTCTTCGTTGTACCCACGCGGGAGAAATATCGGCTGTCGAGCGATGTGAACACGGGGAGTGACCACCCGGTCTCGACGTCCGGGAGCGAACCGACGGGCCCGGTGATGAAATGGAGGGCCTCCCACGCCGCATCGCGCTGCTTGCTCCGTGCCCCGAGCGTGAGGGCGCTGAACCCACTCTTCACGACGCGCGGATTCGTGCCCCACCGCGGTACCGGGTGCACGTCCCACTCGAATCGCTCGCCGACATCGGCCAGCCGATTGCTGACCTGGGAGACACCAGACCACGACATCGCGAGTTTCCCGGTGGCGAACGCGAACGAGCGGGCCTCGTCGGTGGCAGGGACCGCCGCGACGCGGTGCTTGAGCAGCAGAGATGCCAGCCAGTCGATCGCCGCGACCGCTCCAGTTTCGTGCCCGGCAAACTTCATGCCATCGGCGGTGAACCAGTTTCCCCCGGCGTTCTCGACATGGCCTTCGTACCGATAGCCGCCAATGTCGATGCCCAGAGACTGGGCGACCCCGTCCCGCCTGCGCGTTAGCTTCTGCGCGAGCGCCAGAGCCCGATCGTAGGTCCACGATGGGTCCGCGTAGTCGGCAGGTGGAGCCTCTTCGCCCACATCCTTGAAGAGCGACCGATTGACGTACAGCGCGTCCATGTCGCCGCCATATGGCAAGGCGGTCAGCCCCTTCGCCAGGCGAAACCGCTCGACCAGACCGGGCTTGATATCGGTGCGCGAGAGCCAGGCGTTTGGTGTCGCCTTCGCCAGCGGATCCAGATCGACGATCTGATCGCGCGAGGCGAAGATGGGCAACTGCTCGGTGTTCAGACGGATCACATCGGGCGTCTGATCGGCCGCGAAGGATGCGAGCAGACGGGTCATGTACTCGGCAGAGGGAGTGTTCTGAAGTTCCAGATCGACGGACGTGTGCGCGGCTTCGAACGTGCGCTCCTGCTCGGCGAGCCGCGCGAGCGACCCCGCGTCGACCGCCCAGTTCGACCACAGGACCTTGACCGAGCGCGCCACCGGAGGAGCCGAGGCCGGTGCCGTGGTGGGCGCGGGTGCGGAGGTCGGGACAGGAGTCGGCACCGCGGGGGCACACGCCAGTAGCGCTGCCAGACCAGCGGTCAGTCTGAGGAACGCACGTCGAGAACGGGCACGGCCCACATGAACCTCCGGGTGTTGCGCATATCGATTGTACGGAGGCTCCCACCGGATGGACCGTGGCCGGTAACGATCGCGCGTGCTGATCGCCCGTCCTCGCGCTGGCGCTGGCGACGGACGTAAGCGAGGGCGATCGGTCCGTGGATCGACAACGGTTCGTATCGGTGGCATCTACACTCCCCGCACCAAATACAGGAACACTCCACGGTGAGCGAGAAGCCTTTCTCCGAGTCCGCACAAGAGGCGATGGAGACCGCCCATAACATCGCGGAGCGGAATCACAACTTCAGCGTCGAGCCCGAGCATCTCCTCGCGGCTCTCGTCTCCGCAAAGGGCGGGCCGGTCATCACCCTGATCGAGTCTCTCGGCCTGAACTGCGAGGCCATTCGGCGCGACGTGCAGGCGGTCATCCGGAGGTTACCCAAGACGAGCGACGTGCCCGGTGGGTTCACCTCACCGCGGCTGTATCGCGTCGTGGACCTCGCCTCGCGCGAGGCGGAGCGCTTGCGCGATCCAATGGTGAGCGCCGATCACCTGCTCATCGCCGCGGTGGATCTCCGCGTCGGCGGCGAAACCGTGCGGATCATGATGGAGCGCGGTGTCACTCAGGAGCGGTTGTACGGAGCTCTCGCCGAACAGCGGCTGGCCGAACAATCGACCCAGGGTTTCGACTCCCGGACACAGACACTCGACCAGTTCGGCCGCGACCTGACCAGGCACGCGCAGCAGGGCAAGCTGGACCCGGTGATTGGCCGCGACAACGAGATCCGACGCGTCATCCAGATCCTCTCCCGGCGGACGAAGAACAATCCCGTGCTCATCGGCGAGCCGGGCGTCGGCAAGACCGCGATCGTGGAAGGGCTCGCCTGGCGGATCGTGCGGGGGGACGTGCCCGAGGGGCTCCGATCCAAGCGCATCTATCAGGTGGACCTCGGCGGTCTCGTCGCGGGCACGAAGTATCGCGGTGAGTTCGAGGAACGGGTGCGCGGACTTCTGCGGGAGATCACCGACGCACAGGGCCAGATCATCGTCTTCATCGACGAGGTACACACGATCGTCGGCGCGGGAGCGGCTGAGGGGGCGATCGACGCGTCCAACATGCTCAAGCCGATGCTCGCTCGTGGCGAACTCCGCTGCATCGGCGCGACGACGCTGGATGAATACCGCAAGCACATCGAGAAGGATGCCGCGCTCGAGCGGCGCTTCCAGCCGGTCTTCGTCGCCGAACCGACGGTTGAAGATACGATCGGCATCCTGCGCGGACTGCGAGAGCGGTACGAGGTGCATCACGGCGTCCTGATCCAGGATGCGGCGCTCATCGCGGCGGCGCACCTGAGTAGCCGCTACATCGCTGACCGGCACCTGCCCGATAAGGCGATCGACCTCGTCGATGAGGCCGCGGCACGCCTCCGCATGCAGATCGACTCGGTGCCCGCGGCGCTGGACGAGGTGGAGCGGCGGATCGTGCAACTCGAGTCCGAGCGGGCAGTCGCTCGGAAAGAGTCTGGCGTCGTTGCTTCGGCGGCAGACCGCCTCGCGCGCATCGAGCGTGAACTCGGCACCGCCAACGGCGAGCGCGATCGCATCTTCACGCGCTGGCAGACCGAAAAAGCCGAACTGCAGAAGGTGCGCGAGATCAAGCGGTCGATCGACGAGGCGCGACACCAGATCGAGGAGGCGGAGCGCGCCTCGAACTTCGACCTCGCAGGCGACCTGCGCTTCACCAAGCTGCCCCAACTCGAGAAGGATCTCCGCGACGCCGAGGCGGGGCTGGATGCGCGCCCGGAAGGAGTCGGACCACGCCTCCTCAAGGAAGAGGTCGACGAGGAGGAGATCGCCGAGGACGTGAGCCGCTGGACGGGCATCCCGGTCACGCGGATGCTCGAGGGGGAGATGACGGCCCTTCTCAAGATGGAGGATCGCCTGCGCGCCCGGGTTGTCGGCCAGGAACCAGCCGTGCGAGCGGTATCGGAGACGATTCGCCGTGCGCGCGCTGGGCTGCAGGATCCGAACCGACCGCTGGGGTCGTTCATCTTCCTGGGGCCCACCGGCGTCGGGAAGACGGAACTGGCCCGCACGCTGGCCGAGTTTCTCTTCAACGATCACGCCGCGCTCCTGCGCCTCGATGCGTCGGAGTACTCGGAGAAGCACTCGGTCGCCCGCCTGATCGGCGCGCCACCCGGGTATGTCGGCTATGGCGAGGGCGGCCAGTTGACGGAGCCAGTTCGACGCCGCCCGTATACGGTCGTGCTCCTCGACGAGATCGAGAAGGCGCACGGCGATGTGTTCAATATCCTGCTGCAGATTCTCGACGAGGGCCGTCTGACCGATGGCCTTGGGCGCACCGTGGATTTCCGCAACACCGTGTTCATCATGACCTCGAACGTCGGATCCCAGCATGCCGCCCAGATCGGGCTCGACCACCCCGAGGAACTACGCAACCGCATGGTTGCCGCCCTCTACGAGGAGTTCCGCCCCGAGTTTCTGAATCGGGTGGATGAGGTACTCGTGTTCGACCTGCTCGATCGAAACGACATCTCCGAGATCGTCGAGATCCAGTTGCGGGAGGTCGCCAACCGCCTCGCGGCGCAGAAACTGACGATGGAGGTCACGCCCGAGGCGCGCGAGGTCATCCTCGCGGCGGGCTTCGATCCCGCGTTCGGCGCCCGGCCGCTGCGGCGCGCGATCCAGCGGCAGATCCTGAATCCCCTGGCCGAAGCAGTCCTGGCCGCCAGGATTCAATCGGGCGACCGGGTCATCGTCGCGTGCGAAGACGGAAAGACGCTCTGTCTCCAGCGCGCCGACTCGGGCGGCGGCTCGAACGGCCGCGCCTCCGAGACCCCGAGTGGCGGGAAAAAGCGCCGAACGGCAACGCGCGCCAGGAAGTGAACCCGGCGGAGCGCCGATCCATCACCCTCACGCTCGGGAGTGTGATGTCGGTGATGCTCCTGGCCGCGCTCGATCAGACCATCGTGGGGACGGCGATGCCTCGGATCGTCGCCGATCTGCAGGGGTTCGAGCGGTATGCCTGGGTGACGACCTCGTACATGGTCGCATCGACCACGATCGTGCCAATCGTCGGCAAGCTCTCGGATATGTTCGGGCGGCGCGTGTTCTATCTGGCTGGCCTGGCGATCTTCCTCGCCGGTTCCGCCCTCTGTGGCGCGGCAAGCGACATGGCGACACTCATCCTCTTTCGCGTCGTCCAGGGTGTAGGCGCGGGCATCGTGATGGCGATCGCCTTCATCGTGATCGGCGATCTGTTCCCTCCGGCCGAGCGGGGGCGAATCCAGGGGTTGTTCGCGGCGGTCTTCGGTCTGGCGGCGCTGATTGGCCCACCTCTCGGCGGATACCTGGCGGACCACGCCTCGTGGCGGTGGTGTTTTTATGTCAATTTGCCACTCGGTGCCGTCGCACTCGTCGTCGTCTGGCGGTTCTTCCCGGCTCTCGGGCGATCGGAACGACGCGGACCCATCGACGGCCTGGGAGCGGTCACACTCATCGGCACGGTGGTACCCCTGCTGCTGGCTCTCTCGCTCTTCGGCGAGAGGTACTCGGATCGATCCTGGTGGATCGGCGGTCTGCTGATCCTCGGCACCGTCTCTGGCGTTGCCTTCGTCATCGCGGAGCGACGAGCCGCGGAGCCCCTGATGCCGGGTTCGCTCTTCCGCAATCGGAGCATCAGCCTCAGTATCGCCGCCTCCTTCCTGCTGAGCGTCGGGATGTTCGGGGTCATCCTCTTCGTGCCCCTCTACGTGCAGGTCGTGCTCGGAGGATCCGCGACCGACAGCGGGAGTGTGCTGCTTCCGATGATGCTCGGGATGATCGTCGCGAGCGGCGGCTCCGGCCTGCTGATCTCCCGGACCGGACGGTATCGGGCGTTCGCGGTGGGAGGCCTCGCCCTCATGGCGGTCGGCATGATCGCGCTGAGTCGTCTGGGCGCGGGGGCGCGGCTCGAATCCGTCGGGGCGGTCCTCGGTCTGGTGGGCCTGGGGCTCGGCGGTGTCATGCCCGTGTTCACGATCGTGGTGCAGAACGCCGCCGAGCCACGACTCCTCGGGGCGTCCACCGCCGTGGCGCAGTTCTTCCGACAGATCGGTGGCACGTTCGGCGCGGCGATCCTGGGTGCCTACGTCGCGGCGCGATCACGCGATGACGTGACCCAACGCCTGGAGGCGCTTCGCCCGACGCTTCTCTCCACCATGCCGGCGGACGATCCCGGCAGGGCGCTCATCGCGGATCCCGGCGCTCTCCTGGACAGAGTCGGGCCGGGCGCCATCGCACTCCCGGAGCCAGTGATGGCCGCGCTGCGGTCCTCGGTGGGTGAGGCGCTCTCGGTCGCGTTCCTGGCCGGGGCGATCGCGATTGCCGCCGCGCTGATCGCGACGATCCTGATTCCGGAGGTACCGCTCAGGCGGCTCAGGCATCCCCTCGCCGCCACGGAAACCGCCGGCGGAACCGCCGGATGATCCCGCTCAAGGACGACGTACCGTCACGGGGCTTTCCCCTCGTAATGCTCGGACTGCTGGCCGCGAACCTGGCAGTCTTCTTCCTCTACCAGGTTCCGGCAACGGCGCGGGAGCAGACACTGCAGATCTGGATGTTCGGCGTGGTGCCCGCCCGAATCCTCGCGCCACCACTCGGTCCCGATCTGTACACCCTCGTGACCGCCCAGTTCTTCCACGGCGGGCTCCTGCACCTCGCCGGGAACATGCTCGCTCTGTACATCTTCGGTGATAACGTCGAGGATCGATTCGGACACCTTCGCTTCCTGCTGTTCTACCTGGCGAGCGGGATCGTGGCGAGCGGCCTTCAGATCGCGATGGATCCGAACTCGGGGATCCCCGCCATCGGCGCGAGCGGTGCGATCGGCGGCATCCTCGGTGCCTATCTGGTGCTGTACCCCGGCGCGCGGGTCAGCACGCTCGTGCCGCTGGTGTTCATTCCGTGGATCGTCCGCGTGCCGGCGGTACTCTGGCTCGGACTCTGGTTCGTAAGCCAGCTGGGGAGCGGCCTCGCCACCGTCGGGGAGGGGCCGGGCGGGGACATGATCGCCTACTGGGCCCACGTCGGGGGATTCGCGACGGGTGTCGTGATGGGGATACGCCTCCGGGCGCGCCGCTGAGCGACGCGGCCGGGAAACGTAGAATCGCCGCGCGATGGACAGTCCGACATCCCCGGTCGCGCGGGGGATCGTCGATTGCGACGTGCACCCCGCCATCGCGCGCGTCGAGTCGCTCTTCCCCTACTTGAGCGCGCACTGGGTGGAGTACATGACCCAATCGGCGTTTCGCGGCCCGGTGGATACCTCATACCCGAAGGGCTACGCGAACGGTGGCTCCGTCGATGCGACGACGAGCGAACCGGCCAGCCTGGCGAGCGCGGTCTTCCGAGGCCCGGACGATCGGGCGATCCTCAACTGCCTCTACGCCGTCGACTCCGTCCACAACCCCGACACGGCCCACGCGCTCGCCCGCGCAGTGAATGATTGGATGATCGACCAGTGGTTCCCGGCCGACCCGCGCTTCCGTGCCTCGATCCTGGTGAACGTGCAGCAGCCGAGCATGGCCGCGGAGGAGATCGACCGCGTCGCTGGCAACCGTGGGTTCGTCCAGGTATTGCTGCCTGTGCGGACACGGGTCGGCCTCGGCGATCCTCTGTTCGATCCCATTTACGAGGCCGCGATCCGGCACGATCTGCCGGTGGGCGTGCATTTCGGTGGAGCGCCAGGCAACGCGATGTCGGGTGATGGCTGGCACGACCTCTACGTTGAGGAGTACGCCGGCATGGCGGCGGTGGCGCAGGTCCAGATCGCCAGCCTGGTGGGAAACGATGTCTTCGGCCGCTTTCCAGAACTACGCCTGACGTTCCTCGAGGTGGGCTGGCGCTGGATACGCCCCTTGATGTTCGAACTCGATCGGGCCGCACGCGGGATACGCCGGCGCTTCGCCGGAGCGGCGGAGACCCCCTCGGCGCTGATCCGCGCCCACACCCGCTTCGGTCTCACCCCGGGATACGCATCCCGTGACGTGGTTCTCGAGGAGATAGCTTCGGCCGGCATCGCCGAACTCCTCCTCTTCTCCTCGGACTACCCGCACGCTCACGGGTCCGAGGCGGCGGAAATCCTGAACGGTCTCGGCCCGGCGGCGGCCCAGGCGATCGCGGTGACGAACCCGCATGCGTGGTATCCGCGCCTGCGATATGGCGAATGATGAGAGTCGATTGCGCGCTGACAGTGGCGGGGCCGAGCGCGGAGGAGCTCGCTCCGCGCCTGCCCGATCGTTGGCGCGGCGTCCGTTCCGCCACCGATGGGCGGCCCGATGCGCGGGGCGTGAGGGCAGAGGATCTGCGGCGCCACATGGACGAAGCCGGTCTCGAGGGTGCGATCCTCGTCGCCGTGCCTTCGGTTCCGCGATCCGCGGAGCACGGGTTTGCAGAGGCGCTGGGCGTGGCCGCGAACGACTGGATGATTGAGACCTATCTCGATCGCGCCGCCTACCTGCGCGGGACCATCTTCGTTGCGTCGAGTGAGGCATCGATTGTGGAGGCTGAGATCGCCCGCCTCGTCGGAACGTCGTGGTTCGCCCAGGTCCGGTTCCCCACGGGCGGTGGCTACCTCGCCGGCCACCACGGTAATCGGGCGCTCTTCCTGGCGGCGGCGCGCGATGGTCTGCCGGTGTTCATCGATAGTCACGGCGGGGAGCACCTCACCGGTGTGGGCCCGGTTGCAACCACGCTCGAGATCCCGATCGCCCGCGCGCACGCGCTGCAGGCGCATCTGGCCAGCGCGGTCTTCCACGGCCTGCTGCCGTCGACTCCAGATCTGCGTCTGATCGTGGCGCACCCCGGCATCCTCTGGGCAGCCGATCTGGTGGATAGGCTCGACCGGACCTGGAACCTGCTCGGGGCAGAGATCCCGGAGGTCACGGTGCCTCCTTCCCGTCAGATTGCCGAACAGGTCTGGTGGCTCGGCGAATCGGGATCAGGCGCGATGCCGCGGTCTGCCGGGGGGTTCATTCGGACGGTGCCGGGCTCACACGGCGCGACGAACGCCGTACGCCGCGGCACAGAGGAGTCGGTAGACACGGCGTTGCTGCGCCGCATCTATGGCATCAGGGCGCCGGCGCGGGTTGTGCCGTGACGTTGCCGGGCGCCTGACGCCGCGGCGACACTTCGCAGGTGGAGAGTCTGCTCTTGCTCGTCCGCCACGCGGAGACCGAGGACAACATCGAGATGCGCCTCTCCGGATGGACGGATTCGCTGTTGTCACCCAGGGGTGAGCGACAGACCATGGCGGTGGCGGAACACATCCTGCGGGATCACCCGGTGACAACAATCTATTCGAGCCCGCTGATACGGGCGCGGCGGACCGCCGACGCAATTGCCCAGCGCATCCGTCGGCCGATTCTGCTGCGTGAGGATCTGCGGGAGATGTATTTCGGCGAGTTCGAGGGATGGCCTCTGGAACGGATCGAGCGCCTCCACCCCGAGTTTCTCGCCACCGAATTCGCGCTCGATCGCGAGTTCATGTGGCCCAGCGGCGAATCGCGTTCGGGGTTCGCCGGTCGTGTCCGGACCGCGCTGGACACCATCGCAGCGCGGCACGCCGGCGAGAGCGTCGCGGTCGTCACGCACGGCGGGGTGATCTCCTACTTCCTGGCCATGGTCGCGGGACGCTCCGTGACGGCGTGGCGGGACTATCAGGTCCCCAACGCAAGCCTCACCGAGGTGCTGTGGAACCCGAACCTTGGCAGCGGGACCATCGTGCGCCACGGTGCCGATGAGCACCTGCTGCCGCTGGAAGACGCGGCACACCCCCCGGAGGGGGTCGCTCGTCCCGATTCCGGCATCACGGATCACCCGGCGACGGTGTGAGGACCACCAGCGCGCGCGCGATGACCTTCACCCTGATCGGTGTCGTGAGGTTCGTGACCTCCCCGTCGAGGCAGACCCGCATCGGACGGTCTGACGCGATTTCCACGCACCCGCCGCGTGCCTGCCAGACCTCGGGTAACCCTACGTGCCGGCCGGCGTAGACGAGTGGGTACCGAGAGATGAGGCGCGGGCGCGAGGTGCGTCGGACAATGCAGACGTCCAGCGCGCCGTCATCCATCAGCGCGGCTGGGTTGATTCGCATCCCCCCGCCGTACGTCGGCGTGTTGGTCATGGCGACGAACATCACCTCGCCGGCGAACTCTTGACCATCCACCGTGACACGCACATGCCGCGGTTCGTAGGAGAGGATGCCACGGAGACCGCCGTAGGTGTACTTCAGGCGCCCGGTCAGCCAGGGGACTCGCGCGATGGCCTCGAGCGCGACCACATCGAGACCGATACCGGCCACACAGGCGAACGTTCGCCGCTCGCCGGTGACCAGCGCGGTGACCTCGCCGAGATCGATCGTTCGGGTCCGCCCGGGCACGAGCGAGCGCGCCGCGATCCTCGGATCGAGCGGCACGCCGAGGCCACGCGCGAAGTCGTTCCCAGTGCCGAGTGGGAGGATGCCGAGCGGGATGACCTGACCGCGCAGAGCCTGCGCGGCCGCGGTCGCTGAACCATCGCCACCGCCGATCGCGACTGCGCTATGGCGCCCCCGATCGATCGTCTCGTGGACCAGATCGATCAGATTCTGGTGGCTGCGACTCTCAGCCGTGTCGACCCGCCACCCTCGGGTGAGGAGCGACGGCAGGATGGGCGCGAGCAGTCCTCGGGCGCGGCCGGATCGCGCCGCGGGATTGACGATCAAGCGGAGAGATTGCTCCAGGGCACCGCATTGTGACCGACTCCACCGTTCCCTGCCGGACCATTGATCCGTTCACGCGGGTTCGCTGAGCGGAAGCGCGCCCTGGACAACCGTGCGCGCAGCCAGTTTGCCGGCGCGCACGCCGAGGAGACGTAGCGCACGACCGCGCTCCCAGTGACGGCGCATCAATGCGCCAGCGGCACCCGCGAAGACGGCCGCGTCATCGCTCGCCGCGGTGAGACGCATCTGCCGGGTGAGCGTCTGCCAGTTGCCGTAGCGCAGTTTGACGGCGATCTCGGCCGCGACCATGCCCGAGTCGCGCACACGGACGGCGACCTCGTCGCACTGATCGCGCAGCGCCTGCCAGAGCAACGCGCGATCGGCCGTATCGGTGGCGAAGGTCCGCTCGGCGCTGATCGAGCGCGCGACACGCTCGTCGGTCAGTGAGCCCTCGTCGATGCCGCGAGCGGCGGCGTGGAGATAGCGGCCGTACGATTGGCCGCAGAGCGTGACCAGATCGGCCAGGTCGCGTGCAGCGATCTCGCCGATTGTGGCGATGCCAGCCGACTTCAGGCGCGTCTCCGAGCGGGGACCGATGCCGACGAGCGCGCGGATCGGCAGCGGGGCTAGAAAGACCTGCTCCTCACCGGGGAGCACCACATGCACGCCGGTGGCGGTGCCCTTTGCGGATTCGCTGGCCATTTTCGCGACCAGCGGAGACGTGGCCACGCCCAACGAGACAGACAGTTGGAGTTCGTCCCGGATGCGTGCCCGGAGGTCGATGGCGGCGATCGCATCGAACCCGCGTTCGTCCCAGGCGCACGCAGCCTCGTCGATGGAGTTCTGCTGCACGAGCGGACTCTCCTGGCGGAGGTACCGCATCAGACGATCCGAGTGGACGGCATACAGACCGTGACGCGGGGGAAGGAACAGGGCATTCGGCGCCCGCCGCAGCGCGATCGCCGCGCTCATGGCGCTGCCGATACCGAGGGCGCGTGCGGCGTCGTTGGCGGTGGTGACGACCGCGCGCGGGTACTCGCGTGGATGGTGCGCGATCACCACTGGCCGGGTTTCCTCGCGGAGTTCGGGCCGCTCCAGGAGTTCGACGCTGTAGTAGAAACGGTCGGCATCCAGATAGAGGATGCAGCGAGAGTGCGCGGATTCCTCCACCGGGGCTGAATCGTACGGTAGCGGCGCCATTGGCACGGAACGGACCGCTAAGGCGCTCGACAGGTTCGATCGGCCATCGGGCAACGCCCGATAACATTGACGCGAGCGCGAGTCGCGACAGGTCGCGGCGGGTGCGATGAGGGAGGCCGGATGGCGATCCAGCAGAAGGCGATGCGGTCGGACATTATCAAGCGGGGCTTCGAGAAGGCTCCCCACCGGTCGCTACTCCGCGCGACCGGGGTCATTCGGAGCGAGGACGATTTCCGGAAGCCCTTCATCGCGGTGGTCAACAGTTATGTCGACATCATCCCCGGTCACGCCCACCTTCAGGAGGTGGGACGGATCGTCAAGGAGGCGATTCGCGCGGCGGGAGGAGTGCCCTTCGAGTTCAACACGATCGGTGTCGACGACGGCATCGCTATGGGGCACGCGGGCATGAAGTTCTCTCTGCCCAGTCGCGAGCTCATCGCGGACTGCGTCGAAACGATGATCTCCGCTCATGCGTTCGATGGGATGATCTGCATCCCAAACTGCGACAAGATCGTGCCCGGGATGCTGATGGCGACCATGCGCCTCAACATCCCCACCATCTTCTGCTCCGGCGGGCCCATGGCGGCGGGGAGACTCTCGAGCGGTAAGAAGGCGGACCTGATCACCGTCTTTGAGGCCGTGGGAGGCTATGCCTCGGGCAAGGTGAACGACGCCGAGCTTCTCGAACTGGAGCAGAAAGCGTGCCCCAGTTGCGGATCCTGCTCGGGGATGTTCACCGCCAATTCCATGAACTGCCTTTGCGAGGCGCTCGGGATGGCACTGCCGGGAAACGGGACGATCCTCGCGCGGACACACGAGAGGGAAGCGCATTACGAACGCTCGGCACGGCGCTTGCTCGAACTGATCGAAGAGGACGTCCGACCCAGCGACATCGTGACCGATCGCGCGATCGACAACTCCTTCGCGCTGGATATGGCGATGGGCGGCTCGACAAACACGGTTCTGCACACACTCGCTCTCCTCAACGAGGGAGGCGTTGCGTATCCGCTCGAGCGACTCAATGAGGTGGCGGAGCGTGTCCCCTATATCTGCAAGGTGTCTCCCGCATCGCCGGACGTGCACATCGAGGACGTGCATCGTGCCGGCGGTATCAGCGCGATCCTCAACGAACTCGCCCGAAAGGAAGGCGCGCTCCACCTCGAGGCGATGACCGTGAGTGGCAAAACCCTGGGTGAGATGATCGCGGATTCGCCGGTGCGCGATCGGTCGGTGATTCGACCGCTAGAGGAACCGTTTCAGTCGCGCGGTGGCCTGACCGTCCTGTTCGGCAATCTCGCGCCCGACGGCGCGGTGGTCAAATCCGGCGCGATCGATCGCTCCGCCTGGAGATTCCGCGGCCCGGCGAAGGTCTACGAGAGTCAGGAAGAGGCGCTGGCGGCCATCCTCAATCGCAAGGTGGAGGCGGGCGACGCGATCGTCATTCGCTACGAGGGCCCACGCGGCGGTCCCGGTATGCAGGAGATGCTCTCGCCCACCGGCGCTCTGACCGGTATGGGGCTGGGGACCGCGTGCGCCCTGATCACCGACGGACGGTTCAGCGGCGGAAGTCGCGGTCTTTCGATCGGCCACATCTCGCCCGAGGCGGCCTCGGGCGGACCGATCGCGGCGGTCCGAGATGGGGACATCATCCGGGTCGATCTCGAGGAGCGGCGGATCGATGTCGAGCTCACCGAGTACGAGCTCGCCCACCGCCTGACCGAAGCGAAGCCCCCCGATCGACCGATCACGAGTCGATGGTTGCGGCGCTACCGGGCGCTCGTGACAAGCGCGAACACCGGGGCGATCCTGGCCGACCCGGAATAAACGGTGGTGCGCCGCTACTCGTCGCGAGAGCCGAGGTGTTTCAGCGCCTCGCGGCGGCTCAGGCCGCTGAGATGCTCGCCCCACTGGTCGACCAGCGCGCGCACGCGTTGCGGCCGCACCTTCGCGTACTCCCGCAGCGCCCAGCCGATCGCCTTACGCGCGAAGAAGTCGCGGTCGTCCAGGCTGCCCTCGATGCAGGCAACGAGCAATGCCTCGTCCGTTTTCAGGCGGAAACGGTTCTGACTCAGGATCGCGGTGCGCCGTATCCACAGGTTGGCATCACGACTCCAGTTGAGCATCTCCGGCGCGATCACCGACGGCCACCCGGAGAGGAGTTCACCGACCGACTGTGTGGCGATACCGTCAACCAGGTCCCACCACGCGCCACTCTCGACCAGTTCGCGCAGGAAGGGGAGGACCTCCGGAGTGCGGAAGGCCCGGTAGCGTCGATCCTGGAGGATGCCGATGGCCGCGTAACGCTCCTCCCGGTAGGTAGCTTCGAACCAGAGTGTCCGGATGACCTCCTCCCAGAGGCGCGCCTCGGCGAGCGGGTATGCCGCGATCGCGCCTTCGATGATGGGGCGGTTGCGAGGAGTCGGCACGCCGCGATAGGGCATTGTCGATTTCATGTAGGCGCGCATCGCCTCCGCCCGTTCAGGATCTGCCAGCGCGGCCTGACCGGCGCGGATAGCGGCGATGAGACGAGGTCCGGGACTCTCCATCTGGCGGCCAGGCGCCTGTCAGATCAGGCCGGAGAAGAGGTCCGGCTCTCCGTGCGCGGGCCCCGGGCCGACGACGCGGACGTACGATTCGGTTGCCCACAGCGAGCGCGTCGCTTCGGGTGCCAGTCGGGCAATGATGCTCTGACTCCCGAACTGGGTGCGGTGGGCAAGGAGCGCCGCCCGCTTGGTATCTGCGTAGGGACTGATGTCGATGACGGTGGTTACGACTTCATCGGGCGTCGCATACCGGGCGATGCGCTCGCGTATGTCCGGTCCGCCTCCGCGACCGTAGGGCGATTCGATCCCCGCCTCTTCAAGCGCCTGTCGCATACGCTCGAAGGTGGAGCGAGTCGCCCCGGCGTAATAGAGCTTCGCCGGCGACCATGGTGGTCCGGCATCCGTAAACGCGCGCCAATCGCCGGCGGCGATGAAGGCGGCACAGGTGACCTGGTGCGCTTTGATGTGGTCCGGATGGCCGTACGTGCCCATCGCGTCGTAGGTGATGACGACGTCGGGCCGTTCCTCGCGGATCAGGCGGACGAGGCGGCCGACCGCATCGTCGAGCGGCGCCTGGTGAAAGCACGCGGGATCCAGGTTGGTCTCGCGGCCTTCCATCCCCGAGTCGCGATACCCGAGGAAGACGGTTCGGCTGACGCCGAGGATATCGGCCGCGGCGGCCTGTTCGGCGACCCGGACCTCGCCGAGGTTCTCCGGCGTGGCGAGGTTCGGATCGCTGATCTCGCCGCACTCACCGCGCGTGCAGGTGACGACGATCGTACGGGTGCCGAGAGCACCGTAGTGGGCGAGGACGCCGCCGGTCCCGATGGCCTCGTCATCCGGGTGGGCATGGACGGCCATCAGCACGCGATGGGTGGCGGATGACACCGAACCTCCTCCGGCTGGTGACCAGATGGCGAATCATAGAATCGCGAGCCGACCGAGCACCCCCGCGCGCGATGCCAGGGAATGGGCACAGAGTGAGGGCGCGGGGCCCGGACCACTGGCGGTAAGAATGCCTTGACCATCGGACGCAACCGCTTCTATATTCGCGCAGCGCCCGCGTGACTCCCGGGCCTCCGGCCGAGCGTGCGTCAGAGCACCAGAAATCAGGTGAATCATTCTTGAGTGCGCGCCGCACGCTCAGCGTATCTGTTCGGTTTCCCGGAGACGAGGCAAGCCTGGCCTTGGCACTCAGAAGCGAGCCGTCGATCCTCCACGCCCGACTACCTCAGGGTGATCGTCCCGCCTCGGTCATCTCGTAGGCCGACGGGGAGGGCGGACAATCGGTGAAAGGCGTTTCAGACTGCGGGCAAAGCATGGAGGCTACAGTGTCTGCTCCGGCGGACACATCGAACATCACCGCCGCTGTTCTTGCGGGGGGATTGGGTAGTCGCCTGCGAGCAGTCGTGAGCGATAGACCAAAGGTACTCGCGACTGTCTGCGGCAAACCGTTCCTTCAGTATCTCTTAGATCAAATTTGCGATGCTGGCATCAAACGTGTGGTACTGTGCATTGGCTATCAGGGGAGTCGAGTCGTCGAGACTATCGGCTCATCCTATCGTGGCATGCTTATATCGTTCTCGCACGAAACTACACCGCTGGATACAGCTGGTGCCTTACGGAACGCCATTTCAATGCTTCCAGGAAATGACATCCTCGTGCTCAATGGTGATTCCTATTGCGATGTATCACTCAGCTCAGTATTGCAGCGCCACAAGTCTCGGCAATTCGCCGGTACGCTTGTCGTCCGATATGTCAATGACGCCGGCCGCTATGGTCGCGTCGCCTTCTGCGACAGTCACACCATCACAGCCTTTCACGAAAAGATGAACGACAGCATTCCAGGCTGGATCAGCGCAGGCATATACTGCCTCAGGCGCGATCTTCTGGAAGCGATCCCAGAAAATCGACGAGTCTCCCTCGAACGCGAGATGTTCCCGTCGTGGGTCGAGATTGGACTCCAAGCCTATCCGACGTCCGGCAGCTTCATCGACATTGGTACTCCGGAAAGCTATTCGCGCGCCGCGGAAATACTTGGTGCGCCCGAGACAATGACAGTTCCGGCCGGGAGTAACGGAGAGTGAGCGCCGAGGCTGCATCGCTTTCGGATCGAGTGCTCGCTCGATTCGCCAGCAGCACTGACGTACGCCGTCAGACCGCCGAGACCTGCCTTGCCGCTATCATCAGCGCAGCACAGATGATGGCGACAGCCCTCGCCAGTCAGCATAAGATCCTTCTCTGCGGGAACGGCGGCAGCGCCGCGGACTGCCAGCACCTCGCGACCGAATTCGTCGGCAGACTCACCAAAGAGTTCGAAAGACCGGCACTGCCAGCTGTGGCGCTTACCGTCGACACCTCCTTCCTAACGGCACACGCAAACGACTACGGCTTCGAGAGCGTCTTCGAGCGCCAGCTTGAGGCTCTTGGCCGCTCAGGCGACGTCCTGATTGGAATCACGACAAGCGGTAGCTCTGCAAACGTTCTCCGAGCGATCGCGATGGCAAAACGCCGCGACATAGCCACTATCATGCTCACGGGCGCAGCCGCTAACGCCTCTCAGGCCGACATCGTCATCGCTGTCCCAAGTACCGATACACAACACATTCAGGAGACTCATCTCGTCATCGAACATATCCTTTGCGATCTGGTCGAACAGATACTGTACCCTTCCACAGTCCGCATCCAAGGCAGCACATCGTGATCATCAGCCGCACGCCATATCGCGTGTCATTCTTTGGAGGTGGCACAGACTATCCGGCGTGGTATCGCGAGCACGGTGGTGCTGTGCTTGCAACCAGCATCGACAAATATTGCTTCCTGATGTGTCGTTATCTCCCACCGTTCTTCAGTCACCGCCATAGGATTGTGTATTCCACTATAGAACTTCCCAACAGTGTAGATGACATCACCCATCCGTCCGTACGTGAATGCCTACGCCATTGCGGGATCCAGACCGGAATAGAGATACAGCACCATGGTGATTTGCCAGCACGCAGTGGTGTGGGATCTAGTTCAGCTTTTACTGTCGGTCTTTTGCACGCGCTATATGCGCTCAAAGGTATCATGCCAACCCGAGAGCGTTTGGCCCGTGAAGCGATGATAGTCGAACAGGAGCGCATCGGCGAGACCGTCGGTTGTCAGGATCAAATGATAACTGCGCTCGGTGGCTTCAGACGGATCGAGTTTCGCCAGGACGATTCCATTGCGAACATTCCAGTAATAGTTCCTCCTCGGCGTCTCGTAGAGCTGCAGAGGCACTTAATGCTCGTTTACACCGGCGTATCGCGCAGCGCATCAGAGATCGCTAGCGAGCAGGTTAGGACTGTCGCGGATCGGACTTCCGAACTGCGCTGCATTCATCAACTCGTCGACGAGGCTACAGCCGCCCTGATTAGTGGCCAAGACATCTCCGAATTCGGTCGTCTATTGCACGAAGGTTGGCAGCTGAAACGATCACTCACGTCTCGCATTACAACGGACGTAGTAGACGGCCTCTACGCGGACGCACGAGACGCAGGTGCGATTGGAGGCAAACTACTAGGCGCTGGTGGTGGCGGTTTCTTCCTACTGTTTGTTAGACCTGATGATCAGGCAAGAGTTAGGCAGAAACTTGAAAGATTCGTCCATGTACCAATCTCCTTCACGACCGATGGTAGTCAAATCATTTACTACCAGGAACCTCCAGAAATTGACGAGCAATATCTCATCGACGCCGCACAACCGGTGCACGGGCTGCCACGATGACTCCGTCCACGCCCATCTTCGTCGCGGGACACCGCGGTCTTGTCGGATCTGCGATCGTTAGACGACTCACCGAGCGCGGCTATTCCCGAGTCCTCGTCCGAGCACGGTCGGAACTCGACCTCTCTGATCCGGCTGCAACCGACGCGTTTTTCGATCGGGAGCGACCCGAGGTTGTGTTCTTGGCCGCAGCCCGCGTCGGCGGCATCCGAGAGAATATTATGCATCCCGCCGAAATGATCGACTCAAATCTGCGGATTGCCGTGTCGGTCATCGGATCAGCACATCGCCACGGGGTGCGACGACTGATCTATTTTGGCAGCGGCTGCACTTATCCGCGCGACTGCGCTCAACCTATGCGAGAGGAGCATATCCTCACCGGGCCAATGGAGCCGACTAGCGCGCCGTATGCGATCGCTAAGATCGCAGGTATGCGGCTGTGCCAGGCATACAATGCGCAATACGGCACCGAGTACGTCTCGATAATACCATCGACACTCTACGGCCCGAATGACAACTTTGATTCAGATTCTGCACACGTTCTGACTGCTCTTCTGTCTCGTTTTCACGAAGCCAAAAGTACAGGCGGCGCAGGCCCTCTCGTTGTGTGGGGCAGCGGTACGCCTCTTCGTGAGATGTTGTATGTCGACGACCTGGTTGAGGCGTGCTTGCTCCTCGGAGGCATCGCGGGCGACTTGCTGCGCGCTCAACTCGGTCCGTCGGGCTTTATGGTGAACGCAGGCAGCGGTGAAGAGATTTCTATTGCGGCGCTTGCCACAGCGGTACACAGAGTGGTCGGAGCTGAAGGTGAAATTGTTTTCGATCGCTCCAAACCTGACGGGGCTGCCAGGAAGTTGCTCGACTCGAGCAGAATGCGCAGTCTTGGCTGGGCACCAAAGGTTGCGCTCTCAGATGGTTTGCAGCGCACGTATCAGTGGTACCTGAAACACGGGCCGGCTGCACGGGGATTGGTGCAGGTGGCTGGCAATGACGGGAGGACACGGCTTGGCTGATATCCCCAAACTTTACCGGACTATGCTCCTGATCCGGCGACTAGAGGAGGAAACGGCGCGGATTTATCCGACCGACAAAATCAAGAGTCCGGTGCATCTAGCGATTGGCCAGGAGGCTGTTGCCGCCGGCATTTGCGCGACGCTCAGAGATGACGACGTCGTTTTCGGTACGTATCGCAGCCACGCTACGTATGTCGCCAAAGGTGGCGATGTACGGGCGATGGTTGCGGAGCTGTACGGCAAGGCGACCGGATGCGCGAAGGGGAAGGGCGGGTCCATGCATCTTATGGATGCACGGCGTGGTGTGATGGGCACGTCTGCTGTCGTCGCCACGACGATTCCGCACGCCGTCGGTTATGCGTGGGCGCTACGACAGCGCGGAAGTGACGCCGTGGTGGTCAGCTTCTTCGGAGACGGTGCGGTTGAGGAGGGCGTGTTTCACGAGAGCCTCAATCTGGCTCAGCTGAAGCGGGTGCCGGTTCTCTTCGTGTGCGAGAATAACGGTCTGGCGATCCACTCACGACTGTCTGCCCGGCAGGCCAACGTCAATATCTGGCGGCACGCCGAGTTCTACGGTATACCTTCCACACGCATCGAGGATGGCGACGTCCTGGCGATTCACCGGTCGGCGGAGCGATCCATCTCTGAGATGCGCGCCGGTGGCGGCCCGCAGTTTCTGGAATGCGTGACGTTCCGCCTGCGGGAGCACGTAGGTCCGAACGAGGATTGGGGTCTTGGCTACCGGAGCGCGGAGGAGTCGCTGCCCTGGGTCGAAAACGACCAGATCAATCGTCTGGGAGCGATGCTCGAGCCCAAGCATCTCACCGCGTTAGCAGAGGAGGTGGAGGACATCGTGACCGATGCGTTCGCCTTTGCGGAAGCGAGTCCGTTCCCGCCGCCGGACGAATTGTTCACCGACCTGGTCAGAGGGGAGGCGGCGTCCGTATGGAGCGCAAGATAAGCTACGCGGAGGCGATCCGTGAAGCCACCCACCAGGAGATGCTCCGCGACGCGGGCGTTTGCGTCTTCGGCCTGGGAGTCGATGACCCGAAGGCGGTCTACGGAACGACGCGACTGGTCGATCGGCACGGTCCTGACCGTGTCTTCGACACTCCGCTCTCCGAGGACGCCCTGACCGGATTCGCGATCGGCGCATCTCTCGCAGGAATGCGGCCGATCCATGTTCATATCCGCATGGACTTCCTGATGCTGTGTATGAACCAGCTCGTCAACATCGCTGCAAAGTACCACTACATGTATGGGGGCCAGGCGAGCGTACCGATCGTGATTCGGTCAATCGTCGGCAAGAGCTGGGGTCAGGGTGCACAGCACTCGCAGGGCCTGTATCCGATGCTCATGCACGTCCCCGGCCTCCGGGTCGTCGCGCCGACCACGCCGTATGATGCGAAAGGCCTGCTCATCGGAAGCATCCGAGACGATAATCCCGTAATGTTCGTCGAGCATCGGTTGCTCCACGCGCAGACAGGCTACGTCCCCGAAGAGCCGTACGAGCTCCCGTTCGGCCGTGCGCGTGTGCTCGCCGAGGGAACGGACGTCACACTGGTTGGCATTTCCTACTACGCTGTCGAGTGCCTCCGTGCGCGCCACCTGTTGCAGGGGATCGGCATCAACGCCGAGGTGATCGACCCCGTCACACTCAGCCCACTCGACGTTGAGACGATTGCACGTTCGGCTCGAAAGACTGGTCATCTCATCGTCGTCGAGAGCGGCTGGACAATGTGCGGAGCGAGCGCGGAGATCGTTGCGCAGGTCATCGAGAAGACACAGCACGACGCGCGCATCCGCGTCCACCGCCTGGGCTTCGCAGCAACGGTCTGTCCGACGACTCCGTCGCTCGAGGACCACTTCTACCCAACCGCCGCAAGCATCGCGATTGCCGCGCATCGCGCGGTCCGGCCGTCGTCAAATGGCTGGGCACCGGATGTGACCCGCGCTCCAGAACTCGTTGAATTCCGAGGTCCGTTCTGATGGTTCATACTCCCGCTCTCCGCTACAAGCTCGCCGAGGGAACGATCGACAAAGCTGATCTGGACGCACTGGCCGACTGGCTTCGCGGGGAGCCCTGGCTCACTCAGGGTCCCCTGGTGCGGGAGTTTGAGCGGCAGTGGGCAAGCTGGCTCGGCGTTCGTCACGCCGTATTCGTCAACTCCGGGTCGTCGGCCAATCTGCTGATGTATTACGCACTTCTTGTCTCTGGGCGCCTCAAGAACCGCAAGATTATCGTGCCCGCGATTGCCTGGGCCACTACGGTTGCACCCGCCATTCAGCTTGGTTTTGAGCCCATCATGTGCGATGCCGACCTGCGCACCTTCGGTATCGACATGCAACTGCTGGAAAAGCTCCTCATCGAACACGATCCGGGAGCCGTCATCGTCGTCCCCACCTTGGGTGTGCCGAACGACATGGATGCGCTCATGCGACTTAAGGAGCGTTACGGCTTTGCCCTGATGGAAGACTGCTGCCCTGCACTCGGCTCGACCTATCGCGGGAAACTCGTCGGCAGTTTCGGCGACATGAGCTCAATGTCATTCTATTTCGGACACCACCTATCGACAATCGAAGGCGGGACGATCGCTACAAATGACGACGAGCTTAATGATGCACTGCTTCATTTACGGAGCCACGGCTGGGCGAAAGATATCGAACCGGCTAAGGCACTCCAGCTGGCTGCCGAACACAATGTGATACCATTCAATCGCATCTTTACATTCTATCAACCTGGTTTCAATTTCAGATCGACTGATCTGAACGCCTTCATCGGGTTACGGCAGATGAAGAAGATTGACTGGGTCGTTCAACGACGAGTCGACAACCATCGCCATTACGAACGGCGCTTTGCAAACTCGGCTGACTTTGTCGTGCCCCACAATCCACTCGGCATTACGTGTAGCATCTCTTTCTGCGCGCTGGCAAAGTCCACCGAACACCGAGAGCGTGTGGGCGATGCACTTAACGCACATGGCATCGAGACCAGGCCGCTCGGCGGAGGAAGTATGGGCCGTCAGCCGTTCTGGGTCGAACGTTTCGGCTTACAACCTTTCCCGGTCGCGGATCGACTGCACGAGACAAGCTTCATGCTTCCCAACCACCCACTGCTGACGGCGGATGATGTCGACCGCATCTGCGACGTGGCGCTTTCAGTGAAGGCTTGAGCCGATGTCGTTGAAAGTTCTGGTCACCGGCGGTGCCGGCTACATTGGCTCGATATTAGCCCCAGCCCTTCTTTCCGCAGGCCACGCTGTAGTCGTGCTCGACAATTTCGCGTACCGTCAGAGTTCTCTGCTGGAGTGCTGCTCGGATCCCTGCTTTTCGGTCATTCGCGGCGACTGCCGCGACGAGGCCACCCTCCGCGAGGCGCTCCGCGGCGCAGACGTCGTCATACCGCTGGCCGCTCTCGTGGGCGCACCATTGTGCAAGGCCGACGAGATCGGCGCGCGTACCACCAATTTAGATGCCATCAGGCTGCTCCTTCGGCTTGCATCGCCGGGACAACACGTTCTGTTCCCGAACACTAACAGCGGTTATGGGATAGGCGAGAGCGGGGCTTACTGCACCGAAGAATCACCTCTACGGCCCATCTCACTCTACGGCCAAACAAAAGTTGATGCTGAGCACGCGATTATGGAGCACGGTAACGCAGTTGCCTTTCGCTTGGCAACAGTGTTCGGCATGTCGCCTCGGATGCGTCTCGATCTCCTGGTCAATGAGTTCGTCTATAGAGCGCTTCACGACCGCACCCTTGTCCTGTTCGAAGCGCATTTCAGGCGCAATTTCGTTCATGTTCGTGACGTTGCCCGTGCGTTCATTCACGCAATCGACAACTTCACCAACATGAAGGGTCAAGTCTATAATTTGGGGCTAGACGAGGCCAATCTATCAAAGCGCGAACTGTGTGAGCGCATCAAGCAACACCTGCCGAGTTTCACATACATTGAAGCGCCTATAGGACAGGATCCCGACAAGCGTGACTATATCGTATCGAACGACAAGATCGCGAGAGCGGGCTTCACGCCCAAACACTCCCTCGATGCAGGCATTAGCGAGCTGATAAAAGGCTTCACGATCTTGCGTAATACGCGATACGGGAACGTCTAGCGTGTCATTACAACGGCTCGGTCGTTCTGGTTGAAAATATTGGGCACTGATTTCTGTACATGGACGTGATCTCCGACGGGTGCAATATTGGTGTTTGTCGGTCGCGTTCTGTTGAGACGGCGCGAGCGCCCCTGATTGCGGGCGAGGAGGAATGATGTCCAGAGGTCGATCCCCCGACGTAGTCCTGATTCACCCGGGCAATCGCACACAGGTGTACCAGTCGCTCGGGAACCGGCTCAGTGCGGTTGAGCCGCCCGTCTGGGCAGCGCTGATGGCGACATTCCTGCAGCGGAAGGGCTTCGGCGTCGAGATCATCGATGCGGACGGAGAGGATCTGACCGCTCAGCAGACCGCCGAGCGCGTAGCGCATTTCAACCCGACGTTGACAGTGCTCGTTGTCTATGGCCAGCAGCCGTCCGCATCGACTCAGATTATGCCAGCGGCGGGCGCCATCGCGACAGCGATTAAGGCCAACGAAACCCATCGAAAAGTCCTGATGGTGGGAGGGCACGTCGCCGCGCTCCCAGAACGGACTCTCCGCGAAGAGGCGGCTGATTTCGTCTGTGACGGCGAAGGACCGTACACCATTCTCGATCTCATCCAGACGCTGAAATCGAGCCAGCCAGACAACTATCGCGCCGTACGCGGCCTCTGCTACTGGCAGGACGGCAAAATCCAGCGCACGCCCTCGGCGCCACTCGTCAATGACGTCGAGGCAGACATGCCGTCGCTCGCCTGGGATCTCCTGCCGATGCACGAATATCGCGCCCACAACTGGCACTGCTTCGGCGATCTTCAGCGCCAACCGTACGCCTCCATATACACTACGCTTGGTTGCCCATTCAAGTGCAGCTTTTGCTGCATCCAGGCGCCATTCAAGTCCGGGGAGCATCTTCTCGGGATGAGGGCAACAACCAACAGCTATCGCTTTTGGAGCGCTCAGGCGGTTATCTCACAGATTGATCATCTCGTGACGAAGTACAACGTCCGCAATATAAAATTCGCGGATGAGATGTTTGTACTGAACTCGCGTCACATCAATGGTATCTGCGACGCGATCATCGAACGAGGCTATAACGTCAACATCTGGGCGTATGCGCGCGTTGACACGGTTAAGGACGGCATGGCGGAAAAACTCAAGCGTGCTGGATTTAACTGGTTGGCGTTCGGCGTGGAATCTGGCAGCGAACGTGTGCGAGCGCAGGTTGCTAAGCGCTTCGAGCAGGAACAAGTTTACGATACTATCGGCAAAGTGCGCGCCGCCGGCATCAATGTGGTCGCAAACTACATTTTTGGTCTGCCGGAAGACGACGAGGCGAGCATGCAGGAGACTCTTGACCTTGCGCTCGATCTAAACTGCGAGTGGGGCAACTTTTACTCCGCGATGGCATATCCTGGATCACAGCTCTACGACGAAGCTGTCAACAACGGATGGAAATTGCCGGACAGCTGGAGTGGCTATTCGCAGCATTCTGTTGACACTCAACCGTTGCCTACGAACTACATCTCGGCCGCTGACGTTCTTCGGTTTCGTGACCGAGCATTCAATGTCTACTACAGCAGTCAGCGATATCAGGACATGGTTCAGCGGCAGTTCGGTAGCGAGACCCTCGCTCATGTCAATGAGATGCTGAGCCACAAAATGGAACGACGACTTTCTTGATGCGCCAGTGTTTGACGTGAAGCGTCCTACGGGGTGATTCCGCGGCGCGTCGTCGCCATTGCAGGGAGCAGTGTCCGCCGCTCCGTTGCCATCCACGTGACGCCAGTTCAGTTGCGCGGTCGGAGGCGGTGAACAGATTGCAGGTCGATGTACGCGTCCAGGACGACGGTCTTTTATCCCGTCACCGCGTCCACCAGCACCCCTAAACCGCTCGAAGTCCATCTCCGCCACCTCGCCCGGCGCGCTCGCCGCCATCCGCACCGTCGTCCTGGGCGGACGGCCGAGCTGTTCGTGCACCACGTAGCGCCGCAGGGACGACAAGCCCCTCCTTGGGCCAGCAACTCCTGCACACGCGTGAGCTGCAACCGCTCCTCCGCCAGCCACCGGCCGATGCGGTCGCGGTGTGCGGCCAGCGGCTCCCGCGCCGGCTGCACCCGCACCCCCGGCGCACCGCCAGCACGCACCAGTGCCACCTGCTTGTCCTCGGTCGGCCAGGGTCCGCTCGCGGCCACCCCGAGCCGCTGCGCCGCCCCTACGTACTTGTCCACGGTCGTGCGCGACAGCCCGACGCCGGAGCGATCGCCCGACGGCTCTGCCCTGCGTGCCAGCGGCGAACCACCTCGTTGATCTCTATCCGACTCATCTCCCGGTACGTCACCGCCACCTCCGGCTCGGCGGCGATGGTCGCTACTCCGGGCCGTCGTCTGGCCCATTCGTCACAGCGATCTGGCCCATTCCCGATGGCGATTCACCAGCGTGGCGCGAGCGGAATCGGTCCGCTTCGCCCGATCGGTCGGGGGCGGCGTCGAGCCGGCGAGAGGATCAGGTACGACGACGCAGGACGGTCAGGTGCGCCCTCACATGGCCGGTCCGGCAGAGTCGACTCAGCGCCGCACTCGCCGGAATCACCGACGACTGCGCTCAACGGCGCAGCACACCGGATAACGCATCATTGTCCCAT
>CAZHZF010000021.1:0-40379 GCA_964536925.1 uncultured Dehalococcoidales bacterium | reverse complement strand
GCCGATGGCCCCGATGCGACCTTCGGCGGCGGAGACCGCACGCTCTACTCCATTAGCGACGAGGGCGCCCTGACGCCAGGTCCTGGGCGTCTGACGATCGATCGGACGCGCGGTGGTCTTCGTTTCTCGCGCGAGAGGACCGACGTGGTCGGATTTCGCGCCCGAGGGAACATTCGGTACGCGGCGGACAGTTTTCGGGGGACGGTGGTCCTCACAATGTCGCTCGATCCCGCGGCGATCCCCAGCCGCTACTGCGATCCGCTTCAGATCACGGACAAGAAGTACAGCGACTCCTGCATCTGGTTGGACTTCACGAAGAACGACGATCCGCCCGATCTGCGGCTGGGGATCTTCGGTGAGCGCGGTGGCTGGGATGTTGCGGGCAGGGAGTCGGATAGCCAGGAGTTTTACTTCCGTCTGCTCAAGGTCGCCCTCCCGCCGTTTGCCGCCG
Organism: uncultured Dehalococcoidales bacterium; assembly: GCA_964536925.1. GTDB lineage: Bacteria > Chloroflexota > UBA6077 > FW602-bin22 > FW602-bin22 > VGOZ01. The sequence continues at coordinate 39,928 of CAZHZF010000021.1, read as the reverse complement.
ATCGCTGGACCCAGGTCGCCATCGTGTGGGATGGCCTCAACACCGGATCGGGCGGCCGGGGTCACCTCTACTTCGACGCGCAGCACCAGGGCGCCACGGGCTTGATACGCGAGCGCATGGTCTGGGACGAGGCTCAGACGATGATCCGCCTCGGTACCGGCCAGTTCGTGGGGCTCATGCGGGACCTGGCTCTCTTCGATCGACCTCTGAGTGACGAGGAGCTTCGGCTGCTCGCGGGATCGTCGGTCCGCGACCTCTATTGACCGCATGAGATCCTCCGGGCTAACATCCTGACTAATCTGATCGGACTAGTCAGGATTAGTCGGGAAGGTCGCGGGACTGAGTCAGGTAGCGCCCGAGCGCGAGGTTCGGACATCCGCCGCTCTCCCGTCAATGGCCGGCCGATCGATCGCGCTGCTTGAGGCGCGGCGGGCCAGCGAACTCGCGTCGCTGGTCGAAACGTATGGGGGCGTGCCGCTCCTTGCGCCGGCGTTGCGAGAGGACCCGATCGATGATCTCGATGCGATCGGACGTTTTCTGGATCTCGTCGAGAGCCGTTCGCTCGATGTCATGGTCTTTCAGACCGGTGTTGGCGCTCGGGCGCTCGAGAGGGGTGTCGAGACGCTCGGACGCACCAGTGCCTGGCGGTTGGCGCTTCAGAACGCGACCGTCGTTGTTCGGGGCCCGAAGCCGACGGCGGTCCTACGGGAGTTCGGAATTCGGATCGACGTGCGGGTCGCGGAGCCGTTCACCACCGCGGAGTTGCTCGAGGCTCTCGCGTCCGTCGACGTGCACTCCCGCCTGGTCGCGATCCAGCAGTTCGGTGAGACGAACCGCGAACTGAGCGACGCGTTGTTGCGGCGTGGGGCCGAGATCGTCGAACTCGAGGTCTATCGCTGGGCGCTGCCGTCCGATACCGGTCCACTGGAGCGACTGCTCGACGACCTGATGCGTGCGCGTGTGGACGGTCTGATCGTGACGAGCCAGGTGCAGGTGAGGCACCTGGCGGAGGTTGCGAATCGCAAAGGCCTGGGCGCCGTATTGCCGGATCTGCTGCGGGATCGCGTCGTTGTCGCGGCCGTGGGGCCGGTCGCGGCGCGAGCGCTCGTCGATCACGGAATTCGGGTGGACCTGGAGCCCTCCCACCCGAAGATGGGCCCGCTCGTGCGCGACCTTGCCACGCACTTCTCGGCAGTCGCGCCACGGCGACCGATCTGCCCGTCCTGACAGAGAGATCGGAGGAGGTACCGCGATGGTCAAGGAGCCACCCAGCCTGGACCTCGTCCTGCGACGTAATTCGATCGAACGGCTCAAGCGAGAGAAGGCCCCACTCGACATCATCAACGAACTCCCGGAGCTGATCGAGCGGGGATACGAGACGATGTCCGAAGAGGACATCGTCCGGTTCATGTGGTACGGCCTGTACCACGACAAGCCGAAGGTCGGTTATTTCATGATGCGGATCAAGATCCCCAGTGGGATCATGACCCCGCTTCAGTTCAAGGTCATCGGGGAACTCTCCCGCCTGTATGGCCGCAACGAGGGCGAACTGAGCACGCGCCAGAACGTGCAATTGCACTGGATCAAGTTGGAGCACCTTCCAGACATCTTCGCCCGACTCAGCGAGAGCGGCCTGACCACGCTGGGCGGATGCGGTGACTGCGTCCGCAACATCACTGGCTGCCCGGTGGCGGGCATCGACCCGCACGAGGTGTTCGACGCGACCGGCCTCATCCAGGAGTCCGCACAGTTCTTCTACGGCCACCGCGTGTACTCGGACCTCCCCCGCAAGCACAAGGTCACCATCGCGACCTGCGTCCACCAGTGCAACGCGCCCGAGATCAACTGCATCGCGCTGGTAGGGGTCATCAAGGACGGTCGTAACGGTTACGCGGTCCGGGTGGGCGGCGGTCTCTCGACGGTGCCGCGCCTGGCCAAGCACCTGGGAGTGTTCGTACCCGAGGCTGACGCGATGGATGTGCTGCGGGCGATCATGGACGCCTGGCGGACGAACCTCACCTACCGCCTCTCCCGTGTCAAGGCGCGCCTGAAGTTCATGGTCGATGACTTTGGTGCGGAAGGGATGCGGCTCGAGGTCGAGAAGTTTCTCGGGCGACGACTGGAAGACCTCGCGATGCCCGATCCGGTCCGGGTCGGCCAGACGGAACACACCGGTATCAATCCACAGAGGCAGCCTGGCCTCAGCTACGTGGGTTTCCCCGTGCGTCTCGGGCGCATCACCGGCGATCAGATGGTGGAGATCGCGGAGATCGCGGAGTCGGTGGGTGGAGACGTGCGACTGACCCGCCAGCAGAACTTCATCATCGCGAACATCCCGAACGCACGGGTGGACGATGTCGTCCAGCGAGTCGCGGCTCTGGGATTCCCGCTCGATGTGTCGCGACTCCACGCCACCTCGCTGGGTTGCACGGGGTCGCCGCTCTGCAACTACGCGGTCGCCGAGACGAAGGTCAAGCTCGATGAGATCCTCGTCCATATCGAGGCGGAGTTCGGCCGCCGGGTCGATGGCGTGGTCATCAATGTCGATGGGTGTCCGCACGCGTGCGCGCAGCACTGGGTGGCGGATATCGGGCTGCAGGGGTCGACCCTGCGTGAGCGCGGCAACGAAGGGCAGAAGCTCGAGGCGTACGAGATCTACCTGCGCGGGACGGTCTGGGGCGATGGGGCGATCGGGCGGCCGATCGTGCGTCGCGTCCCCGAGGCCGAGGCGAAGTTCCATGTCGCGCGCCTGCTCCACGCCTACCTCGATGGTCGCCGGTCCGGAGAGGAGTCGTTCAAGGAGTTCGCCGATCGGCACGGCGATGACGAACTGGTCGCGATCGCGACCGGTCGGTCGCTGGAGGAAGTTCAGGCCGCGGCGGCGACGCGCGGCCCACGCGGTGCCGACCGTACGGCGGCCGATCCCAACGCGGAGGATTGAACGAGTGACGACGCAGGAACTGGTCCGACCGCAGATCGACGATACCGATTACCTGGACGATTACGAGGCGGGTGAGATCGCGGTCGAACTCGACGACAAGGAACCCCAGGAGGTCATCGCCTGGGCGCTGGACCGCTTCCGGGCTCATCGGATCGCGATCTGCACGAGCTTTCAGTCCGATGGGATGGCGATCCTCGATATGGCCTGGCGCATCGATCCCGGTATCCGCGTCTTCACGGTCGATACGGGGCGGATGCCCGCGGAGACGTACGACCTGATGGAACGCGTGCGGGACAAGTACGGCATCGCGATCGAGGTGTATTACCCGGACGCGGCGGAGATTTCCGAGTACGTGCGGCATCACGGACCGAACGCTTTCTACAAGGGCGTGCCGCTCCGTCTCCGTTGCTGCGAGATCCGCAAGGTCAATCCACTGAAGAAGGTGCTCACCGGCCTGGATGCCTGGTTCACCGGCCTTCGGCGGGACCAATGGGCCAGCCGATCCAACATCCGCAAGATCGAGATCGATTACGACCACGGCGGCCTCCTCAAGGTCAATCCCCTTGCGGATTGGATGGACGAGGAGGTATGGGAGTATCTCCGCTCGAACGACGTGCCGTACAACGCCCTTTACGACAAGGGCTACACGTCGATCGGATGCGCGCCGTGCACTCGTCCCACCGCCGAGGGCGAGGATCCTCGAGCCGGCAGGTGGTGGTGGGAGAAGAACGCTCCCAAAGAGTGCGGCATTCACTGCCCCATAGAGACAGGTGGGTTCGAACACGAGGCGGAAGCCCTCCTCGGCCACGATGCCGAGAAATTCGCGCACGCGGGTAATGCCGCGCGATGAAATCGGCACCCGCGATGCCCGAGCACCAGGGGATCGAGATCTCCGATCGCGATCGTGCTTCGCTCGGGCCCGAACTTCACGATTTCGTCGCTAACCTTCCGGATACTCCGGTCGCGGCGCAGTACCGCGCGCTGGTGACTGCGTTCGACTCCGGCCGCGTCGAGGGCGAACTTCTCGATCGATTCGGCGCATTTCTCGAACTCGGGCTCAGCACCGGCCGATTCCGCGCCCGTATGGGCCTGAACGGCGAGGACGTGATCCGCCGCCTGTTCGCACGGACTCCACGGGGGCGGGCGCTCAATGCCAGTGCCGAGGAGGTGACGGAGGCGCTGCAGCGTCTCGTCGGCCAGAGCATCCGCGAATTGAGCGTCTCGGTGGTTCGACCGGGCACCTACCGCCTCGTCCTCGAGTCGGATCAGTACCGGGTGAGCCTCGGTCTGGCACCGGCGGGGGCGCATGTCGAGAGCGTCGAGGTCTCGCTGTGAGGACGTACTACCCGGTCGCTCTGGATCTGGCCGGCAAGGACGTGCTGGTCGTCGGCGGTGGCAGGGTCGCGGAAGGGAAGATCGATCACCTCCTGGAGGCCGGTGCGCTCATCCGTCTCGTGAGTCCGATCGTGACCCCCAGGATCGTGGCGCTGGCGGCTCAGGGCGCGCTCTCGCACCAGGAGCGCGCCTTCCGCCCCGAGGATGTGGAGGGCGCGTGGATCGTCGTCGCCGCGGCGGACGATCGTCAGGTCAATCGCGAGGTCGCCGCGGCCGCCCGTGCCGCTGGGCGCCTCGTCAATGCGGTCGACGACATCCCCCACTGCGACTGGATCGCGATGTCGATCGTGCGCAAAGGAGAGCTTCAGATCGCAGCGTCGACGGGCGGGGGGAGTCCGGCGATGGCGCGCTGGATACGGGAGGAACTCGAACGCGTTATTCCCGATTCGTTTGGAGTGCTACTCGAGCTCCTGGCCGAGATCCGCGGCGATCTCAAGGAACGGGCGGAGATTCCTCCCTACGAAGCCTGGCGACAGGCGATCACGGTCGAAGTCCTCGACCGGATCGAGAGGGGTGATCGGCTTGGCGCGACGATGTTGCTCCGGCAACGGCTCGAAGGAGGGATCCCGCCGGGGATCGTCTATCTGATCGGTGCTGGCCCCGGTGAGGCGAGATATCTCACCCAGCGCGCGGCGGCGATCATTCGACGTGCCGACACCGTCTTCCACGATCGGCTAATCGACCCTGGAATCCTTGACCTGGCGCATCGCTCGGCGCGAATCGTCGACGTGGGAAAGGAGCCAGGCGCGGCGCCGAGCGCTCAGGAGGAGATCAACACGTGGATGATCGCCGCCGCCCGGCGCGGCGAGACGGTGGCGCGTCTGAAGGGTGGCGATCCGTTCGTTTTCGGGCGCGGCGGTGAAGAAGCGTTAGCCCTCCACGATGCTGATGTGGGTTTCGAAGTGGTGCCCGGTATCAGCGCCGCGATTGGCGCTCCAGCGCTCGCCGGGATCCCTGTGACGTTCCGAGGAGTGTCCTCCTCCTTCCACGTCGTCTCCGGCCACGGCGCGGGAGATGACCGCGCGATCGAGGCCTCGCTCGACGCGTACCGCCGTTCCGGCGGCACCCTTGTCGTGCTCATGGGCCTGGGGAGACTCCCCTGGGTGATCCAGCGCTTGAGGATGGCAGGGGTCTCGGATGACCTGCCCGCGGCGATCGTCGAGGCAGCCGGCAGGAGCGAGCAGGTGACCGTGGAAGGGACGGTGGGCTCCATCGTTGACGCTAGTCGGGCGATCGCTGCGCCGGCAACGCTCGTGGTGGGCGAAGTCGTGCGTCTCCGGGATCGCATCGCCTGGCATGCCGAGCGTCGACTCAAGGAGGCGGCATGGTCCTGACAGAGGCCGGCTCCCAGCCGGCGTCAGCGGAGGCGGCGCGGTACAGTCTCGGACACCTCGACGCTCTGGAATCCGAGGCCGTGTACATCCTGCGCGAGACGGCCGCGCAGTTCGAGCGTCCGGTCCTTCTGTTCTCCGGTGGAAAGGACTCGGCTGCCCTGCTGCGTTTGGCCGAGAAGGCATTTCGCCCCGCCCGCTTCCCGTTTCCGATCATGCATGTGGACACCGGGCATAACTTCGAAGAGGCGCTCGATTTCCGCGATCGGCGCATCGCCGAACTCTCGGAACGGCTGATCGTGGCTCGGGTTCAGGATTCGATCGATCGCGGTCGCGCCATCGAGATTCCCGGCACGGCGTCGCGCAACCGACTCCAGACGGTGACGCTGCTCGACGCCATCGCCGAACACCGTTTTGATGCGGCGATCGGAGGCGCCCGACGGGACGAGGAGCGGGCGCGCGCGAAGGAGCGAGTGTTCTCCTTCCGCGATGCTTTCGGCCAGTGGGACCCGAAGAATCAGCGGCCGGAACTGTGGAACCTGTACAACGGTCGCATCCACCCCGGTGAGCACGTCCGGGTTTTCCCGCTCTCCAACTGGACTGAGATGGACATCTGGCAGTACATCGCGCGGGAGTCGATGGACCTGCCCTCGATCTATTACGCCCATCGCCGATCCGTCTTCGTGCGGGACGGGATGCTGATGGCGGTCAATCCCCATCTGCCCATGCGGGCGGGTGAGGTTGCCTTCGAGGAAGAGGTTCGGTTCCGGACCGTCGGCGATGCGACGTGCACCGCCGCGGTCAGGTCATCGGCTCGCTCGCTCGAGGCGATCATCGCCGAGACCGCCGCGGCGCGCGTCTCCGAGCGTGGTGCGACCCGGGCCGACGATCGCTTCTCGCAGGCGGCGATGGAGGATCGAAAGCGCGAGGGCTACTTCTAGATGGAATTGCTCCGGTTCTCGACCGCTGGGTCGGTCGACGATGGCAAGTCCACGCTGATCGGTCGACTGCTCTACGAATCCAAGTCGATCTTCGAGGATCAGCTTGTCGCGGTCGAGGCGGCCAGTCGCGAGAAGGGCGCCGACTATGTGGACCTGGCCCTCCTCACCGATGGCCTTCGCGCGGAGCGCGAGCAGGGGATCACGATCGACGTCGCACACCGGTACTTCGCGACGCCGAGGCGGAAGTTCGTCATCGCGGATACTCCCGGGCACGCCCAGTACACCCGCAACATGGTGACCGGTGCCTCGACGGTCGATCTGACGATCGTGCTGGTGGATGCCAGTCGGGGGTTGACCGAGCAGACCCGGCGGCACCTGTTCATCGCATCGCTCCTGCGCGTGCCGCATTTCGTCATCTGCGTGAACAAGATGGACCTCGTCGGCTACGCCGAGGAGACGTTCGAGGCGATTCAGAACGAACTACAGCCGTTCCTGACCCGGCTCGAGGTGCCCGATCTGACCTGGATCCCGATTTCGGCGCTTCGTGGAGACAATGTCGTCGAGCGATCGAGTCGTATGCCCTGGTATCAGGGAGTGCCGCTGTTGCACCACCTCGAGCATGTGTACGTCTCGTCCGATCGCAACTTCATCGACGTGCGCTTCCCCGTGCAGTGGGTCGTGCGCGCGAATGGGAGCGCGGTCGAGAGTTTCCGTGGCTATGCCGGTCAGGTCGCCGGAGGGACAATCGCCCGGGGCGACGAGGTCATCGTCCTGCCCAGCGGCGTTCCCACGCGGGTGCGTTCGATCGAGACGTTCGATGGACCCCTGGACGAGGCATTTCCGCCAATGAGTGTCACGATCACGCTCGAGGATGACGTGGATGTGTCCCGTGGCGATATGATCGCCCGCCCGAACAACCAGCCGATGATCGGCAACGAGATCGAGGCGATGCTCTGCTGGCTCCACCCGTCACCACTCCGTCTTGGTGGCCGGTACTGGGTTCGGCAGACAACCCGCGAGACGCGCGCGATGGTCCCGGCCCTGCGTTACCGCGTGGACGTCAACACCCTGCATCGAGACGAGGCGACCACTCTGGGTCTCAACGAGATCGGTCGCGCGACGTTGCGCCTGGCCACGCCGCTCGTGTTCGATCCCTATCGCCGAAATCGAACGACCGGCGGATTCGTGTTGATCGACGAGGCGACCAATGCGACGGTCGCCGCGGGGATGATCCTCGATCGCGCCACGACGGTGCAGCCGCGAAGCCCGCTCTCGCCGTGACGGCTGGGGCGGGAACGACAATCTGGCTGACAGGCCTCTCCGGAGCGGGCAAGAGTACGATCGCGGAGATCCTGGCCGATCGGATGCACCTGGCGCGAGACCCGGTTGAGGTCCTGGATGGCGATGTCGTGCGCACCCACATCAGTCAGGGACTTGGGTTCAGTCGTGCCGATCGTGACATCCAGGTCCGCCGCATCGGCTGGATCTGTCAGTTGCTCAATCGGCACGGCGTTCACGCTATCGTGGCCGCAATATCGCCGTACCGCGCAGCGCGAGATGAAGTGCGGGCCACCATCGATCGATTCTGTGAGGTTCACGTTGACTGTGCGCTCGATACCTTGATCGCGCGCGATGTCAAAGGCCTGTATCGGCGCGCCCTGGCGGGTGAGATCCAGAACTTCACCGGCGTTTCCGATCCTTATGAGCCTCCGCTCTCCCCCGAGGTGCTGGTGCGCTCCGATGGAACGGCCACCGCCGAGGACGCTGCCGATCGGATCCTCGCCGTCGTTGAACGACGGTGGCCGGGGGCGGTGCGCGCCTCCTCCGCGGTGAGGTGATCGGCGAGGAACCGATAGGCAATGTCGCGCCTGGGTCGATCGAACGCATGTCCGCCTGAGTCGATATCCAGAACCAGCGACCTGCCCGCCCCACGGGCTGCGTAGGCGGCCCGAGCGCGCTCCACCGTCTCTCGCACGCCATCGATCGGGAAGATCCGATCGGAGGCACCCGCGAGCACCAGGAAGCTCCGGGGCGCCACCAGCGCCAGTATGTCGCCGGTATCCCCGTGGCGCGTCAGGCCGGGGATGTACGACGCGAAGTTGTGGTTGATCCGCTCACGCAGGATCGAAGCGTAGGAAGCGAAGCCACAGCTGGAGACGCCAGCGCGGACGCGCCGATCGATCGCGGCGAGGAAGAGCGCCTGTTGCCCGCCCAGAGAGTGGCCGATTGCACCGATCGCTCGGGCGTTCACGCGGGAATGAGCCGCGAGGAGAGAAACGGACAGGCGGGCGTCGCCGAGGTAGGTGGATTGCAGACTGGTACCCCGGAGTACGCGCGCGGTGAAGGCGAAGCGCTCGTACTGTGCGCCGGCGAGAATCTCGTCCCGTCGATCCTCGAAACCCAGAGCGTCGGCTGTCAGAGTGACGAAGCCATCGGCGGCGAGTTCGGCCGCGTAGGCCTGATCGGGCGAGCCGGCGCGACCCGCGGGCTCGCTCTTGCCCAGGTCGTACTCTCCCGCGTGCTGATGCAGGCAGAGCACGGCTGGCTTCCCGGCCCTCTGCCGATGTGGTTCGAGGAGGTAGGCACGGATCAGATCATCCTCGGTGCCCCGATACTCGATAAGAGACTCGTCATAGGCAGCGCGTCGTTCCCGGGCGAGCACCCGCCACGGTGGAGCCATCGGTGCTGGCCCCGCGCCGACGAGGCGGCTAAACGTGCGCCGGCTGAGCACGCGGGACCGCGGTCGCGCGCCCGGTGCGGGATGCCTCATAGACGGCGTACGCCATCTGGACGGCCGCGAGGCCATCCTCTCCGGTGGCGTCGACGTCGCGACCCTCGCGGATGGCGGCCGAGAAGTCGTTCCAGTCCTCCTCCCAGGATCGATCCAGACCAGGGAAGTTCCAGGTCTGGGTGGGAGGATGGCCGATCACGGGGATACGTCGCCCCATCGTGACTTTCTCGTTCGACTCGCAATGGATGAAGCCGTCGCGACCGAAGATCTCGAAGGAGAAGCCGATGTCCCACTGGGTCCAACTGGAATGCAGCATGGCCATGCGCCCGGCCGCACTCCGGAAGACGCCCATTCCATTGTCCTCGCACGCACCGACCGGGTGGACGAGGGTGCCGACGAAGCCCGTCGCCTCATCGAGATCGCCAAGAAACACCCGAAAGAGATCGAGCGCGTGGACGCCGTTATCGAGGAATGTTCCGCCTCCGGAGAGCTCCCGATTGGTGAACCACTCCGAGGGGAAGGATTCGCGCGCACCGTGACCGTACCGGCACCTGCAGACGACCGGCTCGCCGATCGCACCCTCGCGCACGAGGGTGCGTGCGCGGGCGACACTGGGATAGTAGCGGTGATTGAACCCCGTCTTGAGAATGCGACCACGCGCGCGCGCGACACGGACCATCTCCGCGGCCTCGAGAGGATTCCGCGCCAGCGGCTTCTCGACGAGGACGTGTTTGCCCGCATCCAGCGCGGCCCGCGCCAGCGTGGCGTGATGGATATTCGGCGTCGAGATCACGACTGCGTCCGCCCCAGCCATGGTCGCGGTCGCCGACGGATCGCCCGATGCGACACAGCCGTGCGCGGCCGCCAATTGGCTCGCCCGCGCCATATCGACATCCGCGACCGCGATCAGTTCCGCATCGCGATCCGACCGTATGGTGTCGGCACGCCGGCGCCCGATGCCGCCACAGCCAATGACTACCACACGCACGGGGCCCGGATTCTACCGTGCGCCATCCAACCCGGAAACCGATGCGAAGCCAAACCTGCCAGGAAGCGTCCCGGCGCGCTACGATGATGCTCTGGCGAGGGATAATCTGAGGTGAGTCGCAAGCAGGGCGCCCCGGTATCCACACGTCCGCGCCCGCCGGGACCGGAATCCGTTCGGCGTCCGAGCGATCCCCCGCGCGATCCGCGGCCTCGCTGGTTCCCCTGGGCCATCCTGGCCGCGTTCGTCCTGATCAATGTGCTCCTTTCGGCCAACTTCATGCCGGAACCAGCGCAACGGATCACTGTTCCCTACACGACCTTCAAGGAGCAGGTCGCGGCCGGAAATGTCATCGAGATCACTTCCCGCGGGGATGCGATCCAGGGAACATTCCGACAGGCCGTCGCCTGGCCCCCGGGGACGCGGGCGGTGGCAGGTACGCGGTTCGAGACGCAGGCACCGCAGTTCGTCGACTCATCGCTCGTTCCGCTCCTGGAGTCGAAGGGCGTCATCGTCAATGCACGGCCACTCGAAGAGCCGCAGCCCGGGTGGTTCCGCTTGCTGGTCAGTTTCGGACCGGCCATCCTCTTCTTCGGGGTCATCTTCTGGCTGACCAACCGCATGTCGCAGGCGCAGGCGGGCGCATTTGGCATCGGGCGCAGCAAGGCCAAGCGCTACTCCGAGGAGAAGCCATCGATCACGTTCGCGGATGTCGCCGGGATCGACGAGGCCGAGGCAGAACTCGAGGAGATCGTCGATTTCCTCAAGAATCCCCAGAAGTATCAACGCCTTGGGGGCACGATCCCCAAGGGCGTCCTCGTGGTCGGCGCGCCCGGTACGGGTAAGACGCTGCTCGCCCGGGCCGTGGCTGGTGAGGCGGGTGTGCCGTTCTTCAGTCTCGCGGCCTCGGAGTTCGTGGAGATGATCGTCGGCGTAGGCGCGAGCCGCGTCCGCGACCTGTTCAATCAGGCGAAGAAAGAGGCCCCGGCGATCATCTTCATCGACGAGTTGGACGCGATCGGGCGCTCCCGCGGTGTCGCGGGCGGGTTTGGCGGCCACGACGAGCGGGAGCAGACGCTCAATCAGTTACTCGTCGAGATGGATGGCTTCGACTCACGACAGGCGGTCATCGTTCTGGCGGCAACAAACCGCCCCGATGTCCTCGATCCTGCCCTCATGCGGCCGGGCCGGTTCGACCGCCGCGTGATCATTCAGCGACCTGACCGTCTGGGGCGCGAGAAGATCCTCGAGGTGCATACGCGTGGTGTCCCGCTCGCGCCGGATGTCCGGCTCGCCGATGTCGCACAGACCACGCCCGGTCTCGTCGGCGCGGAGTTGCGCAACCTGGTGAACGAGGCGGCGCTGCTCGCCGCACGGAAGGATCGCAACGCGGTCGCGCGTGAGGATTTCATGGAGGCACTCGAGAAGATCATTCTGGGTGCGGCGCGCCATATCGCGATCTCCCCGGCCGATCGACGACGCGTTGCATACCACGAGGCCGGTCACGCTCTCATCGGTTTCCTCCTTCCGGACGCCGATCCGGTCCAGAAGGTGACGATCGTGCCACGCGGCCAGGCGTTGGGCGTCACCTATCAGATGCCGATCGACGATCGACATAACTATCCGCGAGAGTACCTGCTCGCGCGGATCATCGGTGCGCTCGGTGGACGTGCCGCGGAGCAGATTGTCTTCGGTGATATGACGACGGGTGCCGAGAGCGATCTGCAGCAGGTCACGGCGATCGCGCGCCAGATGGTCACCCGTTGGGGGATGAGCGCGGACATCGGGCTCATCGCGCTCGATCCGGTAAGCCAGGAGAATTTCCTGGGAGTAGAGCCGATGCGGCCGCGCTGGTACAGCGATGAGACCGCGCTCCGTGTCGACCGCGCGATCCGCTCGATCGTGGATGAATGCTATGAGCGCGCGATAGATCTCCTGAAGCGTGAGCGTCTGCGACTCGATGCGCTCGCCGAGGCGCTTCTCGCCCGGGAGTCGCTCGACGAGCAGGAGATCAAGGCGATCATCGACGCGGTCGACGATCCAGTGACCCCCTCAGCCGCCTGAGAGCCCGTCGCTCCTGTCGGTCAGAAGAGCCGGCGGCAGCAGGATCTGGGCTCAGGCCCGCCCAACCGCCTTAACTGCAGGGACGAGCCGTGTCCGCGTTCCCGCCGGTATCGAAACTGTGGCCGCACGAGCAACTCTTCACCGCGTTCGGGTTGTAGACAGTGAACCCGCCGCCCATCAGGGCGTCGACGAAATCGATCTCTGAGCCCTGGATGTACATCAGACTGACCTCGTCCACCACCAGACGTACACCCTCACGCTCGATGACGATGTCGTCCTCGGCGGTCTCCTCCTCGAACTTCATTCCGTAGGAGAGGCCCGAGCATCCGCCAGGCGCAACAAAGACGCGCAGGGCGAGGTCCGGATTCGCCTTCTTGCGCAGGATTCGCGTCAGTTCCTCGACGGCCGAGTCCGAGATGGTGAGAGGATGAGCGAGTACGGTGTCCATCGACACTTAGTAAAGCAACCCCTTGCATATGTGTCAAGAGAACATGCGCTGGCGCTGCGCCGCCAGCAGCGTGTTCCGCATCAGCATCGTCACCGTCATCGGCCCCGTGCCGCCCGGCACCGGTGTGATGGCGGACGCGACCTCACGCGCCCCGGCGAACTCAACATCGCCCACCACTTGATCGCCCACGACGTTTACGCCGAAATCGATCACGATGGCTCCCGGCTGCAGCCACTCGCCACGAATCAGGCCCGGGACTCCGGCGGCAGCCACCAGAATGGAAGCGCTCGCGACGAGATCGCGAAGGCGATCGGTGTGCGAGTGGCAGATCGTGACCGTCGCGTCGCGATGCAGGAGCATGAACGCCATCGGCTTTCCCACGCTGGCGCTGCGTCCGACGACGACAGCGTGCCGTCCGCGCGGGGAGACTCCGATCTTCTCGAGGAGCTCGATCCCACCCGACGGCGTCGCCGGCGCGAGGTAGTTGCCGCTGTTGCTGAACAGCAAGCCGGCGTTCACGGGATGCACGCCATCCACGTCTTTCATTACCGGAATCGCCAGGCTGACCCGCTGCGCGCTGACGTGGGGTGGCAGTGGCGTCTCTACGAGGACTCCGTGAATGTCTGGGTCGCGGCCGACGGAATCCAGGAGCGCGATCAACTCGCTCTCGGTCGTCTCCTCGGAGAGGCGATGAAGGCGCACGCCGAATGAGGTTCGCTCGAACTCCCGGTGGATCTGCCGTGCGTACCGCTCCGACGGCGCGTCGCCGCCCACGTAGATCACCGCGATCGTCGGCGGCGCGCCGGTTCGGGTCGCGAAAGTGACCGCCTCCTCCGCCAGGGTTGCGCGCAGTGTCCCTGCGATCGCCCGGCCGTCGATGATGCGAGCGGTCACGACTGTCGTCGATCGATGGCCTCGGTGATCCGGCGGGGAAGATCGCGCGTTCCCGACATGAGGCGCGAGATCACGGAATCACATTCAGCGCGCAATTGGTCATCCTTGAGGGTGGGGAGATTCACGCGCACGTTGATCAGCGCGGAGCGCAGTCCAGCCTCGGCGCACAGAGCGGCCACCCCCACATCGGAGACAAGGCGCGGGTTGCCCCGCTCGGCGAGCGGTTCGCACAGAGCGAGGATGTCCGCCGCGAGGACCGCGATGCGCAGCGGTACGCGCGCGGCGTCTCCGAGGGCCGCCTGAATCGCGCTCTCGCGCGCGAGACGTTCGGCGTCCGTGGACCGGGGCAGTGCCCTCGCGGCGCTGTAGGAGCGGTATGCGGCCGCGTCCTCATCGACAAGGCTCGCGGCTGCCTCACGGATCTCATCGAATCGGCGCAGCAGCGCGCGCATCTCGGCGTCCTGAGCGACGAAGGCCGATCGACCGACTGTGAAGTGGCAGACCATCGATCCCAGCGCCGCGGCGATCGCGCTCACACAGGCCGCGGCACTTCCCCCGCCGGGTTCCGGCTCGCCGGAGGCGAGGGCCGTCAGATACTCGCGCAGGCTGCCGTCTGCGTACACGCGGCATTATAGGGCCGCGTGGCCGCGTCACCTTATCTTTGCGACTCGGTCGGGCGCGGTGTATAACGGCCCAACGGATGGCCTCGGCGAGTCGGATCGTCGTTCCAATCAGCGGGCAGCCCTCGGATACGTTCACAGTCGAACTCGCGTGTCTGCTCGCGAAACAGGATCGAGGCTCAATCGAGCCGATCTACGTGATCGAGGTGAGCCGCGATCTTCCCATCGACGCGGAGTTGCAGGATCAGATAGACCGTGGGGAAGAACTGCTCGCCGACGCCGAGAAGCAGATTCGCGCTGCTGGCATTCCCTGTGAGACCTCGCTGTTACAGGCGCGCGATGTCGGCGCGGCGATCGTCGACGAGGCGATGCAGGCCGGCGCCGACGCGATCGTGATGGGATTGACCTACAAGAAGCGGTTCGGCGAATACGAGATTGGCCCCTGTGCCTCGTATGTATTGAAGAACGCGCCCTGTCGAGTGGTGGTCGCGCGGCAGCCACAGACGCTGTGAAAGTCGTCATCCTGGGTTGTGGCCGGGTTGGTGCCCGATTGGCGAATGCGCTTGACAGCGAGGGGCATCGCGTCTCCATCATCGATCGGAACCCGGATGCCTTCCGCCGGTTTCTCCGGCAGGGGTTCGGGGGAAGCGCGATTGTGGGAATCGGCATCGACGAGGATGTCCTGCGCCGCGCAGAGATCGAGGATGCCGATGTTTTCGTCGCGGCGACGAACCTCGATAACGTCAACGCGATGGCGAGCCAGATCGCACAGACTGTCTTCGGCGTTCCCAAGGTCATCGCGCGTATGTACGATCCGATTCGCGAAGAGGTCTACCAGACGCTCGGCCTCACCACGGTCTGTCCGACGATCGTGGGCGCGGAGACCATTCGGCAGATGCTGGGCAATCATTGGCGCGGGGAAGCGGCCGCGCAGATCGCGGGGATGTGATGTACGTGGTCATCGCCGGCGGCGGCAAAGTCGGCTACTACCTCGGCCGCTCGCTGATCTCGGAGGGCCACGAGGTCTTGATCCTCGAACGCGATAAGCGCCGCGCCGACTCGATCGCCGAGGAGCTGGGGAGCGTCGTCCTGCGAGGGGATGCGTGCGAGGCTTCGACGTTGGCCGACGCCGGGACCGCGCGTGCCGACGTCGTCGTGGCGACCACCGGGGATGATGAGGACAATCTGGTCATCTGTCAGCTCGCCAAGCGTATGTTCAACGCCGGCCGGACCATCGCGCGGATCAACAACCCCAAGAACCGCCGCATCTTCTCGACGCTCGGCGTCGATGCGGCCGTCAGCTCAACCGAGATCATCCTCAGTCAAATCCAGCAGGAGATGCCCGGCCACGCCCTGGTACAGCTGATCAAGCTGCGGGCGCGCGATCTTGAGTTGCTGGAAGGGACCGTTGCTCCCACGTCGCCTCTTGTGGGACAGGCGGTGGGCCGGCTGACCCTCCCGGCCGAATGCGCTGTCCTGCTGATCCTGCGGCGGGGTGAGGCGGTCATCCCCACGCCGCAGACCGTGGTTCAGTCCGGAGACGAACTCGTGGCCATGTGCCGGCAGGCAAGCGAGGCGGACCTGCGGGCGATGCTGACTGCCTGACCGATCAGGCGGATATCGCCTGGATCTCCCACTCCGGAATGAACTTGCGCCACTCATCCTGCGCGTGCAGGTACTGGTGCAAGATGTAGTAGGTCGAGACGCGGGGCTGGACTGGCGGGCGGGGGAGGCGCATCCGCGCTTCCTCGATCGTCTTCCCACCCTTGCGGTGATTGCACGATCGACAGGCGGAGACGAGGTTCTCCCAGATGTGCTTCCCGCCGCGATGGCGGGGAATCACATGGTCGATGGTGAGGTCGCGGCCTCGAGTCCCGCAGTACTGGCAGGTGTACCCGTCGCGGACGAAGATCTCCTTGCGACAGAGCCGCGCCTTTGGCCGCGGCCGGCGAATGAGATAGATCAGGCGAATGACCGATGGCGCCTGCAGGGCGCGGCTGGTCGATCGGAGGACCGAGGTCCCGTGCTCCAGCACCTCGGCCTTGCCTCTATCGACGAGCACCAGCGCCCGGCGCTGATTGCAGACGTTGAGCGGTTCGTAGTTCTGGTTGAGGACCAGGACCGGTTTGTTCAACAAACCACCCGCGTTCGTTTGGCGTGCGCGCTGCATTCTAGCAAGCGTCACCCACGCCATCAGCCCGTAATGTCTCGCGCCGCGACGTTGACGAAGCTCGCTCTGGTGACGGCCGCGCTGGCCCTCCTGATCGGCTGCGCGGGTCTCCCCGCGCCGTTCCCGGTACCGAGTCCGACGGTGTCACCACCCGCGGCCCAGGCCACCGTGGCCGAGCCGGTCACACCGCCCGTTCACGCTGCGCAGTCGGCGACGCCAGGTGTCGGCTTCAGCCCCACTCCGTCGGCGACTGCCGTCGCCTCTCCCGCCTCCATTGCTCCCGCGGCTGACGTCGACGCCCGGGCAGGACGCGCACCAGAACTCGCCCGTCAGCTCGAGAGGCTGATTCGGTACCCACCGCCAACGCGCGACCTCGTCGCGATCCGGACGTCCTTCGGTCTCCGAGGTACCGATCCGATTCCGGCGCCTCCGACGGCAGGTCCCCGATCCTTCTGGGTCCACAGCCTCAGCGGAGCAGGCGCAACCCGGGTGGAGGCGCGCCTCATCTATCGGGATGCCGCGTTCGACTTCTGGTCGGATGACCCGGAGTCGGTCGATCGCGACCGCGTCTCGTCGCAGCTCACGCGATTTCGCGAGTCGAGCCTGCCAGCCATCGCCGACCGCCTGGATCGTCAGCGACGCGCGCCGTTCCCCCGTGTCACGATCCTGAGCACGCGTCTCGGACCTGCCGCCGGCTACTACAGCAGCGCCAACGAGTTTCCGACGGCGGTCGTTCCCACGAGCAACCAGCTGCCCATGGTCGTGATCGATCGGCGCGTCGCGCCCGGTTCGACCGCATTCGACGCGAGCCTCGCTCACGAACTTGCGCACCTCCTGCAGTGGCGCCTCGATCCTTCCGAGGAAACCTGGGTCAACGAGGGAACGGCCGAGGTCGCTGTCGCGATCGCGGGGATTTCGACGCGAGGGTCGGCTGCCCAGTACCTCCAACGATCGACTATCCAGTTGAATCACTGGACAGCGACCCCGGGATCTGCAAGCGCGCACTACGGCGCCGGCTTCTTGTTCTTCTCCTATCTCGCCCATCGGTTCGGCGGCCACGATGTCCTCGGAGATCTGCTGGCCAGCCCGCTTCGCGGCATGACCGCCCTGGACGCTCTGGCCGGGCGGCGTGGGCTCGATGGTGGCGCGGAGAGGCTCACGCTCGATTGGGTTGCCGCGACCTCGGGAATCTCCTCCGCAGCGCAGTACCCGGGCCTCCCGGCCGGAGGGCTGCCCGCGGTCGAGCTCCCCGTTCCTCCCGTCGCGGTCGCTCAGCGCCAGTTCAGTCCCCGCATCTACCGGATCGGAGCCGATGCCGCGGGTCGGACGGCGCGGGTGACGTTTGACCCGTTCGTGCGCTTGACGGGAGCGCCAGCGCGAGAAGGTCCCTTCTGGTGGTCATCGCGCGGGGACAGCATCGCGTCCGAGTTGCGGCGCCGCGTAGACCTGCGTGGCGTGGCGGCCGCGACGCTGCGATTCGTCACCTGGTATGACCTGGAATCCGATTACGACTACGGGTACGTCGCGATATCGCGAGATGGCGGCCTATCGTGGCGGACCGTTCCCTGGTCCGCGACGGTCAGGTCGGACCCCAACGATGCGAACCTCGGGGACGGTCTCACCGGAAGTACATCGGAATGGCGAGAAGCGCGTATCGATCTCGCACCTTTCGTCGGCGCCGAGATCGATCTGCGGTTCCTGATGGTCACCGACGATGCCTATAACGCCGGAGGATGGGCAATCGCCGACATGGCGATTCCCGAGATCGGCTGGCGTGACCATACGGCGGATCCTGATTGGCGCCGGGACGGATTCGAGCGGATCGTGGACTCGGCACCGCAGCGCGTGCGCGCTGGTTTCATCACCGCCGCCCGAGGATCTCCCGAGCCTGTGGAGCTGATCGCTGTCGGCCCCGGCATTCTGGAGGGCCAGGTGCCAGCGATCGAGCCGTCCGGGCACCTCCTTCTCGCGATCGTTCCCGTGAGCCCGATCACACTTCAGCCGGCCGAGATTCGGGTCGAACTGCTGCCCTGATCGATCCGCGCCGCGATAGGTCTATACTCGCGCGGCCTTCGCGCGGGTTGAGGTGGTGGTAACGGTGTTCGCACTTCCCAAGTGCCAGAAGTGCCAGCAGGGTGACCTGGTTCCGCTGTCCGACTTCGGATCTCAGGGAGCACCGATTCAGTTCAAGGCCTGGGTGTGCACCAATCCGGTGTGCGGGTTCAACATCAAGATCCGGAACGGCGACATCTACCTGAATGAGCCGATCGTCTCTGGCGTGGGTCACCCTCCGCGGCCGCCACGCGTCTGATCCTCGGAAATCATCCCATCGAGCGGATCGATCGTGATCCGTCGGCGTGTGCGCTCGATACGTCGCACGCACGCGCGGATCGCCGGGACCAGAATCTCGCCGCGCGGCCCGCGAACCACATAGACATCGTTCGCTCCGGTACGAATCACCTCGGTCACCGTTCCCAGAGCCTCGCCCGCCGACGTGCGCACGGCCATGCCCACCACCTCGTGAATGAAGAGGTGCCCGCCGGGCCGTATCGCCTCGGCCGCGGCGATGTAGAGGAACTCTCCGCGGAGCGTCTCGGCGGCATCGCGATTCTCATAACCGGCGATACCCAGGACGGCGCCCTCTTTCCCCTGCAGGCGGGTCATCGACACGGCGATAGGGCGGAACTGCTCGCCGAGCAGGAATGACGTCCGCCGCCGAAACGCGGCCGGAAAGTCGGTCAACAGGCTCACGTGGACCTGGCCGCGCACGCCGTGCGGGGCGCCGATGCGCCCGACCGCGATGTACTCCGGCTGGTCCGGCGCGCTCAGATGATCTCGAGCACGGCGCGCTTGCCCTCGCGCGCCGCCGCCACTTTCAGGAGGGTCCGGATCGCATTCGCGATGCGCCCCTCCTTGCCGATGATCTTGCCCATGTCGTCGGGCGCGACCTGAAGCTCGAAGATGATCGACTGCTCGCCTTCGACCTGCGTGACCCGAACCGAATCCGGTCGATCAACCAGGGAGCGCGCGATGTACTCGATCAGTTCTTTCACTTCCCGCCTCCTTGCTTGCCCGGGCCCCGAAAGCTTCGGACCCCGGTCAATCCCCCGCCGCGACCGGCTGCGGCGGACTCTCGGACCATGGTTGCTCGACCAGCCCGGCGCGATGGAGGATGCGCGCCGCGGCCAGAGTCGGCAGAGCGCCGCGCCCGAGCCAGAGCTTCGTCTTCTCCGTATCGACGTGGTAGGTCAGAGGTTCTGACTTCGGATCATAGTAGCCGATCGTGTCAACGAAACGGCCGTCGCGCGGAGAATGCGCATCCGCAACGACCAGCCGGTAGAACGGCTTCTTCTTTGCGCCCATACGCCGCAGTCGGATTCGCACTGCCATGTGTGTCGTCGTTTCCCTTCTCGTTTCTGTGTCATCCGGCGGAGGGAGTGGGATTTGAACCCACGAAACCTTGCGGTTTACACGATTTCCAGTCGTGCCTGTTCGGCCACTCCAGCATCCCTCCACTCACGTCGCTCGGTTCCGTGGTGGGCGGAGAGGGTGGGATTCGAACCCACGAGGACTCGCGCCCTACCGCTTTTCGAGAGCGGCACCATCAACCACTCGGACACCTCTCCGGGGCTGATTATAGGAAGCGCCCCGGACGAGACGGCCGGTTCAGGCGACGCGGGGCCGGCGAGGCCGCCGCTGCCGGAAGACAAAGGACGGGTACACGCGCCGCTTATCAGGGTTGTCGGCGAACACGGGACCCTGACAGCGACCGCACCGGATCTCGCCCAGACTCCGGACGACCCGCGGTTGGCTATTCGGCCGGTGATAAGCAATGGGCGACCCGGGCGCATTGATGGGCGAACGTGAGTTCACGGTTCCGCAATCGTGGCCGCACCAGTAGCAGTGAACTTCGGCAAAGTACACCGTCTCGTACTCTGTCATCGCTTCACGCCTCCCTGCCACGGAGACTTCGTCGTCCCCGAGACAGTTGCAGGCTAGGCACGCGGGATGAAAGCCCGATTACTGGCAAGTTAAATGCCGGTAAAATCGGGCGTGTCCCTCCTCGGTGGCCTTGCTGCCTTCCTCGCGTCTCTGATCGCCAGTCGCGCGTACCGCTGCCTCGGTGGACGCTGGGTTCCTGGTTGGATCGGTGGAATCACCCTCCTCATCCTCGTCCTGGGATTCGGCATCGTGGCCGTCGCGCTCGGAGCTCCGCCGTGGATCGAGGCCACCTTCTTCATCGTGGTGGGGGTCCATGTCGGCCTCTTCCTGAATCTCGGCCGCCAGACGCTCCCTGGCCGATGGTGGCAGATCTGGCGCTGACCTATACTCGGTTCGCCACCTTTAAGGCGACCCTGTGAGGTCGACAAGGAGCCGCCGTTGATTCCGGTCGCCGTCCCGAACCTCGGGCGCCTGTAGGCAGGTTCGCTGCAAGTGCCCGACCGGACAGTCATGAATGGGGACGACGTGCGGCGTTCTCTCAACCGCATCGCCCACGAGATCATCGAGCGCAACCGCGGTGCACGAGACCTGATGCTCCTCGGTATCCACTCCCGCGGTGTGTTTCTCGCCCGCCGCCTCGGCGCCACGATCGGGGCACTCGAGGGGGACGGCGTCGCCGTTGGGGAGATCGACATCGGCCTCTCACGGGACGACGTCGATCAACGGCCGACTCGATCGCTCCGCCCAACCAGAGTGCCTCGGGGCGTGACCGGGTCGAGGGTCGTTCTGGTCGACGATGTCCTGTATACGGGCAGAACGATTCGCGCGGCGATGGATGTCGTCTTCTCTTACGGTCGGCCGCAGGCGATTCAGCTCGCGGTCCTCGTCGATCGTGGGCATCGCGAGTTGCCCATCCGGTCGGACTTTGTCGGCAAGAACATCCCGACCTCACGCCTCGAGTCCGTACGGGTGCGCCTGAGCGAAGTCGATGGTGTCGACGACGTGTCGATCGTTCACGGCGGGGCCAGCGATGCTTAAGCGGCGTCACGTACTCGATCTCGACGACTTCACCGCGGCGGAGATCGAACTGATCCTCAACACCGGCATCTCGATGCGCGAGGTGCTCGATCGACCCATTCGCCGCGCCCCGGCGTTGCGCGGGCGCACCGTCGTCAACATGTTCTACGAGGCGAGTACGCGCACGCGGGTCTCATTCGAGCTTGCCGCCAAGACACTCTCCGCTGATGTCGTGAATGTGTCCGCCTCCGGCAGCAGCGTCGAGAAGGGCGAATCGATCGTCGACACGATCCGAACGCTCGAGGCGCTCGGCGCGGACACGATCGTCATCAGACACGGGCGGTCCGGCGCGCCGTACCTGGCCGCACGCAGCACATCCGCAACCGTCATCAATGCCGGGGACGGCTGGCACGCTCACCCGACCCAGGCACTGCTCGATCTCTTCACGTTGCGCGCTCGATTCGGCTTTCTCGACGGCCTGTCGGTGGTCATCGTGGGCGACGTTCTCCACAGTCGCGTCGCCCGCTCGAACATCTGGGGGCTTACGATCTGCGGTGCCCACGTCACCCTGTGCGCCCCGCGCACGCTCCTTCCGGCGACCGGTGAGGCCGGGTGCGTCGGCCTTCCCTCCGTGCGCGCGGAGTCAGATCTCGACCGGGCACTCGATGGCGCTCACGCGGTGATGGCACTGCGGATGCAGCACGAGCGGCAGGAAGGCGCGCTGGTCCCGAATTTGCGCGAGTACGTGCGCCACTACCAGATCACGCGAGCGCGACTGGCCCGCGCGCGCCCCAACGCGCTTGTCCTGCACCCGGGCCCGCTCAACGAAGGCATCGAACTGGCGCCCGACATCGTGATGTCGGACCGATCCGTAATTCAGGATCAGGTCACCAACGGCGTCGCGATCCGCATGGCCCTTCTCTATCTGCTCCACGGAGACCGCGATGTCGAGATCTAGCCTGATCCTCGCGAATGGCCGCATCTTCGATCCCGGTCGGGGGATCGACATTGAGGGAAGCCTGCTGATCGAGGACGGGCTGATCGGCGGCATCGTCGGCGTCGACTGTCCGTCCGATGCGACGGCGGAGCGCACCATCGACGCGCGAGGGAGGCTCGTGACCCCGGGCCTCATCGATCTTCACGTACATCTCCGCCAGCCCGGTCAGGAGCACAAAGAGACGATCGCCTCCGGGAGCAGGGCCGCCGCCGCGGGTGGTTTCACCACGATCTGCTGCATGGCGAATACCTCGCCGCCGGTGGACAACCGGGGACAACTGGAGTTCGTCCGCGCGACCGCCTCGCGCGAGGCGATTGTCCGGGTTTATCCACTCGCCGCGGTCACAGTCGGCATGCGCGGCGAGGAACTCACGGAGATGGGCGACCTCGCCGACGCAGGGGCGATCGCGTTCTCGGACGATGGCGTGCCCCTCCGCAGCGGCCGAGTCATGCGGCACGCGCTCGAATACGCGCGCACGTTCTCGCGGCCTCTCATGCCGCACTGCGACGATCCCGATCTGATCGCCGGCGCATCTATGCACGAGGGCGCCGTCGCGGCACGCCTGGGGTTACGCGGAATGCCCGCGGCGAGCGAGGAAGCCGCGGTCGCGCGCGACGTGGCACTCTGCGGCCTGACGGGTGGCCGCCTCCACGTCTGTCACGTCTCGACCGCCGGCGCTGTCGAGATCATCCGGCTCGGGAAACGGCGCGGTTTCCCGGTGACCGCCGAGGCGACGCCGCATCATCTCTCTATCACCGACGAGTGGGTGGCCGGCGTGCGATGGGATGGCCGCGGTGAGCCATACGACACGCACACCAAGATGAACCCTCCCCTCCGCAGCGAGGCTGATCGCCGGGCGCTGATCGCCGGACTGCTCGATGGCACGATCGATGCGATCGCCACAGATCACGCGCCTCACGCCGTCGTCGACAAGGAAGTGGAGTTCGACGATGCGGCGTTCGGCATCACTGGCCTGGAGACGGCCCTCGGCGTCCTCGGACGGCTCATCGCGCAAGGCGAACTTCCACTCGACCTCGTGATCGAGCGACTCACGCGCGGACCTGCCCGGGTGTTCGGGTTGCCCTACGGTTCGCTCGCGCCCGGCGCCCCGGCGGACGTCACGGTGATCGATCCCACGGTCGCCTGGACGGTGCGACCCGAGGAATTCGTGTCGAAAGGACGCAATAGCCCCTATGTTGGGCAGACCTTGATCGGGCGAGCAGATCTCACCGTGGTCGGCGGCGCTGTGGTGTTCGAGCGTTGACACCAGCGCTGCTCGTTCTCGAGGACGGGTCCATCTTTCGCGGCGCCGGGTTCGGATCGGCCGAGGACGCGCACGCGGAGATCGTGTTCAACACCTGTATGACGGGGTACCTGGAGATCGCCACCGACCCGTCGTACCGTGGGCAGATGGTCTGTATGACCTATCCGCTCATCGGCAATTACGGTGTCACGGTCGAGCAGGCCGAGGCGCGACAACCGTGGATCTCGGCGCTGATCGTGCGAGAGATCGCCCCATTCCACAGTCACCACCGTGCCCGGTTCGCCCTGTCGGAGTACCTGGCCGGCGCCGGGATCCCGGCCATCTGCGACGTCGATACGCGGGCCCTGACCCGCCGTTTGCGCGCGCGGGGCGCGATGCGGGCAATCGTGACGCGGAACGAGGGCGGCCTCTCAGAGGCTGACCTCGTCGCGGCCGCGAACCGGATTCCCACGCTCGGCGCCCAATCCCTCGTCGAAGGCGCCGGTGTCGCCGAGACGTTCACGTATTCCCACGGCACACGGGGACGCGTCGTTGTCCTCGATTGTGGCATCAAGTCCAACATCCTCCGATCGCTCGCCCGACGGGATCTCGAGGTTGTCGTGGTGCCCTACACCGCGACGGCTGCCGGTGTCCTCGCGTTGCGACCGCTCGGGATCGTCCTCAGCAACGGGCCGGGAGACCCCGAGGCGGTTCCCGCGGTCACGAATGTCGTCAAGCAGTTGGTCGCGAGCGACGTGCCGATCCTCGGGATCTGCCTCGGTCACCAGATGCTGGGCCTCGCCGCGGGTGGAACGACAAGCCGCCTCCCCTTCGGCCATCACGGCGGCAATCACGCGGTGCGCGATCTCGAGACGGGTGTCGTCAAGATCACGTCCCAGAATCACGAGTTTCAGGTCGACCGAGATAGCCTGCCCGCGGAGTCCGGATTCTTCGTCTCTCAGGTCAATGTGAACGATGGCACGGTCGAGGGCCTTCGGCACCGAACCCGGGCGATCCGTTCGGTTCAGTACCACCCGGAAGGTGCGCCTGGACCGCAGGACAATCAGCCGCTCTTCGATGAGTTCGTCGCCGCGCTCGGTGCAACGTGAGCCGGCCGCAGCGCGTCCTGGTGATCGGCTCCGGACCGATCATCATCGGACAGGCCGCCGAGTTCGATTACGCCGGCACGCAGGCGTGCAAGGCGCTGCGTGAGGAGGGTGTCTTCAGCATCCTCGTGAACTCGAACCCGGCGACGATCATGACCGACGACGATGTCGCGGACCGGGTCTACATCGAACCGCTCACGGTCGAGTTCGTCAGCCGCATCATCGAGCGCGAGCGGCCGGATGGTCTACTGCCCACGCTCGGCGGTCAGACGGGTCTGAATCTCGCCGTCGCGCTCGCGGAGGCGGGCGTGCTCGATCGCTGGGGAGTCCGACTCCTGGGTACCACCCTCGAGACCATCCGAAAGGCCGAGGATCGGGAACTCTTCAAGCAGTTGCTGCTCTCCATCGGCGAGCCGGTGCCCGCGAGTCAGACCTGCACCAGCCTGGCCGAGGCGATGGCGTTTCGGCGCGAGCACCCCCTGCCCCTCGTCATTCGGCCCGCCTTCACCCTTGGGGGAACAGGCGGTGGCTTCGCGCACACGGATGCCGAGTTCGAGGCGATTGTCACCCGCGGACTTCAGTTCAGTCCGATCGGCCAGGTGCTCGTGGAAGAGAGCGTCGCGGGATGGAAGGAACTCGAATACGAGGTGATGCGTGACGCGAACGACACCTGCATCACGATCTGCAACATGGAGAACATCGATCCGATGGGCGTCCACACGGGGGACTCCATCGTCGTCGCGCCAAGTCAGACACTGACCGATCGAGACCACCAGATGCTGCGGTCCGCGGCGCTGAAGATCATTCGCGCCCTGGGTATCCAGGGAGGCTGCAACATCCAGTTCGCGCTGGATCCGCGATCCGATCGCTACGCCGTGATCGAGGTCAATCCCCGCGTCTCCCGCTCCTCTGCCCTCGCTTCAAAGGCAACCGGGTATCCGATCGCGCGGGTCGCGGCGAAGATCGCGGTGGGCCGCCGCCTGGAAGAGATCCCCAACGCCGTCACGGGTCGGACGTCCGCCGCGTTCGAACCGGCGCTCGACTACTGCGTGGTCAAGATCCCGCGCTTCCCGTTCGACAAGTTCCCGTCCGGCGAACGCTCTCTCGGCACGCAGATGAAGGCGACCGGGGAAGTGATGGCGATCGAACGCAGTTTCGGCGCGGCACTCCAGAAGGCCGTCCGCTCGCTGGAGATCGGCGGGCGCACTCTTCAGTGGGAGGACCGACTATGGGACTCCGATCCAGACGCCCTCAAGCTTGCGATCGCAGTCGCCTCAGACACGCGCCTCTGGGCCGTTCTGGCCGCGCTCCGACGAGATTGGACGATCGAGGCGATCAATCAGATCTCGGGTATCGACCCATGGTTTCTCCACGAGTTGCGGCGGTTGGTGGCGATCGAGCGAAGGTTGCTCGCGGAGCCGCTCACCGCCTCGCTGCTCCGGGAGGCGAAGCGGCGGGGCTTCTCCGATCGACAGATCGCCGATCTCACCGGTCTTGGACTGCCCGAACGGGTGCGGCAGCAGAGGCGAGATCTCGGTGTCATCCCCGTCTACAAGACGGTGGATACGTGCGCTGCCGAGTTTGACGCGAGCACGCCGTACTTCTACAGCACGTACGAGGTCGAGAACGAGGCACTTCCCCTTCAGGGCGATCGGGCCGCGGTGATCGGTTCGGGCCCCATCCGGATCGGTCAGGGTATCGAGTTCGATTACTGTTCGGTCCACTCGGCGTGGGCACTCCAGCGCTCGGGCTGGAAGGCGATCATGATCAATTCGAACCCGGAGACGGTGTCAACCGACTTCGATACCTCCTCGCGACTCTACTTCGAACCCCTCGACGAGGAGTCCGTGCGCGACATCCTGGAGAACGAAGGGATCGAGGACACGCCCGCCGTCTGTCAGTTCGGCGGTCAGACGGCGATCAACCTCGCCGAGCCACTGTCGTTGGGCGGCGTTCGTCTGATCGGATCCGGTGTCGACGCGATCGATCTCGCCGAGGATCGCGAGCGCTTCGACGACTTCCTTGCCGATCTGGGGATCCCGCGCCCGCCCGGTGGGGCCATCACCGACGTGTCCCAGGCGCTCACGGTCGCCGATCGGATCGGGTACCCGGTTCTCGTGCGTCCTTCCTACGTGCTCGGGGGCCGAGCCATGGAGATCGTGCACGGTGCCTCGGAGTTGATTCGCTACGTGACCCACGCGGCCGAGGTGTCGTCGCGTCGTCCCATCCTCATCGACAAGTACCTCGAGGGGCGCGAGATCGAGGTGGACGCGATCTGCGACGGCGAGGATGTCGTCATCCCCGGGATCATGGAACACATCGAGCGCGCGGGCGTCCACTCCGGCGACTCGACAGCCGTCTACCCCGGTATCAACCTCAAGCAGGAGATCGTGGACGCGATCGTGGATTACACGGTGCGGATCGGGCGGCGGCTCGGCGTGCGCGGACTGATGAACGTCCAGTACGTTCTCTTCAACGACACGGTGCACGTGCTCGAGGTGAACCCGCGATCGAGCCGTACCGTGCCCTTCCTCTCCAAAGTGACCGGGGTGCCCATGGTGCAGGTGGCAACGCTCGTCATGC
This sequence comes from uncultured Dehalococcoidales bacterium, assembly GCA_964536925.1. Classification (GTDB taxonomy): domain Bacteria; phylum Chloroflexota; class UBA6077; order FW602-bin22; family FW602-bin22; genus VGOZ01. The sequence continues at coordinate 12,520 of CAZHZF010000021.1, read as the reverse complement.
TGGGGAAGAGTCTGGCGATGCAGGGATACAGGACGGGGCTCTGCCCGCGGAAGAAACTGGTCGCCGTGAAGGCCCCCGTCTTCTCGATGGCCAAGCTAGTCGGCGTCGACACGGCGCTGGGGCCGGAGATGAAGTCAACGGGCGAGGTCATGGGGATCGATCGGTCGCTCATCCCGGCGCTGACCAAGGCGCTGATCGCCGCCAACTCGATGCTCCCTCCGCGCGGATCGATCCTTGTCTCGATCGCCGATCGGGACAAGGCGGAGGCGATGGATCTCCTGCGCCGTCTGGACCGACTGGGTTATCGATTCTGGGCTACACCCGGCACCGCGGCGCTTATCCAGGGTCTGGGCCTGCCCGTCGAGACGATCGAGAAGGTGCAGAGCGGGGCTTCCGTCACGGTGATCGATGTCATCGGGGAAAAGCGCGTCCAGGGCGTGATCAACACGGTCACGGGGGGGCGGCAGGTGCTACAGGACGGGTTCGAGATTCGACGGGCCGCGGCGGAGCGTGGAATGCCCTGTCTGACGAGCCTCGACACCGTGCGGGCGATCATCGAGGCGCTCGAGGGCGGCGCCGAGACGTGGGACGTACGGACCGTGCGGGAGTACGTGACCTGACGTGGAACTCGCGATCGGCACAGTCCGGGCGAATCAGGCGGTCGGAGAGGGGCTGTTCATCATCTCTCTCGATTGCGGCGCGATCGCGCGGAACGCGCGAGCCGGGCAGTTCGTGCACGTGCGCTGCGGACCCGCCGGCAGTTGCGATCCGCTACTCCGCCGGCCGATCTCCCTCCTGCGCGTCGCGGGCGAGCGGATCGACCTCTACTACGATGTCGTCGGGCGGGGGACCCGCTACCTGGCGGGACTCAACCCGGGGGATTCAGTCGATCTTCTTGGTCCGCTCGGGCGGCCGTTCGCTCTGGCCCGTGCGACACGCAGCCTGCTTCTGGTCGGCGGAGGCATCGGACTCGCTCCGCTGGCGATGCTCGCCGATGAGGTGCTTTCGCGCGGCATAGCCGTCACGCTCCTCGCTGGTTTCCGCACCGCGGCGCGCGTCCTCGCTCCGGAGTGGCTGGATCCCCGCGTCGAATATGAGGTCGTGACGGACGACGGCAGCCTCGGCCGCCCGGGTCGCGTGACCGATGCGGTTCCTGCCTATCTGCCCTGGGCGGACGAGGTCGCGGCCTGTGGCCCGGCCGCGATGTTGACCGCGCTGAGGCGCGTCATGCAGGATTCAGCCAAGCCGGCTCAGGTGTCGCTGGAGGAGCGAATGGGCTGTGGGATGGGTGTCTGCCTGAGTTGCGTCGTCCGCACCGATGCGGGTGTCAAGCGCGTCTGCCGGGATGGCCCCGTCTTTCCGTTGCGAGCCCTTCGCGAGGTTCAATGGCGACCGAACTGAGTGCTCCCGACACGAAAGAGCGGCTTTCGGTCGATCTCGCCCCATCGCGACCGGGGGCGTTGGTGCTCCGCAATCCGGTGATGACCGCCTCGGGCACCTTCGGGTACGGCACGGAATACGAACGACTGGTCGACGTGTCGCGCCTCGGAGCCGTCATCACGAAGGCCATTTCCGCCCGTCCTCGCGATGGCAACCCCGGTCCGCGGACCGTGGAGACCCCGGCCGGGATGCTGAATGCGATCGGCTGGCAGAATGTTGGCCTCGAGGCGTGCCTGCGTGACTACGCGCCGGAGTGGAATCGATGGAAGGTCCCGGTGATCGTCAATATCGCCGGATTCTCCATCGATGAGTATGTCCGGGTGGCGGAAGCGCTCTCAGGAACGCCCGGTGTCGCGGCGGTGGAACTGAACATCTCCTGCCCGAATGTCGAGGGCCTGCCGTTCGGGCTCGATCCTGCGCTCGCAGCCGACGTCACCGCGGCGGTGCGCGCGGTGTGCGACGTTCCGCTGCTCGTGAAGCTCTCGCCGAATGTGACCGACATCGTGGCGATGGCCGTTGCGGTTCGTGACGCGGGCGCCGACGCGATCAGTCTCATCAATACGCTTGTCGGCATGGTCATCGACACGCGGGCGCGCCGCCCGTTCCTGGGCAACCGCACGGGAGGCCTCTCCGGCCCGGCGATCCGTCCGATCGCGGTTCGGATGGTGTACGAGGTCGCGCGGGCTCTGCCCGGATATCCGCTGGTGGGCGTCGGAGGGATCTCCTCGGTGGACGATGCCCTCCAGTTCCTCATGGCGGGAGCTCGAGCGATCCAGGTCGGCACGGCCACCTTCGTCAACCCTCGCGCCTCTCTCGAGATCGTCGACGGGCTGCACGAGTACGCCGCGCGCGAGGGCCTCGCCTCCATCGATGAGATCATCGGTTGCGCTCTGTGAGGCGTCCTATCGTCGGAATCGTCCTCGCGGCGCTGGCCGTGGCCGGCATCGTCACCCAGGGGGCGGCGCTCGGTGTTCTGCCGCAGATCCCACGCATCGTCGCCAATGTCAGGGTCGATGGGCGGCTGCTCTACGTGGCGCGCGGGCAGATCAAGGAGTGGGCTGGCGGTGCGTCGCGGGCGCTCACGCAGCCGGGAATCCGCTACGAGTCCGCGGAGTACTCTCCGGACGGCACTCTGATCGCGGCGAGCGAGGTTGGCGAGAACCACTCCGACATCATCCTCCTCGACGCGTCCGGAAGCCGGATCCGCCCGCTGACCCGTCACTGGAGCAATGTCTCCATCAGTCAGTCCGCCTGGGGACGAACCCCATCGTGGTCGCCCGATGGCGCGCGGATCGCTTACGCATCCGACCTGGGTGGCACTGACATGTCGCTGTGGACGGTCGCCCGCGGCGGTGGCGATAACCGGCGGATCTGGACGCTCCCACTCGGGTCCGCGGGACTCGACTTTCCGGCGTGGTCGCCGGATGGCGATCAGATCGCGTTCGTCAGCTATCCGGGGGGACATCTCGCTCCATCTCAGGTGTATGTCCTCACGCCTGCCAGGGGAGCGGTCACGAAGGTCACGGACATCGAGAACGGAGCCTTCGATCCGTCCTGGTCTCCCGACGGGAGGACGATCGCCTATGTCGCACGGGTCGGGGTGACGACCGAGATCAGGGTGGTGACGCCTGACGGTGCGGTCGACCGTCGGATCACGGAGGGTCACCTCGATCGCTCACCCGTGTTCTCACCGAACGGACTGGAACTGGCATTCCTGCGCAGCGATGGACTGGCCTTTGACCTCTACGCGGTCGCCGTCGGGATCGACGGAGTGTCCGAACCGCGACGGCTGACCAATGGCGAGGACCCGGACGGAATCTCGGGGATCTCGTGGCGTCGATAGACCGCTGAACCCGGGAGCGCCGGACCGTTCCATCCGAGGCGGAAATGGCTTTGAACGATGCCGAGGTCGCCTCTATACTGGGTGTGCCGCCGCGGGGTGGAGCAGTGGCAGCTCGTCGGGCTCATAACCCGAAGGTCGTTGGTTCGAATCCAACCCCCGCTACCATCGTGGCTCGGATGTCCGATCGTTCGCCGGCGCTCGAGCGCGCGGTATGGGCCTGCTTCGGCACACATCTCCGCGGTGTGCCCGCTGTCGTGCTGGGTGTGTCCGGCGGGCCGGACTCGCTAGCCCTCATGGATCTCTGTGCACGGTGGCCGGAGCGTGGCCCGACCTCAATGGTAGTCGCGCACCTGGATCACGGTTGGCGATCCTCCTCGAGTGCCGACGCCGGATTCGTCCGGAGGGCGGCGTCGGAGCGCGACCTTCCGTGCGTCGTCGAACGGGCGATCGATCTTCCGCAGTCGGAGCAGTGCGGCCGGGCGGCCAGAGACGCGCTGTTCGGTCGCGTCGCGTCGGAATTCGGGGCGCCGATCGTGCTGCTGGGGCATACCGCCGACGATCAGATCGAGACGGTGCTGTTCAACCTGTGTCGTGGCGCGGGCGTCGAGGGAGCCGGGGGTATGGACGTCCGGACGCAGCGCGAGCTTGGCGGCCAGACGCGCACCATCGTGCGTCCGCTCCTGCCGTTCGCTCGCTCGACCATCGAAGCCTACTGTCGCGTGAGATCTCTTACGCCCCTCCTAGACCCCTCGAACACGTCCCGCCGGTTCGCGCGGAATCGAATCCGCCACGAGATTCTGCCCGCGATCGAGCGTGTGTTCCCGGCCGCTCGGGCGGCGCTGCGTCGGTTCGCTGACCTCGCGCGCGATCAGGCTGCCGTCAACGAGCATCTTGCCGAGATTCTCATTGCCCGGGCCAGGATCGGAGGCACGGCGACCTCCGTCGAGTTATCGCGCTCGTGCCTGCGTGGCTGGCCACAGTCATCGGTCCGCGTCCTCCTTCACCACCTCCTGGGGAGGATGCCTGGCGGAGGCAGCGACCTGACGTTCGAGCGCATCGACGCGCTCTGTCGCGCAATCGTCGGACAGCGTCGCGCGCTCGTGCTCGAACTGCCGCTGGGCAGGATCGCCCGGATTCAGGGAGAGGTCGTCGCGCTGGAGCATGTGGGGCTCGCCGCTCAGTGACGGTCCATCGCGGTGATATCGCCGTCCTCATCGATGCCGCGTCGATCGAGCGTCGCGTGCGGGAACTCGCCGCGGCGATTCGCGCCGAGTACGAGGGGCGCGACCTCCTTCTCATCGGGGTCCTCAAAGGCGCGCTCTACTTCATGGTCGATCTCACCCGAGAACTCGGGCGCGACCACGCGATCGATTTCATGGCGGTGTCGAGCTATGCGGGCGGCGTCGCGAGCAGTGGCGTCGTGCGCATTCTGAAGGATCTCGATCAATCGATCGAGGGCAGGCACGTCCTGATCGTCGAGGACATCGTCGACACCGGGCTCACCCTCGCGCACCTGCGTGAACTGCTCCTCACGCGGGCGCCGGCCACGCTCCGGATCTGCGCTCTCCTCGACAAGCGTGACGCGCGCGAAGTCGATGTGCCCCTCGACCTCGTCGGGTTTACGATCCCCTCGCACTTCGTCGTCGGCTACGGTCTCGATTACGCGGAGCGATTTCGCGATCTCCCGTTCGTCGGAACCCTGCCCGAGCGGGCTCTCTCCGAGCACGATATGAGAGAGTCTCCGCCCAGCCATTGATATACTCGGCGTAACCATCGCGGAGTCAGAAGAGGCGTAAGGGACGCGTGGACACCCGCTGGCTCCGCAACAGCTTCATCTACCTGCTGATCCTCGTCGCGGCGATTGCCGCTTTCCTCTCCGTGTTCCCCGGCTCGGGAAGTCGAGAACCGAACGCGATCCCGATGAGCGAGGTGATCTCTCTGGCCCGCGGTGGTCAGATCAGGAAGATCACCAGTGAGGGCGATCTCCTCACGATCGAGCGGCGGGACACCGGTCAGAGGGTGCAGGCCCGCAAGGATGCTGGTTCCGATATCTACCAGATCCTGAACACGACGGGCGTCCCGGCCGATCGGGTCGCGGACATCGAGATCGACTACCGCAGGCCCGCCGAGGTGATGAACTGGATCTCGATCGGGGCGCAGATCTTTCCGATCGCTCTGATGATCCTGCTGATCCTCGTCTTCATGCGCCAGGCACAGGGCTCGAACAATCAGGCAATGTCGTTTGGGAAGAGCCGCGCGCGGATGTTCGTGGGTAACAAGCCTTCGATCACTTTCCAGGATGTTGCCGGCGTCAACGAGGCGAAGCAGGAACTCATGGAAATCGTGGAGTTCCTGAAGTATCCGGAGAAGTTCGCGGCCCTCGGCGCGCGTATCCCACACGGTGTGCTGCTCGTCGGTCCGCCGGGGACCGGCAAGACGATGCTCGCGAGAGCCGTGGCTGGTGAGGCGGGCGTGCCCTTCTTCTCGATCTCCGGGTCCGAGTTTGTGGAGATGTTCGTCGGCGTGGGCGCGAGTCGGGTTCGCGACCTGTTCGAGCAGGCCAAGCGCAACGCGCCGTGCATCATTTTCGTCGACGATATCGACGCGGTCGGCCGCCAGCGTGGCGCCGGACTTGGCGGATCGCACGACGAGCGCGAGCAGACCCTCAACCAGATCCTCGTGGAGATGGATGGGTTCGATACGAACACCAGCGTGATCGTGATCGCGGCGACCAACCGACCCGACGTGCTGGATCCGGCGCTCCTTCGCCCCGGGAGGTTCGACCGTCAGGTCGTCCTCGATCGGCCAGACATCGTCGGGCGGACCGCGATCCTCGAGGTGCACAGCAAGGGGAAGCCGCTCGACCGTAGCGTCGAGATCGCGGTGCTCGCGAAGCAGACGGCCGGATTCTCGGGCGCCGATCTGGAGAACTTGCTGAACGAGGCGGCCATTCTCGCCGCGCGTCGCAACAAGAAGACGATCGGCTTGCTGGAACTCGAGGAAGCAGTCGACCGGGTGATGGCCGGTCCGGAGCGTCGAAGCCGGGTGATCACGGATCGCGAGAAGGAGATCACTGCCTACCACGAGGCCGGCCACGCGGTGGTCGCCCGCTTCCTCCGGAACGTGGATCCGCTCCACAAGGTCACCATCATCCCGCGCGGGATGATGGGCGGCTATACGCGGCTCCTACCGACGGAGGACCGTTACCTCTACAGCAAATCGATGTTCGAGGACACTCTGGTGTTCGCACTGGGCGGGCGGGTCGCTGAGGACATCGTCTACGGCGAGATCACCACCGGCGCCTCCAACGACATCGAGCGGGCAACGCAAATGGCGCGCCGCATGGTGACCGAGTACGGCATGAGCAAGCGGCTGGGCCTGGTCGCGCTGGGACACAAGGAGGAACTGATCTTCCTCGGGCGCGAGATCGCCGAGCAGAAGAACTACTCGGAGAAGATCGCCGAGGCGATCGACGAGGAGATCCGCCAGTTCATCGACACGGCCGAAAGTCGCGCCCGGGAGATCCTCCAGAATCATCGCGCGGTGCTCGATAGGCTCGCGACCGAGTTGATGCGGACGGAGACCCTCGAGGGTGAAGACCTGAATCGGGTCTTCATGGATGATCCGGAGATCGGCACGGAGCGACTTACGCCGGCGGCCGCCGGAGCCACTCGCGGATCGCACCAGGCAGGGCCGCCAGGGTCAGCCGCCGCTGTGTTACCGGTGGAAGAGCGTTGATGAAGGTCGCGCCGTAGGATCGGGCGAGGATGCGCCGGTCGTAGCAGATCGCCACCCCCCGGTCGGTGTGAGAGCGAATGAGGCGCCCGAATCCCTGGCGCCAGCGCAGCACCGCGTTTGGCAGGCTGTACTGTTCGAACGGCCGATCGAACAGTTCCGCGCGCGCCGCCTGAATTGGGTCGGTGGGAACGGGGAAAGGGAGGCGGCAGATCGCGACGATCGACAGCGCATCGCCAACGACGTCGATTCCCTCCCAGAAGCTCGCCGCGCCGAGCAGGATCGACCGGCTATCGCGACGAAACGCCTCCAGAAGTTGCTGACGGGAGAGACTGTCGACGCCGTGGGCGAGCACCGTGATCCGCTGCCTGCCCAGAGGCTCTCGGATCGCCCGCCACGTCTCGCGTAACTGGGCGTGACTGGTGAAGAGCGCCAGCGTGCGCCCTTCCGCGGCGATGGCGACGTCCGCCAGGGATTGGCTCAATGCCGCGGCGTAGCCGGACTCCTCGGGGAGCCGCATATCGGTCGGCAGAGCAAGGAGCGCCGCGTCCTCGTAATCGAAAGGCGAGCCGAGCGAGAGCCCGCGCGCCCCGTCGAGGCCGAGGCTCCGCCGGACGAAACGAAAGTCGTCGTCCGACGATAGCGTCGCCGACGTCAGGATCGCGCTCGCCTTGCGCGCGAACAGGCGTTCCTGAAGTACCGGCGCGACATCGAGCGGCGCCCGGTTGAGGGTCACCTCATTCCCGCTCCTGCCGGCCCATGAGACCGTGGAGGAGTCGCCGCCGGCGACGATCCCGCCCAGATTCAGTCTGGTCTCCTCGATGCGTGCGACGATCGACTCGATCGAGGCGACCATCGCCTCGAACTCGGGAACATCGTCGTTCTGAAGCGTCGCGACGATGAGCGAGAGTCGCTCGATCCGTGCCTGCAGGTCCGACAGTTCCACGGAGAGATCGTCCCAGCCGCGCACCAGATCCGCGAATCGCTCGTGCTCCCGGACTCGGCCGGTCAGGCGGAGATTCGTGTCCGAACCTGCCTGCGCCCGCACCAACTCCTCGACCGCGGCGAACGTGACGGCAGTAGCCTCACGACTGCGCTCGGCGACGCGAGAGATCTCCCCCAGATGCCGCTCGATCTCGCTCCGCACGCTGGAGGCGACCCGCGAGACACGCAACTGCTGGGGGACCTCGCTGACCAGACCGGCGCGACGATCGACTCCAACCGAGGACACGGCATCGATGAGATCGGAGAGTGCGCGGTAAGACGTGCTGTACCCCAGATGGGTGGTCGCCTGGGCCTCGAGATGGTGCGCCTCATCGACGATCAGGCGATCGCACTCGGGGAGGAGTGCGTTCTGGACAGCGAGGTCCGAGAGGAGCAGGGCGTGGTTCACGACCAGCACGTGCGCCGCGGCGCCCCGCTCGCGGGCGACATAGATGAAACACCCGCGGCGCCCCACCGCGTTGCAGCGGCGCCCGGTGCACGTGTCCGCCGCGGAGGAGACTCTCGCCCAGACCCGCCTCTCGTCATCATCGAGATCGATCTCAGCAACATCGCCGGTAGCGGTGTCGCTCATCCACACAAGGATCCGCGAGAGCGTGAGGCGTTCCGCGTCGGTGAGGTCTGGTCGCCGCGCCATGACCTGCCACCTCTGGCCGCAGACGTAGTTCGGCCGGCCCTTGATTACCGCGAATCGGAAGGGTGCGCGCGCTGCGAGCGCCAGCTGAGGCAGGTCCTTCTCAACAAGCTGATCCTGAAGGTTGATCGTGTTGGTGGAGACGAGCACCCGGCAGTCGTTGGCCGTGGCGAACAGGATCGCCGGGGTCAGGTAGGCCAGGGACTTGCCGACACCGGTCCCCGCCTCGGCCAGGAGCGTACCTCCATCGTTCAGGGTATCGAGGACCGCCTCGGCCATCCGCAGTTGCTGGGGCCGCTGTGCGAATCCGGGGAGCGATCGTTCGCACCGGCCACCGGGACCCAGATATTCCATCGGCGCGGATACGGGCACCCGTCGGGGTGACTCCGCGGGTTCGAGGCGGACTGCCCGGGCGTCGGCCTGGAGATCGGTCGTGCGCGCGAGAACGCTGTCGGCGATCGCGCGTGCAGTCTCGGACGGGTCGATGTCCCGGAGTTGCGCGAGGGTGCGGAACAGCCGCCCCGTTCCGTGAGTGTCTCCAGGCCAGAGCGCGGCGAGTCCGCCGAGCGTCGCTCCGTCGAGGTGCATGGCTCGATCGAGCAGCCTGGTGAAGATGAGGTGAAGCGCATCCAGGCGTGCCGTCAGTGCGGGGTTGTGATCGACAGCGATGCCGGCCCACGCCGCGAGAGATTCCTCGGATACCGCCGGCAGTCGGGGCAGGAGCACGCGTGCCATGTCGCGAAGCGAGATCGTCGCCTCGGACAGCCGCAGGTGGATGCGGGCGAGTTCGGACGCGAGGTGATCGGCGCGAAACGCGATCGGACTCCACGGTCGGTCGAGGAGCCGGATCAAATCCGTGGGGACGTCCGGTACCGGCGCCCGCGCACTGACCGCCGCGGCGTCGGGCGCACGGATGATCCACTCGCTCCGGTCGAGGATATCGGCACCCCGGAAGGCGAGCGCGGCCAGGTGGAGCGCACGCGTACCTGGCGCGACATAGTGGACGAGAAGCAGGAAACCCGCATCTCCGCCCGCGGCGAGCCCCGGAAGGCTAGCTGCGGGAACGATCGTCGCGGACGCCTCGCGCCGAGCGGGTCAGAATGTCAGCGGCGATCCGGCGCTGAGATCAGCGTGTAGTAGATGGCCACACTCATCGTGATGATGCCCCCGACCAGTGCAGTCGCCCCGCTGTAGAAGAACTCGTCCCATTTGATCTCGCCACGGGCGAAGATCTGGCCCCAACCGAACATCACGCCGAATGCCATGCCCAGCGACATCGCGCCGAGGCTTGCCAGGAGGCACTCGCCAATCAGGTTGTACCCCTGCTCCCCGCGCGCCCGGAGATAGAAGTGTCCGAGGACCCCAACGACAAGACCGACCGCGAACCAGTAAGCGAGAACCACCCTGAACCCTCCTGTCGCCGAGCGGGAGCAGATTAGCGCGTCGGAGCGGGCGCATCAACCCCTCAATATTCGGGCGCACGATCGACAGCGCCGACGCACCAAGCACCGGTCAGGCCAGTGCTCAGGTGACGCCCCGTCGATTCGTTAGTTGACGATGGGAAACCGCTTCGGTACACTGCCGCCCCAAGTGAGGGGATTCGCCGTGTCCGTTTCAGGCGCTGCCCGCCTGAGCCGACCCGGGTCGAGGGACTCATCGACCACACACCGCGGAGGAGTTCCGGTATGGCGGCGGTAGCCCAGAGCACGGGGGTCGTGACGCGATCGCGGCGCACGCTGGCGATTCGTGAGGCGATCTGGTTCTACATCTTCATCTCGCCCTGGCTGGTGGGGTTCCTGCTCTTCACGGCGGGGCCGATCGTCGCCTCGGGCGCGCTGAGCTTCACCCACAACGACCCCGTGAACTGGCCTCCGAAGTGGGTGGGCATGGCCAACTACGACCTGATGTGGAAGGACCCTCTGTTCTGGCGCTCGCTCAACACGACGTTCTACTACACCTTCTTCTCGGTTCCGCTGAGCGTGGCGTTCGCCACGGTGATCGCGCTCCTGCTCAATGAGAAGCTGCCGCTGATCTCGGTGTGGCGGACGCTCTACTACCTCCCGGCGATCATCTCCGGTGTTCCGGTCGCGGTGATGTGGTGGCTGATGTTCAATTCGAGCTTCGGCCTCATCAACGGCACGCTCTGGGACATCTCGAAGATTTTCGTGGGCGCGGACAATGCGATCATCGGGCCCCGGTGGCTATCCGACCCGCCGTGGGTGATGCCGGCGTTCATCATCATGAGTCTCTGGGCATTCGGCGGGCCGATGCTCATCTATCTGGCGGCGATCCAGGGTGTGCCGACGCACCTTTACGAGTCGGCTCAACTCGACGGCGCCAACGTGATCCAGCAGGTCTGGCACATCACGATCCCCTCGATCACGCCGGTGATCTTCTTCAACGGGATCATGGCGATCATCGGCTCGTTCCAGGTGTTCACCAATGCGTTCGTGATCACTCAGGGTGGTCCGAACTACGCGTCGTACTTCTTCGTGCTGCACATCTACAACAACGCGTTCACCTACATCGCGAACATGGGCTATGCCGACGCGCTGTCGTGGGTGCTGTTCACGGTGATGCTCGTCTTCACCTACATCGCGTTCCGATCGTCGGCGGCCTGGGTCCATTACGAGACCGAAGTGGCGCGCTGAGTCAGTTCGAGGAGAGATAAGGGAATGGCCACTGCATCGGTCGCGCGGACCCGGGACGATGTCTCGTTTCTCTCTCGCCACAGCGTCCGAACCGCGATCTGGACTGGCTTCGTGCTGCTCGTCGTCGGTATCGGCGCGCTGGGGCTCATGCTGCCGGTCTGGTTCATGTTCATCACCTCGCTGAAGCCCGCCGGGGTCGCGGTGGCGGGTTATCCGATCAAGTGGATTCCCTGGACGTCGGAGCTGGGCCTCGGACCCCTGGCGACGTTCGTCCCGGTTCAGCCACTTTGGGCGAACTACGTCGAGGCGCACGTGTTCATGAAGTGGCTGACCGTGTACCGGAACACGATCGTCGTCTCGACGGTGACCGCGCTCGGGGATGTCGTCTCCGCCGTGTTCGTCGCCTACGGGTTCGCCCGGTTCCGTGCCCCGATGCGGAACTTCATGTTCACCTGCCTGCTCGCCACGCTGATGATCCCGTTCGCGGTGCGACTGGTCCCTGAGTATCTCGGCTTCGCTCGTCTGGGCCTCGTCAACACCTTCGCCCCGCTGATGCTTCCGGGCTGGCTGGGCGCGGCGTTCTTCATCTTCCTCCTGCGGCAGTTCTTCACGACCATCCCGATGGCGATGGATGAGGCCGCGATCATCGACGGAGCAGGCCCTCTGCGCGTCCTATGGCAGGTGCTCGTGCCGCAGATACGGCCGGCCCTCATCGTCGTCGCCATCTCCGGGTTCACGTTCAACTGGAACGACTTCCTGCGGCCCCTGCTCTACCTCAACTCGGCGGAGATGCGGACCGCGGCCGTGGCACTCTCCTACTTCAACGCCATGTATGGAGGCACGCCGTTCCACCTGATGATGGCGGCTGCCCTGGTCATGCTCCTACCGGTGCTCGCGCTCTTCTTCGCATTGCAGCGCTACTACATTCAGGGCGTTGTCATCAGCGGGGTTAAGGGGTAGTGCGGGCTTCGCTTCCGAAAAACAACTCGCGCCGAATGAGGAGGTAGGGAGAGGAGAAGAAGTGGGCGGATTGGACCGCGGAGCCGGGCGTGGGCCGGGCGAAGCGGCGAGTCTCGCGAGAGTCCTGTCAGGCGAAACGCAAAGGAGCAAGAGGTTGAAGGAACAGTTCATCACGCGAAGGCGCTTGCTGGCGGTTCTCGGTGTGAGCAGCGCGGGTACGCTGCTGGCAGCGTGCGCCGCGGCGACGCCAACCCC
>CAZHZF010000020.1:0-40663 GCA_964536925.1 uncultured Dehalococcoidales bacterium | reverse complement strand
CCCGAGCGCGATGTCCGGCCCACCCTGGCGATGGGGCTCACCACGATGCACATCTCCGCGGTCATCCTGCCGCCGCTGGGCGGTGTGCTCTGGGAGAGTTTCGGTTACCAGTTGCCATTCCTCCTCGGCGCCTTCTTCATCCTGACGTCCATCATCGCCACGCAGCGCATCCCGCTACGCCGCCAGACCGTTCCCGATACGGCGCCATCGGCGGCGGGCTGATGCCCGGGCCGATCGCTCGCCGCGCTGCCTCCGGCTCGTGGGACCGCACGCTCTGAGAAGCCGGGAATGAGAATCGCGGACGTGCGCGCCTTTCCCATCCGGAACACGGATCGGGACGGTGAGGCGCAGCGATCTCCCGGCGCCCCGACCCGCGCGGTGCCCGAGCCGATCGCTCTCGTCGTCGTCGAGGTCGCGACGTCGGATGGGGCGACCGGCGCGGGAACGGTCGGCGGTTTCTGCGCCGCGGCGACCGAGATCATCCGCGGTCACCTGAGGGATCTCCTCATTGGTGAGGACGCGCGGGACGTCGAGCGTCTCTGGGAGATCATGTACCGCGCGACGCTGCGGTATGGCGGGCGCGGAGCCGCGATCGAGGCGATCTCCGGTGTGGATATCGCCCTCTGGGATCTCCTCGGGCGTACCACGGGTCTGCCCGTCTTCCGCCTCCTTGGTGGACGCACCCGCGCCTCCGTACCGGTCTACGCGAGTCACCTGCGCGACACCTGGGCACCGGACCGACTCGAGGCCGCGGCCCGAGCCGATGTCGCGGCGGGGTTCCCCGCCGTGAAACTGTTTTTCGGGCGCGGTCCGGACTACGGCGAGAGCGCGCTCCGGCAGTGCGTCGAGGTGACGCGGTTGGTCCGTGCGGCAATCGGCGAGGGGGTCGATCTCATGGTCGATCCACACCTGCGTTGGGACGTGCCGTTCACCCTGGCCTATGCGCGCGGCGTTGCCGATCTGGGGTTGAGGTGGATCGAGGAGCCCATCCATTTCGAGGATCGCGCCGGGTATGCCCGGCTGACTCGCGCGCTCGATATACCCATCGCCGCGGGCGAGCACGAATACACGCGCTACCCGTTTGTCGAACTGGTCGAGCGAGGGTGCGTCACCGTCCTGCAGCCAGACGTGAATCGGGTGGGCGGGATCACCGAGGCGCGGCGCATCGTCGGCTTCGCGGCGGCGCACGGGCTGCCCGTCTGCTTCCACCAGGGCTGGCTGCACTCCTATCATCTCGTTACGAGTTTCCCGAACTGCCCCATTGGTGAGTACTTCCCCCCTGCGGATGAGGGGGATACACCTTCGGGTAACGCCCTGAACCGACTCGTGTTGTGGGGCGAACCCGAGGCGGAGCGCGGGCACATCACGATCGGTGAGACGCCCGGCTTTGGGTGGCGGATCGACTCGGAAGCGATCGATCGGTTCTCGCCCACGCCGGGCAACGGGACTGCTCTTCCGCCATCGCGGGTACCTCTTCGATGAGCGCACCGGCAGCGACCCTCCCGGCGACCGAACGCGCGCAGCCGGCGGGCGCGGCGGCCGAGGCCAGGGCCGCGCCGTCACGACCCCCCGGATGGTTCGCCGAACGCTTCAGCGCCCTGACGTCGCCGAACTTCAGCCTGCTCTTTCAGGGAACGCTCGTGACGCAGATCGGCATGTGGATGCAGCAGGTCGCGTTCGGGTGGCTCGTGCTCACACTGACCGATTCGCCGTTCTACCTGGGCCTCACCGCGTTCTTCCGCGCGGTGCCGATGCTCGTGGTCTCGCCGTTCGGGGGCGTCCTGGCCGATCGCCTGGACCGACGGCAGATCCTGCTCCAGAGTCAACTGGGCACCGCGGTCATCTCCGGAGGTCTGGCCTTCCTCGTCGCGATCGGCCAGGCGCAGCCCTGGCATCTCCTCGTGGCATCGTTTCTGATGGGCGCGGCGATGGCGGTCAACATGCCCGCCCGTCAGGCGATGGTGGGCCAACTGGTGACGCGAGAGCAGTTGCCGAACGCGATCGCCCTGAACTCGATGAGCATGAACTCGAGCCGGGTCATCGGTCCCGCACTGGCCGGCGGCCTGATCGGGATCATCGGAATCGGCGGCTGCCTGTTCCTGCACGCGGTGGCGTATCTGTGGTCGGTCGTGAACGTCGTGCAGATCAAGGTACCCCCGGTGACCCGACGCGCCGCCTCGGCATCGGTGATCCAGAATCTCATCGAGGGCTTCCGCTATTGCTACGAGCAGAAGTCCGTGTTCGGCATGCTGCTCATGGCTGTGCTCGTCTCCGTGTTCGGCATGCAGTACATGCAATTGCTCCCCGCGCTCGCGCGCGACGTACTGGGGATGGGCGCCGATGGCTTCGGACTGCTCATGACCGCGACGGGAGTCGGCGCGATCGGTGGGTCGGTGTACGTCGCGGCGTCGAGCGCCCGAAGCGCACGGGGGACGTTCTTGCTGGTATCGGCGATCGCGTACGGCGCGAGTCTGTGCGTCCTCTCGTTCGTCCGCGCGCCGGCGCTGGCGATGCTCCTCCTGGCCTTCGCCGGCGCCAGCAGCGCGATCCTCATGGCCCTCAACCAGACGATCATCCAGCAGGTCGTCCCCGACCACCTGCGTGGGCGCGTGATGAGCGTGTACATGTTCACATTCGGCCTCATGCCGCTGGGCACGCTTCCCGCGGGATGGATCGCCGAGATCCACGGCACGCCGGTCTCGATCTTCCTGGGGGGCCTGATCTGCTACGTGGGCGCGCTCTGGGTGTACTTCTTTCGGCCAGGCTTCCGACGGATCTAGGGGTGTGACTGGGTGCCGGAGACGGGGAACGCGGCGGAACAGGGCGGGCCTGGGGCGGCGGTGAGCCAGGAACGAGGCGATACGGGCCCGCGCGCCTCGAGGAACGGTCGCACCGACGACGAACGTCTTCTCCAGGCGCCGCGAATCACGGAGCGGACCGATTTCACCCACACCGACCCATGGCGCATCATGCGGATGACCGGGGAGTTCGTCGATGGCTTCGATCGCCTGACGCACGTCGGTCCGGCGATCTCGGTGTTCGGCTCGGCGCGGACCGCGGAGAGCGACCCGGATTACCAGGCGGCCCGCGAAGTCGGCCGACTTCTGGCGCTGAGCGGCTTCGCGACGATCACCGGGGGCGGTCCCGGGATCATGGAGGCGGCCAACCGGGGCGCCCGCGAGGGCAACGGTCTCTCCGTCGGCTGCAATATCGAACTCCCCTTCGAGCAGAGCCTCAACGCCTATGTCGACCTCTCGATGACCTTCCGCTACTTCTTCGTCCGCAAGACGATGTTTGTGAAGTACTCCGAGGGTTTCATCATCTTTCCGGGTGGTTTCGGCACGCTCGACGAACTATTCGAGGCCCTGACGCTCATTCAGACCCGCAAGATCCGCGATTTCCCGGTGGTCCTGTTCAATAAGCGCTACTGGGGAGGGCTGCTCGACTGGGTCCGCGAGGTGATGCTGGCCTCGGGGAAGATCGCGTCGTCCGACCTCGATCTACTCACCTGTACCGACAGCCCCGAGCAGGCCGTTCAGGCGGTCCTGAACCGATTCAACCAGCGGTGGTGGCAATCGCCGGCGGCGGGTGACGCGGCCTATGGCGAACTCGCGAACGACCCTGACCCCGAGCGCGACGCCCACCCCCACACGCGATAGCGCGTGGCCTGGGTACTGACTGACCGATCAGTCAGTTAGCATCACGGTGGTGCGGGAAGGCTCGCGGATCGGTCCCCCCTCCAAACGCGCCCGATCTTCGAGGGAACGTCGGACCACGCCGATCTCCAGGTCGTAGGCGCCGGGTGCCAGATCCTGCACCTGTGATGACGTCAGCACGAGAAAGGCGGTCGAGCCTCCGTAGTCCGGCGGCCAGACGAGATGATCGCTCTCCGCGACGCGTGCGCCGCGGGAATCGTGCAGGCGCGTGTAGAGATCGAACGGGCCCCGTGCACCATTCGGACGCCACAGGACGTCGAGACGCGGAACACCGCGCCCATCACGGCGGAGCGATACGGCCTCGGCCGCAAAGGCCTGCCCTGCTTCGCCCGGGGGGCTGAGCGGCTGAAAGCCACGCAGGAGAGCCCGCCGATCCTCCTCTCGCCAGACATAGGCTCGGAAGTCAGGACGGAAGTCCGGTGCCCGCGAGAACGGCAGATCGGCCACGCCGGGCAACGTGTCCGGCAGAATGCGTGGGAACGACCCGTCCGGGTCGGAGACAAAGAGCACATCGCCGGACTCCGCCTCCGGCACGACGATCCCGACGCTCTCCTCGCGCTGCCACCACCCCGCCCGGGCGCGCGGAGACAGGACCTGCACCGGCGCACGCAGGTCCACGGCGAGGACGAGGTGCGGCTCCGATCGCATCTCTGTGAGGCTGGCGATCCGCGTGAGATGCGTATTGAAGGCCGTGTACGTGTCGGGGTGGTCCCCCCACACCCGAAAGTAGAGGTCCGCGGTCCTGACGCCGTAGAGAAGCAGGATCGCGCCCAGCGCGGCGCTTGCGAGGACTGCCGACAGGCGGACCAGGCGCCGGTGAAGGGCCTCGATCGCCAGGGCGGGGAACAGCGCCGCGACCGGCGCGATCAGAAACGCGCGGAACGACGAGGGGCTCTCGTGTGCCAGGGCACTCGCCAGCGAGCCGATGCCGAGCCATGCCAGGCACACGCCATAGTCGGGCCGCGAGCGCGCGCGCCGGAGCGCGATCAGCAGACCGCCGCCGAACAGGATTGCGAGCGGCCACTCGAAGACGGGTCGGCCGGGGATGTTATGGCGTCGGTTCGCATCACCGACGAACGCGAACATCCCCGCGGTATTGAGGATCGCCCGAAACGGCGTCGTCGCCTCTCCCTCGATCTCCGGCCGTGGATTGAACACCGAGACGTCGGCGGCGCGCTGGAGGAGCGTCTCGCGATGGAGGACGAAGTACACCGCCTCGGGCAGAAAGGTCAGTCCACCGATCAGCGCGACCAGGGCGAGATGACGACGAGCCGCGATCGCCCGTCGCGACCAGAGCAGGACGAGCACGGCCAGAACGAAAGGGATCAGCCGTGCCGACAGGTACGTGTAGAGCGAGAGTCCCGCCGCGAGACCGCCGGCGATCGCCACGCCGGGCCGGCGGTCCCTCAGAGTGCGACTCATGAGCAGCAGCGAGGCGAGCATGAACGCGGGCACGACGGTCGCGCGGAGGCCGATCCGGCCCAGAATCACCGCCCAGAGCGAGAGGGCGAATAGGCCGGCCGCGACGATCGCGACCTCATGACCGAACCAGTCCCGAAAGAGGCGATAGGCGAGCGCGACAGCCAGCATCGAGAACGACACGCCGGCCAGGTTGAACACCAGCGGGTGGAATCCACCCAGCGCGACGAAGAGGGTCTGGACGTAGATGAACAGGGCCTCGCGACCGAAGTTGCGTTCGAAGAAGATCGGGAAGCGCCCCGCCAGCACGTCCAGTGCGTCGAGGCCGTTGACACCGATGTCGTGATACATCCCTGGCGGAAGGTCATCCAGCCGGTGCAGGCGCAGGAACGCGGCCCCGATCAGGAGCGCGACGACCGCGCTCCGCTGCCCGCCGGACACGGCGCTACGACCTGGGCAAACGCAGGCCGAGCGCGGCCGCGACCAGGGCCAGGGTTGCGAGAGCGAAGTAGCTTACCGCGAACCCGTACGCATCGATCATTACCCCTGAGATGAGCGGCGCAAGTGAGGCGGCGCTGATGCCGATCCCCCAGACGAAACCGACCGACGTGCCCGTACGCCCGCCGCGCGCGAGTTCGCCGGCGTAGGCCAGCACGACCGGGCCCAGAAACGCGCCGGCGAACCCAGCCGCGATCGAGAGGACGATCATTGCCGGAAGCCAGGTCGTGAAGACGAAAGCGCCCTGAAACAGCGCTACGCCGACGAGCGCGATGATCAGGACACTCCGCCGGCTGAGACGGTCGGAGATGACGCCACCCAGTGGCTGCGCGACCGCGCCGGAGGCGACCATCACCGCCGTCAGCAGACCGGCCTGAGGCAGCGAGTATTCCAGATATCCGTAGTAGGACGGAAGCCAGGTGAGGAACCCGAGCGCGGCCGCGCCCCCCACGCCGTGAACGATCGTGAGCAGAACGACCGGAGCGGTGATGCCGGCGAACATCCCGTGGGCTCCGCGCTCTATTGGCTCCTTGAGCGCGGTCGCGCAGAGCACGATCGCGATCGCGGCCGGGAGTGCCAGGACGAGGAGCGTCTGGCTGAGACCGATCGCTGGCAGCAGCGTCGTGATTACGATCGGTGCGGCCAGGAAGCCCGCGGTGTTCCCGAGGCCGTGGATACCCATGGCGAAGCCCCGATTGCTGGGAAACCCGTGGACGATGTACGTGGCGCTCTGCGGGTGATACGTGCTCGACGCGATACCGAGGATCGCCGCGCCCACGAGGACGAGCGCGTAGGAGTTCGCGCCGGAGAGCCACACCATGGCCACGATGTACCCGGCGAATCCGGCGATCATCGCCGCCCGGCGCATGCGGCGCCGATCGGCCAGATAGCCGAGCGTCGGCTGCAGGAGCGACGATACGGCCGTCCCCACGAAGGGAATCACGCCGAGCTGGGTGTAAGAGAGATTCAATGCTTCTCGTAGGGCCGGCAACAGCGGGGGCAGGAGCAGTCCGTAGAAGTCGTTCAGTCCGTGGAGGATCGTGAGCGCGAGGAGCAGCTTCACCCACGGCGCACCCGCGATGGCGCGCTCGCCGACCCGCCTATCCAGTTCGGCCACGGCGGCCGATTCTAGGGAGCCGACTCCGCACCGGGAGTCGTTCGTTGTGGGGGGCACCCCGAACTGCTACTCTACCCAGCCTAACCGGAGGAGCGCGCGCAGGTGGCTCGGGTCATCTTCGATCGGGTCTCGAAGTACTTCGGCGATGTCATCGCGTTACGCGACTTCGACCTCGAGGTCCACGACCGCGAGTTTCTGGTGATGGTCGGGCCTTCGGGATCGGGCAAGTCGACCGCGTTGCGCCTGATCGCCGGTCTGGAAGAGGCGACATCTGGCCGCATCTTCATCGGCGACCGGATGGTGAATGAGATCGCGCCGAAGGATCGCGACGTCGCGATGGTCTTTCAGAGCTACGCGCTCTACCCGCACATGAACGTGTTCGACAACCTGGCGCATCCTCTCCAGTTGCGTCGGATCTCGCGAGCCGAGATCGAGCAGCGGGTGCGACGGGCGGCGGAGATGCTCTCGATCCAGGAACTCCTCAATCGCAAGCCGCGCGAACTCTCCGGCGGACAGCGACAGCGAGTCGCGTTGGGACGAGCGATCGTGCGCGATCCACAGGTGTTCCTGATGGACGAGCCGCTCTCCAACCTCGACGCGAAGTTGCGCGTGCGGACCCGCGCCGAACTCATCCGTCTGCACGAGCGCCTGCGGTCGACGATCGTATACGTGACCCACGATCAGCAGGAGGCGATGACGCTCGGTGATCGCATCGCGGTCCTCAACGGTGGCATGCTGCAGCAACTCGGCGCGCCGCAGATCGTCTACGAACGACCGGCGAACCTGTTCGTCGCGGGGTTCATCGGGTCGCCGGCCATGAACTTCTTCGAGGCGCGCCTGGCCTCGCGAGACGAGGCGCTCTTCGTGGAGGGGTCCGGTCTGGAGATCCTCGTACCGCCCGAACGCGCCCGCGCCCTGGATCGGTACGCCGGGCGCGAGATCGTTCTCGGCGTTCGGCCGGAGCATCTCTACGAGAGGTCGGAGGTCGAGTCCGCCCCGCCGGGTTCGTCGCTCGAAGCCATCGTCGATGTCGTCGAGCCGATGGGGAATGAGGTCTTCGTTTACCTGACCACCGCGGGACAGATGTTCACCGCACGGCTCAATGCCGATGCAGATCTACGGCGCGGAGAGCGCGTTACGATGGTCGTAGACACGTATAAGATGCACCTCTTCGATCGCGAGACCGAGCGAGCCGTCCTGTAGCATCGGGCGGCCGCGGCAGTCATCGCCGGGCCGCAACATGAGCGAGGTCTCCATGAAGGTGCGCGTCGGAGTGCTCGGGTGCGGCGCCGTCGCCCAGATCATGCACCTGCCGTTCCTGCGCGAACTCGACACTCTATTCGAGGTCGTCGCCGTCGCGGACGCACACGAGGAGACGCTCGATGCGGTCGCCTCGCATTACGGCATCCCCAGCCGTTGTCGCGATCTCGATGGCCTGCTCGAAGCCGCCATCGACGCGGTCCTGATCCTCACCCCGGGGTCGCACACCGAGGCCGCGATCGCGGCCATGCGATCTGGCCGCCACGTGTTCGTCGAGAAGCCTCTCGCGTACACCCCCCGCGAGATCGACGCGATCGAGGCCGCCGCCTCTGCCGCAGGAACGACTCTCCAGGTCGGCTACATGAAACGGTACGACCCGGCGTATCGGCGGGGTGCCGAACTTGCCCGGGATCTGACCGATCTTCGATTCGTCCAGATCACGACGCTGCACCCGGCCAGCGAACTGTTCTGGAGCCACATCCCGATCCGACGTGGCAGACACGCGCCACCCTCCCAACCGTACGTCCCTCACCCGCGACCGATCGGGCCCGCGGACACGTCGATGCGCCCCTCCGCCGAGCGGGATCTCCTGCGCGAGTTCATCGGGTTCGGGACGGACGACGCGGGCTATGCCACGGCGAAGGTCATCCTGACATCGCTGTGCCACGATGTGAACGCTCTGCGCGGCGTGCTGGGTGAGCCGACCGATGTGCTCGCCTGCGATGCGACCCACGACGGCGGGTGCATCCACACGCTCTTCGCCTTCGGCCCGAATCTTCGCTGCGCTTACAGCTTCCTCTACCTGCCGGAGCCGCGCGACTATCGCGAGGAGCTGGCCTTCTACGGGGGGGAGGGTCGGGTGCGGATCGTGTTCCCCTCGCCCTTCCTCCGCAACATGCCGACCGAACTCTTCGTGAGTCGGACCGACGATGGCGCCGCGGCCGAGACCCGACTCATCGTCTCGTACGAGGAGGCCTTCAAGGAGGAACTCCGCGCGTTCCACCACAATGTGACGACCGGCTCACGGCCGGAAACGGACCTGGCGGACGCGCGCGCCGACCTGCTGGTGATGGCGCGAATGGCGCGCCTGGCGGCTACGCCAGCGCGGTGACGGTGATCTCCACCCGGGCGCCGGCGGGCAGCGCGGTGACGCCCACGGTCGTCCTGCCCGGCGGATTCACACGAAAGTACTCGGCATACACCTCGTTCATCGCCCCGAACTCTCCGATGTCGGTCAGATAGACCACCGACTGCACCGCGCGATCGAAAGATGTCCCGGCCGCTTCGAGAATCGCCTTGATGTTCTCGAGAGTCTGCCGCGTCTCCGCCTGAATGCCGCCGCTCACGATGCGATTCGTCCGCGGATCGATGCCCTTCTCGCCGGCGACGAACACGAATCCGCCCGCCTTTATCGCCTGCGAGTACGGTCCGATGGGCGCCGCGGCGCGATCGGTACGAACGACTTCAGTCACTCAGACATCCCCCGCAAGGTGGCATCGCGCCGCGGCGCGGCCCGGCCATTGTCGCACGCCGGCGCACGTCGCTCCGCCGCGCGGCTGATACGTTTCCGATGTGTCAACGGTCCGGGGCGATCCCCCCATCTGGCAGCAGTACCAGAGTCTGAAGGCCGCGCATCCAGACGCCCTCCTCCTCTTCCGTATGGGCGACTTCTACGAGACGTTCGATGGCGATGCCGAGATCGTCGCCCGCGAATTGGAGATCGTCCTGACATCTCGAGAGATGGGGCGGGGGCGACGGCATCCGCTGGCCGGCATCCCCTACCACGCGCTGGAGTCCTATCTGGGCCGGCTCGTCGCGGCCGGGCATCGGGTGGCCATCTGCGAGCAGATCACCGAACCCGGCGCCAATCGCGGTCTGGTCGAGCGCGCCGTGGTGAGGATCGTGACGCCGGGCACCCTGATCGAGCCCGGCCTCCTGGATTCGCGCGCGAGCGCTCACCTCGGGGCGATCGCGCTGCACGGCGATCGCTGGGCCCTGGCGATCGTCGAGGCGTCCACGGGGTCATTTCAGGTCTGCGAGGTCGAGGCGGCGCCGCGGCGGCGCACCGATGCCGAGGAACCGCCGCCAGTGCTCATGCGCGAGATCGAACGCTGGGCACCCTCGGAACTCCTGCTGCCGTGCGAGGACCCTCGCGCTGGTTTCCCTCCCTGGGCCGGCCGCCTGGATAGCGGCCCGACCCTCACGCCGTATCCCGCGTGGCGCTTCGACGACGCCGAGGCATCGGGGGTGCTGCGACGCCAGTTCGGCGTCGTGACGCTCGAACCCTTCGGACTGACGGACTCCGCCGCCGCCCGAGGCGCATGTGGCGCCCTGGTGGCCTATCTCGGACAGACCGCCGCGAGCGCGCTCCCCGCCCTGCGGCCGCCCGGGCGCTACGCCCTCGATTCGTTCATGGTCCTCGACAGCGCGACACGGCGGGGGCTCGAGTTGACGCAGGCAGGTCGGGGCGGTTCCGCGCGCGGCACCCTGCTCGAACTGATCGATAGGGGGCGGACCTCCCCCGGCGCGCGACTGACGCGGGCCTGGCTCTCCGCACCGCTGCGCGCGATCGCCCCGATCGCCGATCGGCACGATGCGATCGCGTCCCTTCGCGGTGATCCGATCGTGAGGGCACGGCTCGGCACCCTCCTGCAGGGCATCCCTGATCTCGAGAGGATCGCCGCCCGCATTGTCGCCGGGCGCGCCCTCCCGCGGGAGATCCGGGCGTTCCGGGCCGGACTGGCCCGGGCCACTCAGATTCGGGGCACGATCGCCCCGATCGCGACGAGCGGCGCGGGGCGGCTGGCCGCGCTCGCGGCGGGGATCGTCGACCTCAGCTCCCTCGAAACCCTCATCGATCGCGCGATCCTCGAAGATCCGGCGCCGCAGGCCAGAGATACCGGGGTAATCCGCCCCGAGTTCAGCCCTGAGCTCAGCGATCTACTCGCGACCACGGCCGATGCCCGCCGCTGGATCGCCGAACTGGAACCGCGCGAACGGGCACGGACAGGCATTCGCACCCTCAAAGTGGGGTTCAATCGCGTTTTCGGCTACTACGTGGAGATCAGCGCCGCGGCGCTCCGCAACCCACCTCCGCCTGAGATGGGCGCCGTGCCGGGGCGGGCTGCCGGCGCCACCATCGAAGACGTGCTGACAGGCGAATTTGGCTACGTCCGCAAACAGACACTCGTCGGCGCGGAGCGCTTCACGCTTCCCGACCTCAAGGTCTATGAGAGACAGGTCCTCGAGGCGTCGGAGGCGCAGGGTGCGCTTGAGGAGCGCGTGTTCGCCGATGTCCAGCGCCAGCTCGCGGAGCGCATCGTCCAGATCAACTCCACGATCGGGGCGCTCGCCGAACTGGACGTTCTGGTCGGCTGGGCGGACCTCGCCGTCGAGTCCAACTACGTCCGGCCCCTCGTCCACGACCGGGATCGCACGATCGAGATCGTTGGCGGGCGACATCCCACGTTGGAGCGGCGCACGGACGCGGGCACGTTCGTTCCTAACGACTGCCGGCTGGACGCAGAGAACGAGCAGATCATCGTCATCACGGGACCGAACATGGCCGGGAAGTCCACCTTCTTGCGCCAGGTCGGGCTGATCGTGATTCTGGCGCAGATCGGGGCTTATGTCCCCGCGGAGAGCGCGAGCATCGGCGTCGTCGATCGAGTCTTCACGCGAGTCGGTGCCCAGGATGAGATCTACTCGGGGCAGTCGACCTTCATGGTCGAGATGGCGGAGACCGCCGCCATTCTTCACCAGGCGACGCCGCGGAGCCTGGTCATCCTCGACGAGATCGGTCGCGGAACCTCGACATTCGATGGCATGGCCATCGCTCGGGCGATCGTCGAGCACATGCACGACGATCCCCGGCTGGGCTGCCGAACCCTGTTCGCGACCCACTATCACGAACTCACCGCACTTGCGGAGACCCTGCCCCGGGTGCGTAACGCACGGGTGGAGGTCATCGAGCAGGGTGACAGCGTCACGTTCCTCCACCGCGTCATCCCCGGAGGAACCGATCGCTCCTACGGCGTCCACGTCGCGCAGATCGCCGGCCTTCCCCGTTCGATCGTCCTGCGCTCGCGAAAGATCCTGCGCGAACTCGAGCGCGGTCGGTCGCGACAGCACGTCGCCGCTCCGGCGACCGACTTCGGGGCGACGCTTTTCGACCCGCCGCCCGATTCGCTCATCGATCATCTCGCCGGTCTCAATGTGGAGAACCTCACGCCGCTCCAGGCGTTGCAGACGCTCTACGACGTGGTCGAGCGCGCGCGAGAGCGCCAGCGGAAGGGGTGAAGCCGAACCGGGTGGCCGATATCATTTTCGTGCGATGAGTGTCACCGTCTACACGACACCGACGTGCCCATGGTGTAACCGGGCGAAGGAGTTCCTCACTCAGCGCGGCGTGCCGTTTGCGGAGCGCGACGTGGCCGCCGACGCGCGAGCCGCGGAGGAGATGGTGCGTCTCTCCGGTCAGAGCGGCGTGCCCGTCATCACGGTCGGCGCGGACGTCGTCGTGGGCTTCGATCGGCCGCGACTCGAACGTCTCCTCGCCGAGCAAACCCCGCCGCGCCCCAGGTTCGGTGCCGCGGTGGCCGATGCCGCCGGCTACCTCGCCCGGAGGGGCCAGGTGCCCGTGTTCGGCGCCCTGGTGGGCAAGATCGCGCCGGGGTCGCCGGCCGAGCGCGCCGGGCTCCAGCCTGGCGACATCATCACCGGGATCGGTCTGCGCACCATCGCCAACGCGCAGGGCGTCGAGGACGCGCTGGCAGCGATGGCTCCCGGCGGCCGCGTCTCGATCACCTTCACCCGCGGCCAGCGGCAGATCAGCCGCGACGTGAACTTCTGAGGCGAGCCGCCCCGGTCAGTCCAGATCCACGCGGACGTCGCGCCAGGCGCCCCGACGGTACCGCCAGAGCGTCATGAGTCCGCCCACGATCGCGTCGGCTACCACCCCGGCATAGATCCCCCAGAGCCCGAGGCCCAGGGTAATGCCGAACAGGTAGCCGAATGGCACGCGGATGAGCCAGCCGCAGACGAACGACATCACCAGGGGGAACCTCGTGTCGCCCGCTCCGCGCAGCGCGCCGGAGAGCACCATCGGCAGCGCCCAGAGCGGGCTGGCGAGGCCGATCATCCGCATCGCGGGAATGCCCTCATCGATGATCGCACGGTCTGACGTGAAGAGCGCGATCAGCGGCTCCGGAGAGATCAGGTAGACCAGACCCATCGCCGTCATCCACACCGCGGCCAGGCGGACGCCAACCCAGGTGCTCCGGTCGGCGAGGTCGGGCCGTTTCGCACCGAGGTACTGGCCGCTCAGGGTGGTCACGGCGATGGCGAAGCCGAACGCGGGGAGAAAAGAGATTGTCAGCGCATTGAATGTCACACGCTGGGCCGCAAAGGTCGTCGTGCCCAGTTGCAGGGCGATGACCGCGTAGACCATGAAACTGCCCATCATCAGGACCTGCTCGAGGACGGCGGGCGATCCGAAGTCGATGATGCGCCGGATCACGCGACCCACCGGACGCCAGTCGCCAAAGAGCGTCACCCGCAGCAGGGGATGGCGTGCGAGTTGCCGAATGACGATCGCGAAGCCGACGACCCGGGCGATGTTCATGCCCCAGCCCGATCCATCCACGCCCAACTGGGGCAGACCGGCGACGCCGAACACCAGCGCATAGGCCGCGACCGCGTTCACCACGTTGGCGACCGCGGTGGAGACCATGGGCGTGCGCGTGTCCCCGGCGGCGCGCAAGAGCGAGCTCGCTCCGATCGTCAGCGTGGTCAGGATGGCGCCATACGAAATGATCCTCAGAAAGCTGCCCCCGACCGCGACGACCTCCTCATCGGCGCCGAGAATCCGTACGGCGCCCTCGGCACCGACCACGCCAAGAACGAGGTAGAGGACGCCGAGCCCGCCCGCGAGGAGCATCGACTGACGGGCCGCTCGCGCGGCGCTCTCGGGGTCTCCCGCGCCGATCGCCCGCGCGACCAGAACAATCGCGCCCATCATCAGCCCGAACAGGATCGACATCGAGAGGAAGAGCCATTGCGTTCCCGCGCCGACCGCGGCGAGGGCGACCGCGCCAAGCTGGCCGACGATGATGGTGTCGACGATGCCCAGAAGCGTATGGAGCGAGTTCTCGATGATGGCCGGCCAGGCCATCCGGAATACGGCCCTGCGGTCGCCGTGACCCAGAGTCTCCGTCACATCGGGCCGGCCGTTCGGATCGGCGGCGGCGTGTCCGCGCACGTCGGTGGCAGACACGGCGCGACTATATAGACTGCAACCGAATTCGCTGTTGATTTCCGCGTGAGGTGTGAGCGCTGTGGATCTCGTCGGGAAAGTCGCACTGGTGACCGGCGGGGGAACCGGCCTCGGTCGTGAGATCTCCCTCCAACTGGCCCGCCGCGGCGTGGATGTGGCGGTCAACTACTCCCGGTCGGTGGCGGATGCCGACGCGACCGTCGCCGAGATCCGCGCGCTCGGCCGCCGTTCGATCGCCGTCCAGGCCGATGTCGCAGACGCCCGCCAGGTCGACGCCATGGTCGCGCGGGTCGTCAGCGACCTGGGCAACCTGCAGATTCTCATCAACAACGCCGGAACGACCGTGTTTGTCCCGTTCAAGGACCTACAGGGAATCAGCGAGGCAGACTGGGACCGACTGCAGGATGTGAACGTGAAGGGTTCCTGGCTCTGCGCCCGGGCGGCGGCGCCACACATGCAGCGCGCCGGAGGCGGCCGGATCGTCCTCACCACCTCGATCTCCGGCCTACGGGCCGGTGGGAGTTCGATTGCCTACGCGGTGTCCAAAGCGGGGATGCAGATGCTCTCGCGGTGCCTGGCCCTCGCCCTGGCGCCCGACATCACCGTCAACACCGTGGCGCCCGGGATCATGGATACACGGTGGGGCGCGCGCTGGGGGCAGGAGGCGCTCGACCGTATGGCCCGTGAGGCGCCGCTCGGCCGCTATCCGAGCCTCCACGATATCGCTGCCGGCGTCGTCTTCCTCTGCGAGAACGACTCCATGACCGGGCAAACCCTCGTGATCGACGCGGGGCGACACATGCCGATCTGATCCTCGCCCCGATTCCTGGGCGTAGGATCAGATCATCCAGGGCGCCAGGAAGAAGAGGATCATCGCCAGGACGAGCATCACCGGACCGGTGAAGGCGCACCCGGTCTGACGGCAGACACCGTCGACGACGATCAGTCCGATACCCACGGCGACGCATGCCCAGCCGATCTTCGAGGAATGCTCGAAGAGGGCGACCGCCCGGAGCCAGGCGGGTTCGGATCGTTCCGTCGGCGGCGGCAAGCCTTGCATCCGGGCCAGGAACCGGTTCCAGATGCGCCACCAGCGTACGACGCGCCGGGGTCCGAGCGCGAGGAACAGGATGTAGAGGACCAGCAGGATCTGCCAGGCGCCGATCACCGCGACCCGCCCAGGCTGCGCACCGTGGCCTCCAGTTCTCGGGCCACCTCAGACGGCGGCCTCTCACTGCCGAAGCGGCGCGGCTCGCCGAACACCACCCGGACATCGCCCCGGCCAAACCGGTTGCCCTCCCAGAGGCCGGGTCGATCTACCGCCACCCGTACCGGCACAACGGGAGCGCCGGTGGCAATCGCGACGATCCCGATTCCACCGCGAAAACGCTCGATCGCTCCGCTCAGGCAGAGGCGGCCCTCGGGATAGAGGAGCACCGACCATCCGGCCGTGACCATCGCCGTGAGCAGGTCGCCGCGAGGGAATCCGCTCGGAAGGGCGAGAGGGAAGGCGTTTCCGAGAAGCGCGGCCAGAGTGCCCTTCACGGGGAGACCGAGGGCGCGTGGGCCAAAGATGTCCGACGCCGACGCGGCGACGGAGAGGCGGCTCCGCCAGCGCCACGGCAGGCTGGCGATGATGAAGCATGTGTCCAGGTGGGCGCAGTGATTCGCGGCGAAGAGAACGGGCCCTCGAAGTGCCTCGAGGTTGGCGAGCCCCTCCGCTCGGACACGATAGAGGGCTCGGACGACCGGCTCCAGGACGACGGCCCACGCCGCCGCACGAAGCCATCGTACCGGACGACCCGTGGCCCATCGGCCCCTCGCACGCGCGGCCGTCGGTGCGACGTGGGTTCGGCCAGCCGGCGATGGGGTCATCGGATCGATGCATCCACTCTAGAGATCCAGGGGGGCGACGGGGCGCCAGTATCGCTCGATCGACTCGCCGGTCCTTCCCGCGTACTCCCGCACGGCCCGCTCCATTCGTTCGGCGGATCCGAACAGTGTTCCCATCTGACTCGTGTAGCTCCGGATCGCCTCGATGCGACGCGATAGGGTCGCGCCGACAGGAATGTCCTGCTGGCGCATCGCGCCGACTCGCGCCGTCGCCTCGGCGACCGCGCGTTCATTCCGCGCAGCGTAGGGAAAGTCCTCGTAGAGGAGCGCCCCGGCGATCGAGGGCAAGGCGGCGAGCGCGATCTGGTGATCGACGTGATGCCCCACCGTGAGCGGTGCGTAGAAGCGCACCGGCGGCTGCTGCCGGCAGAAGTCGTCGAGACGGCGAGAGATCGCATCGACCAGCGGCCGCTCGTCCTCTGCGATCGGGCCGAAGAGTGCTTCCTCGCTCTGGTAACGCGCACCGCGGTAGATGGCGTCCTGAAACGACAGCACCAGGTGCGCGCACCCCAGGACAGCCATCGCCGCGCGATGCTCGCGAAGTCGCTCCTCTACAGCGTCCTCCACGCGCCAGCGGGCGTGCTGAGCGCGCGCGAACGCGCCCAGTTCGGCACCGTTCTCCGGCTTCCCGCCGAACATGGTTACGACTAGAACGTCGGCGCCCTCGTCGACGAGGCGCGCGATCGTCCCACCGCATGACAGCGCGGCATCATCGAAATGCGGCTCGAGGAAGATGTGCCTGAGATCCCCGATCACGATAGGTGTGCCTGGTAGCATGGCACGGCATGGCCGGACCGCGCATCGGTGCGCTGCCTCGCGAGGTCGCGGAGAAGGTCGCGGCCGGCGAGGTGATCCAGCGGCCGGGCGACGTCGTCAAGGAACTGGTCGAGAATGCAATCGACGCGACTCTGATCAGGCGCGATGGCGCGAACGCCCCGCCGGGTCCGCCCGCGATAGCGATCGAGATCCGCGGCGGCGGGTTGGAGTTCATCCGCGTCGCCGATGAAGGGTGTGGCATCGACCCGGAGGATCTGGGCCTGGCGCTGGCGCGGCACGCAACGAGCAAACTGCGCACCGTCGACGATCTGGAGGCGGTCCGAACGCTCGGGTTTCGGGGCGAGGCGCTGCCCAGCATCGCCGCGATCGCCGCCGTCACCGTGATCTCCCGGCCGCCGAACGAGGACTCCGCGGCGTTCGCGGAGGTCGCCTTCGGCGAGATCCTCGAACGGGGGCGCCGTGGGGCCCCGATCGGCACGCAGGTCACGGTCCGGAGGCTCTTCGGCAACCTGCCGGCCCGGCTTGCGTTCCAGAGGACGCCCGGGGGCGAGGCCGCCTATATCGCCCACCTGGTGGCCATCTACGCGCTCGGCTACCCCGAGATCCGCTTCTCGTTCGTCGTCGATGGACGGACCGCCCTGACGACCGACGGGACTGACCGACGCGGCGCGTTGGTGGCAGTGCACGGTCCGGACGCGGCCCAGGCGGCGATCGAGGTGGCGGCGGAGGATGGCGGCGTCGTGGTCCGCGGCCTGATGAGCCCACCCGACCTGACGCGAGGTTCGCGCGGCGATGTCCTGCTCCTGGTCAACCGCCGGCCCGTGCAGAACCGAGCACTGACGCACGCGGTCATCGAGGGCTATCGGGGCTTCATTCCGGATGGTCGGTTCCCGTTCGTGGTGCTCGACGTCGCGGTACCCCCGGGCGAGGTGGATGTGAACGTCCATCCATCGAAGAGCGACGTGCGCTTTCGGCGCGACCGTCTGGTGTACGGCGCGCTGCAGCGGGCCATCCGCCAGGCACTGGTCGCGACCGCGCCGCCGCCAGCGGTATCGGCGCCGCTGCGTGCGCCGCCCGAGTGGCTCACGTCACCCTCCGCGGAGCGGACCGCTCCTACCCTGTCCGCATCGATACGCGGCGCCGCGGCACCAGTGCGCCCGACCCCGTTCGACGACCCGGGGCCCCTGCTCGGATCCCTGGCGAGGCTGACCGCCTCGGTCCGACCCATCGATACCGCGCCACAATCCCCTGGGGCGTCGGTCGGGGGAAACCGCCTACCGCCCATGCGCATCCTGGGGCAGATCCAGAATGCCTACATCGTCTGCGAGGGGCCGGATGGCGTGTACTTCATCGACCAGCACGCCGCGCATGAGCGGGTGCTGTACGAGAGTCTCCTGCGCAGCCGCGGTGAGACCGCGGCGCAACTGTTGCTCGAACCACAGGTCGTTGAGGTCGCGGGGAGCCTCCTCGGATCGATCGACGAGCATCGCCAGGCCCTGCGAGACCGGGGCTTCGAGGTCGAGCCGTTCGGTACCAGGCACGCCATCGTGCGATCGGTTCCCAGGGGCGTGCGACCCACTGGCGACCTTGTGCCGGTCATCGCGTCGGTGATCGACGCGCTGGATGCGCCGTCCGCCCCGAGCGATGCCTTCGATCGCGTGACCGCAACGATCGCCTGCCACTCCGCGGTCCGTTTCGGCGATTCGCTGGCCCCGGAACTCATGCGGGAGTTGATCGAGCGATTGGAGGGCACGGACATCGGGGCGTTCTGCCCACACGGGCGGCCGACGGTGGTGCGCCTACCGGCACTCCAGCTGGATCGAGACTTCGGCCGTCGGTAGCGGCCTCAGCCGTCGCCCAGGATGCGTCGCTCGATCGCCTGGCAGATGAGCGTCGGCAGCGCATCGATATTGGGCACGAGTTGTCCGCTCGCGCAGGAGATCGGCATCCCCTCGAGAAGCGGCTCGTACGACGCGCGGAACTCTCCCTCTGCGAGGCCGACGCCGAAGGCGAGAAGACCGAGCCGGTCCCTCATCGCGCGCACCGAGTTCCGCTCTTCGATGCCCGTCAGAACATCCACGAGCGCGCCCCGATCGCTGCTGATGCCGTCCGTCACCATCAGCACGGTCTTGAGGCCGATCTGCCCCTCGATGTCGGCGATCGCGGCCTGTATCGCAACGGCTTCCCGGGTTTCAGCATGTTCCAATTCGTACATCTCGCGGATGAGGTAGGAGAAGTCCTTCACGACGTACCGGCTGGCCGGATCGACGTGCGAGGAGTCGCCCAGCGTGTCCGCCATCGAGCGTAGGACTCGCGGTGATTCGGAGAAGGCAATCACCTCGTACGGCAGTTTGAGCCGCTCGTGAATCTCGATGAACAGAACCGCGGTGTCGACCGTCTGGTCGAACTTTCGCGAGGGATACCCCTTCTGGATCACGCTGCCGGAAATGTCCAGCAGGATCGCGTTGGCGAAATCTTTGACGCTGTCGTCGCGTATCTGACGGGCGCGGTGGAGGAACGCAAGCCCGGGGTCGATCAGCAGACTCTCGGGGCGATCCTCGTCGATGTCGCCGGTGTCGCCGCGTCGGAAGCGGCGGGGGCGTCGAAAGGGATCGATCGTCCCGAATCGCCGGAGGGCGAGAATCTGCGCGAGACCGGGGCCGTCGCCGCGCCCATGGACCGCCGCGTCGATGAGGGGCTCGAGTTCGCGGACGCGCTGGATGTAGTCGAACTGCGTGTAATCGATGCCGCCGCGGGGACGGAAACGGCGGATGCGCTGGATGACGCCGCCCACCCAGCGCGGACCACTATCGAACTCGTTGGCCTGAATGGGCCGGGGAGTTCTGCTCTGATCGGACGACCCTCCCGAGCGATGGGCCGACTCGTTCTCGGGACCACCCGGATCCTCGACACCGATAGGAGCATCCTCGCGCACGAAGAAGAGGACGCCATCCTTGCTGGCGGGGTCCGTCTCCTCGCCATCACTGGTCGCGCGGCCGTCCGGTGAGAATGCGCCATCCTCATCGTCTTCGGGCGGTGGAGGCGTGGGTTCATCCGAAGCCAGGTCCGGCGGAACCGCGCGGCGCGCCTCCTCCTCGAGTTGCTTCTGCGAAGCCTCCACCAGTGCGCCATATCGGGGCAGGATCTCCGCGAGCGCGGCGGCGCATCCCGCGAGATGCTCCGCGGCCAACGCGGGACCGAGCAGAGGCCACATCTCCGGCATCTGGCCGTCGAACGGACTGGCTGGGCGACGGATCTCCGGCCAGTTCGATCTGGCCCAGTGCCCGATGAGCGCGTCGAGAAACAGGTGGTGCCGCAGAGGCTCCGAGCCGCCGCGCCGTCCCCGTACGTCGTTTTTGGCGTGCATGTCGATCGCTTCGCCGTAGAGCGAACGCAGGAAGGGGTCGGCCCCTGGATAATCGGCCAGATAGCGTGAGTTCACGCGTAGGTCGTTGACGACGTTGAGCAGGAGGAGCGCACTCGCATTCTGGATGCCGTGACGCGCCGCCTGGGCGAGGAACGCGGCGATCCCCTCCACACCGCCCGCGCCCGCGTAACTGGCCTCGGCGACTTCGTGGATCAGGCCGCCGACGATGCGGACGCCCGACCACTCGCCGAGCAAGCGCGCCGGGTAGATGAGCGTGTCGCTCTCCGGCGCAAACGCCCACCAGTCTCCGGGCACGATGCGGGTCGGACGCTCGCGCAGGAGCAGGCGTCCGATCGTCTCCACCTCGGACGATCGGTAGTGCGTCGCCTCCAGGGCCTCGACCGCGGTCGCGGCAGCCGAAGCCAAGGAACGCTCAGCCGACGCCATACTGGAGGAGCACCGGCTCCAGGACGCGTCGCGCCAGGTCGGAGGAGCCCTCGAGGACGCCCTGGCGCAGCCTCGCGGTGAACTCGGCGGCGTCGTCGCTGACCCGGGCGATCGCGACGAGTTCGGCAGTCGACAGCGCTGCTCCGCGGGCGGCCTGCCGCAGCGCCTCTTGCCCGGCCCGTGATAGACCGCTGACCAGCGCCGAATCGACCTCTCCGGCCGCGACTCGCCGACAGAAGTCGACCAGCTGAATCGCGTTCGTCAGAACGGGACCGCGCGCCAGGCGGGGAGATACATGGCCGAGGATCGCGATCTCCTCGGCCGGCGGTGGATACGTGACATCGACGATCGCGCCGAAGCGGTTCTCGACCGCCTCATTGAGCGGCTTGACGCCGGGCCCCTCCAACGCGCCCGTCGCGATCACCCACGCCGACGGGTGGGTCGTGAAGCGGGTGCCGTCCGGCAGTGTGAACGATGCCCCCTTGTCGAAGAGCCCGTTGATGAGCGAGTGAACGTCCGGGTACGCCATGTTGTAGTCATTGATGAGTACGACGTCACCGCGATCGAGTGCTTCGAGGAACGCCTGGGTCGTCCAACGGGTGACGCCGTCTACCAGCCGACGGCTCGCGGTCAGATCGCCCTTGGCGGTCTCTCCGGTCAGCGAGAACTCCACGAGCGAGCGGTTGCGGATGTAGGCGAGCGTTCGTGCGAGCGAGGACTTTCCGCAGCCGGTCGGCCCGGCCAGGAACACGGGGCGTCCCATCAGCAGCGCCGCCTCGGCGATGGCGAGGTTTCGAATGGAGGACGGCGTCAGGCAAGGGAGAATCTCGGCCCGACGCGGCCGACGGCCAATCCGATGCGGGACGTTCACGCCCTCATCGCGCAGGGAGCGCTCGACCTCTTCGATGCGGTCGCGATCGAGCACCTGGCGGTTCTCCCGGTCGTAGACGCGGAGGCGCACGCCGATGCCGTAGCGGCGGCCGTCAATCCGGTAGAACGGTTCGCCTACGAGCACGCGCGTGCCATCGGGGAGACGCTTCTCGAAGTCGATCGCGTGGAGGATCGGCGCGCTCGATCGCGGCGCCGCGCGAGGGACACGCCGCGGAGGCGTCGCCGCATCCACTTCGGCGGTGCGCGCCCCCGTGAGGACGGGCCAGACGATGCCCAGGTCGGCGACAGCGGCCCTGCCCGCGACCACGAGGTCGCCGAGACGTGCGCCGATGGCCCGTGCGGCACGATCGCGCGCCTCCTGGGGCAGGGTCGTGAGTAGGGCGCGCTCCGCCAGCGCGGCGAGCGATTGGCCGGTGAGCGCCGAGAGCCCCAGCCAGTGCAGAAGTGCCCGTGTCGAGAGGCGATTCATGATGACCGCGCCCACCTGCGGGTCGGCGCGCAGTTCGGCCGCCAGTCGCGCGATCCTTCCCGCCAGACCGGGATCGAGCGCCACGGCGTGCTCGCCGAACGGCGCAGTGCGCCCGAATTCGGCGACGATCGCCGCCGCCTCCTCCTCCGGCGGGATGAACGTCATCTCGATGTACCCGACACCGCGACCGAAACGACGCTCCATCGCCCGACCGATATCGATCGTACCCACGTAGTTCGGGTTCGCGGTTCCGATGATGCCGAAGTCGCGATGGACTTCGATCTCCACGTTGCCCCGCTCCGTCCCGGAGATCACGAGCCGGCCCGTGTCCATCGCCTGGGAGAAGATCACCAGCACGTCGGCGGGAACCATGTTGATCTCGTTGATCAGCAGGCGCTTCCCGTGGAGCATCGCTTCGACCGCGGGCCCCGGAACGGTCACCGTGGACTGACCGCCACCCGAGGTCCGAACGACCTCCACCGACCGGTAGAAGTCGCTGAGGCTGGTGTCCCCACTGAAGGCGATCTCGGTCAAAGGCTGATTGGCGAGCCAGGCGAAGGTCTTCGCGATGGTCGTCTTTCCGCACCCTGTCGGGCCGAAGAGCAGGACGAACCCGCGATGCTCGCCGGCGGCGGTGGAGGCTGCGGCGATGCGCCGGAGGATGCGCGCCATCGTCGGTGAGATGTAGGTGAAGACTTCTCGCTCGCTCGGGATCGCGTGATCGACCTGTGCCGGATCCTCGAGTCGACGCACCTGACTGTCCCAGTCCGCACGAACCCGGCGTCGCGCCAGCCGCATCAGTCCGTGCTCGGTACTCGACTGACGCCGCGGGAACAGCACACCATCGACGACGAAGTCGAGCGACCCGACCGATGCGCCCGGACCGAGTTGACGCCGCCCGGTATCGCGCGCGACCACCTAGTTAC
This sequence comes from uncultured Dehalococcoidales bacterium, assembly GCA_964536925.1. Taxonomy (GTDB): domain Bacteria; phylum Chloroflexota; class UBA6077; order FW602-bin22; family FW602-bin22; genus VGOZ01. The sequence goes on along the minus strand of CAZHZF010000020.1, from coordinate 17,609 downwards.
GGTGCCGGAAAAGTCCGGCGATCAGGTTGTCGACCGGGGCGTACTCGTCGGTGAGGATGATCTGCTCGCCCTCGCGCAGGTACGCGTCGAACTCGGCGGCGGGGAGTTCGGCGATACGCGCGCCCAGCCCCATTCGGGCGTAGCTCGCGCGCACCGCCGCAACGTCGATGCCGCTGTCGGACCCGGCCAGTACCCAGACGTTGGCTCCGCCGCCATGCCAGACCTCGCCAGCGGCGAGCAACTGGACCTGATTGAAGCTCTGTCGCATCGTGCGCCCTGCGGCACGCAGAAGTTCGCCCTCACGATAGAAGTCGATCACCGTCAACAGATACGCGCCCCCGGGCCGAAGCATGGCGCGGATCGCATCGTTGTACTCCTTGACCATGATGTGGTAGGGCACCGAAATATCGTTTACCGCGTCCTGAACCACGAGGTCGTACGAACCGGGGGCCGCCAGCGCCTGGACGTACTGACGCCCATCCATGTTCAGCGAACGGATCCGCGTGTTCTGGGGTAGCCCGAAGTGCTCGTAGGCGACACGCGTCACCCCGGGGTCGATCTCCACAACATCGACGCGGGCGCCCGGAATCCGATCGTCGACCCAGCGCGGATAGGTGTACCCGCCGCCGCCGATCACGAGGACCGCGGGCGGACCGGACACCTGTAAGTAGTGCTGGGTGATCTCCGCCTGCACTTCCTCGTGGGCGTAACCGAGATAGCCGGGATCGCCCAACTTCACGAAGGAGTGGAGCAGGTGATCGAGCACGAGCGTCTTGACCTCCCCCACGCCGGGGCGATCCTGGGTACCGACCTTGATGCAGAAGTAGTTCGTCTCCAGCGTGCACCGCGACTCGGCCAGATCGCTGGACCACACCGCGAATGCGATCGCGCCCATCACGGCGGTGGCTGCGACCGCCGGCAGTGCACGGCGGCCGGGCTCCAGGACGATCACGCCGAGCGCGGCGAGAATCGCCGCCATCACGAAGATCACCGTGTACACGCCCAGCGCCGAGATCAGGAACCAGCCGGTCGCGAACGTGCCGACGATCGCCCCGAGGGTCGACCACGCGTAGATCTCGCCGCTGAGACGCCCGGCGTCGCGGGGATCGTCGATCGCCAGCCGAATGACCTGGGGCGACACCATTCCCAGCAGCACGATCGGAAGGAAGAAGAGAGCAAAGGTCAACACGAGGATGCGCTCGACCAGGGGCAGCGCGCCCCAGTACGCCCGTTCGTTGAGAATGGTCGCGGCGTACAGGATCAGGAAGACTCCCGCCGCGCCGGCGAGGATCGTCAAACCGAGGACGATCTGGCTGCGCGTCCGATCCGCCAGAACGCCGCCGAGGTAGTTCCCGAGCGCGATCGCGGCGAGGACCACGCCGATGATGCCCGTCCAGCTATAGAGACTCAGGCCGACCGATGGCGCCAGCACGCGGCTGGCCGAGAGCTCGACGGTCATCGTCGCGAAGCTCGCGGCGGCGACGATGGCACAGGCGAGGGGGCGGTTACCGGCCAGCGCGAGCGCTCGCCTCCCTCCGGGGCGGGCGCTCGCCTGCGTCTCACCCTCGGCGGCTGCCTCCCCGGGAGCGCGATCGGCATCCCCCAGCCACAGGAGCAGGACCGCGGCGGTGCCAACCACGACTGCGGTCGCCCAGAGGATGGTCGTGACGCCGTAATAGGCGGTGAGGAAGAAGCCGGTCGCGTAATTGCCGGCGAGGCTGCCCAGAGTGGACACCGCGTACATCAGCCCGATCGTCTGGCCGGAGCGCGACAGGCCGCGCACGCTGAGCGCGATCATCAGAGGGGTTACCGCGGCGAGGACGAACGCTGCCGGAAAGATGCCAATGACGGTGAGCATCGCGATGCGTACGAACAGGTCCAGCCCGATGAAACCCGGGATGGCGGCGATGCTTCGGACGAATCCCGGCGCGAGCGCGCAGAACAACGCGCCCGCGAGCAGGAGCCACATCGCCTTTCGCGCCGGTCGGCCCCGAGTTGCCCAACGGCCGCCCACCCAGTTCCCGGCGCTGATCCCGGCCAGGGTCACCCCGATGATGGAGGTCCAGGTGTAGAGGGACGATCCCACCGCCGGGGCGAGGAAGCGTCCGGCGACAAGCTGGAGGATGAGAGTCGCCAGGTTGGCGACGAAGACGATCGAAAGCGCGATCGCGATGGCGACGCGTGCGGTGCTGGTCCGGCTCTCGGGGGAGAGTGGCACGTCCGGGATCGCGACACGCGCCACGGGCGGTGAGTATAGGGTTCGGCTCCGCGCGCCCCCCGCAACGCGAGGTGCCTTGTCGGAGCGTGGGGGCGTGCCTACAATCCGACGAGTCCAGTTCTGGACTTCCGTACGACGACGACGTCCACGGTCCGTTCGATGCCATCGACCGGCGTGGGCGTCTTTTGTTTATCCCGAGAGTCAGGAATCGGAATCAGGATGCAGCCTTACCGACCCCAGGGCGCCGAAGGCACACTCTACGACAGTCGTTTCGAACACGATTCGTGCGGAGTCGGATTCGTCGCCACGATTTCGGGGGAGGCCTCGCATCGCATCGTCCAGCACGCGCTCACGTCCGTCATCAATCTGACGCACCGCGGCGCCGTCTCGGCGGACGCGAAGTCTGGCGACGGCGCGGGTCTCCTGACCCAGATCCCTCGCCGGCTGCTCGCCGCGGAGGGCTTCGCCGGGGATGCGTCCGAACTGCTCGCGATCGGCATGTTCTTCCTCCCGCGCGATGCCGGGGCGGCAGAGCGGGTGCGCGTCATTGCCGCGGAGGAGATCGCCGCGCGCGGCCTGCGTCTGATCGGCTGGCGAGCGGTGCCGGTCGACCCACGGGTGCTTGGCGAAAAGGCGTTCCTCACCATGCCCACCATCGAGCAAGCTGTCGTGCTGGGCGAGGGGATCGCCGACGAGCGGACGTTCGATCGGCAACTGCTCCTCGTCCGGAAGGCGACCGAGCGACGAACCCTGGCCGAGCGCATCCTCGACCTCTACATCCCCTCGTTCTCGTGTCGGACGGTCTCGTACAAGGGGCTCTTCGTCGCGCCGCAACTGGCTGCGTTCTACCCAGACCTGGCCAACCCGCAGTTCGAGTCCGCCCTGGCGGTATTCCACCAGCGCTATTCGACAAACACGTTCCCGAACTGGCAGCTCTCGCAACCGTTTCGCACGATCGCCCATAACGGCGAGATCAATACGCTCGACGGCAATCGGAACTGGATGCGAGCGCGAGAGGGCGCACTGGCCTCGCCGATCTGGGGCGAGGCGGTGCGAGAACTGAGTCCAGTCATCTGGCGCGATGGTTCCGACACGGCGAGCATCGACGAGGCACTGGAGCTCCTGGAACTCTCCGGGCGCGACCTACTGCACGCCGCGATGATGCTCATCCCCGAGGCGTGGGAGAGCATGCCGGACATGGTCCCGTCGTGGCGTGCCTTCTACGCGTACCACGCCGCGCTGATCGAGCCGTGGGATGGACCAGGCGCTTTCGCGTTCTCGGATGGCCACGTCGCCGCCGCGGCGCTCGATCGCAACGGACTGAGGCCGGCAAGGTACAAGGTGACGGCCGACGGGACGGTTGTCGTCGCGTCGGAGGTCGGCACGCTCGATCTGGCGGAGGACTCGATCGTCGAGAAGGGTCGCCTTGGGCCGGGCCAGATGATCGCGGTTGACACCCGGCGGAGGGCTCTGCTCCACAACGATCGGATCAAGGATGAGATCTGTGGGCGGCAGCCATACGCCGAATGGGGGAAGCGCTACTGGCGGCTGAGCGAGCACGTGCGATCCGAGCCGCCGGTCGTGACCCTTAACGGCGCGCTGCGCCCCCTGCAACACGTGTTCGGCTTCACGAACGAGGAGATCAAGTTCGTCATCGAACCCATGGGAGTCGATGGCAAAGAGGCTACCTGGTCGATGGGGGATGACGCCCCGCTCGCCGTCCTCTCCGACCAGAGCCGCACCCTGTACCACTTCTTCCGCCAGCGCTTTGCCCAGGTCACCAATCCGCCGATCGATCCGCTGCGCGAGTCGATCGTCATGTCGCTCGACTCGTACGTCGGCCGTCGGCGTTCGATCCTCACCGAGTCGGCCGATCACGCCACCCTCGTCCACATCGATCACCCGCTGCTCCTGAGGGAGCACATCGCCGCGCTCCGAGAAGTCGGGCCTCCGCATCGTGCGGTCACCCTTCCCACCCTCTTCGATGCCACCGGCGATGGTGCGGACCTTCGGGCTGCGCTGGACGATCTCGTCGCGAGGGCGATCGCGGAAGTGGATCGCGGTGCGACCATTCTGATCCTATCCGACGAGGGAGTGGATCGGGAGCACGCGCCGATCCCGATGCTGCTCGCCGTCGGCGCGGTGCACCACGGGTTGATCCGGGCGAATCGGCGGACTCTGGCGGACTTGATCGTCGAGACGGGCGAGGGGTGGGACGTTCATCAATTCGCCTGCCTGATCGGGTTCGGCGCGAGCGCGGTCCACCCGTACCTCACGCTCGAGACGGTCGCGTCGCTCGTCGACGAGCTCGGCGTCGAGGGGCTCACCGCAGCGAAGGCGATGGCGAACCTCCGGCAGGCGATCAGCGATGGCCTGCTGAAGATCCTCTCGAAGATGGGCATCTCCACCCTCACGAGCTACCGTGGTGGGCAGATCTTCGAGATCATTGGCCTCAGCCCCGAGGTTGTGGACTCCTGTTTCACGGGAACCGCCTCGCGCATCAGCGGCATCGGCTTCGACGCGATCGCGGCCGATGTCGTGGCGCGCCATCGCGACGCGTTCGCCGGTGCATTCGATAAGCGCCTGAGCGATCCCGGCCAGTACCGGTTCCGGCGCGAGGGCGAATATCACGACTACAACCCGCGAGTCGTCCGCGCGCTGCAGAAGGCCGCCGACTCGGGCGAGTATGCCGACTTCCGGGCCTATGCGGATCTCGTCCATGGTCGCCCGCCGGTGACGATGCGCGACCTGCTGCGGTTCCGCTCGACGCGTGCGCCGATCCCCATCGACGACGTGGAACCGATCGAGGCGATCCGACGCCGATTCACCACCCAGGCCATGTCGCTCGGCGCGCTCTCTCCGGAAGCGCACTCGACGATCTCCATCGCCATGAACCGGATCGACGGACGATCCAACACCGGCGAGGGCGGCGAGGATCCGGTCTGGTACCGGCGGCGGGGCGATGGCGACTCGGCGGACAACAAGACCAAGCAGGTGGCGTCGGGCCGGTTCGGGGTCACCACGGAGTATCTCGCTCACGCCTACGAGATCGAGATCAAGATGGCACAGGGGTCGAAGCCCGGCGAGGGTGGCCAGCTTCCCGGCCACAAGGTGTCGGAACTGATCGCGCGCCTCCGGCACTCGGTTCCCGGTATACCGCTCATCTCGCCTCCGCCGCACCACGACATCTACTCGATCGAGGACCTTGCCCAACTGATCTACGACCTGAAGACCGTGAACCCGCGGGCACGGATCGGCGTCAAGCTCGTATCGGAGAGCGGCGTCGGCACGATCGCTGCCGGAGTGGCCAAGGCGTACGCGGACTACGTGCTCATCTCCGGCCATTCCGGGGGCACGGGCGCGTCTCCTCTCTCCTCGATCAAGGGCGCGGGGTGCCCCTGGGAACTGGGCCTCGCCGAGACCCAGCAGGTGCTCGTCCTCAACGATCTGCGTGGACGCATACGGGTTCGGACCGATGGCGGCTTCAAAACGGGCCGCGACGTCGTGGTGGCGGCGATGCTCGGCGCTGAGGAGTACGGGTTCGGTACCGCCGCGGTCGTCGCGATCGGCTGCGACATGGCCCGCGCCTGCCACCTCAACACCTGCCCGACCGGCATCGCCACGCAGCGAGAGGACCTGCGGGCGAAGTTCTCGGGGCGACCCGAACAGCTCATCGGCTTCCTGACTGGGGTAGCCCACCAGGTGCGCGAGATCCTCGCCAATCTGGGATATCGCTCGCTTGACGAGATCGTCGGCCGGTCGGATCTTCTCGAACAGATCGAGGCGGATCCTGGCTCGCGCCGTGGTGACCTCGACCTGAGCCCGATCATCCACCCGGCCGACCCGACATTCGAGCGACCGGTGCGATCCCTCGTCACGCGGAACGATCGAGGCGAACCGCCCCTCGACGATGAGATCCTGGCCGAGATCGGCCCCGCGATCGCCGCCGCGCAGCGGGTCGTACGCGCCTATGAGTTGCGGAACAACCATCGCGCGGTCGGCACGCGGATCGCCGGTGAGATCGCCTATCAGTACGGTGCGGAAGGCCTGCCCGACGGCCTGATCGAGTTGCAGTTCCGGGGCACGGCGGGACAGAGTTTCGGCGCGTTCGCCACGCGCGGGATGAGACTGATTGTCCGCGGCGAGGCGAACGACTATGTGGGGAAGGGGCTTTCTGGCGGCGAGATCGTCATCCGGCCGGACGAGTCGGCGCGGTTCGAATGGCACGAGAACACGATCATCGGGAACACGGTGCTCTACGGCGCGACGGGTGGAGCCCTTTTCGCAGCGGGGCGAGCCGGTGAGCGGTTCTGCGTGCGCAACTCCGGCGCGCTTGCCGTCGTCGAGGGCGTGGGCGATCACTGCTGCGAGTACATGACCGCCGGGATCGCGGTGATCCTGGGTGAGACCGGGCGGAACTTCGGCGCCGGGATGTCCAACGGATTGGCCTACGTCCTCGACGAGAGCGATCAGTTCTCGCGGCGCTACAACCCGGATCTGGTGGGCATCGAGCGGGTTACCGACGCGGACGACGCGATGGTGCTCCGCACGATCGTCGAACGCCACGCCAGCGAGACCGAGAGTCCCCGGGCGCGGGACATACTGGCGCGGTGGGAGTCGTTCCTGCCACGCTTCTGGAAGGTCGTTCCGCACCCCGCACGGGGGAAGCAGCAAACGACGGTGCTCGCCGCACCGGCGCAGCGCGCGGCAGCGCGTCCGGCCTAGGAGGATCGATGCTCCACGGAAAGCTCGTCGCCCTGCGCGCCCTCGAAAAGGAGGACGCGGAGCATATCAAGGAGTGGCTCTCCGACTCCGACCTCATCCACGCGATGGGGGGCCGGCCGATCCCGATCGCGGCGGTCGATCCCGACAAGTTGGCCGAGATGTTCCGGCTCCGCGAGGGGCGCGTGCTCGCCATCGTCGGCAAGGACCGCTCGCTGATCGGCGTGCTCGGGGTGGGCAACGTGCACGAGTTCAATCGAAGCGCCAGTATCATCATCCTCATCGCCGAGCGCGGGGAATGGAACCGGGGCTACGGCACCGATGCGTTGCGCGCCGCGGCCAGATTCGCGTTCGAGGAACTGAACCTCAACAGCGTCGAGGCCCTCATCCCGACCTTCAACGAGCGGGCCCTGCACGTGTTCCAGAAGGCGGGATTCCAGGTCGAAGGCACGTTGCGCGAGCGGTTCTTCGCGCGCGGTAAGTACTGGGACCTCGTCTCGCTCAGTGCGGTCCGCCGCACATGGACCGGACAGGATGTCGGCGCGCACGCGTCCGTGGGCGAGTCGATTCCGACCGCCGCACCCGCCGAAGAACTTGCCCCGGTGGGGAGCACGGCCTGAGCGTACTCAGCGACCGCACCATCCGCGAACTCCTGGCGACCAACGCGATCGTCATCGATCCGCTCGACCTGAATCGCATCCAGCCGTCGAGCGTGGACCTATGCCTCGGGAATCGCATCCGGGTCTTCACCAACAACCATCGCTTCGCGATGGTCGACGTGCGGGCTCCGGCGGACGATCTGACCGAGATGATCGAACTGGAGCCAGATCAGCCCTTCATCCTCCACCCGCACGAGTTCGTTCTGGGGATCACGCACGAACGGGTACGCCTCCCCCACGACATCGTGGGTCGGCTCGAGGGCAAGAGCTCGCTGGGCAGGCTCGGGCTACTCATCCACTCTACGGCGGGATTCGTCGATCCCGGGTGGAGCGGCCGCCTGACCCTCGAACTGGCGAATATCCTCAATCTGCCGATCACGCTCTACGCCGGCATGCCGATCGCGCAGATCTCCTTCATGCAGCTCACCACGGAGGTCGATCGCCCCTACGGTTCGGCGAGTCTGGCGAGCAAGTACCAGGGCGACGAGGATCCCGCACCGAGCCGATTCCATCGGAATTTCCGAAACTGACCGCGAATCGGGAACTTTTCGGAACTGGTGGACGTCTCATCCTCGATCGAAGGAGGATCACCGTGAAGCGACAGACACTCATCATTCCACTGCTCGCAGCCGCACTGACAGGGATCGGCTGCACCACGCTCGCGCCCGGAGCCGCGGGCTCGCGCGCCGTAGGCGGCAGCGCCGCCCCGGCGACCGCCCCGGTGACGGCCCAGGCCGCCGAGTTCGCCCGGGCGTCCGGCATCGTGGTCACTTCGGGCACCGAGGGGATTCACGTGCCCGGCGAGGCGACCGTGGCGATCGTGCCGGATATGGCCACCGTGATGACGGGGGTCCAGACGCGTGGCGCCACCGCCGCCGAGGCACAGACCGAGAACACGCGGTTGATGACCGCCGTGATCGCGCAGATCAAGGCGCTCGGCGTGAACGATCGCGACATTCAGACCAGCGGCCTGAGCATCAGTCCGACGGCCAGCCGCGATGGAACCGGGATCACCGGCTACGTCGTGACCAACCAGGTCTCCGTCACCGTGCGCGATTTGAGCCGCGTGGGGCAGATCCTCGACGCGACCGTGCGGGCGGGCGCGAACACGGCGGGGGGCATCCGGTTCGGCCTCTCCAATCCGGTCGCGGCACGCGAGCAGGCCACTGCCGAGGCGGTCAAGGATGCACAGCGACGCGCCACAACGATCGCGAACGCGGCCGGCGTCCGGCTTGGACCCATCGTGTCGATCACGGATGAGACGGCCGGGATGCCCAGCCCCGTGGCCGCGCCGAGACTGGCGATGGCCGCGGAGATGGCCGCTGTTCCGGTGTCACCCGGCGAAGTGGACGTGACCGGTCGGGTGCGGGTGGTGTTCAGCATCTCCTGAATCGGCCGAGCGCCACCGGACGCAACGGTCCGGCGTGGCGCTCCGGGCTAGGGCGCCAGATTGAGGAGCGCATCGCGCAGGCGCGCGGTGCGCTCCTCTGCGTCGCGCAGTCTTTCCCGTTCGCGCGCGACCACATCGGGCCGCGCGCGCGCCACGAAGCTCTCATTCGCCAGGAGCGCGGCGACGCGGTCCCGCTGCTGCGTCGCCTCCTCCAGTTCCCGCGCCACGCGCTGGCGCTCCACCGCGGCGTCGACCAGTCCGGCCATCGGCAAGTGCACCGTCGCGGCGCCGACGACAAGCCGCAGCGCGTCGGCCGGCGGCGCTGCCAGCCGATCGACGATCTCGAGTCGCCCGATCGACGCCAGGCTGGCGATCACGGCGGACTGCTCGCGGAGCGCGGCCGCGGTCTCGGGCGCCTCGATCGTGGCGTCGATGCGCCGCGCCGCCTCGACCTTCTTCTCCGCGCGTGCGCCGCGTACCGCCCGGATGATCTCGAACACCTGGTCGACCAGCGGCTCCGGCGGCGCGGGCGCGGCGCGCTCCGGCCAGCGCTGCTCGATGAGCAGACGCCCATCCATGGTGAGCGATCGCCAGATCTCCTCGGTCACGAAGGGAATGAAGGGATGGAGCAGCGTCACCACGCGCCGCAACACGCGGTGCAGAGCGCGGCGCGTGGCGGTCGCTCCCCCTGGATCCGCCCCCCTGAGCGAGAGTTTGGCGATCTCGAGATACCAGTCGCAGTATTCGCTCCAGACGAAGTCGTACAGAAGGCGGCCCGCCTCGCCGAAGTTGAACTCCTCGAGATGCCGCGTGACCTCGTCGGTAACCTCATCGGCGCGCCGCTCGATCCATCGATCGAAGATGCCTGGCCGACCCTCCTCATCAGCCTCGGCACCCGTGCCGAGGACGAAACGGGCCGCGTTCCAGAGCTTGTTCGTGAAGTTCCGCGCCCCTTCCACGCGCTCGAGCGAGAGGCGCAGGTCGTTGCCCGGCGTGGACGCGGTCGCGAGGACGAACCGCAGCGCATCCGCGCCGTACTGCTCGATCACCTCGACCGGATCGTCACCGGGCCGGTAGTCCGACTTCGAGACCTTCGTGCCATCGGCATGGCGCACCATCCCGTGCAGGTAGACCGTTCGGAACGGCACCTCCCCCATGAACTCGAGCCCGGTCATGATCATGCGCGCGACCCAGAAGAAGATGATGTCGTAGCCGGTCTCCATCACCGAGGTCGGGTAGAAGTACTTCAGATCGCGCGTCTCCTCCGGCCAGCCCAGCGTCGAGAACGGCCAGAGCGCGGAACTGAACCACGTGTCCAGGACATCCTCGTCCTGTCGAACCGGGCCGCCACACGTCGCACAGGCGGTCGGATCGACGCGCGTGACGGTCATGTGCCCGTGGCTGCAGTACCAGACCGGGATGCGATGGCCCCACCACAGTTGGCGCGAGATCACCCAGTCGCGGATGTTCTCCATCCAGTGGAAGTAGGTCCGCTCGAAGCGCTCCGGGATGATGCGGATGCGCCCGTCGCGGACCGCGGCGATCGCCGGTTCGGCGAGCGGCTTCGTCCGCACGAACCATTGCTCGCTGATCCGCGGCTCGAGCACGGTATCGCATCGACTGCACTGCGAGACGTTGCTGCGGTGCGCCTCCACCCGTACGAGGAGTCCGAGGGCATCGAGGTCCGCGACGATCCGCTTTCGGGCCTCGTAGCGATCGAGGCCGACGTAGGGTCCCGCGTCGGCGGTCATCCGCGCTTCGCGGTCGATCACGGTTACCGAGGGCAGGTTGTGGCGTCTCCCGGTCTCGTAATCGGCCGGATCGTGGGCGGGAGTGATCTTCACCGCGCCCGTGCCGAAGGCGCGATCGACCACCGGATCGGCGATGAGCGGGATCTCCCGGTTCATGAGCGGGAGCGTGACGGCGAGGCCGACGAGATCGGCGTACCGCTCATCGTCGGGATGCACCGCGACCGCGGTATCGCCGAGCATGGTCTCCGGTCGGGTTGTCGCGACGATCACGGCGCGACTCGATCCGTCGGCGGCAGGGTAGCGGATGTGCCAGAGCTGGCCATCGGTCTCGACGTGGTCCACCTCGAGGTCCGAGAGCACAGTCGTACAGCGGGGGCACCAGTTCACCAGGTAGCTGCCGCGGTAGATCAAGCCCTTCTCGTAGAGGCGGACGAAGGCCTCACGGACGGCGCGGGAGAGCCCCTCGTCGAGCGTGAATCGTTCGCGCGTCCAGTCGACCGACGCGCCCATGCGCCGCAACTGGGACGTGATGATCGAGCCGTACTGCTCCTTCCACTGCCAGACCCGCTCGATGAAGCGATCGCGGCCGAGATCGAATCGCGTGAGGCCCTCGCGCGCCAGTGCATCCTCGACGACGTTCTGGGTCGCGATCCCGGCGTGGTCCGTGCCGGGCAGCCAGAGAGTCACCCGACCCTGCATGCGTCGCCACCGCGTCATGAGGTCCTGGAGCGTCACGAAGAACGCGGACCCGTGATGGAGCACGCCGGTCACGTTCGGCGGTGGGATCACGATCGCGAAAGGGACTGAATCGGTGTCGCCTTCGGTCGGAATCTCCGGGGTGAAGGCGCCCGAAGCCTCCCAGGCGGCGTAGATCCGCTGCTCGACGGTGGTGTGGTCGTAGGCGCGGGCGAGGTTCGTGGTCTGCTCGAGTGCCACCGGCGGCGATTCTAAACGGGACTGTTCGAATCGGACCCCCGTCCGGCAGCGTCGAGAAGACGCTGTCGAAGTCGGAGATCGTCGCGCTGAGCGACCGCCCGGACGTCCGTCGCATCGAACTGATGCCGTATCCGGAGACGGGACAGTGGTCCGTGCCTCCGATTCTCGGCGCGCCGCCCCATTCCGCCTATCCCGCGCCGCCCATACGAACAACGGTTCTCCGTGCACCGGGGATGCCGTACCCGACGGGAATGGGGCCGGGAGGGGGATGGACCCACGGCCCTCACCGCATCGGACGACCTCCACCGCCGAATGTAACCGGAGCTATTTGAATCGTACCGACGTCGCTGGTACAGTTGCGGGCCTTGACACGGCAGCCTTGAGGAGGCTTCTCGAGCAAGCAGATACTGGCATCCCTCGCGAGCGTGAGCTCACCGTCCGCATACCCGTTCGCCACCGCGAGCGGCCGATGGGCAAATGACGAGGTATACGCCTTGGGGATAAGGAATGGCCCTGGGACGTCATCTCCTCATCGAACTCCACGAGTGTTCGGAAAGCGCGCTCGACGATGAGAGACTGATCTGCGAGACGCTGGTTCGGTCGGCCGAGCAGTTGCGGTCGACGATCCTCAACGTCGCCAGCCACAAGTTTCAGCCGATGGGCGTTACCGCGATTGTCATGATCGCCGAGTCCCACCTGACGATCCATACGTGGCCGGAGCACTCCTACGCCGCGGTGGACATCTTCACCTGTAGTCCGACCATGCGTCCCATGGACGTGGTGGACTTCATCGCCGGTCGGGTTCGGGCGCGTCGCGTCGAGACCCGGGAGATCGAGCGGGGCGTCGTCTTGCAGACCGCCGGGAGCGTGGCTTGACCGCGGCGCAGACGGTCCATCTCTGGCCCGGCTACGCGATCACGTTCAACGTCGAACGGGAGCTCATCGCCCGCCAGACGCCGTTCCAGCGTCTCTCGATCTGCGATACGGAGACGTTCGGCCGCGCGCTGTTTCTGGATGGGAAGATCCAGTCGGCCGAACGTGACGAGCACATCTACCACGAGTCACTCGTGCACCCCGCTCTGCTCGCACACCCCGGTCCCCGGTCCGTCTTCATCGCCGGGGGAGGTGAGGGCGCGACGTTGCGCGAGGTGCTGCGCCAGCCCTCAGTGCGGCGTGCCGTCATGGTCGACATCGACCCCGACGCGGTGGACTTCGCGCGCCAGCATCTCCACGCCTTCCATCGCGGCGCGTTCGACGATCCGCGCGCCGAGGTGGTGATCGGCGATGCTCGCGCCGCTCTCGACCGCACGAGCGAGCGGTTCGACGCGATCGTGGTCGATGTGACCGATCCGATCGCGGGCGGGCCCGCCTATCTCCTCTTCACACTCGAGTTCTATCGCATCGTGCGCGAGCACCTGAACCCCGGCGGTATCCTCTCGCTGCAGGCGGAGTCTGCGGCCGGACCCATCGTCGGAGGCCACGCCGCGATCGTGCGGACCCTGCGCGAGGCCTTCCCGATCGTACGGAGCTACTCCACGTTCGTGCCCGCATTCGGGGAACCGTGGGGCTTCGCGATCGCCAGCGATGCGGTCGATCCCGCGTCGCTGGAGGGCGATGTGGTCGATGCGCGGATCGCGCAACGTGGGCTGACACTGCGGCATTACGACGGCATCTCACACCGGCACATGTTCGCGTCGCCACGCTACGTCCGCGAGGCGATCGCGGGCGCGGCCCGGCCGATCACTGACGCCTCCCCGTTCATCGCGTACTGACCGTGCAGATCCTCTCGGACGCCCTCGAACTGCGGCTCACCGAGGAACTGCTCCGCCGTAGCGGGCAGCTCCCCACCCCGCATCTCATGGTCGATCGTCGGATCGTGCGCGCGAACTACCGACGGCTCCTCGGCGCCCTCGCGCCGGGCACCGTCTCGTACGCGGTGAAGGCCAATGCCGACCCCGGGATCCTCGCCGCGCTTGCCGCCGAAGGGTGCGACTTCGAGGTCGCCTCGGAGGCGGAGATGAGGCTGGCGCTCGATGCGGGCGCGACGCCGGATCGGATCACCTCGTCCAACCCCGTGAAGCCACCGTCGTTCGTCGCCGCGGCGCACGCCGTGGGAGTGCGCGCGTTCGCCGTCGACTCCCCCGCCGAGGTCGCGAAGATCGCCCGTCACGGCCCCGGCTCCGAGGTGTACGTTCGTATCACCGTGGACAACTCCGAGAGCGCGTGGCCGCTGTCGCGGAAGCACGGCGCGGATCCGTGCGAGGCCGTCGCGCTGCTGAGGGACGCGGGCCGCCATGGTCTCCACCCGATCGGCGTGACCTTCCACGTGGGGTCGCAGTGCCTCTCGCCCCACGCCTGGCGGGGCGCCCTGCTGCACTGCGCGCGGATCTGGGATGAGGCCAGGCGGCACGGCATCGGCCTCTCGTTGCTGAACGTCGGTGGCGGGTTTCCGGTGCGCCATCTGACCCAGGTGCCCGAGGTCGAGGAGATCGGTCAGGTCGTCCGCCATCACATCCGCGAACTGTTTCCGGCGGACATCCGCGTCACGGCTGAACCGGGTCGCGGTCTGGTCGGCAATGCCGGGGTTCTGGTCGCCGAGGTGATCGGCCTGGCCGACCGGGGGGACGAACGCTGGGTGTTCCTCGACGCGGGCGTGTTCAACGGGCTGATGGAGACGATCGGCGGCATCAGGTACGAGTTCCTCACCGAGCGTACCGGCGAGAGCCGGATCGTGACCCTGGCCGGCCCGAGCTGCGATAGCGTCGATACGATTCAGACGGGCGTTCCGCTGTCGGATGTCGAAATCGGCGATCGCGTCTACGTGATGGCGGCGGGGGCGTACACCCTGAGCTACGCGTCGGAGTTCAACGGCTTCGCCCGACCCGCCGTCGCGTACGTCGACGCGTAGAGGGCCGCTCCGGGGCGAACCGCGGCGGAGGCTCGGCCTCCGCGCTGCGGTCTTAGCCGATCTTTCGCTGGGCCTCGCCCACCATATGGCTGTAGATCTGTGTGGTGGCGATGTTGGCGTGCCCGAGCAGTTCCTGGACGTCGCGCAGATTCGCGTTGTTGCTGAGCAGATGGATCGCGAAGGAGTGCCGCAGGGTGTGCGGCGTGATGCTGCCCGTGAGTCCGGCGGAGCGCGCGTGGCCCTTGAGGATGAGCCAGAATCCCTGCCGCGTGAGTCGCTCGCCGCGATGGTTGACGAACAGGGCCGCCGTCTCGCCGTGCCGTGTCATCGTGGGCCGGGCACTCCCCAGGTAGTCCTCGAGTGCCTTCTGCGTGCGGAAGTCGAACGGGATGTGTCGTTCGCGCCCGCCCTTCCCGAGGCAGCGCACGTAGTCCGAGTGCAGATCGACGTCATCGACATTGAGCGACATCAGTTCCGAGACGCGCATCCCGGTCGCGAACAGCAGGCGGAGCATCGCCGAGTCGCGGACGGCCTCGGGACCCATCCTGACCGACGGCGCTGCGAGGAGGGCTTCGATCTCGTCACCACCGAGCACGCGCGGCACCGTTTTGCCGACCTTCGGCGAGTCGAGGGCGTCGGTCGGGTCCAGTTTGATGGTGCCCTCGCTGGTGAGCCAGTGAAAGTAGGACTTAACCGCCGCGATCTTCCGGGCGAGTGTTGCCGAGGCATACCCCTTCTCGCGCAGGTGGACGACAAAGGCGTTGAGGCGCTCCTTGCCAACCCCAGCCCAGTTGAAGCCGCCATCGGAGCCGACGATGGAGAGGGCCCTTCCGGTGCGACTGGTGCGAAGGAACTCGTGCAGTTGCGTGAGGTCGTTTCGATAGGCCGCGACGGTGTTCTCGGAGGCGGCTCGATCCACCACCAGGTGGTTCAAATACCGCTCGATATCGGTTTGCACTGCGATGCTGTCCTCCTCGCGGAGGCGATTCTCCGGACGCCCCGATAAGGCGCGGGTAAACGGCCGTGTTACGTCCATTAGACCAAAGTTATTCTCAAGTTGCGCCGCAGGATGCAAACAAGCCGGCGGAGGGACCCCAGCGGGCGCTCAGCTGTCTATCGTGGGGAGCTGACGGCGCAACACGTCGATGCGCTCGAGCGCCAGACCGGCGCCGATCGCCACGCACTGGAGCGGATTCTCGGCGACGTAGCAGGGGACGTTGGTCTCGAGCGTGAGCAGCCGCTCGATGCCGTGGAGCAGGGCGCCGCCGCCGGTGAGCACGATCCCTCGATCTATGACATCGGACGCGAGTTCGGGTGGCGTCTGCTCGAGCACGGAGCGGGCCGCGGCGACGATCTGGGAGAGAGGCTCGGCGATCGCCTCGCGGACCTCGCTCGACCGCACCGTGACGGTCTTCGGGAGGCCGCCGACGTAATCGCGTCCGCGCACCTCCATCGTCAACTCCTGATCGCGCGGGAGTGCGGAGCCGATCTGAATCTTGACATCTTCGGCCATCCGGTCGCCGATCATCAGGTTGTACTTGCGCTTGATGTAGGTCGCGATTGCCTCATCCATCCGGTTCCCGCCCACGCGGACCGAGTTGCTGACGACGATGCCGTTCAGGGAGATGACCGCCGCCTCGGTGGTTCCGCCACCGATGTCGACGACCATGTTCCCGTTCGGGTCGTGAATGGGCAGTTGCGCGCCGATCGCGGCGGCGAGCGGCTCCTCGATCAGCCACGCGTGGCGCGCGCCAGCCTGTTTCACCGCATCGTGGACGGCGCGCTGCTCCACGCTCGTCACTCCGGCGGGGATACAGATCATCACGTCGATCGGCAGGATCTTGAACGAACCGGTGACCTTCTCGATGAAGTAGCGGAGCATCGCCTCGGTGACGAGGAAGTCGGCGATGACCCCATCGCGCATGGGCCGGATGACGGTGACGGTGCCGGGCGTCCGCCCCAGCATCATCTGTGCCTGGCGGCCGACGGCGAGGATCTCGTTCTCCGTATTCGACATCGCGACGACCGAGGGCTCCTCGAGGACGATGCCGCGGCCCTTCACGTAGACGAGCACGTTGGCAGTACCGAGGTCGATGCCGATCTGGCGGGAGAACATCAGAGAGAAGCCCTGCGGAAGTGAGGTCTGAGGAGTGTACTAGCGGACAGTCGCGACAGGCTCGGGTTCGCGCACCCTTTCGATCCGCGCGCCGAGTCCACGGAGCTTGGCGTCGATCCCTTCGTAGCCGCGCTCGATATGGTGGACATCGGTGATGGTCGTCTCTCCCTCCGCGACGAGCCCTGCCAGAATGAGCGCCGCGCCCGCGCGCAAATCGCTCGCCCTGGTGGAGCCCCCGTGCAGACGGGTGCGGCCATGGATGAGCGCCGTCTGCCCGCCGGTTATCGAGACATCGGCGCCAAGCTTGCGCAGTTCACCCACATAGCCGAGTCGATCATCGAAGATCCGTTCGTGGACGAAGCTGGTGCCATCCGCCTGGGTAAGCAGCGTCGCGAAACACGACTGCAGGTCGGTCGGGAACCCCGGATACGGCAGCGTCTGCAACTCGCAGGCGCGGAGGTGCCCGTTGGCGCGAACACGGACGCACCCGGCGTCCTGATCCTCGTCGATGATCCCACCAACATCGATCAACTTGTGGGTCACCGGGTCCATGTGGGGAACGTGGACATCGTGGATAGTCACGTCGCCCTGACTGATGAGCGCCGCGATCGCGAAAGTCCCCGCCTCGATACGATCGGGCAGGCAGTGAAGGTGGGCACCCCTTAATTCCCGGACCCCTTCGATCTCAATCAGGCTCGATCCGGCGCCGGTGATGCGCGCGCCCATCTGGTTGAGACACCCGGCGAGCGCCACCACTTCCGGCTCGGCCGACGCGTGCTTGATCAGCGTGCGGCCCCGGGCCAGGCAGGCCGCCATCATCAGGTTCTCGGTGCCCGTATGGCTCGGATAGTCCAGATAGATGCGCTCGCCCCGCAGGCGGCGCGCCAGGATCTCGTAGCGGCCATCGAT
>CAZHZF010000019.1:0-42094 GCA_964536925.1 uncultured Dehalococcoidales bacterium | reverse complement strand
CCGAAACGGCTGGACCGGGCGCGGTTCGCGCTCTATTTCGCCATCGTCGCCGAGTACGGATTTCAGTCGATCGCCTATGACCGCCTCGCCGCCTGGCGCCAGGGTGCCGAGGCGTTGCCCGCGCGGCCGATCCTCCTCGACTTCGATCACCCGATGCGTTCGATTCACCGGGTCATCTGGCCGCTCATGGCCCGCCACGGCTTCACGGGGACGCTCTTCGTGAACACCTCCTGGCTGGAGAGATCGGGCGACGACCGGTACATGACCTGGGAGGAGATCGGGGACCTGGTCGCCGCTGGCTGGCGCATTGGCGCGCACATGCACCACCACTTCAACCTCGCGTATCTGGCGCGTCGCGACCCCACGGGCGGACTGATCCGCGAGCAGATGGCCCGGAATGACGGCATCCTTGGCGAACGGCTCGGCCACGTGCCCGAGGTCTTCGCCTATACCGGGACGACGTTCAGCGAGGTCGCGGAGGCCGAGGCCCGGATGCGGTACCGGCAGGCGCGCCTCTGGATCACTGGCGCCACCTACCAGACCGATAGGGGTCCGGCGCGCTTCGCCGAACTGGCCGGTGCCGTTGGGCCCGATGAGTCGGATGGCGGTCCTCCCTTCGGGACTCGGTACGTCACGGCCGGCACGAACCCCTACCGCCTCCCCGCGATGGAGTTGCAGGGCTTGATCTATGAGGAGGCCGCGTTCCGCCGCTATCTCGAGGGCGCGCTGCCGGGCGAGTAGGCGTCGGCCCGGGCGGCAGCCCGCGGCGCTGCCCGGCCGCTGAGTCGGCCGCAACCTTCCGATTGCCCGCCTCGTCCAACCATACGACCGCGGAAACCTGACGCGACGGCACGCGCGCGTCCGACAATCCCCGGCGCGCATCAGGAGTCGGCATGCGGATCACCGAGTACGCGGTCCGGAACCCCTTCCTCATCGCCAGCGCGACGATTGCGATCTGCCTGTTCGGTCTCCTCGCCTACTTCCGGCTCGGCGTGGCGACTCTTCCGAAGATGAACATCCCCGGCGTGGCCGTCTTCGCGGTCTACCCGGGCGCCGACCCGGAGACTGTGGAGGCGCAGGTCACCCGGCCGCTGGAAGATGCGATCGCCCAGTTGCCGCACATCAATCGCAGCGCGTTCGTCTCCACGTCGCAGGCGGGCGTCGCGACGATCCTCGTCGAGTTCACCGATGCGGCGAACGCGAGCCTCGTCGCGATCGACGTGCAACGGGCGGTCAACTCGGTACGCAACCGCCTGCCCCCGGAGGTGGAGGCGCCCTCGGTCGTCAAGTTCGATACCGAGGCGCTCGGCGTCGCCACGATCGTCGTCTCGGGGCCACTCCCGCTCATCGCGCTCCAGGAACTGGCGGAGGACATCGTCCAGCCGCGCCTCAACGCGGTGCCGGGGGTGTCTTCGGTGGTCATTCGCTCCGGCGTGAAGCGGGAGATCCAGGTGCTCGCGCGTGATGAGGCGTTGCGCGCACGCGGCCTCTCCATCAACCATCTGATCGGCGCGATCCAGGGGAGCCAGATCGAGATCCCCGCCGGATCGATCCGCGATGGCTCCCGCGACGTCGCGGTCGCCTTCGACGCCCTGGCCGCGCGCGCCGACGCCCTCGGCGGCATCGTCATCGCCCAGATGCCGACCGGCCCGGTGCGGGTCGGGGAGGTCGCCCGCGTCCAGGACACGATTGAGCGGCGGTCCGCGATCGTGCGGGTGGACGAGACCGAGGGCGTCTCCCTCGTCGTCGCCAAACTGGGCGACGCCAGTTCCATCGCCGTCGTCGGCGGCGTGCGCGCCGCGCTCGCGGAGATGACCGTCGACTTCCCGCCCGGCGTGAATCTCGATGTGGTGATCGACGCCAGCCGCTACACCGCGAAGTCCTTCAGCACGGTCCAGAAGGCACTCCTCGAGGCCGTGATCGTCACCGGCTTCATCCTCCTGCTCTTCCTCCACACGTGGCGCAGCACGGTCATCGTCCTCATCTCGATCCCCGTCTCCATCCTGTCGACGCTCATCGTCATGCGCGCGCTCGATCTGACGCTCGATCTCCTGACGATGCTGGCCCTGACCGTCAGCGTGGGCATCCTCGTCGATGACAGCATCGTGGTCCTCGAGAACACGTTCCGCCATCTGAACCTGGGAAAGGGCCCGATCCAGGCAGCGCTCGATGGCCGCGGCGAGATCGGCCGCGCCGCATTGACGATCACTCTGGTGGATGTGGTCGTCTATTTCCCGATGGCGATCATGACCACCGGCCTGCCGCGTCAGGCGCTGGCGCCTTTCGCGATCGCGATCACGACCGCGACCCTCGCCTCGCTCGCGGTCTCCTTCATCCTGACGCCGCTGATGGCGAGCCGATTGCTGCGCGGGCCGGAGAGCAGCGCCGGCACCTCCCTGCTCGCCCGGTTCGGGCGGGTGTGGGATCGCGGCTTCGCCGGGCTCGAGCGGCGCTACGAGGCGCTTCTGCGCGCGTCCCTGCCCCGGCGCGGCCTCGTGATCGCGATCGGCGTGCTGAGCTTCCTCGGTGGCATGGCGCTGCCCGCGGCTGGGTTCATCGGTCTCGATTTCTTCCCCAGCGGCGATCAGAGCGAGGTCAACCTCCAGATCGATATGCCTCCCGGAACATCGCTGGACGCGACGGACGAGGCGTCGCGGCGTATCGAGCGCGACCTGCGGGCGATGCCGGAAGTGGTGCGCACGTTCACGGTGGTAGGGTCCGGCGCCGGCGCGGACAGTTTCTCGACCAGCGCGAACCGCGCCGAGGTCATCGCCCTGCTCGTTCCGCCCCGTGAGCGCGCGGCCTCGGCTCGGGAAGTGCTCGAACGCATCCGCAGCGAGGTCGCACCGCGGTATCCGGAGGCGCGATTCACGCTCGGGATGCCGAACGGCTTCGGGTTCGGCGGGTTCGATGGCCCACCGATCCAGATCCAGGTGCGCGGGAACGACCCGGAGGAACTCCGCCTGCTCGCCGACCGCGTGGCGGGTGTGGTCGGCGCGATCTCCTACGCGGCGCCGGTCGAGCGCAGCGATACGAAGATCCGCGATCAACTGCGCGCGGTCGTCGATTGGTCGCGCGCGGCCGATCTGGGCGTGCTCCCGCGCGATGCCGGGGTAGCCCTCCGCGCGACCCTCGACGGCTACACCGCGAACGGGATGACGCTTCGCCAGAGCGGCCGCAGCGCGATCCCGATCCGGATCCGTCGCGAGGGGACAGCCACGATGGCGCCGGACGATCTCCGCCGTCTGCCCGTCGCCGGGACGCGCGGCATCGTCGACCTCGGTCAGTTCGTCACGCTTCGCACGACCACCATCCCGAACGCGATCACGCACGTCGACCGGCAGCGCGCGATCACCATCTCCACCGCGCCCACCGGCGGCCGGTTCGTCGGCGATCTCCAGCAGGATGTGACCGCCGCGCTGGCGACGGTTCCCGTACCACCCGGATCGAGCATCTCCTTCGGCGGCCAGGGCGCCGGTGACGAGCGTGCGTTCGGCGAACTCATCTCCGCGCTGCTCGTGGGCGTCCTGCTCATGTACATGCTGATGCTCATCCTGTTCGGCAGCGCGACGATCCCGCTGGCGGTGATGATGTCGCTGCCGCTCGCGGTCGTTGGCGCGCTGGGTGGGCTGGCCGTCACCGGGAACCCGTTCACGATCTTCTCGATGATCGGGATCGTCGTCCTCAGCGGACTGGTCGGGAAGAACGCGATCCTCCTCGTCGACTACACGGCGCGATTGCAGCGCGAGGGGTACACCCGCGACGCGGCGATCCTCCGCGCCGGCCCGACCCGCCTTCGCCCGATCATCATGACCACGGTGTCGGTGATGGCCGCGCTCCTGCCCATCGCCGCCGGCATCGAGGAGGGGTCGGAACTGCTCGTCTCGGTCGCGGTGGTGCTCATCGGCGGTCTGCTCACCTCGACCCTGCTGACCCTGGTCTTCGTCCCGGCGATGTATTCACTGTTCGACGACATCGAGGGCTGGCTGCGCCGCCGCCTGGGCGCGGCCGAAGAGGCACCGGTCGCGCGGGGCTCGGCCGCGGCGGCCGGCGAGTAGGTCTCGACCGCCCGCGATCCCCGCTGCGGAACCGACGCCGAGCGCGTGATACCGTAGAAGGCATGGAAATGCGACGTCTCGGCAGAAGCGGTCTCAAGGTCTCGCCGGTGTGGCTCGGAGGGAACCCCTTCGGGTGGACGATCGACGAGAAGCAATCCATGGCGGTCCTCGACGCGTACGTCGGTGCCGGCGGCAACGCCATCGATACCGCCGATTCCTACTCGCGCTGGAAGGCCGGCAACGTCGGCGGCGAGTCCGAGGCCATCATCGGCAACTGGCATACCAGCCGCAAGAACCGCCACGCGGTGGTCATCGCGACGAAGGTGTTCAGTCGCATGGGCGATCTGCCGCACGAGGCGGGCCTCTCCCGCCGCTGGATCATGGAAGCGGTCGAGAACTCGCTCCGCCGGCTGAAGACGGACTACATCGATCTCTACCAGGCGCACTTCGACGATCCGGAGACTCCGCTGGAGGAGTCGCTGCGGGCGTTCGACGACCTCGTCTCGCAGGGTAAGGTGCGGTACATCGGCTGCTCGAACTACAGCGCGTGGCGCCTCACGCAGGCACTCTGGGTGAGCGACCGCCGCGGTTACGTGCGCTATGAGAGCGTCCAGCCCCGGTACAACCTGGTCGACCGCGAGGGGTACGAGACCGATCTCGAGCCGATGATCCGCGCCCACGAGGTCGGCGTTGTCTGCTACTACGGGCTGGCGAGCGGCTTTCTCACCGGCAAGTATCAGAAGGGGCAGCCGCTGCCGCCCTCGATGCGCGCCGGCGGCGTGCAGCAGTCGTATTTCAACGATCGAGGTTGGCGGACACTCGCCGCGGTCGAGAACGTCGCCCGGCGGGTGAACGCGACGCCCAGTCAGGTCGCGCTCGCCTGGGTGATCCACCGGCCAGGGATGACCGCGCCGATCGCCAGCGCGACGACGGCGGATCAGGCGCGCGAACTGCTCGGCGCGGCGAGCGTCACACTCGACGCGGCGGCGATTCAGGAACTGGACGTGGCCAGCGCCTGGAAGTAAGCGGCCGGGGCGAATTCGGGCCGCCTCGATGCGAGGTGCGGATCAGCGACGGGCGGGGATCAGCGTCACGAGGAGCGTGGAGGGATCGCGATGGCGAGGTTTCGCGTCGTCAAGGTCGGCCGCGGCACGGAGCCGGATATCGCGTACGAACGCTCGCGCCTGGAGCCACTGGGTGCCGAGGTGGTGTCCGCGCGCGCCGACACCGATGAGGCGACCGTCGCCGCCCTCCGCGGCGCCGATGGCTGCATCAGCCTCGGGCCACGATTCACCGCCGACGTCATCGCCCGACTCGAGCCGAGCCTCTGGTTCATCGTCCACGCCGGAACGGGCTACGACCCGGTGGATGTCGACGCGGCAACCGCGGCCGGGATCATGGTCGCGAACCTGCCGTTCCAGTGCATCGACGAGGTCGCGAACAGCGCGCTCGCGTACATCCTGGCCTTCAACCGATGCGTCGTCGACGCCGATCGCCACGTTCGGTCGGGACTGTGGGATCGCTCCCGGTTCAATGCGATCGGCCCAATCGTGGGGGAGACCCTCGGTCTCCTCGGGTTCGGCAACATCGCCCGTCTCGTCGCGCGGCGGGCGCAGGCGTTCGACCTGAACGTCGTCGCCTACGATCCCTACGTCGACCCCGCGCTGGCGCGGGACGCGAACGTGACCCTCCTGGACCTCGATAGCCTCCTGCATCAATCCGATTACGTTTCCTGTCATCTGCCTCACAACCGCCACACCCATCACCTGATGAATGACGACCGATTCCGCCAGATGACGCCGCGGGCAATCTTCGTCAACACGTCGCGCGGGAAATGTGTGGACGAGGCGGCGCTCGTCCGCGCGCTCAGCGAGGGGCGAATCGCCGGTGCCGGTCTGGACGTGTTCGAAGTCGAACCGCTGCTCGCGGACAGCCCGCTGCGCTCGTTCACGAACGTCCTCCTCGCGCCGCATCTGGCCGGGACATCCGTGGCATCGGCGGTCAAGAACCGGGAGCACGCGGTGGATCAGGCCGTCGAGGCGCTCCGCGACGGCGCTCCCTCCGCGCTGGTGAACCGCGGCGTCGCCTCCCGCCGCGTCGCGCGGGTCTGACCCGATGGGTGAGTTCGAGGGCAAGGTCGTCATTGTCACGGGTGGCGCGCTCGGCATGGGCCGGGCCACCGCGCTCGCGTTCGCCGCGGCCGGTGCGCGGGTGGCCATCGCCGATATCGACCGCGCTGCCGCCGACGCCGCGGTCGCGCGAATGCCCCTCGGCCACGGCCTGGCGGTCGTCGGGGATGTGGCCAGGGCGGAGGTCTGCGAGCGCGTCGTCGCGGCCACGGTGGAGCGCTTTGGCGGGCTGGATGTCCTCTTCAACAACGTCGGGATCCAGCCGCAGGACTCGTACGCCGATGTCGAGCACACGACCGAGGCGATGTGGGACCGGATTCTCGACGTGAACCTGAAGAGTTACTTCCTGATGGCGAAGTACGCGATCCCGCGCATCCGGGCGCGCGGCGGCGGCGTGATCGTGAACAATGCCAGCGTGCAGGGCCTTCAGTCGATGCCGCGCGTGCCGGCCTATGCGGCCAGCAAGGGTGGTGTCCTCTCGCTCACCCGGCAGATGGCGCTCGACTACGCGCACGAGAACATCCGCGTGCTCGCGATCTGCCCGGGGACGATCGATACCGAGATGGTGCGCGCCTCGGCGGCACGGGAACCGGACGGGATCGATGCCGCGCTGCTCCGCTACGGGCGCAGCCACCCCCTCGGCCGCATCGGCACGGGCGACGATATCGCCAACGCCGTCCTCTTTCTCGCCAGCCCGCGCGCGAGTTTCATGACCGGTGAGTACATCTGCGTGGACGGCGGGTACATGGCCCAGGGCGCCTGGGCCACGGGCGCGGGCGCGGTGCGCTGACCTGATGGCGCTCAGAGCGCGGCGGCGCGGCAAGCTCACCTACTACTACGAGAGCGAGCGACCCGTCCTCTCCGCGCTCGTCACCGAGGAGCAGCCCGATGGCGATCTGCGGATCTACTTCGCCGGGCTCACCGGCGGGTACTCCGCGAAGGGTGTGCTCGGTTTGGACGAACTCGTGACGATGGATCCCCGGAGGGAGATCCCGCTGATCTTCGCTTGCTGGGAGAAATGGCTGCGCGATGCCGGCATCTGCGACTCCCTCGCCGACGTGGATTTCGTCGAACTGCGCTCGTTCGGCTGCCAGCCCAAGGCGCCGAACCCGCTCGTCGATCCGGTGGGCTATCGCAAGGAACAGGAGCGGCTTCGCGCCGAGTACGCCGAGGCGTATCGCGACTTCTTCGCCACGCGGCTGCCGGACCACGGCGTGCCCTGTCGGTTCACCGTTCACGTCGTTGACGTTCCCGATGGGGCGGCGTCGTACGAGTTCTCCGCGGTGGGACTCCTGCAGCGCAGTCGGTCGTGAGCGCGGCGCAGCGGCCTCGGCGCGCGGACGTCCCCGTCGACCTGACCTGGGACCTCTCCCCCATCTACGCGACCGATGAACTCTGGGAGGCGGATCGGCGGCGGATCGATGGGCTCATCGACGCGGTCGCGGCCTTCCGAGGCCGGCTCGGCGCGTCCGCGTTGGTCCTTCGGGAGTGCCTGCGCGCCCGCGAGGAGCTCGTCGAAGTCGCCACGCGCGTGGATACGTACGCGCGCCTGGCGTTCGCGGCGGACGGACTCGATCCGCGCACGCAGGCTATGGCGGGGCAGAGCCAGGCCATCGTGCCGCGCGCCAGCGCTGCACTCGCCTTCATCCCGGTGGAACTGCTCGCGCTTCCGGAGACGACGATCCCGACCTACCTCGCGAACGAGCCGGGCCTCGCGCCGTACCGAACCCAGCTCGAGGACATCGACCGACGGCGCGGCCACATCCTCAGCCCCGATGCCGAGGAGGTGCTCGCGTCGTTGGGGGAGGCGCTCGACCTCCCCATGTCGCTCTGGCAGCGGACCACCGCGGCTGACCTCCAGTGCCCTCCGGCGCGCGCGAGCGATGGGGCCGAGGAACCCGTCACCATCGCGGCGATCCAGTTCCGGCTCCGGGCGGTGCCGGATCGGGCACTTCGCCGATCGGCGCACGATGCGCTCGCCCAGGGACTGCAGCGCCACGCGAACGGGCTCGCGGCCGGTCTGGCGGCGCATATCCGGAAGAACGTCGTTCTGGCGCGGGCGCGCCGGTACTCCAGCGCCGCCGAGATGATCCTGGCCCCGCAACGGATTCCGGTCGAGGTCTACCGATCGATCCTTCGGCGGGTCCACGATGGTATGGCGCCGCACGCGCGTCGCCTGGCTCGGTTGCGAGGCCGGATCCTTGGCCTCGACGCCGTGCACCACTACGACCTGGACGCGCCGCTCGACCCGGAGTTCGATCCCCCGTGCACGTTCGACCAGGCGCGCGATCTGATTCTCCGCGGGCTCGCGCCCCTCGGCGAGGAGTATGTCGGTCAGGTCGCGCGGGCGTTCACCGATCGATGGGTCGATCGAGCCGACAACCTCGGCAAACGCAGTGGCGCCTTCTGTGCCACGGTGTACCGCGTTCATCCGTATGTCTTCTCGACCTGGCAGGATACTCTTCGCAACGCGCTCATCCTCGCCCACGAACTGGGCCACGGCGGCCACGGCATCTACGCATCGGCGAACCAGACGATCACGAACGCGCGGGGCAGCCTCTTCTTCATCGAGGCGCCATCGACGGCGAATGAGGTGCTCGTCGGCCGTCATCTGCTGCGGACGATCCGGGAGCCGCGCGCACGGGCACACGCGATCGCCCAGTTCGCGGGCACCTTCACCCACAACATGATCACGCACATGCTCGAGGCGCACTTCGAGGAGCGCCTTTACGTGCTGGCCGAGGCCGATCGGCCACTGACGCTCAACGTC
The DNA here is from genome assembly GCA_964536925.1 of uncultured Dehalococcoidales bacterium. Taxonomy (GTDB): domain Bacteria; phylum Chloroflexota; class UBA6077; order FW602-bin22; family FW602-bin22; genus VGOZ01. The sequence continues at coordinate 33,137 of CAZHZF010000019.1, read as the reverse complement.
ATCCTCCAGACGCAGGAGGAAGTCTTCGCCGCCTTCTTCGGTGATGCGGTGCACCTCGGTGAGGCCGACAGGCTCTACTGGGCGCAGCAGCCGCACTTCTACATCAACCTCTATCCCTACACGTACGCGGCCGGGCTGGCCTGCGGGTGCGCGGTCGCCGACGACATCGAGCGATTGGGACGGCCCGCCGCGGACCGCTGGCTGGAGACCCTCGCACTCGGCGGTTCGCTGCCGCCGCTCGAACTGGCCGCGCACGCGGGGGTGGACATGACCTCCCCCGCGCCGATCGATCGCGCGGTCGCCATGTTCGGCGCGCTCGTCGACGATCTGGAGGCCGCGTTCGCGCCAGTCACTGGCTGAGCGGGACCTGTCGCCGCGTTCGCCGACGACCGCCTATCGCGCCGACGGTTCGGGCGGCGGGTCGACGGACGGGTCACGCCTTGTCGAGAGGCGGAGCGCGCAGTAGGCGCCCCCGACGGCGATGGCGATGTCACCCGGGCTGAACTGCTCGCCGGGGAGCGGTAGCCCGATCCAGTCGCCCAGGAAGGGCAGGAGCGTGCGCTCGTCCATCATCACGGTGTTGCGGAACGGTGCCGGATCCGGCGCCTCCACTCTGGGCATTTGGCCCCCGTTCGCGGCGATCACGGTGCCGTTCAGAAGCGCGCCCAGGAGGATCAACGGCAGGCCATCGGTCCGCACGTTCGCGATGAGAAACGCGATGACGAGGCCGATGCTCAGGAGATGCAGGAACGGGCCGTAGGGGGCGAGCACCTCGGCGATAGAACTGGTGCCGAACAGCGGGATCTGAATCGCCAGGCCAGCGAGTCCGAGCCCCCACCATCGCCAGCGGGTCGCGGCCAGGTTCAGGAGGCTGCCTCCGCGCGCGAGGCCGATGGCGAGGCCGATCGCGATCGCGAATCCCAGTGTCACGTCGCCGCGTTGTCCGAGGGCGCCGCAGCGGAACCGTCAGAACCGGCGGCCAGGGGCAGGGCGATGTGGAAACGCGCGCCGCCCCACTCACCGCTCTCGATCCAGATCTCACCGTGGTGCGCCGTCACCAGGTCGCGCGCGATCGAGAGTCCGAGTCCCAGTCCCTTCCGATGCGCGCCGCTCGTCGCCGAGACACGGTAGAACTTGTCGAAGACACGCTCGCGTTCGGCCGGAGGGATGCCAGCCCCCTCATCCTCCACCGTCACGGCGACGACGTCGGCGGTCTGGCCCGCCCGCAGACGGATGCGGCCGTCCGGCGGTCCGTACCGTGCGGCGTTCGAGAGGAGGTTCAGGAGGATCTGGCGGACGCGCACCGGATCTGCGCGGACCGGGAGCGGTGCCTCCGGGAGGTCCAGTTCGAACCGGGGCCCGGCGTGGGCAACCCGCGCCGTCTCGATCGCCTCGGTGCAGAGTTCGCGCAGATCGTGAGATTGGAGGTCGAGAGTGAACCGTCCCGACTCCAGCCTTCCAGCATCCAGCAGATCGTCGACGAGGCGAGCGAGGTGCCGGGCCGATCCCGAAATCTTCTCCGCCATCCACTGGACCGTCTTGCGATCGGAGGCCCGCCCAGCGAGCATCTCCGCGTAGCCGAGGATGACGCCAAGCGGGGTCGTCAGATCGTGGCTCACCTTGGTGACCAGTTCCGACTTGAGGCGGCTCACCTCCCGCACGGCCTCGACCTCCGAAGCGCGGACGCCGAGGATGGCGTTCTGGAGAGCGAGTGCGGAGCGATCGGAGATCATCTCGCAGAGTGCCTGCTGCTCGTCGGTGGGACCGCGCTCGGCCCACACGAGGCTCATCGTGCCGACCTGGTACTCGCCGTGGATCAGGGCGTGCGGTCGTACGATCCCCCGCGTGAAGGAGTCGCCGTCGGTCGGGAAGTCCTCCTGCGTGTAGCGGCCGCGGAAGGCGACCGCACGATGCCCGGCGGCGACGACGAGGGCGCCGTCGGCGCAGTGATCGGCGGCGAGGCGCGCCACGATCGGCACGAGTCGCTCTGGCTCGATGGTGGAGGCGAGGCGGAGGCCGACATCGGCCATCACCTCCCAACGGGCGGCAAGGTCCTCGGCCACGGCCCGCGCGCTCTCCGCCTCCGCGGTCGTACGTTCGAGGATGCGCACCTGGCGATAGTTGCGCCACATCACCAGCGCGGGGAAGGTCAGGAGCAGGGCAAGCCGCCAGTCCTGGACCAGCGCGCCCGCGAACAGCACGCCCATGATCTGCATCCCGAAATGCGGCAGAAAGACGCCGCGGTGGTTCTCCCACCAGACCCGGAAGAAGCCTCCCTTACCGGAGATCGCCAGGACGCCGCTCACCAGCCCGGTGTTGATCAGGTAGTAGACGCTGAGTGCGGCGAGGGCGGCCGGAATCATCTCCGGCCGATCCGGATGAGGGACCAGATCGCCATCGCCCCACAGGCGGCGCCAGACCAGCGATGCCGTACCGGTGGCGGTCGCGACCTGACCGACGTTGAACAGCATCCGGTACCACGGCTTACGCGCGACGATCTCTCCCGTGAGCGTGCCCAGACCCGCCGCCAGGATGGCGGCCGAAGTGGGCAGACACAGCATCGCGGTGGCCACCACCATCGTGGTGACGACGAATTCACCGCCGCGAGGGAGCGGGATGCCGATCCGCTCGGCAAGGACCACAAGGCCCAGGAAGACGAGGAGGCGCGGCACCTCCTGCGTGGGGAGCAACAGGAGGGCCGCGCCGATGAAGGTCACCCCGACGAGCGACACCGCCCCGACGTAGACCGCGGTCGGTCCCGGCAGTGCGGTGCCGCGCCACAGCCGGAGGAGGGGGGACGCGGGTGTCGGCTGGATCCCGTCTATCCTTTGCCCTCCCCCAGGTGCCCGCGCGATTCCGATTCAGCGACCGGTCTCGCGGGGCACACGCTCAGCCTACCACTTGTCGTTCGCGCCGCTCGCGATCACCGCCGAAACCAGGGCCGCCACAACCACGAGAGCCCGCCAGATCTGCCACTTCATGTCGCTTGCTCCATCCCTTCGCGCGGTCTGTGCCGCAGATGGAGCGATGATGCCGGACATCCTCGCCGTGAACCTGACAGAAGTCTGCCATATGAGTTGACATAACTAGATCCCGGGCTCATCAGCGGGCATGACCCAGCCGACGCCGCGCTCCGTCAGAATCACCCGCGGCTCCCGATGGTCCCGCTCGACCTTGCGTCGCAGGCGGCTGATCCGGCGGTAGATCGTCTCCGCGGTACGGAAGCCATCGAGCACGGGCAGGTTCAGGCGACGCATCAGCCGCTCGGCCGTCCAGGGTGCGCCACGCGTCGATGCCAGCGCCAGGATGATCTCGATCTCGTCCGCCGAGAGTCCGAGCGGTTTTCCGCCGCGAGTCACCGAGCCATCGCTCGAGATGGTGAGGCCATCGATCTCCACCGTGCTGGCGAGCGTCTCCGTCCAGGCGCTGCGGCGCAGAAGCGCCGCGACCCGCTCGGTCAGTTCCGTCGCGGCGAACGGTTTGAGAACGTAGTCATCGCCCCCCACGCGGAACCCGCGTACCTTGTCCTGGAGCAGCGAGCGGGATGTGAGAAATAGAACCGGTACGCGACTCGTCTCCCGGATCGTCTGACAGAGATCGAGCCCGCTCCGCCCGGGCAGGCCGACGTCGATGACGAGCGCCTCGGGCCGCGTCCGTACGAACAAGGGCAGAGCTCTCTCCGCGTCGATCGCGATGGTCACCTCGTGACCCTCCTCGCGCAGGGCGAAGGCGATCAATTCCGCCATCGCCGGGTCATCTTCAACCACCAGCACCCGGGCCACCGTCTAGACCTCGATGGTTTCCCACCGTTTCGAGCGCATCGACCGGTACGCCGCGTCCATCATCACGTTGATGACCCAGCCGTCGTGATACGTCTCGCGCGGTTGGCGGCCCGCCGCGACGCACTCGACGAAGTGCCGCATCTCCTCGTGGAAGCCGTAGACCCGCGCCTCGTCCGGTTGGGGGAAGACCCAACCAGATGAGGCGTTCGTCTTCTCCATCAGATAGCCGGCATCCCCCAGTGTGAACGCCCGGACCGGTGTGCCGCGGGTCACATCCGTATACGCCGCGCCCCGGTCGCCGTAGACCTCGTTGCGCAGGTCCATCCCGCCCAGCGCCGCCCAAGAGGTCTCCGCCACCCCCATTGCCCCGGAGGCGAATCGGACCATCGCGATTGCGTTGTCCTCCGCGGTGGTGCGCTCGTGATGGACGAGACGATCTCCCCACGCGATCACCTCCGTCGGCCGATCGTCCTTGCCGAGGAAGTAGCGGAACGCCTCGAACATATGACAGCCCATGTCCATGAGCGCGCCGCCGCCGGTCAGTTGCTCGTCCCAGAAATGATCCGCGTGCGGGCCGGAATGCGCTTCGCGCGAGCGGATCGTGAAGATCCTCCCGATCGCGCCATCATCGATGAGGCGGCGCACCCGCATCACGGCTGGCGAGAACACCTCGGTCTCGGCGTAGCCGTTGATCACCCCGGCGGCGGTGACCAGATCGAGCATCACTCTCGCTTCGGCGGCGGTCCGTCCGAGCGGCTTCGTGCACACGACGTGCTTGCCGGCCTCGCAGGCGAGCCGCGTCGCCTCGACATGGTGGACGTTCGGCAGGGCGATGACGACGAGATCGACGTCTGGCCTTCGGATCGCCGCCGCCAGATCTGTCGACTGGTGAGGGATCTTCCATCGCGCGCCGAATTCGGCTGCCCGGTTCGCCGAACGGGAGTAGTTCACCACGACGTCGTGGCCGCGCACCTCATCGAGGCCCAGCATGTACAGCTCCGAGACGAAACCCGAGCCGAGCATCGCGATACGTACCGTCATGCCGCCCTACCTCTCGCCGTGCGATTCTATGCCCGCTTGCCCCTCGCCCCGGTGTGCGGTCTCGATCACGGTCGCATCGCTCCCGCGATCAGGAAACCCGTTCCAGTTGCGACCAGGCATAGCGCGATCGATGCGACGACATAGCTGGTGGCCTCGACCACCGATCCCGCGCGGGCGAGGGAGATCGTCTCCAGGGAGAACGCGGAGAACGTCGTGAAGGCGCCACAGAAGCCCACAACGAGGAAGTGCCGAAGTGTGTCGCTGGGGGCTGCACGTGCCTCGATCCAGCCGATCGCGATGCCCGCGACGAGGCACCCAAGAACGTTCACCAGGAGCGTCCCGACGGGGAGAGTCGGGAAGACGCGCGCAAACGCGAGGGTCAGCGCGAAGCGGAGGTTCGCGCCGAGGACTGCGCCCGCACTGATTGCCAGAAATCCACTATCCATCTCACAGACGCGCCTCGTCGCGTGTCCTGGATGATGACAGAGAACGATTCAGGAGGGACGTGTATGGATACGCTGCACTGGGATGTGTGTGGCACGCCGATCGGCGATCTCGGGTTGGCCAGCAACGGCCGGGCGATGGTTGCCATCGTGTTCGCGGAGGAGATTGGCACCGCCCAGGTGCGATTCGCGAGGCGCGGCGCGAAGGGACTGCGTGAGGCGGATGAGGTCGTGCGGCAGGCCGCCGCGCAGCTGGAAGCCTACTTCGCGGGCGACCTCACCGAGTTCGATCTTCCGCTCGATCCCGGCGGCACGCCTGGACAGCGCGCGGTATGGGACGCCGTAACGGCCATTCCCTCCGGCTCGGTGCGGACGTACCGCACGATCGCCCGCGCACTCGGGCGCGATCGGGCGGTGCGGGCGATCGGGGCCGCGAACGCCGCGAACCCGCTCCCGATTGTGATCCCCTGCCACCGGGTCATCGGTGTGGATGGAACGCTGCGCGGCTACGCGGGTGGCGTCGAGCGGAAGATGTGGCTCCTGGCTCACGAGGGCGCGCCGGTGGCCCGGCCGCTACTTTCGGCCGAGGCTGCCCTCGCGCTGCCCGAGCCCCAGCGGATCGGCGTTCCCAGCACCGGCATCTACTGCCGGCCGTCGTGCCGCTATACGCCGCGGTTGCGGCGGCCGCCGCTCGCCTTCGCCGATTCCGCCGCGGCCCGATCGGCCGGGTTCCGCCCCTGTCGCATCTGCGCACCATGAATCCCCCGACACCGCGGCTCTCCACGCTCGATCCGCCCACGGACGCACCCGGAGCGTACGACGCGCACCCGGACGGCGACGCGCGGATCGACCGATTCAACGGCCTCTTCGCGCGCCACTACGCGGCGATCTACCGCTACCTCTACCGCATGACCGCGGGCGATCGGGCGCTGGCCGAGGATCTCTGCCAGGAGAGTTTCCTGCGGGCGTATCGCTCGATCGCCGATCTGCGGAGCGATGACAGCGAGCGGCCATGGATCTACCGCATCGCGACGACGCAGTTCCTGAATTACATGCGGCGCCATCGTCCCAGCGTCGCACTCGACGAGAGCGTGATCGACCGGCGCGCGGTGGTCGGCAGCGATGTCGATGAACTGTTCCAGCGTGTCCGCGCTTTCGTCGGCGCGTTGCCGCCGCGCCAGCGCGCCGCGCTGATCCTGCGCCACCTCGACGGACGCGAGTACGACGAGGTCGCGGCCACGATCGGGTGCAGTGTGGTCGCGGCACGCGCGAGCGTGTCCGAGGCCGTGCGCCGCATCCGCGCTCAGTTTGGTGAGGAGTACGTGACCCTGTGAACGATCGACCTTCCTTCGCGACTCTGTTGCGCGAGGCTCTCGACGTGAATGACCCGCCGCCGCCGCGCGCCGCCTACTGGACAACCATGGAGAGCCCGGTTGGCGAGTTGCACCTCGCCTCCGACGACGGCGGGCGCGTGCGCGGCATCAATTTCCGCACGAGCACCGGTCGGTTCCTCGACTGGCTCGCCAGCGCTGGCTGGATCCCGCTGCGCGAGCACGATCCGAATCAGCGTCTTGTGGCCGAACTGGAGGAGTACTTCGCGGGGAGGCGGCGCGCGTTCGACCTGGCAGTCGATCTCTCCTCCGTCAATCTCTTCACGCGCGCGGTGCTCGAGGAGACGGGTCGCATCCAGCCCGGGACGTGGGCCACCTATGGCGAGGTCGCCGAACGCATCGGGCATCCGCGCGCGGCACGAGCGGTCGGCAACGCGCTCGGTGCCAATCCGATTCCGATCGTCATTCCCTGCCATCGGGTGCTGGCTGCCGGGGGTCGAATCGGTGGCTACGCGCGCAACCTGCCCGAGGGACTCGCCATCAAGCGACACCTTCTGAGGACGGACGGGGTCTCGCGCATCCCCTGACGCGTCCCCACGGTGCCGATGCCCTAACGCGCACTGTGCGAAGATGGTTCCGCGAGTTCCAGGTCGCGGGAGGCATCCGATGAAGCTGTGCTATGCGCTGCGGCGCGGCGTTTTCTACCCGAGCCAGAAGGACAATTTCGGCGAGATGCCCGATCCGCCGCTGCGGACCGCGTACCTGAAGCACGTGCAGGCGGCCGGTTTCGATGGCGTCGAGATTCCGATCGGCGGCGCCCTGCGCGGCGACGTCTCCGAGCGTGCCGCCAAGGATCTTGGCCGCGAGCTGCGCGACGCCGGCGTGCCGGCGGTCTGCGTCCGCGGAGGAGGTCCAGTTGCGCACCCGAAGGAGGGGCCGGGTGTCCGCGAGCGGATGGCAAAGGTCGTCGATTACGCGTCCTGGATCGGAGCCCAGGTGGTGAACACGACTATCGTGACGCCGGCAACGCTGGCGAACGGTCCCGGCGCGGAGCGCCGCGGTGAACCGGTCTCGCAGGGCGCGAGCCGCTACGCGACGGAAGCCGACTTCGTGGAGACGGCGCGCCACCTCCGTACGATCGGCCAGCAGTGTGCCGACCGCGGTCTGAAACTCGCGATCGAGATCCACCAGGGTTCGATCGCGGACAACTCATGGTCGGGACTACACCTTCTCGATCTCATCGGCCTGCCCAACGTGGGCGTCAATCCGGACCTGGGAAACATCTTCTGGCACTTCGACTACCCGGAGGAGACGTGCGAGGCCGCGATCGTCGCGCTCGCGCCGCGCTCGACGTACTGGCACTGCAAGAACCTCAAACGCGTCCACTTCGAGAAGATCGAGAAGGCGGTGTATCTGCGCGTCCCGCTCCCGGATGGCGACATCGACTACCGATTCGCGGTATCGGCAATGGTCTCGGCGGGGTACGACGGCTACATGTCGATCGAGGGGGCGAACTCGGGCGATCAGTTGAGCCAGGATGTGCGCGGTGCCGCTTACGCGCGGGAGTTGATCGCGGCCGCCCCGGCCTGAGGCCGCGAGTTCCCGTCCAATGACCAGGATCACACGCGTCCGGACCTTCGCGATGTGGGCGAACTGGGTCAACTGGCTATTCGTGCGGATCGAGACCGACCAGCCGGGACTGTACGGCTGGGGCGAGGCATCTCTCCACGGCAGCACCCGTTCGGTGGAGACGGCGATCCACGAGATGGCCGCGGATCTGATCGGTCGCGATCCGTCCGGCGTCGAAGCGCACTGGTACCGCCTGTACCACGGCTGGCGCTGGCGCGGCGGCGCGATTCTGATGACCGCTCTGGCGGGTCTCGACGGAGCGCTCTGGGACATCGAGGGCAAGCGACTGGGCGTACCCCTCTGCCGTCTCCTGGGCGGACCACTGCGCGATCGGCTGCGCGTGTACGCCAGTCACTGGCTCACCGGCGCCCGGACGCCCGACGATGCTGCCCGCGGGGCGGAGGAGGCCGTGCGCCGGGGCTACACGGCGTTCAAATGGAGCCCGGTGCGCGGTACCGATCTGGCAGAGAATGAGTCGCGCGCCATGGAGCGTGGTCGCTCGCTCATGGCCGCGGCGCGCGATGCCGCCGGGCAGGACGTGGACATCGCCATCGAGTGCGGCGAGTCCTTCACGCATCGCACCGCGGTCCGCTTCGGCCACCTGCTCGCCCCGTATCGGCCACTCTGGTTCGAGGAGCCCATCGGATTCGAGAACGCACGCGCGATGGCGCAGTTGAAGCGGGAACTCCCGGTGCCGATCGCATGTGGCGAGCGGCTTCTCGCACGCTGGGAGTTCCGTGAACTCCTCGAGACCGGCGCCGTGGACGTCTACCAGCCCGATGCGATGCACGCCGGAGGGATCACCGAGTGGCGGAAGATCGCGAGTTTCGCCGATACGTACTATCGACCGATCGCACCCCACGTGCCGGGCGGCCCGATCATGTACGCCATGAGCGTGCATCTGGCCGCGAGCATCCCCAACTTCCTGATCCTCGAAGACATGGAAGACGATCGCGCCCTGCGCGACGAGATCTGTTCGACCGAGCCGTTCCGCCGCGCCGACGGCGCGGTGACGGTACCGACCGCACCGGGTCTTGGCGTCGATCTCGACATCGGCCGGATCGAGGCACGGCCGTTTCGCCCGCAACTGCAGAGCGGGCGATCGGCGCAGCCCTGGCGATGAGGTCGTTCGCCCTCCTGACACTCCTGTGGCTCTTCGCACTCCTGCCCGCAAACACCTCGGCGCATCATGTGCTGCTCGATCGATCGGAGCCCGCCGAAGGAGCATTGCTGGCCGAGCCGCCGCGAGAGATCGTCGCTGCCTTCGATCTGCCCATCGTGATGCCGGGGAGTTCGCTCTCGCTGCTCAATTCGACCGACCAGCCGATTCCGATCGGCGAATCGGTCGCCGATGGATCACAGGCGCTTCGGGCGGCGGTTCGCCGCCTGCCGCCGGGCACGTATCGGGCGATCTGGAAGACCGTCTCAGCGAACGACGGTGAGTACAACGAGGGGAACTTCCGATTCACGGTGCTCCCGCGTATCGATCCGATCGCGGTCCTGTCCGATCGCGTCGGGGTTCTCGCCCTCGGCGTTCTCATCCTCGGTGCCGCTCTCCTCACCTCTCAGGCAATCCGCGGCGTGGAGGAGAAACGGCCGTAGAATCGAAGGGTGGCGCGCCTGCCAACAAACGCCGGACCGGGTCAGGACTTCCGCGTCGGGCGACGGACCATCCAGCGCCGACTTGCGGACGGTGGCTGGCGCGACATCCGCGAGGTTGGGCTCGCCATTCTCATCGCGGTGGTGACGATGTCGATCGTCGTTGCCGCATTCGTCGCCGCGCTCGGACCGGGCAACTTCCGCATCTTCGCCCCAACCGCGCCCTCGGCATCGGCGGGTGACGGTACGCCGCCAACGGTCGACCTCGAGATCGTCAACCTGATCTCGAGCTTGCCGGATGGGCGGCAGGCGCGCGGGACATTCACTCTGCGCATGCGAGAGGCCGATGCGCCGCCCCAGGCGGTGGAGGCGGCGCGCCGTACGCCGACGCCGGTGCGTGAGGGCGCACAATCGGGAATCCCCCGCGCCCCGTCGGGTCTGAATCCCACCGAGTCGCTGGTGCGCGATACGGTGAACCAGGCGATGGGCTCGCTGGGCTACGAGCAGATCAAGGGCGAGGAAGGGAAGGCCCGACTCAAGCAAACCGTGCGCGACGCGGTCAACAGCATCCTGCCAAAGGCTCCGGTCGAGGAGGTCTTCCTGCGCGAGTACATCGTGCAGTAGGCGGCGGCGGAGGACGCGCCGCACCTCACGCCGCCGTGGTCCGCGACCTCAGCCGCGCGAGGTGGTCCCGCCGTTCGCACCAGAGGCCTTCTGCATCACCGACATCGCCGAGGCGATCATCCCGCCGACGTCGCTGATGCTCGCGGGGACAATCAGGGTATTGCCCGCCTGCGCCAACTTGCCGAACTCGGTGATGTATTGCTCGGCGACGCGCAACTGCACTGCCTCGGTACCACCCTGCGACTGGATTGCCGAGGCGACCTGCCGGATCCCCTCCGCGGTCGCGGTCGCGATGGCGAGGATCGCCGCGGCGTGACCCTCGGCCTCGTTGACCTGCTTCTGTCGTGTCGCCTCGGATGCCTTGATGACCTGCTGCTTGTCGCCCTCGGCGGCGTTGATCACGGCATCGCGCTGGCCTTCCGACTGCAGGATGACCGCGCGCTTCTCCCGCTCCGCGCGCATCTGCTTCTCCATGGCCTGGAGGACGTCGTGTGGCGGAGTGATGTTCCGGATCTCGTAGCGCAGCACCTTGACGCCCCACGGCTCGGTCGCCTTGTCCAGTTCGCTGACAACGAGGAAGTTGATCCGGCTCCTCTCCTCGAATGTGCGGTCGAGCTCGATCTTGCCGATCTCGCTGCGAAGTGTCGTCTGCGCCAGTTGGACGATCGCGAACTGGTAGTTCGAGATGCCGTAGGACGCGCGCGCCGGATCGAGCACCTGGATGTAGAGGATGCCGTCGACGTGGACCTGGACGTTATCCCGCGTGATGCAGATCTGCTCCGGCACGTCGATCGCGATCTCCTTCAGCGTGTGCCGATAGGTGATCGCGTCCACGAATGGGACCAGGATGTGGAACCCCGCCTGGAGGGTCTGGTGGTACTTCCCCAGCCGCTCCACGACATATGCCTCCTGCTGCGGCACGACCACCGCGGTGCGGATGACGACGATGACCGCCAGGATCAGCAGCGCGATGGGAACGATCAGAGCTTCCACGGACTTCCCTCCTCAGCCAGGTTCAACCGGCGCGTACCCTCAGTTCGATACCCTCCATGGCCAGCACCTGGCAATCGGCATCGGCCTGAATCGGCTCCTCGCCGACATTGCGCGCGATCCAGACGGTGCCTCGCATGAGGACCTGACCGCGATCGCCAGCGGGAATGTCGCCGATGGCGCGCACCGTCTCACCGGCCGGGTCGGAGACGATCGGCCCCCCGAGCGGGCGAAGGCGCGCCGCGATGACGCCACGGACGAAGAAGAGGAGGATCGCCGATGCGATCGTGAAGAGCAGGATCTGCTCGACGATGCCCGGCAGCAGGCCAAACCCCGCCGCCGCGGCGACGATCACCGCGGCGCAGCCCAGGAGCAGCATGTAGAAGGCTCCGGGCGCGGCGAGTTCGCCAAGCGCGAGGACGACCGCGGCCACTGCCCACATCCACCAGACCGATCCATTCATCGCAGCTATGCTATCCGCCGCCGAACGCCGCCGTACATCCTTATGCTGCGGATTAGGCAACTGTGCTTACAGGTCGGTATCAGATGCGCCAGGCGATGCCTGTCGCGGCCAGCACTCCATCGAGATTTGCCTTCGCGCGCGGGTACGCCGCGTCCGGAAGGTGCTCGAGCATGAAGTATCCATCCGGGCACGCGTCCTCGAATCGCCGCGCGAAGGTCGCCTGGTCGAAGATCCCCTCACCGAGCGGTACCTCCTCGAGATGCACGGTGAGGCTCTCGATGTAGGTGATGTCCTTGACGTGGGCGGCCACGATCCAGCGTTCGCAGAGATCGAACAATCTGTTCGTGAGCGCCGCGTTGTCGTACAGGTCCTCAAGAGAGCCCACCAGGTTCACCGGGTCGGCGTTGAAGCGCATCGCCGGTGAACCAACTGCTTCGAGCACATCGCGGATGCGCTCCGGTGTATCGAGGGGCGAGCAGTCGGCCCCCTCCAGCGCGAACGGAATGCCCACATCCTCTCCCGCGGGCGCCACGGCGCGCAGACTCGCGAGCAACCGCTCGATCGTGCGCAATCGGGTGTTCTCGGGGTGCGGTTTCCATGGACCAGCCGGACTGACCGATCCGGGCCGCACGTAGATCGTGTGCGCGCCGAGCAGGTGCGAGCAGCGTGCCGCGGCGCGCAGTTGTCGGATCCCGAGCTCCCGTCGCGCGTCGATCGGATCGACCAGCATCTCGTACTGCGGGTTGCACTGCACGACCTCCACTCCGGCGTCGCGCAGGATCGTTCCCGCGTCCCGGAGCGGAGCCTCGCGGGCGTCGAGCGGATCGGCCACGCGCACGGTCACCCCCGTGTAGCCGAGCTCGCGGATGGAGCGCGCCAGCATCGGGGTGATCTCCGCGGGGTCCGAGGGGATGTAACCGACGACTCCGGGTCTCATGCGCGTCGACCCGGCCCTCTCTGACCGCCGGTCCCCACGAGGACTGCCGTCAGGCGGTCGCCAGCGCGAGCGCCTCGAGTTCCGCCTCGGCCTTCGCCAGGCGGGACTTGACCTCGGCATGCTCGCGCTGGGATGCCAGTTTCGCCTCGCCCTGGAGGGCCTGGAGCGCATCCTCGATCGCCTCGCGCCGCTCCTCGAGCAGTTCGATCTCCTCTTCGAGGGCGATCACGCGGGGATCCTCCTCGGCGTCGGCGGCCGCCTCCTCCACGAGTTCCTCGATCCGTTTCTTGAAGCCCGCGTAGTCGCTGGTGTGGAGCGTGGCCCGCCCGTCACGGATGTCGAGGACGTGCGTCGCCAGCGCCTCGAGGAGTTCCGGATCGTGCGATGCGAAGAGGATCGCGCCCTTGAATTCCTTCAGGGCCTCGATGAGCGACTGTCGGGTCGTGCGGTCGAGGTGGTTGGTGGGCTCATCCATGACCAGGCCGTGCACGGGCTTGAGGAGCATCTTCGCCAGCGATAGGCGGCTGCGCTCGCCGCCCGACAGGGTCGCGATCTGCTTGCGGACCGTCTCACGCGAGTACTGAAAGCGGCCGAGCAGTCCGCGCGCGCGCTCATCCCCCCAGTCGGCAGGCGCGTTCGCCATCACCTCGGCGAGCACGGTACGGCTCTCATCGAGCGTCTGACTCTGATCCTGCGCGAAATAAGCGATGGTCGCCCGCTTCACTGACCCTTCGGTCGGTTCCTCGATCCCGGCGAGCACGCGCAGGAGCGTGGACTTGCCGGCACCGTTTGGGCCGACGAACGCGACCCGCTGACCGGGAATGATGCGCAGATCGACGCCGGAGATCACCGTGCGGTCGCCATACGCCCTCGCGACGCTCTCGGCGTTGATGATCTCCGCGGGCATCGGGCGCGCCTCAGCGAACCGCAGCTTCATCGCGTTCTGTTCCGAGGGAGGTGCCGCCTCTCGGATCAGGCGGGCGAGAAGTCGCTCGCGCGACTTGACCAGCGAAGCGCGCCGAGCATTGGACCGGAAGCGGTTGATGAACTCCTGCTGCCGCTTGATGAACTTCTGCTGCCGCGCGTAGGCGTTCGCGCGCGCCTCGGCACGTCGCTTCTTCTCGGCCTCGAACGCCGTGTAGTTCCCGTTGTATTCGACGAGGACGCCCTCCTCGAGTTCGATGACCCGGCTGATCACCCGGTCGAGGAAGTGCCGATCGTGGGAGACGATGATGGCGGCACCCGGATACTCGCCGAGGTATCCCTCGAGCCAGGTGACGGCGCGCGCGTCGAGATGGTTCGTGGGTTCGTCCAGCAAGATCACGTCCGGGCGGCGCACGAGGAGCTTTGCCAGCGCGATGCGCATCTGCCAGCCGCCGGAGAACTCGAGCGCCTTCTTGGTGTAATCGCTCTCGGTGAATCCGAGTCCAGCGAGGACTGCGTGGGCATCTGCCTCGACTGTGTAGCCGTTCAGCCGCTCGAAGTCTTCGAAGAGATCGGACTGCTGGGTCACGAGTCGATCGAGCTCATCACCGCTGGCTTCGGCCATCGCCGCCTCGACCTCGCGCAGCGCCGCGTTCACCGCCAGCAGTTCGGGGAACGCGGCGAACATCTCGTCCCACAGCGCGCGATTGCTGCGCACGCCCGCGTCCTGCGGCAAGAAGCCGAGCGTCCAGTTCGCGTCGATGCGGCGCACCCCGCCATCGGCCGTCTCCTCGCCGACGATGATGCGCATCAGCGTGGTCTTGCCGACGCCGTTTGGCCCGACGAGAGCCACCTTCTCGCCCGCCGACAGAGCGAGGTTGACCCCGCGCAAGATCGCGCGGTCGCCGAAGTTCTTGACCAGTTGCGTCAGGCGGAGCACGTCGAGGCCTCCGAACGTCGGCGGGCGCACGAGCGCACCGCGCGCGCACTGAACTCCCGGACGGGAGCGATCGATCGAAAGTGTAGTGATTTCGCGGCGACTCGCCCGACTTCCGGACGGGCCCAAGGTCAGGCAGCGAGCCTCAGCCAGAGGAGTATCGCCACGATCATCAGGAGAAGGACCGCCGAACAGAGGGCCGCGCCGAAACGCATCAGCGAACCCTCCGCATCCCGCTCGCCGCTGAGCGCCGCGGCGAGGACAACCCGCCCGGGCGACGCCATGCTGAATGCGGACGCGGCGGCGTTCTGGGCCGCGACCACGATAAGGATCGGCAGTCCCGCTCGTTCGGCAGCCTGCACCTGCAGAGACAGCAGCATGGCCGTGCCACCGGCGTTCGATCCGGTGAGGAAGCCGCTCAATCCGCCGAGAATCGGCGCCGCGATCGCGTAGTTCCCCAACAGGTTGTTCGCCAGCGTCTCCGCGATCGCGGTCGTCATTCCCGAACGCAACATCAGTTCTGCCATCGCGGTGAAACAGACGAGTGTGACCGTCGATCGCGTCCAGAGGGCGAACGACCGACCGATCTGAGCGACGACGGTCGCACGCGGTACCCGCAGCGTGACGACGGCGACGAGGCAGGCGATCGCCAGCGCGGTGCCCGCGCTCTGGAGGATCGGCAGCCGGAACGCGACCGGGGCGACCTCCACCACCGCGCGATCCCCCAGCCAGCGGTGGAGCGGCTCGATCGCGCGGCTGGACAGCATCACGGCGACCAGGGTCGCGAAGGGGATGAGTGCCGGAGTCGCTCCGCGCACGGCGTGCCACCCCGATGCGATCAGATCATCATCAGGACGCCCGCGTGTCAGCGCAGTCACGGCGATCGCGCCTATCGCGACGAGCGGACCACCCACGACGATCGCCAGTTCGGTCCCGGCGACCTGCGCGCCAACATAGGTCGCGGCCGCCATACCCGCGCCGATGCCCACTGCGAGCACGCCGTGGCGCCCCAGCGCAGGGCGACCGCCCGCGACACCGAGCGCCGTCAACGGATACAGCGGGAGCGCCAGCGCGAGGAGCAGCGTGCACCCGACGCTGATATCGATCAGAGGTAGTCCGGTGAGTGCGGCACTGAAGACGACTCCCACCGCCGCCGCACCCCATGGCACCGCATTCTGCGAGAGCAGCGCGAGGATGCCCACCTGCCTCGGCGCGAGCCCCAGACCCGCGAGGAGCGGCCCCACCACGGCGACTCCTACGCCGAACCCGCTCACCGACTCAAAGAACGCGCCGATCGGGATCGCCAGGATCATCGCCCGGACGGCGCGATCGCCGGGAAGGTGCGACAGGAGACCGGCAAGCCGCGCTTCTCCGCCTCCACCGCTCATCAGGCGAGCCAGAAGCACGCCGAAGAACAGCACATACGCCACGATGGAGGCCACGAGAGCTCCACGCAGCAACCCCAGCCAGATCTGATCTGTGCCGAGGCCGTAGCCGGGTTCCAGCGCGACCAGGATCAGGGCTGTCGTGAGCCCGGCCGCCGCACCGCCCATCGAGGATCGCCGTAGCACGACGATCCATCCGACCGCGATCCCCAGCGGCAGCAATGCGATCGCGAACGGCACGGGGGCCGGAGCATAGTCGGCCGCCGATCCGCGTGGCTGGCGCCCATCAGTGTGAGGCCGCCCGTGTCCGGGGCCGGTATACTGCCGCCGCGATGCGAGAGAACACCATTCTCCGAAAGAATCGTCAGGGCCTGAAGGCGCTGACGATCCTGCTCTCCTTTCCCACCGCTGAGATCGTCGAACTTGCCGCTCAGGCGGGGTTCGACGCGATCAGCCTCGATGGCGAACACGGCGCATTCGGACCGGAGAGCGTCGACCTGATGTGCCGGGTCGCCGATGGTTGCGGGCTGACGGTGGTGGCCCGCGTCCCCTGGGTGGAGCCGGCGATGATCAACCTGTGGCTCGACCGCGGGGTGCAGGGGATCACGGGTCCGCGCGTCGAGTCCGCCGCCCAGGCCCGCGCGCTCGCAAACGCCTGTCTCTATCCGCCGGAGGGGACGCGATCGTGGGGGTGGGGGCGCGGTTCTTTCTTCAACGACGCGGCTCTCTACGTCGAGCGCTTCGGCTCCCGCGATGGATTCTCGCGTTGGGCCAACGAGAACGTCCTCTCGTTCGCGCAGATCGAGACGAAGGCCGGGTACGACCATCTGGACGAGATCCTGGCCGTGCCCGGACTCACCGGCATTACGGGTGGCCCCAACGATTTCAGCGCCTCACTCGGGTATCCGAACCAGCCGGATCACCCCGAGCGCGTGCGCCTCACGGATGACGCCGAGCGGCGGACGCGTGCCGCTGGCAAGGTCGTCGCGAGCGACCTGACGGTCGGAATCAACCTGCACGAATGGGTGCTTGAGGCAGGCCGGGACTTCGTCGCCGCCCACAGGGCGGATCGCATCGGGTAGGGCCGGCGAGTCGGGAGCGGCGGACCCGCTTCCCGGACCCCCTCACCGCCGCCCTCTCCTCCGGGAGTCGATGAGCCCGCGGGTGTATCCCAGCGCATAGGAATGCTGCCGTTCGTTGTCCTGATCGCTCTCCGATTGGGGAACGTGATCCGGGCAGAGCATTCCGTCGTAGCCAATCTCGTCGTAGATGCGGATCGCATCGACGAAATCGACGTCACCGTTGTCCGGGTACACCTCATCGAAGTTCATGTAGCCACCGCGGATATTCCGAAAGTGGACCATGAAGATGCGGCCGTCTGCCCCGAAATCGCGGATAGCCTCGGGGACCTCGCGTGCCGGGTCATCGCACATCTCGGCAACGGTCCCCTGGCAGAAGTTGAAGCCGTTGACGCGGCTCGGGTATAGCGATATCCACTTCTTCATCCCCGCAACCGTGCCGAGTAGCGAATGGATGCCGCGGAGCCCCGTGCCGCGCGGGAGCGCCGGATCGTGGGGATGCACCGCAAGGCGCACGCCCGCCTCCTCGGCCGCGGGGACTATCCGTTCGAGAACGTAGGCGACGTTGTCCCACATCTGGGCCTCGGTCAGCGCGCCCAGCGGGGTCAGCGAGTGATCCTGCCACTTCCCCACGTCGAAGTGGCTGTAGGTGGCGCCGCCACGACCGACGGAGCGGCCCGTGCGCAGGATGCCGATGATGTTGCAGTTGTACTTGAGGCAGGGGACGCCAGCCTCCCCGGCGGCGCGGATGTTCTGCACGATCGTCGCGATCTGCGCGTCGCGGCCGGCCAATCCGGTCCAGAGCGCGGGGAACCGGGACCTCTCGTAGTAGACGGCCTCGATGCCCAGGTTCAGAACGTCGGCGCTCAGGCCGAACCCCCGGCGTAACCGGTTCATCAACGCCCTGATGGGTGCGGCATTCCACGTCCCATCGTCGTTCTGGATGCCGGTGCCCGCGGTGGTGTTCACGGCCACATGCTCGACGCCCAGTTGCGCCACCCACGCCAGTTTGCGGTCCGAAAGGTCGCCGAGCTGTTCGCCGATGTGCAACGTGATCTCCTTGGCCCGTCAGGGACGGGGGATGATACGCGCCGCCAGCGCCGGTCTCTCCGCGGGCCCGGCGAAAGCCACGGCAGCATACGGGAAATCGCCATTGCGCCAGGCGAGGTCCAGCTGCGCCGCGCTCATAACCCGCGCGTTCCCCGGCGCGTCGCGATCGACCGGATCGTTGTAGATGAACGCGTCGCCCACGTAGCCGGTGATCACGATGTAGTGATCGCCGTTGTACGGTCGTTCCCGTCGATCCGGCAGACCGCGGTACCAGACCTGAGGAATAACGGGATTCCCGGAATCGATGGCCTCACGGACAGCGGCCAGATTCCAGGCCCGGAAGCCTCCGCCGGGTTCCTCGAGTCCATACGGCCTCAACCCGTGGCGCCGCCCGATCTCGGCCAGGTTCTCGATCGCCGTGCCCGCGTCGTACACGCCGTGGGTGCCCTGCAGTTGATTCACCAGGCCGCGCACTTCGATCGCTGTGACGGTCTTCCCGAACGCCGCCAGGACCATGGAGAGGGATGCCGGACCGCAGTCGCTGTCCTCATACGGGTTGCCGTCGAACTGCGAGCGATAGGGGACCGGAATCCAACGCAGATCGCCCGCGGGCAGCGGCCCCGCGGGTGGTCGGGGTGCCTGGAGCGCTCCGAGCGGCGTCGGCGTCGCGGGAGGGACGCGTGGTGCGATGCGGGCGTCCGCGGCCGTGGGGAGCGCCTGGACGGTCGGCGTGCTCGCGCGGGAGACCGAGATGGGGAGAGCGGTGGGCACGCGCGGCGGGCCGATCGTGGGGACGGGGAGCGGCGCTGTCGGGCTCGGCGGCGCGAGGATCGCCGCGGGCCGGATTGGTTCCGGGACCGATGGCGCACCCGCGAGCGTGCGCCCACAGGCGACCAATACCGTTGCCGCGAGTCCGGTCACGACCAGCAGGTGAGCGAGCGCCCGCACGGCCGTATGGTATGGCGACTGCCACGACGCTGGCCGTCAACGCGGCCCGGTCAGAAGGGGACGGTTGGTTTTCCGGTCGGGTCGATCCAGTTGAACGATGGGGCAGGCGGATTGTCGATCACCAGTGCCGGGGTGACCTGCTGGGCGAGCGATCTGGGTGGCTCGGCCGTGCTGTATGTGGCGGGCACCAGGACGACGCCGTGAAGGAGATCCGCGGCGGGCAGCCGGATGGTCAGCGTCCCGCGATCGACATCGAGGATGACGTGCGGCCGCGTGAAGCCGTCGATCGATCCGTCGGCGCGATAGGTCGGCCGCAGCCAACCGACCCGCGAACCCTGGATGCCCGACGAACCGATGATCGACACCACGATGTCCACCGTGCTGGTGAGGATGCCGATCTGATCGGGATCGACCCCTGGATCGGTGATCTGGAGGCTGATCGCCGGGCCGAGGCTCGCGCCAGGTGGCGCGGCCGAGGGCGCAACGATCACGCCGGGCGTGAAGGCAAGCTGCGGCCGGCCCGAACCACCGGTGCCGAGCAGTCGCTGGAGGAGTTCCAGCGGAACGAACACGTCGATCAATTCGCCACCGACGGAGACAAAGCTGACGCGTGCGGCGTCTTCCGTGAGCGGGACGAGCCCTACGGGCGTGGGCTGGGGAGCAGGTGCCGGCGCGACAGCGGGTGCTCCGGTCGGAGATCCGCCGACGGGGGTCGCGGGTACCGGGATGGGCGTCACGACAATCACCGGTGCGGGAAGGAAGGGTGGCGTCGGCGTCGGCGCCGCGGGCGGGCTCCCCGGCTGCGATGGAGCCGGCTGCGATGGCGGCGGCAGCGAGGGTTGCGCGGGCGGTGCCGGTGGGGGCAGGCGGGGCACGGTCTGGCCGTACACGCTGGAGGGCAGAACGGGAAGAGCGCTGAGACTGGCGACAGCCGCCAGCACGATGAATCGCCGTAGGATGTGCTTCAAAATCCTCGCCAGAGCCTCCACGAAAAGGGTAGCGGTCTCGGCCCTCTGGCGGCGATATGACCTTAGGGCTAACCCGCCGTCACGACGGTATCTCGGTCCGCGATCGTGCGGTGCACCGCCGGACCCGAGGGATACAGGACGTGGAGATCGTAAGCGATGCCGCCCGCCTGAGCGATAACTTGCAGCGGACTCGCCCGGATTTCGACTGGCAGCCGATAGGAGAGTGTCACCTGGTGGGCCTGTCCCGGATACACCAGGATTGGCCCGCCCATCGTGAGGAGTCCGCCCTCGTCGGGAAGACGCGTCACCCGGTCGTCCCACCCCGTCCAGTCGCCCACCGTTGTGCCCGGCGGCAGCAGAATCCGGATGAACCCGACCCAGGCACCCTGAACGCGACGGAAGACACCGGCCCGCCAGTCGAAGAACGTTCCATCGACAAGCGGGTCCCACTGTCCTCCCGGCACGGGCGTATAGCCGTTCTCGTACCGCACGGTGAGGGCTACGCTGCCGTCGGGGGCGCGTCGATACACGGCGGATTTCCGAAGGTATGGCGCGGTCTTGCCGTACGAGACGCTTGTGTCCACGATCGCGAGGACGTCACCCGATTGCGCGGCCACCCGTCCGTCCCAGCCGACGCCCGAGATCAGCGAGGCGAGGCCGGGGTGCGCGAAGTTGAGCAGGATGTGCTTCGTCTCCAGCCCGCAGATCAGCGACGCTCCGATCGCGGGCAGAGCGTCCGCCGGCGGGTCCAGCAGCGCGCGGGCCATGATCGCCTTGCTCAGCGCGTTGAGCAGCGCCGTCTTCGTCTCGTGGTACGCCGCGTGATTCCGCTGGACCGCGACCTGACGGCGCTGCCGGTCGAGCGACTCCGTCGCCTGCGCGGCGGTCACGAATCCACCGAGTTCCGGGACGTCCACGCCGCCCAGAGCCCCGAGGACCAGGTCGAGCGCCCCGCGGTCGACCGCGATGACCCCGTGAATCGTGCCACCCTGACTCTCGGACCAGAACCTGCGGATCTCGCGGGCGCTCTCCTGGTAGTCGATCCACCAGTTCGCGTCCCGCATGTACCACCGGGCGAACCCCATGTACTGCATCAGGGGCGCGGGCGGGGGCTGCGCGTACTCGGTCGTGCCGTCCCAGTCGTAGCTCGAGCGGAAATCCGACCGCAGGATGCGGCCGCGATCGACCGTCATCACCCCGATCGTGCCGATGAAGCCGCCGGTCGCCCGGAGTTCTTCGTTGTTCTGACCCAGAATGAGGTAGGTCCGTGGTCCGTCGGCGCCGAGCGCCTCCGCGACGATCGCCTCGGCGTCGTGCGCGGCATCGCGCGCGGTCTCGATCGCCGGGCGCAGTGCCCGGAGACGTCGCACGGCCGAACCCGCCGGAGCGAGGACGCCCGTGAAACGGCTTTCATCCAGGCGCGCTTCGATCTCCAGCGCGTTGTTCAACTCGTCGGCGAGCTTCCGAAGGTCCGAACTCCGGCGGCGCGCGAGCGCCAGCACCCGTTCGCCGGACGAACCCGGCGCGGCGTCCAGTTCCGGCAGCAGCGATTGCGCGATCCTTGCGGCGCGGCAGAACCCGACGGCCACATCCATCAGCGCCGGTATCTGCTCGGCACCACCGAATCCGGGCACGAGTCCGAGCGGCCCCAGCACGAGGAATATCGGCTGCGCGGTCGTATGCAGACGGCCCAGGGCCGCGCATGCCTCGCCGACGCCGCCGACCGGGTCGGAACCCGTGCCGGGACCTACGGAGAGGAGACACGCCGGCGGTCGATCCTGGCCGACAGACAGGCGCCCGTCACCGGCCAGCGCGAGCACGGAGCGGGCGTCCCGCGCGACCTGGAGCGCGGGAATCGTCGCGCCAAGAATCGCCACGATCGCGACGGCGGCGAACGCGATGCCCCAGCGGGCGCGCGCGGTCACAGGCTTCTCATCGCGGGGGCAGATCCCCCGGCAGGCAGATCACAGACACCCGCGAGTGTAGGCGCGTCCGGGCCGGGAGGCTCCTGATCACCGCCGACGCGCCGATCCGGCCGTCCGAGGTGGGTGTTACAGTCAAGTCACACGATGATCATCACCCGGGCGCCGCTGCGGATCGGTCTCCTGGGCGGTGGGTCGGACCTTCGCAGTTACTACGCGCACTCGCCGGGCCTGTGCCTCAACGCGGCCATCGACAAGTACGTGTTCGCGATCGTCAAACGCCGATTCGACGACATGATCTACGTGAACTACTCACGCAAGGAGATCGTCGCGACCGTCGATGACCTGCGACACGATCTCGTTCGGGAAGCCATGCGGCGGACGGGTGTGCGGGGCGGGGTCGAGGTAACGACGCTGGCCGACGTTCCCGCCGAGGGTACCGGCCTGGGGTCATCCTCGGCGATCCTCGTCGCCCTCCTTCACGCGTTCTACGTGTACCAGGGCCATCTCCCCTCGCGACAGCAACTGGCGGAAGAGGCCTGCACGATCGAAATCGATGTCCTCGGGCGACCGATCGGGAAGCAGGATCAGTACGCGAGCGCTTTCGGCGGGCTCCGGGTCTACGAGTTTCGGACCGATGAGTCGGTGGGTATCGACGGTATCGTCCTCGCGGGCGCGACGCAGCGGCGTCTGGAGGATCATCTGATGCTCCTCTATACGGGCCAGCAGCGGCGCTCCAGCGCCGTGCTTACCGAGCAGAATCAGCGCGCGGAGGAGAACTTCGCGTCGCTCACCGATCTGTGCGATCTCGCCCGGGAGGCGCGTGCCGCGCTGACCTCTGGGAGAGTGGACGAACTGGGCCGACTGCTCGACGCCTCCTGGCGACTCAAGAAAGGGCTCGCCAGCGGTGTCTCCAACGATGCCATCGACGAGATGTATCGCCGCGCTCTGGCGGCGGGTGCCCTCGGCGGCAAGGTGACCGGCGCGGGGGGCGGGGGCTTCCTCCTGCTCTACTGCGCCCCGGAACGACAGGATGCGGTCCGCACCGCGCTCGACACCCCACGCGAGCTCGATATCGCGATCGATCCGCAGGGGTCACGCGTGATTTTCGATGGTGGCGACTGACTAACCGCGCCGCTGCGCCATTGCCTGATTCAGCCGGGCCACCGCCTCGGCGAGCGCCGGAGCCCGGACTCGCAACTCTCCCGCGGCCGTGTCGGGTCGGTCGGAGGTGAGGCGTGCGTCGATGCGCGTCCTGGTCTCCTCGAGAAAGGTGACCAGATCGCGCAGGGCGGCGCGCACCACGCTGTCTGTCACACCGCTCTCCTCCGCCACCAGCGACGAGGCACGGCGCATACGGTCCGCCGCTGCATCCATTGCCGCGCGATCGGCCGCGTTTGCGGCGTCGATCAAGTCGCTGTAGGCGATCATCACCTGGCTGATCCGATCCATCAGCGGCGCGTACGATGGTGGCGGCACGCCAGTTCCGGTTCCTCGCGCGGTGCGATCGTCCGCCGGTGATGCGGGCGTTCGGCGGCGCAGGACGAGGATCGTCGCGACGACACCCGCACCGGCGCCGATGAGTGCGCCGACCGATCCGCCGAGCAGGACTCGCACCAGATCGTCGAGGTCCACCGGCCTAGGGCGCGGGATGATCCGCCGCTACGATCGCGTCTACTTCGATCTCTACCAGCATCCGCGGGTCGATCAGACGAGAGACCTGGACCATCGTCGCGGCCGGGCGAATCGACCCGAAGTATTCGCCATGCGCCCGCCCGATCTCCTCCCATCGATCGATATCGGTCACGAAGATGCGCGTGCGCACGACGTCGTTCGTGGAGGCTCCCAGTTGCCCGAGCGCGGCCTCGATCTTGCGCAGGATCTCGCGCGTCTGAGCGGCGGCATCCCCCTCCCCAACGACGTTGCCCGCGGCATCGGCCGAGGTCGTCCCCGCGACGTGCACGGTGCCGCCCACCCGCACGGCCCGCGCGTAGCCGACGATCGCCTCCCACGGCGCCCCCGACGCGACGGAGCGGCGATCCGTCATCGTGTCACTGCCCGGCCCGGGCGCCGGCGCTGTGCCTGTCCCACCTGTGGCATCATACCGCTATGAGTGATGTAGTTCGCTGGGCTCTGCTGGGCGCGGGTCGCCATCCTGAACTGCGTATTGCGCCCGCGGTGAACGCGGCGAAGAACGCCGTGCTCCGCGGCGTGTGGAGTCAGGACCCTGCCCGAGGAGCGGCCTTCGCCGAGCGCCACGGGGCCGAGCGGGCCTACAAGTCGCTTGCCGAGGCCCTCGGCGACCGCGACGTCGATGCGGTGTTCATCTCCACGCCGAACGCTCTCCATGCCGAGCACGCGATCGCGGCGGCCCGAGCGGGTAAGCACCTCATCGTCGAGAAGCCGATGGCTGTCTCGGCGGATGAGGCGCGGGCGATCGTGCGCGCGGCCCGGGAGAACGGGCGACACCTGGGCGTGGGCTACCACATGCGCCATCACAGCGTCCTGAGGGAGGCGGCGCGCATCGTCGCCGCCGGCGAGATCGGGGATGTCGTCTACGCCACGGCGGCGTTCGTCCTCCATTCCTTCGTCCCGTCCACGATCCCGAATAGTCCTTGGAAGAGCGACGCCCGCATGATGGGCGGTGGTGGTTCGCTGATGGGGATGGGAGTCCACGTGATGGACACTCTCCGCTTCCTTATCGGCCGAGAGGTCACGAAAGTGACGGCGCTCAGCGACGGCCAGAATGCCGAACGACCCCTCGACCGCCTCTCCCAGATCTGCCTCGAGTTCGAGGGCGGCGCCCAGGCCCACATGATGTGCTCGGGCCGGTTCCCGTTCTCGCGCAACGACGCCGTCATCTACGGCAGCCGCGGGCGTGTCGTCGCGTATGACTCGGTTGACATGAACGCCGGTCACGGTCATCTCGAGGTAACGACGCCGAACGAGCACGGGGGCACGAGCACCAGGACGGTGCGCGCCGCGGTTCCCGATCATTTCGTCGCCGAGGTCGAGGCATTCGGTGCCGCGGTCGCCGGGGGGCCACAGTTCCGCGCCGATGGGATCGATGGCCTCCGCGCGGTGGAGATCACCAGCGCGGCGATCGCCTCGCTGTGGGATGGACGGCGTGTGGCGGTCGAGCGCGGTGACCCCTGAGTCAGGCGAAGGGGTCGAACCCCGTCTGGACTGCTGCCTCCATCGCCTGACGCGCCGCGCACTCCATTCCGTGACGGGTGCAGCCTTCGGTCACGGTCACGACGTGCTCGAACGGCACCTTCTCGGGTGCCCATGGTCGCTGTTCTACCACCAGGGCCCGCCCGACAATCCCACGGCGCCGCGCGTACAGCGACCTGGGCGGATAGAGGATCCACGACTCGCGCCGCTCGTCGTCGAAGAGGATCAACTCTTCCGCCGACCAGCGCGCCAGACGGTAGCGCACCGTGGGCGGAAGTGGTTTCGCCCGCCGCGCGCGACCGCCGCGAACCGGTCTCTCGGCAGCCGGAAGCTTCCGCGCGATCGCGAGCCGAGTCTGGGCTGGCGCGACCTCGTCGATGTCGGAGTTCAGCCAGACGCCTCCCCGTCGAATCGGATGCGCGCCGACATACCAGGCCGGAGATCGGCCGAGCCGCCCTCCAGAGCGATGACGACAGGGTAGTGCTGATCGCCATTCGGTGCGACGCGCGGCGTCAGCGTCACCGATGCGACGCGGCCACGCAGGTCGCGGCGCTCGCCCAGGGCATCCACCGTCACCAGCGCGCCCTGACCCTGGACGAGTCGGCTGATGCGGTACTCGTCGACATCGAGCGTCTCGACCCGGAGCGCGCTGAGGTCGCCGATCTGTGCGACTTCGGTACCGGGAAGGACGCCATCTCCCACGTGGAGGTTGACGGCAAGGACGGTGCCCGCGAAAGGCGCCACCACAACTTCGACGCCGCCGGCTGACTCGACGCGCGCGACCTCGGCGCGATCGGCGATGGGTGCTCCGGGAGTCGTTCCGACGGATCGCACGATGCCGCCCTGAAGCGTCGCCACGCGCGCCTGACGGATCGGCACCACTCTGCCCCGCGCATCGTAGGGAACGGCGGTCGGTGCGGGAGCAGGCGTTGGCGTCGCGAACGCGCCGCCGCTTGCGCCGATTCCGATCAGCAGCACCACCACCGCGAAGGCGACGGCGACCCACCACCATCGAAGCCTGCGGCCGGCTGGCCGCGCCCCCATCGGACCACGCGAGAATGGATCGGCGACCTCGACCGTCGCGGTGCCGCCGTGCGTTTCCATGGGAACGACTCCTGATCCGAACCCGCTTCAGACCGAATCCTAGGCCCGTGACCACCTCGCGGGGGAGATTGGGCGGGGAGCCGGAAAGAGGAGGTCGCCCGCGCTCACCTCGCGCGGGCTTGCAGGTCTACGGCACGCGCAGCGCTGCCACCGCCCGAGTGAGCCGCTCCACGGGTCGCTCGGCGGTCGCCACCCAGAGCGCGGCGCCGAGGAGCAACCACATCCCCAGTCCGGCGAGATAGTCCTGGGCGAGGCGAGCGATCGTACCCACTCCCAGCCCGGGCGACCCCAGCAGCACGATCAACGCGACCGGGATGTCCCCGATCGAGAGTCCGATCGCGCTGCCGGCCCAGAGGCTGAGGGCGTACACCTGCGCCGCGATCAGGGCGACCAGCGTCGCGGAGATGAGCAGCCACTCCGGGCCGAACCGATGTGGCGTGGTTCTGGTCACGATGGGCGCGACCGCCGCGAGTTCGGCCAGGCGCAACGCCACCTCCGCCGGCGGCGCGACGATCAGTGCCGGGCGCGCCACCTCGTCGACCTCTCGAAGCGTCCGGGCCCACGAGGCGCACGCCGGGCAGCCAGCCAGATGCGCCTGAACCGAGGCCGCGGCGCCTTCCGCGGGGATGGCGAGCGCCTGACGTACGTTCACGCAGTCCATCTCAACCTCCCGGCGCGACGAGCAAGGTAGCCAGCCGCGCCTTTCCCCGGAGAATGTGGCTCTTGACGGTGTTGACCGGCACGCCCATCACTCTGCCGATCTCTTCGTACTTCATATCGTCGAAGTAGTGCAAGGTAA
The DNA here is from genome assembly GCA_964536925.1 of uncultured Dehalococcoidales bacterium. GTDB lineage: Bacteria > Chloroflexota > UBA6077 > FW602-bin22 > FW602-bin22 > VGOZ01. The sequence continues at coordinate 6,008 of CAZHZF010000019.1, read as the reverse complement.
GGGCGAGCCTCTGCGCGGCCGGAAGTTCGGCAAGCGCCAGCCGCACGCCGGCGCGCAGTTCGTGCGCGGCCAACCTCTGTTCCGGGTCGACCAGGGGGTCCTGTTCGACGAGACGTGCCACCGGTGAGGTGTCGTCCTCTGCGTCCGTCAGGTCGAGCGAGAGGGCGACTCCATCGCGGCGCCGCGCGACGTCCAGCGCGGTGGTGGTCGCGACCCGATAGAGCCACGTCGTGAAGCGCGTGTCGCCGCGAAAGGTGGACAGCGATCGCATGAGCCGGAGACAGGTCTCCTGAGTGGCGTCGGCCGCGTCGGTGGGGTTGCGCAGCAGCGACATGGCGATGCTGTAGATATAGGTCTGCTGTTCTGCGATCAGGCGCCCCATGGCGGCCCGGTCGCCGCGTCCCGCGCGGAAGAGGGTCTCGGCGCTTGGCTCCGGCATCCCCCTTCCTCTCCATAGGAATCAGACGCCGCCCCCAACCCGATTGTTGCGGGCAAAGTCCCCGCAACCTCCCCGTGCCATCGCACGTCCAATCGTCGCAGGAGGTTCACGACAATGTACGACACACAGGGCAACTGGCGAGGCAAGCGCCTGTACCGCAGTGCGCGCGAGGCGATGTGGTCCGGCGTCTGCGGCGGACTCGCCGAGTACTTCGAGATGGACCCGACACTGATGCGGCTCATCTGGGTAGGCGCGACGGTCGTGACGGGCGGCGCGGCGATCCTCGGCTACATCGTGATGTGGTTCGTGGTTCCGAAGGACCCCGGGGCTCCGATCCCGTCCGGACCCGCGCCTACCACCGGGACGGACGATCCGTCGGCCTCGGCCGCCTCGTCCTGGTCTCCGCCGACAGGCTCGCCTGGTGAGGCCGGCGCCCCCGGGGCGCCGGCGGAACCGGCGATGCGGACCTGGTCCTCGGTACCACCACGGGAGAACCCCGAGCAGCGCCAGGTCGGCGTCGGACTCTTCCTGGTTCTGCTCGGCGCGATCTTCCTGATCGGCCAGACCGGCATCTTCCACTGGTGGAGCTGGGGGACGATGTGGCCGCTGGTCCTGGTCGCGGTGGGCGGTTTCCTGCTCTTCCGGCGCGTGCGCTGAACCCGATCACTTTTCGTTACGGAGGAAAGCTCTTCATGGAACAGGCAACTCAGTCCCCCGCGCCCTCGATGGAGCAGCCGCCCCGTCGAGTGCGATCGGGCAGCGTGATCTGGCCGCTGATCCTGATCTCGATCGGCCTCGTCTTCCTCGGGCAGAACCTCGGCTATCTGCCGCCCAACGTCTGGTCGAACCTGTGGCGCCTCTGGCCGCTCATCCTCGTCCTTGTCGGGATCGAGATCCTGTTCCGCGGCCGGATCCGGGGCTTCTACCTCGGCGCGCTCGTGGCCGGGCTGTTCCTCGTCGGCGCGATCGCCCTCACCGCGGGATCGCGCTTCACAATCTGGCAGAGCTCTGGCGAGCCGCGCACGCAGGAGTTCGAACAGGCGCTCGCCGGGGCCAGTTCCGCGACGGTCGATGTCGAGTTCGGCGCCGGCCAGATCGCGATCGGGGCGCTGCCGGCCGGCGATGGTCGGTTGAGCGCCATGCGCTTCACGGGCCCCGATGGGGTGAACCCGCGCGTACGGCACACGCTACGCGACGGCACTGCCGATCTGCGCTTCGACATGCCGCGGCTCGACGGCCCGAACGTCGTGCCGTTCTTCCGCCAGATCGACGCGCTGGCGCTCAACATCTGGCTCAACCGTGAGACCCCCTTGAGTCTCGAGATCAGCGCCGGTGCCAGCAACAACCAGTTCGATCTCTCTGAACTCCGGGTGACACGCCTCCGCATCGAGACCGGCGCGAGTTCCACCTGGGTGCGTATGCCGGCCCAGGGCGTTACCGACGCGCGGATTCAGAGCGGCGCCGCGGGGATCACGGTGGAGGTTCCCGCGGGCGTCTCCGCCCGCATCCGACACCAGGGCGGGGTGAGTTCGATCGAGGTCGACGAGAGCCGTTTCCCGTCGATCGGCGGCAGCACCTACCAGAGCGCTGACTTCGCCACCAACCCGAATCGGGTCGAACTCTCGATTGAGTCCGGCGCCAGCGGCATCACCGTGCGGTGAACCCTCCGGCGGTCGATGCGTCAGCGGACGGGGGAGGCACGTGCCTCCCCCGTTTCAGTGCGGCACGTGGAGCGCGTGCAGTCGCCGATGCAGCGCCTCACGCGCCTCCAGGAACGGCCGTTCGAGGAATGCCTGATGATCGGCTTCGCCGTGATGATGCAGGGCGCGCTCCACGGGGCGCCGCGGACTCAACTCCCTGATATAGCGCAGGCTCCCATCGACCAGCGTGAGCATGTACTCCAACCCCTCGCGCTGCACCATCTGCCACTCGCCACCGGTCGCCACGTAGATCGGGGAGGTGTGGGCGAACACCCCGCGCCGCCAGACATCGTGATGGTGCAGGCCCCCGTAGTCGGGCCCGGACGCGCGGGCGCAGAGCCACGAATGGCCAGAGATACGGAGGCGGGTCCGGATCTCGAGGTGGGTCGCGCCCTTGAGGTCCACCGTCTCGGCGACCACAGCGCCTCGCTCGACGATCTGCAGCGTGTGAATCGGGATGGTCGAGTGCGCCGAGGCGACGACCTCAACCGTACCGCCGTCCGCGGGTAGGCGCAGCGTATCACCCACGTCGTGCCCATCGACGCTGAAGGTGAGGATCGGCCCGCCGCTGAGGATCGTGCGCCCGCGCCGCAGGTTCGCGCACCAGTTCTCGTACGTGAACTCCTCGCCCTCGGGGATCCGCACGTAGGTGCGGTACTGGCCGACCGCCACTTCGCTGGACATCTTGTCGGTCCCGCCGACGAGCGGCAGTCGATAGCCGGAGTTGAGGTACCGGTAATACTCCTGGTGGTAGTACTGATCCATCCGGATCATCTCGACGGCGTCCACGCGCCCGGTGGCGATGAGCGTCGCCGGTTCACCGTTCGGGGTGGGCAGGTGCGGCAGCACCACCGTCCCACCCTGCGCGTGGCAGGCGTCTGCCCACGCCGAGAGCGTGGTCTCCAGGGCACCGCCGAGCTCCGCCTCGCTGGGACCGTCCGAGCACCAGGGGTACACGGCTTTCCGGAGTCCAAGCAGTGTCAGGTGGCCCAGGAGGTGCTGGCGGTTCTCCTGCGTGGCCCAGACGATGGATCTGCCGTCTCGTGAGATCGACGGCTCGCCGGTGAACTCCTCCGTGTTGGTGAACAGGTTGCCCCACTGTGAGAGGAGCAGGTTGACGACGTTCAGGTCCTCGCCCCGAGCCTCGAAGTGGCTCCCCTGGGTGGACAGGAAGTGGACGTGCGTATCGCCGCTGAACCAGCGGCGGGCATTCATATCCGCGATCCGCTTGAGCCGCAGTTCGAGCCGTCGTTGATCGGGCGCGACGGTGACGCGAGCGCGCAGCGGCTGGTATTCGTAGCCACGGGCGACATCGACGATGACGTCGCCCCGGGGAAGCCACCCGGCGCACGTCCCATCGATGTAGGCATAGGTGATCTCGCCCAGGCGCAGGTCGCCGCCCACGTCGATATGCCAGGTGTCCAGGTTCGAGTGGACGTGAGCGTGGTGGCCATGAGGCTGGTAGGGCACGCCATGGGGCGACCGAAAATGGACGCGGCAGGGGATCGGCAGTCCGGTCGCGTCGTCGACAACCACGGTCTCGACCCAGTTGCGCGCCTCCTCGACGATCTGGATCCGGGTACGCGGCGTCTCGATCGTCCGTTCCCGCGCGAGGTCGCTCCAGCGCACCGCCTCGATCGCGTCGCCCCGCGACGAGATGCCAAGGGTCGCTGAAGGCGCCGCCGCGACCTGAGCGTAGGCCGGTGACGAGCCCGGATTCGGCGCCGCCCCCCAACCCGCCATGGAGTCGGCCAGAAACGGCTCCGCGTCCGGAGTCGCGATCGGGTAGGCATACCCCGCCACGCCACGATCCACCTGGATCTCGATCCCGGATCGATCTCCGCCGTCCAGCGGCCTCCGCGCGAGCGCCTCGTTCTTGAGCTCGACGCGCACCGGGAGCGTGCCGTGGTGGACGAGGGGGTTCTCATCGACCCCGCCCAGCGTCAGCGCGGCGATGACGAAGCGTGGTCCGGCCGGCATCACCTCGATGCTGGCGATCGGGATGTCCGGCCGATCGTTGCGCCAGCACCAGAGGAAATACGCCTGGAACGGCGCGCGCACCTCTGTCTGCCGGTAACCCGCCGCGCCCCAGGATCCGCGCCACCGCGCGATGGGCTCCTGCTTCCCATCGGGCATCGAGGCGAAGGGGATCTGTCCCCAGCCGATCGACGCGCCGATCTCGAACCGTTCGCGAATCGGCACGTCCACGAACGAGCCGGCGCCGCGTCGAATCCGGTACGTCGCGACCAGTTCTCCTGGGTGCCCGCCTTCCAGGACGCGCGAATCGATCAGCCGTTGGAGGAACACGATCGTCCGCACGCTCTCGCCGAGAGGGATGTGCACGGTCGCGAGGTCGGTGCCGCCCGCCAGCAGGAGCGCGCGCTCGCCGGTGCCGATGCGGAACGGCAGGCCGTGGAACTGCTGCTCGCCGCCCGGTGGAAGGACCGGGCCGGGGATCGTGGAGAGCGGCGCGTTGTACAGGTCGTCGATGCGCAGCGGAACGTAGTCGGCGATCACCGGAACCTCCCTCTCAACCGCACCCAGTCTACCGGGCAGAGATGCGGAACGCCGCGCGCGGCGGCATCTGGCTGACGACGACCCCGCCGACCACCAGCCCCGCCCCACCGACGATCGCCAGGGTCAGCGGTTCGGCGAGGATAAGCCAGGCGAGGAAGACCCCGAGCGGCGTCGTCAGGTACTGGATGCTCGCCGCCCGCGCGGCGCTGATGTACTTCAGACCCCAGTACCAGAGCGCGAAGTTGATCGAAGTGCAGAACAGCCCGAGGTAGCCGAGTCCGAGCAGCGCCGCCGGACTCGCCCGCACGATCTCACCGGGATCACCGAACGTCCACGCGACCGCCAGCAGCATCGGGACGGACGCGGCCGCGGCCATCGAGGTGAGCCCCACCGGGTGGACACCGCTCACCATGCTCCGCCGCGCCAGCATCTGCGAGGCCGCGATGATGAAGGCGGTGAGGAGGCCCAGCGCCACACCGCGCGGGTCGACGCCGCCGGAGAACACGCGACCGGGATCGTCCCCCGCGACCACCACGACCACACCGAGGAGGGCGATCGCCGTTCCGCCCATCACCTGCCGGGAGATTCGCTCCGAACCGCGCGTCATCAGGGCGAGCATGACCGGGTAGGTTCCCACCAGCACGGTCTGCAGCGAGGCCGTTGCGTAGTTGAGCGTGAGAAGCGATGTGACGGAACTGGCGAAGAAGCCGAGGAAACCCTGCACGACGAACACCCGCGGATAGCGCAGCACGTCGGTGACGATCCGCGGCCCACCGGTCGCGAGCGCGAAGCCGGTGAGCACGACGAAGGCCGTGAGGCCGCGGACCAGCGACTGTTGCAGCGGCCCGACCTCGGCGATGATCGCCTTGCTCGCGATGGGGAGCGAACCCCAGAAGAACGTCGCGGTGAGGAGGGCGGCGTACAACCGCACGGTGTCGCCGCGCACGGCGGCAGCGTAGCACGGCCCCCCATTTCGCCTCGTCCCCGCGCTGCAGCGCCATCAGGCCATTTCCGCCGCCTCCACCATTCGACGGCACCTCGCCGAACGGCGCGCGATGAGATCGACGAGTCTGCCCGGTAGCTCGCTCCCCAGCGAGGCGACCTGCGGGGCTGAGGCGGCATCGGCCACCGCGTCCGGCGCCGCGACCGTCAGTTCGCGCACGCGCACGCGCAATCGATCCGGCGCGAGCCCGAGGTCGGCTGCGGCGCGACGCCACGGATCGTGGTACAGCGCGACACGGTAATCGTCGCCGAGGCGCATCGCGAAACAGAGCGAGAGCCTCGTTCCATCACGGCCCGCGAAAACGGGCCAGGTGCGCATCGAGGTCGATCGCGCCCATCACCGGTTCGCT
>CAZHZF010000018.1:0-42353 GCA_964536925.1 uncultured Dehalococcoidales bacterium | reverse complement strand
GGTCCCTTCGGCTGGGAGCGTACGATACGCGCACCCACGGGGCGGGCGGGACGCCCGCGGTCCTTTCGGGTGGTAGCGTACGCCACGCGCCTACGGGGCGGGCGAGATGGCCGCGGTCCTCTCGGGTGGTAGCGTACGCCACAGGCACCCAGGGGGCGGGCGGGACGCCCGCGGTCCCGGCAACGGATGGCGCACGGACCAAACACGCGTCCGCTGGGCGGGGAGACGCACGCCGTCCTGAGGGCGGACGGTCCAGCAGTGCGGCACCACCGATCCGGGTGGGTCCGTTCGCGGACCGCGGGCGTCCCGCCCGCCTCTCCGCCCGTCCCTCCTCAGGTCGCCCGTGCGAGACGCCAATTCGTGGTGGGGGTTAAGGGAAGTCCGGCGCGCCGCCCGGGAGGAGCCGATCAGTCCCCCTCGGTACCCACGTGGCGGTAGAACGCGGCGCGCCGACCGATCGTCGCCTGGGCGAGTTCCGGACCGACAACGCCGTAGCGCCGCAGCGCGTGATTGATCACCTCGATGCCGGCCTCGAACTCCGGCTGGACGACCTCGGACACGGCGATCGCGCGGAGGCGGTTGACGACTCGCTCATCCACCGCGCGCGCGACGATGTCGAGACGGGGATAGAGCAGACGCGCGCGCTGGCAGACCAGTTCCGCGGTCACACCGTCGGGGACGAGGACGGCGAGGAGGCGCGCGCGCTCCAGATGGAGGTGGTCCATCACCACCGGGTTCGCCGCATCGCCGTAGACGACGGGCACGCCCCTCGCGCGGAGGGTGGCGACGATCTCTGGGTTCAGGTCGACGACGACGTAGGCGAACCTTCGCGCCTCCAGCGCGCTGGCGAGCTCGCGCGCGACGCGCCCGTAGCCGCAGATCACGGTGTGATTGCGTAATCCCTCGGTCTCGCCGTGAACCTGAAGGGGCTGGGCGAAACTGGCGCGGATCAGCGGGATGCGCTCGCCGAGCGCGATGAGAGGATCGGCGAGGCGGGGGAGGAATGGCGCGATGAGGATCGAGATCAGCGCCGTGGCGACGATGAGATCGAAGTCCTCGGCGGAGAGCGCGCCCGAGGCGATGCCGAGGCGGGCGAGGACGAACGAGAACTCCCCCATCGTCACGAGCACGAGCGCGGCGGGCACGAGCATCCGCGCGCGCTGGCCCAGGAGCGCGCCCGCTGCGACGACGATGGCGCCTTTCCCCAGAAGCGTCGCGGCGAGAAGGACCGCGAGATCGTCCGCCCGGGTGACGAGGACGTAGGGGTGGAGCAGCAGGCCGAGCGACACGAAGAAGAGCGAGGCGAACAGGTCCCGGAGGGTCATCACCTCGCCGATGATCTGGGCGCGGTAACCCGAGGTCGCCAGGCCCAGCCCGGCGAGGAACGCGCCGAACGCGAGCGAGAACCCCGCGAACTGACTGAGCGCGGCCACGCCGAGCGCGAAACTCACCGAACCGAGCAGAAACAGTTCGTGGGAGCGCATGATCGCCGCACGATCCAACAGCCAGGGCGCGACGCGCAATCCCACCACGTAGACCGCCGCGACGAGCACGACACCCTTGAGGAGCGCGCCGCCCAGGGCCGGCAGAGGATCCTCCACCGAGGCGCTCGTGAGAATGGGCAGGAGCGCGACCATGGGGACCATCGCGATGTCCTGCGCCACGCAGACGCCCACCGCGAAACGCCCGTGTGGCGCGCCGGTCTCGCCCCGCGCGAGAAGCACCCGGATCGTGACGACCGTGCTGGTCAGCGCGAGGAGGGCGCCGATGAGGATTCCCTGTCGGAGCGACATCCCAAGGGCTGGGGCCACCGCGACGCCGAGAGCGAGGGTCAGAACGACCTGGGCGAAACCGACGAGCAGACCGGAGCGACCGAAGGAGCGGATCTCCCGAGGGCTGATCTCGATGCCGACCGCGAACATCAGGAGCGCGACGCCGAGTTCGGCGAAGATCTCCACGTTGTGGTTGTCGACGAAGTGGATCGGGATCACGTTCATCGCGAACCCGCCCAGGAAGTACCCGAGGATGACTGGCTGGCGGAGGCGCTGTGCGATCAGTCCGCCGAGGTAGGCGGCGACGATCGCGGTGACGAGATCCTGGATGATCCGGTGGTTGGCTCCTTCAGCCACGGCAAAGGACGTAGATCGTCGCCGGCAGGCCGCGGAGGCTCACGCCGACCCGTCGCCGGATGCGCAGCCCGGTGCCGGCGAGCGCGCCCTCCAGCGCGTCCTGCGCCGCGGTGAGGATGACCGCACGGCCCTCGGCTCGCAGGACGCGACCGACCTGACCCAGGAATCGGGCGTAGAGTGCCGCCGGATCGACCGCCGCTTCCGGAAGGCCGAACTGCCGGCCGAAGGGTGGGTTGGTCAGGATCACATCGACACCGCCCGCCTCGAGCGGGAGGTCGAGCGCGTCCCATTGCTTCACCGCCATGTTCACGCTGGCGGCCCGCGCGTTGACCCGAGCACGCTGAGCCGCGGACCGATCGCTGTCGCCGCCGAGCAGCGCCGCGAACTCCCCGGCGAGGCCCCGCTCGATGAGGAGCGTACCGGCACCACAGAACGGGTCGACGACGAAGTCCGTCGGTTTCGGTTCGGAGAGGAGGACCATCGCGCGCGCGACCGCCGGCTTCAGCGACCCGGGTAGCGGGCGGACGCCCTCGGGCAGCGCGCGCATCTCGCCGCCACTGACGCGGACGCCCACGAGCGCCATTCCACCGACGATGCTGAGCCAGGCCTCCACGTCCGCCTCGTCGCCCGATGCCTGACGGACGCCGCGCCAGCGTTGCCGGAGCGCACTCTCCACCGCGTTCTGCGCGTCGACGCGGCGGAACCCCTGCGCGCCCGCCATCCGCGCGATCACGCGGAAGGTCTTCGGCGTGGCGCGCCGCGACTGCACGAAACCGCGGAGCGCGTCGTCCACCCGCGCCGCCTTCAGAACGATCGCGGAGATGTCTCCCAGGCCGGTGGATCCGCGGCGGATGTCCCGTCCGCGCGCGGCGAGGATGAACACGTCCTCGACAGTGCGCAGGCGTAGCCAGGGACGGGTCTGCCGCGTCCCGCTGAACTCGAGGATCGAGGTGCGATCGTCGAAACGGCGGAAGGAGGTCACCAGTCGCGCATCCGGGATCGCCGCGCGGATCTCCTCGATGGCGATCTCCTCGAGGCCAGGCACGACGTGGACGAGGATGTGCCGATCGCGGCTCTCCTCCGGCGCCGATGGCGCCGGGCGATCCACGCGGCGCGTGGCCGGGCGCGCGCGAGTCGGGCGTGCCGCCCCTCGATCGTCAGCATCGGCGCGCGGTCCCCGCCGAACGGCCGCGGTCCGCGCCGGTCGGTGGGGTGGGGGCACTAGGTCGGCACCTCGACCAGGACGTAGGTCTTCTCGACCGTGACCGGGTACGTCTCGGCGACGTACGGTCCCTTGACGTAGCCGCCCATCTCGGGGTCGGCGATCAACTCCTCACCCGGCGCGACGGTCACCTCATACGCGCGCACCCGCACCGACCGGGGATCGAACCAGGATTGCCCGGTGCGCAGGTCGTACTCCCAGCCGTGCCAGGGGCAGCGGATGATCTCGCCCGGACGGCTGTAGTGGTATTCCCCCGGCGTGGACGAACTGATCAGCCCTGACGCGCGGCCACTGCAGAGCGGCCCGCCCTGGTGGGGGCAGCGATTGCGGATCGCGAAGAACTCGCCGCCCAGGTTGAAGACGCCGATCGAGCGCCCGCCGACTTCGACGACCTTGCGCTGACCGGGGGGTATCTCGTCGACCGTGCCGACGACGTACCTACGTTCCCGGGCCAAGGCGGTAGAACGCGCGCGCGGTCTCGGCCATGATCGCGCCCTCGGTGTCGAGCGGCAGCCGAACGGGGAGCGCCAGGTCGGGCGCATCGAAGTCCCAGTGTGGGTAGTCGGTGGCGAACATCATCCGATCGGCGCCGATGCCCGCGACGATATCGTTGAAGTGCTCCGGCTTCTCCGGCTCCTCCATCGGTTGGGTCGTCACCCAGATGTGGTCGCGCACGTATTCGGAGGGCAGGCGCTTCAGATGCGGAACCTCGGCACGCATCTGCTTGTAGGCGCGATCCATCCGCCAGGAGAGGGCGGGCAGCCAGGCGAACGCACCCTCGATGAGGACGAGGCGCAGATTCGGGAAGCGATCGAAGACGCCCTCGAAGATGAAGCTGGTGACCTGCGACTCGAAGGAGGGCGGCATTCCGCAGTGATCCTCGTAGTAGAACGAGGGCCAGCCCGCGCCGGTAATCGGCCCGCCGCCCGAGCCGCCGAAGTGGAACGCGATCGGCAAGTCGTGCTTCGCGGCCGCTTCGTACATCGGCCAGTACTTCCGGCGTCCCAGCGGCTCCGCCGTGCGGGCGACGAGGAGGACCTGGACGAACCGCTTCTCGCCGGCGCACCGTTCGATCTCGGCCGCGGCGAGGCGCGCATCTTCGTAGTACGGAATGATCGAGCCGACGAGGCGGGGCTCGGGATCGAACCACTCCGCGACCTGCCAGTCGTTGCAGGCGCGGGCGACCGCGTCGCCGTAGCCCGGGTTCAGTTGCCCGCCCGCGCCGATGAGTGGCGTGAGAACCCCGAAGTCCATCTGCCACTCGTCGAGCAACTGGTAGCGCAGGAACTCCAGATCCGACCCGGGAGGACCACCGTTTGGCGGCCACGAGTCGGTACGGGCGGCGTTCATATTCGCGCGCGGGTAGTAGGCGCCGGAGTGCCCGCGGCCCCCATAGGTGAAGTGATGCGAGCGCCATCGTTCGCTCATGTACTTCGCGAGCGATTTCTCATCGCGCGGCGCGGTATGGATATCGCAATCGATGACCGCGGTCCGTGTCTTCCGCCGTGTCTCCGGCGCGCGTTCGGCGAGAACCATCCCCTTCGACCCCCGGGTTCCCATTCTACCGGAGGCGCACCGCGAGATGTCCGCGAATCGAGACCGTCACCCAACCAGGATCCGCTGGTACGCGTCTCTGGTGTGCGCGGCGGCCGGTCCTGCGGGCAACCTCACCATCGCCCTGCCAACAGGTCCGGATCTGTGCCGGGGTGGGCCGGTCAGGCGCGCTGTGCTTCCTTCAGGACAAGGCCGAGTTCGTGGGTCGCGTCGACCGCCTCGAACACGCGTGCTGCCTCCTCGAACTGCCGACGGCGCTCCGCATCGCCCTCGGGAAGGTGGCGCCCGATCTCGTATCGCGCTCGTGCCGCCTCGTACGGCATCTCGAGGTCCAGCGCGATCTGCCGGCCTCGACGCCACGCATCCAGGGCGCGCTGCGGGCGGCCATCCGCGGCAGCGATGCGACCGCGGTAGAGCCACGCCCGTGGACGACAGATCGGAAACACTCTTGCCAGTCCATCGAGCTTCTTGAGCGCGAGGTGCGCCTGCTCGCGGTATTGACGATCGCCCCGCTCCCAGAGAGTCAGGTAGGTCTCGACGCACCCCGCGTAGCCATCGAACGTCGATACCAGAATGGGCGTGGCCTGAGCGATCGCGCGGTAGGCTGTATCGGCCGCTCTCGCCGCGAGGGCTGGATCACCGGCGCGCAGGTAGGCGACACCCAGCACGCCGTAGAGTTTGATGAAACCCGTTCGGGCGCTGTGGCCGCTCAGCAGAGGTTCGGCCCGATGAAGCCAGTCCAGCGCGCGATCGACATGGCCGCGTGCGAGAAGGCTCCAGGAGCCGAGCGCGAGCGCCCACGCCTGAACCTCCGTGTCGCCGCGACGCCGAGCCGACTCGTGAATCGCCTCGAACATGTCGGCGATGGGGCTGAGAGGTCCGGACCGACGTGACACCGCCTGGACGAGGAGGCTCTCGTCGAGAAGGCGCAGTTCTCCAATCCGGCGATAGATCTCGACAGCCGTATCGATCTCACGCCGAGCGGATTCCCACCGCCCCATGCCGAGGTGCGCCCAGCCGAGGGACGTGTTCACCAGCGCGACGATGTACGGATCGTCGGCCGACGCCGCGGCACTGACGGCTCGCCGCCCGAAACGATCGACCAATGGTGGGACGGGAATGAGTGCCGACGCGACACCCATGTTGCTGGAGAGGCGCGCCACGATCCTCTCCGGGCCACCGAGTTCCGCCACGTTCAGGCCACGCACCGACGTCGTGATCGACGTCAGCTTGTCGTTCTGGTGGTAGTACACGAACGCGAGCTTGGCGTACACGTCGGCGAGCAAACTCGATCGCGCATCGACGCGCCGCCTCCGCGCCACGACCCCGGGGAACGCCTGGTGGAAGAATTGTTGAACGAGCGATCGGCCGAGAAGCCCAGCCCAGCCGACGCGGCTGCGTGGCGGCGGCTCGCCGAGCAGGGCGAGCGCACGCTCGTAGTGCAGGCGTGCCTCGGGCAACTGAGTGAGTCCGTGGTGGGCCTCCGCCAGGGATGCCTCCCAGCGAGCGCGGCGCAAGCGGTCCCCGCCGTCCGCCGATCGACCTTCGAGCTCAAGCGCCGCCGCGAAGAAGCCAACCGCTTCTCGATATGTCCCCTGACGTATCGCCTGATCGCCGGCCATCTCCATGTATTCGATGGTTCGGGAGACGACATCAGTCCTGCTCCAATGGTACGCCAGCAGCGGATAGTGCGGTTCAAGATTGCCGGCGAATCTCCATTCGTACCACTCGGCGGCTCGCCTGTGGAGCTCTCTTCTCTGAGCGAACAGCATCAGATTATAGGCCACTTCTTGAGTGATTACGTGTTTAAACACGTACGTATCTTCTGGTGGAGGTGTCTCCATCGGTGTCAGATCTAACGAGCCCAGACTTACCAGGAACTCGGTTAGCTGCAGGCGTTCGGCCTCAATAGGATAAACGTCTCGGACTATGCGCGATGCAAATGCGCGCCCGATCACCGATGCGACCTTCAGCGTGAGTTGAAGTTGCGGAGACAGTCTATCGATACGTCCTATGATCACTCCTTGCACAGTGTCAGGAAAATCAATCTCAGAGAGGTTCGCCCCCGCGGCCAGCCGGCATTCGCCGTCTACAACCTCGATCAGACCGGAATCTCGCAGCGCGTATGCGATCTCTTCACTGAAGAACGGGTTACCTTGCCCCCGATCGACAATCAACTTCTCCACTGATTCTGGCAACGAGGTGACCCCGAGTCGCGCCTGAACGATCGCCAGCGCCTCTTCTCCGGACATCGCGCCGAGCCGAAACACCTGTGTATCCGGCGACTCCACCAGGGTCCGGTACTCACTCGGCAGCGGATCCGTCAGCGGGCGCTGCGCGGCAACGATCAGCAGCGAGCCCGTGATCGCCGCGACATCGCGGAGAAGGGCCCACGACGCCGAATCGCTCCAGTGAGCGTCCTCCAGGACGATGAGGACGGGCGCCCTCTGAAGTGAACGCCTTACAAGTCCGGCGATGACCGCGCGGGTATTGAATGCCCGCACGTCGCCGGACATCACCTCCGTCACGTCGTTCTCGGGGATGGCCAGCGGCAGCACGGCGTTCAGTAGGGGCGCGAACCGTTCGAGCTCGGGGATCTCGGCGAGCACGGCCAGCACGTGGGCGCGTTCGTCCGCGGGATCATGGTCAACTCCTACCTCGAGCAGACGGCGAACGATCGAGCGCCAGGGGTGGTACGCGCTCGTCTGTTCGACGGCCTCGGCGGAGCCCACGGCGATGAGAAGGGTGCCCAGATCACCAAGGTGGCCCGCCTCTTCGAGCAACGCCTGTACCAGTCTCGACTTGCCCAGGCCGGCCTCGGCCTCGATGAGGATGGTGTGGGCGCGCATGAGGCGGCCGCTCGCCAGATCGTTGAGGGCACTCGAGAGCGCGGCTCGCTCCTCGCGCCGTCCGACCATCGCGCCGGCCGGCTGCCCCTGAGTGTCTTCGCGGCGATCGGTGGGTCGATACACCTGAACCGGGAGTGCCTTCCCTTTGACCGTCAGGGCCGGGAGTGTCTCGAACGAGCATTGGCCGCGGGCCGCGCGTTGCACGCTCGCATCGCACAGAACATCGTCGCGGGCCGCCTGCATCAAGCGCGCAGCAAGATTCGCGACATCGCCGATCACGGTGTATTCGCCGCGCTGGGGGCTCCCCACACGGCCGCAGAAGGCGCGGCCGGTCGCGATTCCGATCGAGGGGACGATCCCCATGGTGCGCAACTGGTCGCGCATCGCGAGTGACGCGCGCACGGCCCGCGCCGCATCATCCTCGTGCGAGCGGGGCGGCGCGCCGAAGGCGATCAGCAGACGGGTCCCCTTGTCGTCCACCCCGAGCCTCAGAAGACTGCCCTCGAAGCGATCGATCAATGCCTGCGATGCGCCTATTGCCGCGTGCAGCCGATCGAGCGAATCTGCCTCGTCGAGAGCGAGACCGCCGAGACCGACGAATGCGACGGTGACGAGGCGGAGTTCCGCCAGCCAATCGCTCTGACCGGCGTCGAGCCGGGCGAGGATCGCTTCGGAGACGCAGGACCTGAGCCGCTCGACGGCGCTGGGATCGATTGCGCCGAACTCGGACGGACGGGGGCTCGGAGCGTTCCGCAGCGCATGTGCCGTGCGAAAGCCGCGTTCGTGGGTTGGTCCTTCGAGGTCAGCCTCCACCAGCGTGGCGGCTTCGGGAGACAAGACGACCTCGCCCGGTGCGGCCAATTGCTCCGCGGCGCTGACCTGCTCGATTGGCGCGCCACCCAGGACGTGCTGCCAGCGACCACGGACGCCGCCCACCTCCATCTCGGTGCCCTCGCCCATCCCCACCGCGATGCGCAGCGACAGCCGGACGCCCGCACCTGCGTCGTACGCGTGGAGCCGCGCCTGCATCGCGATGGCGCACGATGTCGCGCGCCCCACCGCTGCCCCCTCATCGCCGTCCAGGGCCGGCCAGATCGCGAACAGCGCATCGCCCGCAAAGCCCGTGACGTCGCCGCCGTGCGCATGGACGACGGCAAGCAGTTCGCTGAAGTACGCGTTGAGGATCTGCGACAGATCCTCCGCGCCGGCCGATCCACGCGCACCCATTCGTTCCGTGAGCGAGGTGAATCCCGACACATCGGCGAACAGTGCGGCGGTCCTGTACGAACGCCGCCGCGGAGCGGTGAGAGGGCGAGGATCGCGCGCTGCCTCCCGTGCCACGGGCGCGGGCACATAGCACGCCAGTGCGTTCACAAGCAGGCTGTCCGACACGGGCGCGCATCGTATCACCCGGCGAATTCTGATCGCTTACGACGTGCGGCTCGGTCACTTGACAGACGGCATGCAGGTCGTACACTGCGCGCCCCGAGGAACGCCACATGAGTCCACGCGTGCAGAACTGGTTCGGCAACATCGTCTCCACACCCCAGCAGATCGTCTATCCGAGGAGCGTCGAAGACATCGTCTCCGTTGTCACCGACCCCGGCAGATACCCCGCCCCGATCCGTGCGGTTGGATCGAATCATTCCACCACCGCATGCGGAGTCGCCGAAGGCGGGACGCTACTCATCATGCGAGAGATGAATCGAATTCTGGACATCGGAGCAGACACCGTCACAGTTCAGGCAGGTGCGCTCTATCGCGATGTCGCAGAGGAACTCGAGCGGCATGGGTTTCAGTTCTATGTCAACGTGGAAATCGGAAGCCTCACAATGGGAGCCGCGGCAACATGCGGCACGAAAGAGGCATCCTTTCCCGGTGAGCACGGACAGGTCAATTCCTACGCCTCGCGCATCAGGATGGTGAGCGCCTCGGGTGCCCTGATCGATGTAGATGAGAATGAACCTGAACTTCTTCAGGCAGTTCGCTCCAGCTATGGGTTGCTTGGCATCGTCTATGAGGTCACCTTCAGGATCAAACCGCTCGCCTTGATGGCCGTGCATCACGACACGTACGCTCTGGACGAGTTCGAACGCACCCTTCCTCAACTATTAGGCAGCAATGAATCACTCATGTTTTATCTCGACCCTTTCCTGGATCGCATCACCGTGGAGCGACGTCATTACCTGCCGCGCCAGGCCCTGCGATCTACGGGCGTAAGTCGCTGGCAATGGCGCGTACGTAATGTGTTCTGGCGCGACATCGGCCCCTTCTATGGGCATGCGTTCGCGACGCTTTGTCCAGTGCGGGCCATTCGAGATACAGCGTACGGAATATTCAGCCGCCTAGCCGGCCTGATTCTGAAATTACTCGTACGGGGTAATAACACGGTCGCCACTGACCAGATAATCCACTATCCGCCGACCGGTGACGATAGTCGTTACACGTTCAGCATTTGGGCTTATCCAGAGCGCCTGTACCCGCGCATATTGCGAGAGTACTTCGCTTTCTGCAAGGATTACGAAGACAAGCACGGCTATAGGGCTAATCTGTTGAATGTGGGCTATCGCATAGCGCACGACGATAGCTCTCTATTTTCGTATTCTTTCGACGAGAATGTTATGACATGTGACCCTGTATCTACGGGCGGTCCTGGCTGGGAAGCCTTCTTACGGGCGTACAACCGATTCGCCACCGAGCGCGAGGGCCGACCGCTGTTCAATCAGACCAAATCACTCACTCCCGGGCAGGTGCACCGAGCGTTTGGCGAGCGCCTGCGGCGCTTTGAGCTGGTGCGTCAGCGCTTCGACCCTGGCGATCGGTTTCTCAATGCGTATTTTCGCGTGCTTCTCCGGCCGGAGGGCACAGATCGAGATCTGATTGCTGACGAGGCGCATCGGGGATGACAGCGACGACCGAGAGGTGGCTCGTCCGGGGTCTCTGGGCGCAGGCGATCGCGTGTATCGCACTTGGGGTGTTCTGGCCCGGGGCTCTCGACACCCGGGAACCGGCCTCCGCGTCCGCGGGACTTGTCATGCTGGGGTTCATCTCCTGGCTTGGCACAGGAGATATCCGCCGGTTCCGCGTCGTCAATCTTGCCGGTGTCTTCGGTGGAGCTCTGGCGGGTGTTCTCGGCATCGGTTCGGGCCAGGCACAGATCTCCGCACTCCTCCTCCTGCTATGCGTGGTCAACGCCGGGCTGATGATCGGGGCGCGCTTTCGCCGGACAGAATCGGAACCCTGGACAACCGATAAGGCGACGCTCGGATGGGAGTGGGCCATCGCTTTCCTCGCGAGCGCGGGTGCGCTCTTCTCGATCGTCCTGGTGTCGACCGCGCCGTTGAGCGGCCAGACGCTCAGCGGCGTTGTGCTGGGGATCCTTCTCGGCTCCATCGCCTGGCGCGCGCGACGAAACGGGCAGGTCCTATGGGTGGTCGCTTTCGCTGCGCTGTTGAACGGCGTGATCCTGACGATCCACGGTCACTTCGTGGCGGCCTCGGCGCTGGGGCTGATCGCCGTGACTTCCGGCTTCCTGGCAGAGATGGCGGCGCGGAGGCTCCTCGATCAGCTGGTATTCCTCAGCCCTGGCAACTTCAGAACCCTCGAAGCACTCTATGGAGTTGTCTTTACTCAGCAGGCCACCGCGGACACACCTGCGCATGAGGTGATCTTTCGCGTTGACGGATATCTCCGTTCGTTCAGATCTGAACGATTGCGCCTTGTGCGCCTCGTGATCACGGCCTACGAGTTGTTGCCTATCCTGTTCGGTCTTACGCCACTGAGCTTCTTGAGTCTTAGTAGCAGAAGGGACTTCTTGAGCCGCTACTTTAAGATAGACGACGGAGATCCGCCTGCATACCGGGCGCTTCGTAAAGTGGGTCTCGCTGTGGTCATCAGCGCAGTGGAAGCCATGGTGCGCTTGATTATGCAGCTCCTCTACATGGGCTACTACGGTGATCCTGCGGTTCAGAAATCGATCGGCTACACGCCGTTCTCCGAGCGCACCAAGACGTACTCGGTTGTTCCGGTTCGCCGCTACCCCTCACTCCGCGTCGAAACTCCCGAAGATCTGCGCGTGCGCGGTGTCGACGTCATCTCCGGCGCGGACGTTGTCGTCATCGGCAGTGGGGCCGCGGGTGCAATCGTCGCGGATCAACTCGCCGCGCAGGGCCGAGATGTTCTGGTCCTGGAGCGGGGCCTCTACGTGAAGCCGGATGAATTCAGCGAGAACGAGATCGACATGCTCGGCCGCTTGTACGGAGATGGCGCGCTCCAGATGGCGGAAAGCCTCGCCTTCAACGTGATCCAGGGGAGCTGTGTCGGTGGCTCCACGGTCATCAATAACGCGGTCTGCTTCGATACCCCCGACCGCGTGCTCAACGCCTGGAACTCCGCCGACGGCGGCGACGCGGGCCTGGACATCGACGCATTCAAGGCGTCGCACGCGTGGGTCAAAGAGAGACTCCGTATCCGATCGGTGGCGGAGTCTTGCGTGACGCGGCCCTGGCAGGATGTCCTCAACCCCGGAGACATTCCCGTCGGCACAGGGATTGCCAGGCTCCTGGCCGATCGGTCACACGGTTATGGGGTGGTCAGCGCGAATGTCGCCGATTGCCTGGGGTGCGGCTACTGCAACATCGGATGCAGGTACGGCCGAAAGCTGTCGATGCTCGACGAGATCCTCCCCGCGGCCCAGCAGAAGTATCGCGAGCGACTTCGAATCCTCTCCGAAGCCAACGTTCAGCGACTCGCCACTCGCGACGAACGGGTGGTCGAGATCACCGTCCGTGTGGGCGGCGAGCGGGATCTCGTTATACGAAATCCAAAGACCGTGGTTCTGAGCGCCGGGGCCATCAGTTCCAGCCGAGTGCTACTCGGCAGCGGCATCGGACGCGGCGAACTGCCCGTCGGCCGCCGTCTGTGTTTCAACATGGCCAGTCCGTTGCACGGTCTGTTTCGCCAGGAACTGAACTCCTACGCAGGCCTCCAGATCGCGCACTATCTCGAGATGCCGGATCAGCACCCCGGCTTCGTTTTTGAGAGCGAGTTCAATCCTCCCATCCAGCAGGCGCTTCTCATGCCAGGCTGGCTCGATACGCACCAGCGCAACATGACGCACTATCGCAATATGGCTATGTGGGGCGTACTGGTCGGCACTGAACCGGTCGGCTATCTGAGCGCCGGAGGCGTCCTTGGCGGCCCGCAGGTTGTCTACAGGCCAACCGCGCGAGACCTCGATCAGCTTGTTGAAGCGCTCATCATCCTGGGCCGAGCCATGCTGGCGGGCGGTGCTGACGAGGTTCTCCCGGCGACGCGACGGTACCGATCGTATTCCGGCGGTGCTGGCCGCATACGGCGTGACGGTGACCTCGACCAGTTGCATAAACTGGTCAAAGAGGACCGTGATATCTGGCTTGGTAGCGCCCATCCGCAGGGAGGCAACCCATTCAGTCGCAGGCGTGGTAAGCACGGCACCACTGGTGGCGTCGTGAATCCGGAATTCCAGGTTTATGGCGTAAGCAACCTCTACGTCGTGGACGCAAGCGTATTTCCATCACCCACTATTGTCAATCCGCAGCAGAGCGTCATGGCAGTCGCACATTACGCATCGCAGCGCATTGCCTGAAATCGCTGATGCGGCAACCTGTATGGGACTTCGATTCTCTCATCGGGGCCAAGCACTCAACACTCGAGCAGCTCATCCGAGAGTGTAGCGGACCTGCCCTTGACGATATCGTCGGCTACGATTATCGTGGTTGGAATACCGATATCATCACTTCGTTCACTGGTCGTTCGTTCGTTAAACGCTTCTACAGAACCGAGAATGCCGTTGCAGGTTGTAACCTGGGCGCTGGTCCGCAATGGGAAGTCTTAGGTCGTCCGTATGGATTCTTTCAAGCAAGATCCATGACCGAGAAGCGCAGGGCAGGATATGAACCGTACCAGAACGCCGCACTGCTTGATTATGATATCGATGACAATAGCGGGCTGTACAGTCTCGCAAGGACTCTCCACGATATCGTCGTCTTGCCGGACCCCGGGAACTCCGCACTGATCCTGGGGAAGGCGTATCTCTGGCTGCCAATGGGACTCAACCTGTACGTCTCCTACTTCGTGCTCGGCCGGCTCGGTCCCAGTCCCTCGTAGGTCGCGTTTGATCCGACACGGCAACGGAGCTGCCTCGTAGGCGATCGGCCGCGTGGCCCTGGTTACGATGATGGCGACGACTCGCCGAGCGCGCGCGGGTCGCACGGCGAGCCGGACCGCGCCGAGGCGTAGATCGCCTGGATGAGGGCTAACGCGCGGCGGCCATCTTCGCCGGTCACGGATGGCTCCCGCTCCTCCCGGATCGCCGCGACAAACTCCGCGATCTCCGCCTCGAATCCGTTGAGTCCGCTCTCGGGGATAGGCACCTCCCGCCACGGCTCGCCGAAACGGCTGTAGCCGATACCGCCCCAGGTCGTCACGCGCAGCAGTCCCTCGCTGCCGAAGAAGGTCGCATCGCAATAAGACTGATCGGCTGGGACGGCGAACGACTCCTCGAGGATCGCCGATGCACCGTTGGCGAATCCGATCAGCGCGACGCCGAGATCCTCATCCTCGACGATCTCGGTGGCATGGTGGAGGCGAGCTGTCACCCAGGTCGCCTCGCTGCCCATCCACCAGAGCAGACGATCGGCGGCGTGGATCCCGTTATCCATCATCACTCCACCGCCGTTGAGCGCGGTGACGCTGCGCCAGCCCAGCGCGGCGATCGCCTCCCTGCCTGCGAGGATGATGTCCCGCGCATAGTGGACGCGACCGATCCGGCCACCGCGGAGGAGTTCGAGCGCGACGCGATGCTCCTTCCGGAACCGATGGGTGTGGCCGACCATGAGCCGTACACCGGCCGCCCGGGCCGCGGCGATCATCGCATCGGCATCGGCGAGCGAGGTCGCGATCGGCTTCTCGCAGAGGATCTGCTTCCCGGCACGCGCGGCGTCGATCGCGGCCGCGGCGTGGAAGGCGTGGGGCAGGCAGATGGTCACCGCATCCACATCGCGCCGGGCGAGGAGGTCGGTCCAGTCGGCGTGCCAGTCGGCGCCCATCTCGCCAGCGAGTCGCGGGCCCCGCTCTCGATCGGTCTCCGCCACCGCGACGAGGTCGCAGAGGCCGAGGTCGCGATGGGCACGCACGTGCGCTCGGGCGATGTTGCCCCCGCCGATCAGGCCCATCCGCAACCGCGCCACGATCAGTCTCCGTAGAACGCGCGCGCGTTACCCGAGGCGAGTCCCTCGCGGAGAGAGGCGGGCAGTCCATCCGGCAGCGCCACCGCGATACCGCCCTCCGCGGCCTCCGGATACCCGCCGGAGAAGAGAATCAGTTCGTCGGTGAGCAGGTGTTCCATCACCCGGAGGAAGGCCGCCGCGTCCGGCACATCGAGGGGCTGGAGCGAGAACCGCATGTGCCGTCGGATGTACGCGGAAGGCGCGTCGCGCACCCAGGGAATCTCCCGACGAAGGCCCTTCCACTCCTTATCCATCCGCCACATCCACGCCGGGATCCACGCCCAGCCGCACTCGAGAAAGAGGAGCCGGAGCGCGGGCACGCGGTCGAAGACGCCCTCGGCGATGATGTTCATGATCTGAGACTCGGCGATCTGGCTCATGCCGACCTCCTCCTCGACCCGATAGGAGGGCCACCCCGAGGAGGTCGGCGCGACGTGGGTGATGCCTCCGGCGTGGATCGCGATCGCCAGGTCATGCGCGGCGGCGGCCTCGTAGAGCGGCCAGTACTCGCGATTGCCGAGTAGCATCGCCGTCCGCAGCGGCAGGAGCACGTGGGCAAAGCGCGCGCGCCCCGCGACGCGGGCGATCTCAGCCGCCGCCGCACGCGGCTGACGCGGGTCGACAACGATCGAGCCCCGGAGCCGCGACTCGCCCGCGAGCCACGCCTCGATCTGCCAGTCGTTGGTAGCCGCGGCGAGCGCGCGGGCGATGCGCGGATCGGGCACGTTCGCGGCGACGACGCGGGGGTGGCAGAACGCGCGGACGATGCCATGACGGTCGAGCCACTCCCGACGTGCCGTGGCGAGATCGACGACCCGGGGCGACCCCGCCGTGTAGTCGGTCGCCGCAGCCTCGCAGGCTATCGCGATCTCCTCGGCGGTCGCGTCGGAGAAGCCGTGAGCGGCGAGGCGCGGCGCGAGATCCTCGGGTAGCGCGTGCAGATGGATGTCGGCATCGATCAGATCGACACCCCGATCGAGCCAGGCGGGACGGACAGGCTCCGCTGGCGTCATGGCGTGGCGTGCCAGAAGCCGTTGGCGAGAAAACCGCCGTCCACGGGCAGGATGACGCCGGTAACGTAGGCGGCCTCATCGGAAACGAGGAAGGTCGCCGCACCGACCAGATCCTCCGGTGTGGCTCGGTACCCCAACGGGATCCGCGCCTCGACGGCGGAGACATCGAACTTCCCCTCGCGCGCCAGCCGTTCCTGAAGAGCGGTGGCCACCATCCCCGGCGCGAGCGCGTTGACGCGTACGCCCGCCTTCGCCCACTCGACCGCCCACACCCGGGTCATCGCCCCGATCGCGGCCTTCGTCGAGGCGTAGGCGAGCCGTTCCGGGAAGGCGACGAAGGTCGTCAGCGAGGCGATGTTCAGAATCGCACCCCGCCGGCGGGCGATCATCTCCCGGGCGACCCGCCGCGTCATCGTGAAGACCGCGGTCTGATTCAGATCGACGACGCGCCGCCAATCGTCGGTCGGCAGATCGGCCGAGGGTGCGACGATCGTCGCCCCGGCGTTGTTGACGAGGATGTCGATCCTGCCGAACCCGGCGATGGCGGCGTCGACGAGGCCATCCACCTCGGTCTCGCTCGTCACGTCGACCGTCGCGGTGAGGCAGTTCCGCCCCATCCCCTCGACCCGGGCGCGGACCTCGTTAAGCTCCGCGGCGGTACGACTGCAGAGGACCAGATCGGCCCCCTCCGCGGCGAAACCCAGCGCCAGCGCTCGTCCGATCCCTCGCCCCGCGCCCGAGATGAGCGCGACGCGGCCGGCGAGGCGATCATAGGGTCCGGGCATTGGGGCGGGATGGTATCGCAGCAACCCCCCACCCGCGCCCGGTGGCGCGGTGGCGTCAGCGCCTAGACGTATGCCCGCCGGGTCGCGCTCCGGCGCGGGAGCGTCGCCTCGGACTTATCCCGCAGGGCCTGCCCCTCGGTCGCGTCGATCCCGAAGAAGCGGGCCAACTGAGAGACCTCGTCGGCAGTCGGTACGCGCCGTCCGATCGCCCAATCGAGCACGGCGGCTTCCTCGAATCCAGTCTCGGCGGAGAGACGGCGACCGGAGCGGATGCCCTTGCGGTCCATCTGTACCCCGAGCCACTCGGCAAATGATTGCGCCAAAGCGACCCCCAGAACGCTGTTGGTTCTTCCAGATGGTGGACCACCGCCCATTAGAAGAACATAAAAAACGCCCTTCACCCCGTGCGGAGCATGTTGGAGCGCGTCATAACGGGACTACATCGCCCACGGGCGGTGGAGGCTATCAGTCCGGAACCCGCTCCGGCTGGCCGCTGAGGGCCGATCGATAGGCCGCATCGATGAGCCCGACCGACCTTTCGCCTACCGCGGCGTCGGACGGATTCTCCGTCGTCAGCCCGCGGATCAGATCGACGAATCGGTGGGGCGGTCCATCGCACCGATAGGCGCCCTCGCCGGGGTCGATGGGCAGCGCCCGATCGGCACCATCCTCGCGACGCAGTTCGAGCCGCTCGCGCTCGATGTCAAGGAGAAGCATCCCCTCTCGCCCGAAGATTCGCAGATCGAGGTGGAACTTCAGCCCACGCGGAATGGCGCCCGCGCCGCCCACGGTGCCGAGCGCTCCGCCTCGATAGCGGACCGCGATCGCGTCGAACAGGTCCACACGCGCGCGCGGCGCGCTCATGAACGCGAAGACCTGCTCGGCGCGCAACTCGGGCAACAGGTAGAAGAGGAGTCCCGTCGCGTGGGAGAGTTGCGCGTGGGCGTAGCCGCCGCCCGCGACGACCGGATCGGCCCAGGTCGCCGCGTCCGGCTGGAAGATCGGCCCGCCCATCTCCACGTTCGTCCCCTCGAGCAGGCCGCGGATCGGCGACGCCATCTGCAGGTTGACGTACTCCACCTCGCCGACGACACCTTCATCGAGCCATTGGCGCGCCACCCGCACGAAGGGGCGGTAGTTCCAGCCGTACGGGACCACGACGTGGCGATCCAGCCGACCCGCGAGATCGAGGATCGCCCGCGCGTCCTCATGACGGGTGGTCATCGGCTTCTCGATCATCACGTGGCAGCCAGCTTGCAGCGCCATGCGGGCGTGCTCGAAGTGAAGCGCGTGCGGTGAACTGATGACCACGCCATCGAGGGGAGTGCGCAGCAACGCAGAGACATCCTCGGTTGCGACGCGAAAACCGAACCGCTCCTGAACAAGGCGCAGTTCCGCGGCGCCGAGCCGACAGACTCCGACCATCTCCACGTCCTCACGCGCGGCGAGGATGGGCATGTGGTTCGTCGTCGCCCACCAGCCCGCGCCAATGAAGCCGAGGCGGACCAGGGCGCGCCCCCGATCAGGCAGGGACGGGCGCGACCACGACCGCTTCGAGGCCGACCGCGGTCAGTTCCTCAGCGAGATCGTGCGCCGAAAGGCGTGCCACGTCGTGATCGATCGTCAGCAGACCTTCCTTCTCATCGACCTCGACGTCACGGACGCCATCCAGGAACATGAGGATCTGCACCGCCGCCGCTGCCGCGGGCACGGGGCAACACCCGGCCGGGATCATCTCCGCGCGAGCAATCGCCGGGACGTTGAGTGTGGCCACCATTGCCCCTCAATGATCGTCGAGATTCCTCGCGCCGCGCCAGCGATCGCGTCGCGAGGCTACCGGCTCAGGCGACGGGCCAGCGCGGCGCTTCGCCGAAGAGGACACGGAGAACGTCCTCCGCCACCATCGTCGCGGTCATGCGGAGCGCTTCCTGGGAGCCGCCGGCGATATGCGGCGTCACGATGCAATTGGGAAGATGCAGGAGCGGATGATCGTGAGGTGGCGGCTCCTCAGCGAAGGCGTCGATCGCCGCGCCGCCGATCGTGCCCCCGCGCAGCGCGTCGGCGAGGGCCATCTCGTCGACGAGCGAGCCGCGGGCGCAGTTGATCACCAACGCGTGTGGCCGCATGAGACCGAGGCGGCGTGCATCGACGATGTGCCGGGTCTCGGCCGTCAGCGGGGTGTGGATCGACACGACATCGGCTGCGGACACGAGCGCGTCCACCTCGAAGCAGCGTTCGGCGCCGATGGCCGCGAGATGGGCGTCGCTCGCGTACGGGTCGTAAGCGAGCGCGGGCATACCAAAGGCGGCGCGGCAGATCTGTGCGACCCGTCCGCCAATCCGCCCGACGCCGATGAGGCCGAGCGTCTTCCCCTGGAGGTCGAACCCTGGCGCGGAGTCCCGCCCCTCCTGAAAGCGGCCCGCGCGAGCGCACGCGATGGACGCCTCGATGCGTCGGGCGAGCATGAGCATCACCGTCAGCGTGTGTTCAGCGACCGCCTCGCCGTTCGAGCCAGGGGTGAAGACGACGGGAATGCCGCGCGCCCGAGCGGCGCTGACGTCGATGTTGTCCACGCCGATGCCGTGCTTGCCGATCACCCGGAGGCGCGGCGCTCGGGCCAGTTCGCCCTCACCGATCCGGCGGATTCGCACCACGAGCGCGTCCGCTTCCGGGAGAAGCGCCTCCAACGGCACCGACCCCGCAAACATCTCGACGCATTCCGTCCGTTCCCGGAGGAGACGTAGGCCGGCCTCGTCGATCCGCTCGGTGACGATCACGCGGTGCACGGCGCCAGAGGATAGCGGCCGTACCGGGGCGTTGCGCGGCCGCCGGCCTACACTTGTCCCAATTCAGGAGGACGGAATGTACAAGACCGCCAAGCGAGCGCTGCAGAAGCGGCGCCAGAAGGCACGTAACAAGCACGATCGAGAGCGCGCGGCCCGGATCGCCGGTGTGGCTCCGGCCCGCTCCGCGACGGTCGCCACCCCAGCGGCGCCGGGCCGGGGGCGACCCGCTGCGCCCCGCCGCACCACAACCACCCGACCGGCGGCACCGCGACCCGCCAGCGCCTGACAGCCTCGCCCTGACGATGCCGGCGCCGCGACGGAACACCCCCAGCAGCGCCCACTGCCCGCCGATGCGCGTACGAGCCGAGCGATGAAGTTCGGTGTCGTCTTCCCTCAGACCGAGGTGGGTCCCGATCGCGCCATCGTTCGCGATTACACGAGGGCGATCGTGGAGATGGGCTACACCCACCTGATCGCCTACGACCATGTTGTGGGCGCGGACATCTCCGAGCGGCCCACCTGGAGTGGGCCGTATACCCATCGCTCGCAGTTCCACGAGCCCTTCGTCCTGTTCGGATACATGAGCGCGCTCGCGCCGGAACTGGAGCTTGTTCCCAGCGTCATCATCCTGCCCCAGCGCCAGGCGGTGCTGGTCGCGAAGCAGGCGGCCGAGGTGGACGTCCTGAGCGGCGGGCGCCTGCGCCTGGGTGTGGGGATCGGCTGGAACGAGGTCGAGTACGAGGCGCTGGGGATGGACTTCCACAATCGCGGGCGCCGGTTCGCGGAGCAGATCGACCTCCTCCGCACGCTCTTCACGCGAGAGGTCGTGACGTTCGAAGGCCGCTACCACCGCGTCACAGCGGCGGGACTGAACCCGATGCCGGTGCAGCGACCGATCCCGATCTGGATCGGCGGATCGGCCGAGGCAGCCCTTCAGCGTGCCGCCGAGATCGCGGACGGGTTCTTCCCGCAGCGTCCCCTCGAGGGCGGATGGGCGGCGACGCTCGCGCGGATGCGCGCCTGGCGCGAGACCGCGGGGAAAACCTGGGAATCGTTTGGCATCGAGGCGCGCATCAACGCCGGTTCGGTCGACGACCCGGCGGCATGGCAGCGTTCGCTCGAGGAGTGGCGTGCCCTGGGCGCGACGCACGCGAGCGTCAACACGATGGGCGGTGGTCTGCGCGCCCTCGACGAGCATCTGGATCGGTTGCGGCGAGTGAAGGAGGCGCTGGCGCGATGACGGACCGGAGCTACGACGACCGCCCGCGACGCGAGGCGAGCCGCTGGTTCCTCAACAACGTCTCCGACGAGGTGGTGCGGAGCATCCGCGCCGCGAAGGTGCAGGTTCAGCGCGAATTGCCGACCTGGGCCGGCGAGGACGAGTACGTCATGGCGCGGCTCTTCATCGCCCACGAATTGCTCGCCGAGACCTGGCCGTTCGTCAACAAGGCGGGAGTGAAGGAGCGGTCGTTCAAACTGGCCGAGGCGATGGCGGATATCGTCCAGGTCCTCGTCGACCTGACCGGCCGATCGGAGGAGGATCTCTCCGGACGGCGCGAGATCGAACGGCGCAAGCAGAGGCTCGGTCCGTAGTCCCCTTCAAGGCTTGATCGGCACGGGATCGGGCACGCGGATCGGGGCGCCGAAGTCGTAGAACTCGATCACCTCGTCGCCCGGATAAGTCACGCGGTACGGCAGGCCATCGTTCAGGCCGATACAGACCCGGATCGGCTCGTCCGCCCGCGCGTCGAGGACGTCCCAGTCCCGGCATTCCCCGGCCCGCTCCCTGGCGCGGGGTAGCTCGCGGGCGTTCCGGTCGCCGCTGAACGCGTTCACGCGGAGGTCGAGACGCTCGGCGAGATGGAATGGGTGGTCGATCGACTCGCGCCAGTAGCTGCCATCGCGCACGAAGACCTGGCCGTCGATGATGACCGCCTCGCGGGCCTGCGAGCCGAAGAGGAGAACACGCGTGCGATTCGGCCCGTCGAACTCCTGGATCAGTTCGGCCGGACCCGTCAGCCGGGCGCGCTTCCGATCGATCTTGTCGAGCCGCTCGATCGCGCCGACGAGATCGGGTGGGCGAGGCGTCGGCGTGCCGGTGCGGGTCGGGCTGGGCGTACGGGTGGCCGTTCCGGTGGCCGTCGCCGTGCGGGTCGGGGTGACGGTCGAGGTGGCGGTCGGTGCGGGTGTCCAGGCCGGCGCGGGTGTAGGGGTTGGCGGCGGCTGGCGCGCCTCCTTTTCGGTGAGGGTACGCTGCTGGATCGCGACATCGCCGCTCCGCTCGATGACGATCACCTTCGCCGCGGCCGGGGGTTGCTCGGTGGGGATCTCCAGGATGCGCGGGTCGGCCGTGCAGGCGAGGAGCAGGCCAGTCAGGCCGAGGACACCCACGATGGCCCCGTCGACCCGCACGCGCGTCGCGCTCGTTCGCTCAGTCGGTGAGCGGCGCCCGCGGAGCGACGCCCCGATTCACCAGGCCGTGGATCGGCCATCGGCCGGTGAGGACACGCCCCATCTCGATCCCCATCCAGCGGGCCCGCTCGTAGCGCGCCTTGTTCGAAGCCGAGGCGACGTGCGGCGTGAGGATGACGTTCGGCATCGTGAGGAGAGGGTTGTCCGCGTCCGGCGGTTCCTTCTCCTGGACATCGAGTCCGGCGCCGGCGAGCTTGCCTTCGCGCAGCGCGCGGATGAGGCCAGCCTCGTCGACGACGGGGCCGCGGCCCGTGTTGATGAAGAGCGCGGAGGGCTTCATCCGCGCGAACTGCTCGTAGCCGATGAGGTGGAACGTCGCCTTCGAGAGCGGCGTATGCACGGTCACGAAGTCGGACCGTTCGAAGAGATCGTTGAGCGTCGGCACGAGCGTGACGCCGAGTTCCCGTGCCACCTCCGCCGAGACGAACGGATCGAACGCGATCACCTCCATCTCGAAACCGCGGACCAGGCCGGCGACGACGCGGCCGATGTTCCCCAGCGAGACGATGCCGAAGGTCTGCCCGTAGATGTGCTGCTCGGGCGCAAAGTCGGGCCGTCGTGTCGTTCCCGGCTCGGCCTTCATGAACTCGTTGAGCGGGACGATCTTCCGGACCAGCGTCAGCCAGAGCGCCAGCGCGTGGTGGGCCACCTCGCGGTGGAACACGCGCGGCAGGTTGATGCAGACGATCCCCATCTCCGTCGCGGCCTCGATGTCGAAGCGATCGACGCCGATTCCCAGCGCGCAGAGCGCCTTCAACTTCGGCAGTTGCGCGAGCACCTCGCGCCGATACTGGACCGCGCTCTCGAAGACGCCATCGACGTCGGCCGCCGCGGCGACGAACTCCTCCGGCGTGCGGAACTCCCGCATCACCAGATCGACGCCCGCCTTCTCCAACTCCACTCGCGCCGGGTCGAAGAAACCGTCCATCCCACGCAGTGCGCTCGCCAGGGCCTTCGGTCGCACCATTCGCTCCTGCTCTCCGGGCCGCTGGCGGCGGTGGGCCGCGCGACCTGTCAGAATCGCCGCGAAGATTCTGTCACAGGCGGGCGCCGCGCGTTCCGCCTCGGGAGTGGAGCGATGAAACTCGGCTATTCGACCTGGAGCACGCAGAAGATGCCGCTGCTCGATGCGCTGAAGGAGCTGGCCCGCATCGGTTACGACGGCGTCGAGATCGCGGTGAACCCGAACTGGAGCGGCCACGTCGACGATCTGACCGCCGCCGATCGCAGGGCGGTGCGGGCGCTGCTGGACGATACCGGCCTGGAACTCTCGGCGCTCGTTTCCGGGCACCGGAACCAGATCGCGCCCCAGGCCGAATACGAGGTCGCAAAGCAGCGCTATCTACGCGAACTCGACCTCGCCCTGCAGTGGGCGAAACCGGGACTCATCCCCTCGATGGATGTGGCGGTCGGCGGCACGTCCGATCAGTGGGAGAGCCTGAAGAACCTCATCGTCGATCGCGTGTCGGAGACGGTCGAACTCTCGCGCGCCCGGAACATCGTGGTCGCGCTCGAACCGCACGTCGGCCAGGCGATCGACCATCCGAACCGGATGCTCTACGTCATCGGCAAGGTGAACTCGCCCTACTGCCGCGTGAACTTCGATATCTCTCACTTCGAGGTCCAGGGGATCCCGATGGAGGAGACCATCCCACCGATGGCGCCGTTCACCGAGCACGTGCACATCAAGGATCAGCGGGGACTGGCACCGAATCACGAGTTCATGATCCCGGGCGAGGCGAGTTTCGATTACGTCAAGTACCTGACGCTCATGCACCATCACGGCTACACCGGGCACATCAGCCCGGAGATCAGCGTGATGGTCCAGCGGCGGCCAAACTACGATGCGATCGCGGCGATGGAGCAGACCTACCGCGTCTGCGCGGCGGCGTTCGAGCGATCCGGCGTGCCGCGGGAGAAGCGGGCGTAAAGGTCGCCGGGGCGAGGACGCCCATCCTCCGATCGGCGGGTGGGCTCGGCCCTGTGCCCGCTCGGGGGGACGTTCCCCCTGTCCATGGTCCACGAGAGCGGGTAGCATGGTGGTTGAGGACGTGGCGGACATGAGCACCAGGGAGCGTACGAGCAGACGGGAGCAGGTCGCGGTACTGCTGGCCTTGGCGGAGCGGAACGAACACCTGATGAGACAGAACCCGCCCGGGTGGCTCGAACCGTACCGCGGTCAGTGGGTGCTCATCGACGGCGGGAAGGTCGTCGCCCACTCGCCGGATGGATCGGGGCTGCGCGAGATGGCGCCGATCGACCAGTATCCGGCCGCGCTGATTCTCCGCGTGCCCACGCGGGAGGAGGAGGAGGCCGTCCTCGTCATCTGAGGGCGAGGGCGATGCTTCCGGACGCACCCGACCGCATCCTCCGCTACGACGTGGCTCTCCCTTACGCGAGCGATGTAGGCCTGCGGACTTTGCCCTGGTGCCACGTGGGCATCGACTTCCTGGGCGGCGCGCCCGCGTTCACACGGGTCAGACCGCTTCTCGATACCGGTGCCGAGATGACGGTGTTCGATGGCCGGGCCGCCAGTTCCGCGGGACTTTCCTGGCGAGAAGTCGTGCGTCGGGCCGTCGATGTCAAACCGATCCACGGCGTCTCGCGCACCGGGCGGCCGATCGAGGGCCACGAACTGGACGTCATCTGCTACGTGGGCTCGGCCGTGCGCTTCGCGGAACTCCGGTTCCGTGTCCTCGTGACTCCGCCGGACAGCATCGCCTTTCCTGTGCTCGGTCGAGGCGGCTTCTTCGATCAAGTGGACGTCACCTTCGTCCACGCAGAGCGCTACCTCTATCTCCGTTTCCGCGATCCCGCCATCGGCCGCATCTTCGCGTAGCCGCCAGCGCGACCGGGGCCACGCCTACGGGCGCCGGGCCGGCTCCCGGCTCTGGTGGCGCGAGCGCTCCGCCGCCCAGTAGTGGAGTGCCTGCACGTCGATGAATCCGCGCGCCTTCTGCGGATCGAGGACCGTGCCGGTCATGCTCTCGAACGAACTCAACTGCGGGTCGTAGAGCGAGTTTGGGCTCCACCGCGCGACCGCCGTGGCGCTCCCACGGTAGAGGCGCACGAGCGACCAGCCGTTGACGACCCTCTGCTCCTCGGCGAGGCCGGCCAGTGCCTTGCGGACCTGCTGCGACCACCAGCCGCCGTTGTAGATGAGGCGGGCGAGGATCGGCGCCTGGGCGAGTTTCTCGTCGATGAGCGGTCCATCGAGGACGACGCTCTCCAGATCCTGATGCGCCTCGAGCAGCAGGGTGTGACCGGGCGCCTCGTACACGCCCCGCGACTTGATACCCACATAGCGGGTCTCGACCATGTCGAGGATCCCCACCCCGTGGCGCCCCGCGGCCGCGTTCGCCTCGTCGAGCACCGCCAGCGCATCTCCCTCGACCGGGCGACGGAGTACCTGCCCCGCGTCATCCTCGATCTGGATCTTCGTGGGCACACCCGAGGCGAAGAAGATGCGTGCGAATTCGGGTTCGGCCGCCGCCACGGTCGGATCGACGAGTTTCGTGTAGAGGACACGGCCGACGTGACTCTCCTCCGGACGTTCGAGCGCGACCCCCTCGGAGGAGATGTGGAGGATGTTCTCGTCCTGGGAATACGGGTCCTCTCCCTCGGTCCCACCCGCCTGGACCGGGATGCCCATGGCGGTGAGGTACCGCCGCATCGTCACCCGCCCGCCGTTGCCGAAACGGTCGAGGAAGACCTGCTCCTTCCAGGGCGAGAAGATCTCCATCCCCGGAATGTGCAGGTCGGGGTCGGCGTTGAGGACGAGCCAGGTCGTCTCGAACCGGACCTGATCGTTTCCCTTGCCTGTCGCGCCGTGGGAGAGGACCGTCGCGCGATGCTTGCGCGCGACGCGCATCGCCGCCCGCGCGGTCGGATAGCGCGCCAGCGAGGTGCCGAGCAGGTACCGCCCCTCCAGGCGGGCGCGCAACTGCAAGGCGGGGATGAAGAA
Source organism: uncultured Dehalococcoidales bacterium (assembly GCA_964536925.1). Lineage (GTDB taxonomy): Bacteria > Chloroflexota > UBA6077 > FW602-bin22 > FW602-bin22 > VGOZ01. Next base: position 16,311 of record CAZHZF010000018.1, on the reverse strand, counting down.
CTGCTCGACGAGTTCGCGCCGCAGATCGACCGACTCGTGGGCGATCGCGCCGAGCTGCTTCGAGCGCTCCGCGGCCGCGGCCAGGCTATCCGAAGCGCGCTGGCCGACGTTGGCCGTGAAGGTGACGACCTCCCAGCCCTGCTCCTTCACCATCCAGGTGAGAATCGCGCTGGAATCGAGGCCACCGCTGAACGCGAGGACGGCGCGCTTCTTCTGTTCGGTCACGGGCGGCGATTGTAGGTGCGCCCCGGCGGTCCAGATCAGGCTGGGATGGGGTGCCGTTTGCGTTCCGGCGTCGCTCTGATGGAACCGCCTATCCCGCTCGCAAACCGGTCCGCGAACCCGCACACGAGCGCGTTCCGACCTTCAGAAACTCGGCTACCTCCACATATCGTCCGATGCGAGCACGTCCAGATCGACATACCCGTGCGCAGTCTCCAGAAAGTGGCGCTGTTTTCGTCGCCAGTGCTCCGCCTCATCCTCGGCAGCCGCGGCCGCGGCGAAGCGCTTCCTCGACGGTCCATCGGGTCGTCGTTCCACCGAGCGCACGCCTGGCGCGTGCCAGCAGATCCAGATCCAACTCGATCGTCGTTCGCCTGATCACTGCCATACAGATTACCGCATCGATCCGTATGCACCAGGAAGTTCAATGGACGTCGCTCTGCCCGGGCATCCAGCCGGACCGGTCGGCCCACGTCTCGGCGGCGCGGTAGATGAGATCGCACGCCGGATCCTTGACCTCGGCGTACGCGCCGCTCTCGATCCCCAGCGCGGCGAGGCGCCGCTTCAACTCCGCGTAGGCGTCCGCGGCGCGCCGATGTGCCCGCAGGTAGTCACGAAAGAGCAGCGCATAGCGCTGGTTCGGTCGCCCCTCCACACGCACGTGGCAGTTTGTCGGTCGCCCGCCCTCAATCTCGCGGAAATACATCTTCTCCCAATCCTCCTCGGGACCGACGTGCCCGGGCGGACGGTGGTCGCGCGAGACGGCCGCGCGATACGCGAATCCGGCGGCGGCAAAGCGGGGCACGAGGAGCACCTCGTCGAGCGCGGCGACCGTTACCTGGATGTCTATGACATCTTTCGAGGCCAGACCGACCACCGAGGTCGAGCCGATGTGATCGATCCGCCGGGCGAGGTCGCCCAGCGCGACGCGCAGCCGTCCGGCGATCGCCCGGAAATCCTGCGGCCACTCCTCGCGGTACGGGACGATGGTGACGCCAGCCATCAGCGGCGAGTGTAGGGAGCCCCACCGCGCGGCCGAAGGCTGCTCCCCTGAAGTACTCGTCGATCCGCGATCGCGATCAGCCCTCGCGTCGGACGGGTTGGACGATCCGCCGCGCGCGCAGCGCCGCCTCTGCCTCGGCGAAATAATCGCGCACTTCGCCCTGAGCGCGGATCCACGCCACGTAACGGCCGATGCCTTCCTCGATCGACACCGTCGGGCGGTACCCGCCGGCCACGGCACGTCCGATATCGGCGACGAGGTGGCGAATCTCGCCCGGCCGAAACTCTCCTCGCGCAATCGGCGCGATCTCCACCCCGAGCGCCTCCCCCACGAGACGGGCGATGTCGCGAATGGCCGTGGCGCGGCCGCTGCCGATGTTGATGACACGGCCATCGAAGGCGTCGCTGGTCGCCGCCAGCAGGTTGGCCGTGGCGATGTCCTCCACGAAACAGAAGTCACGGGTCTGCAGCCCATCCTCATAGAGGATCGGTGGCTGACCGGCGAGGAGGCGCGTGCCGAAGATGGCGATCACGCCGGTGTAGGGATTGAAGATGGACTGGCGCGGACCGTAGGTGCAGGCGTAGCGCAGGGCCACGGTGGGGAGCCCGGTGCGGCGGGCCCAGCCCATCACCAGCCGCTCCTGCGCGAGCTTGGTGACGACGTAGGGGAAGTCCGAACCTCCCAGCGGCGCGTCCTCATCCGTCGGGACCGACATCGTGGCGCCGCCGCAGACCGGGCAGTGGACCTCCCAGTCACCGCGCGCGAGCTGAGATTCACCACGAACCGGGGGGAACTGGCGTCCATGACGGGAGCACTCCACCGTTCCCTCGGGGTACACCACCTGAGACGACGCGAGGACCAGTTTGCGCACCGACGGGCGCGAATCGATCTCCTCGAGGAGGATCGCGGTCCCCAGGGTGTTCACCTCGGCGTACTTCGCCATCGCCGGCATGAACCCACCGAAGATGGCTTGATGGAAGACGACTTCCACGCCCTCTAGCGCCGCGCGGACGGCGTCGCGATCGACCACCGACCCAACGACGAATTCGGCGGTGGTGCGCGTCCACGGTGGCCGGCCCCGCCGATGCGTTTGCGGTTCGAGGACGTCGAGAACCCGCACGCGCCACCCCTCGGCCAGAAGACGATCGACGATGTGCGAACCGATCAGACCGGCGCCCCCGGTGACGAGCGCTCTCATCCCAGGCCGTGACGGCGCATCGCTTCCGCGGTGGCGCCGAGGTCGGCGCGCTGGGTGAGAAGCGGACGCAGATGGGCGAGGTCGTCCACTGTGTCGATGTCGAACTCGGAAGCGACCTCCTCGACGCGCAGCCCCCGTTCTCGGCACCGGGCGAGGATGTCGCGATAGACCGTGGCCGTCCCCATCGGTACCCCGTCGATGATCGGGTGGAACCCGCGCATGCCCACGAGGTAGTAGCCGCCATCGAGAGTCGGCCCGAAGACGACGTCGCTTCGGTCGAGTCGCTCGAAGGCATCCGCGATCGTCACGACTGGCACCTGGGGAGAATCGGCCGCGAGGAGGATCGCGCGCGGCTCGCCGCGGGCGCTCGCCCTGGCGAAGAAGGCGCTCTGGCGCGCCGCGAGGTCCCCCTCCGGCTGCACCAGGACATGCGCGAAGTGCCCGACGATCCGCTCGAAGTCCGGCCATGCGTCCGGCGGCGTGACGTACCAGCCGAAGCGATGGGGCAGCGTGCGGAAACGCGCCGCGAGATCGCGGAGAAATCCCCGGTACAGGTCCAGCGCGGCCTCCTCGCCGAGCGAGTTCGCCAACCGCGTCTTCGCCAGACCGCACCGCGGTGCCTTGCCGATGATGTAGAGCGCGTCGGTCATTGCGGCTGCCACCGGCTGTAACGCACGACCGTCGAGAGGATCACCCACCCTGCCTTCGCTCCACCGACGAGCGTTCCTCCCACTTTGGAGACCCCGATGCGTTTATGGTAAGTCACAGGAACCTCGCGATAGCGGAGTCCGCGCCGGGCCGCCTTGACCATCATCTCCACCGACCAGCCGTACGTCATCTCCGCCATCCTCAGTGCGAGGAGGTGGTCGCGGCGGATCGCCCGGAATGGACCGAGATCGGTCACGCGCACGCCGTACAGCCAGCCCATCAGTCGGGCGGCCAGCCAGTTGCCGAACACCTGCTGCGGCGTCATGGACCCGGACTCGCGCGAACCGGCTGACCGCGAACCGACCACCAGGTCCGCCTCGCCGGCCAGGATCGGCGCGAGGATCCGGGGCAGGTCTTCCGGTTCGTCGGCCGCGTCGCCATCGAGCAGCACAATCACGTCGGCACCCTCGGCGGCACCCACGCCCGCGGCGCAGGCGAAGCCGTACCCGCGACGCTCCTCGCGGACCACGGTCGCACCGGCGTCCCGGGCGACGTCGCCCGTGCGATCGGTGGAGCCGTTATCGACCACGATGACGCGGTGGACGCGGTCGCGGATCCGCGCCACGACCCCTCCGATCGCCTGGGCCTCGTTGAGACAGGGTATGACCGCGACGACATCAGTCACGATGGCACAGCGTCGCGGCCTGTGCGGCCAACGTGGTCGAGGCGAGACGATCGTGGAGGAGGCGTCCGATAGCGCGACCATCGCACGCCCGCCTTACACATTGATTACGTCGGGCGGTCATCTGGCGGGGCGTGCCGATGCCACGCGGGCGATGGTGCCTCCCTCCCAGGCAACCGGCGCGTCGGGCATCAGCCAGGGCCCGGCGCCCTCTCGCACCGCCACGCCGATCTCATCGATCCTTCCCGTCGCGGCATCGAGCGGCATGTCGAGCGCGATCGGACGGCCGGTGGGCCATCGCGATGTCGGCCACCAGATCGGCAGCGCAGCGGCGTCGGACCTCAGGCCGAGCAGCCCTCCACGTGGGTGCGCCGTCGTAGCGAGCGTGAACCGAAGGTCGCTCGTCAGAGGCCGCGGCAGGCGCCAGACAGTGACGAGTGTCATCTGATCGCCCAGCAGGCCAACCCGCGAGCGCCGGCGGATCGTCGCGCCCACAAGGTCGATCGCGTCGCCGAACCGGATCGGGCGCGCGAGCGCGCCAGGCACGGCGCCACCATCCACCATCGCCGCGCCGGCGAAATCCGCGCCGAGGTCGTCGAGCGCCAGACCGCCGACATGCCCGCGCGCGAGCACGAGAAGACCACCCCGTGCCACGACGATGCCGAACCCGCGTCCCACCCGCTCCTCGATCGCCGCCCGCGCCTCCGACGGTTCGAGGGGGTGCAGGGCGCTGAGCGCGTCGACGGCGATCAGTGGGCCGTCGTCGCCGGCCGGAAACCATCGCGCCTCCCGCGCGGGGAGATGCGGCACGAGCGGAGAGGACGCGGAGGTGACCTGGTCGCGCGGCCAGGCCGCCAGCGCCGCGACGATCGCGGCCTCCCGATCGGTGGGGCCTGGCCAGGCGAAGCCAGGCTTCCACGGGCCGATCCCGATCCAGAGGTGGGCGGCCAGCATCGCCGCCGCGATCGCCGCGGAGGCGAGGGCGGGACGCACGGGGAGCACCGCCCCACCGTGCGCCGCGGCGCGCAGCAGGACAGGCACCACGATCGCCGAGTAGTGCGCGCCGCCCGACCGCATCCAGTCGAACGAGGAGAGAGCATTCATGAGCGCGAGGGGAATCGCCGGGAGGACGGTGAGGGGAGCGAGGAGACCCACGCCTCCCGCGGTGAGCGCCAGGGTGGTCAGATACTCCGCGACGCCTTCGCGACCGAACCATCCCAGCAGGCGAGTCGGATCGGCGAGGAGATCGACGAGCGCTGCCCGCGGGGTCTCTCCCAACCAGGTGTAGCGACTCCAGAAGAGCGTCGTGCCGCCGTTGTAGTACGGCATGATCGCTCGGAAGCAGAGGATGGTCCACGCGAACGCCGACGCGCCACCCACGATCAGCGATACACGGCGTCGTCCGCGCGCGCCCAGGGCAGCCGCCACGAGGATCGCCCCCACCACCAGGGACGCGTCTTCGCGCGAGGCCGCCACCGCGAGAAGCGCCCCGGCCGCGAGCCGATCTCGGCCCACATCCAGCGCCCAGAGTCCGAGGGCGAGCCAGGTCGCGCCCAGCGCTACGGCGTGGAAATCGGAGAGCACCGCTCCTTGCAGGGCGGGCGCGAGGAGCCAACCCAGGCCGAGCGCGAGGCTCCCGGCCGTGCCCAGCCAGCGTTGGCCCAGCAGCGCCGCGGGGATCGCACCCAGTCCGATCCCCAGTGCCTGGGCGATGATGAGCGCCCGCGGATCGGGCCAGATCGCGAAGAACGGCGCGTACAGGAGCAGGATCGGCTCGACGTGGAACGCTAGATAGCTGTGCGGCCGGCGGAAGATCGATGGGTCGAGCCCCTCGGGATAGGTCGCTCCGCCCTCGAGCAGCGGCATGCGGAAGAACTCCCCCGAGGCGGTGAACGCGAGCGTCTGGGTGATGTATCCGAGGTCGAAGGCGTGCGTCTCGAGACTGGCATGGCGCACCAACCCCAGTCCGGCGTGGAACGCGATCCAGGCACCCGTCGCGACGACGATGACGAACCACACCGCCGCATCGATCCGGGTCATCTGCCGCGGCACCGGCGAGGTTTAGCAGGGTGCCCTTACGACCTCGATTCTCCGCTGGCCGTTACGGAGGGGACCGCTCGGTCGATCCGCGTCTGCATCGGGGTATCGGTCGCGTGGCCCGGTGCACCACAATTCAGGTGCCCGCCACGGCAGATCAGGAGGTGCTCCGTGTCCGACCTTCAGCCCATCGCCGCGGAGACGCTCCCGGCGCTCCGGACGGTCAGCACCGCCACGATCACCACCCTTCTCACGCGACACGGTTTGCGCCGCGCGGTCATCGCCGGGGTGCGCCCATGCGCGCGGGGCGATCGCCTGGTCGGCGAGGCATTCACCCTGCGCTACATCCCCGCGCGCGAGGATCTGGACTGGACGGGCACGATCGATAACCTCGCCGACGCGCAGCGGATTGCGATCGAGCGGGTGCCGCCCGGCCACGTTCTGGTGATGGACGCTCGCGGCGACATCTCGTCCGGGAGTCTCGGTGCGATCCTGGCGACCCGCCTGCAATTCCGCGGCGTCGCCGGTGTGGTGACCGACGGCGCGGTGCGCGACCACGCCGAGATCGGCGCGCTGCAGATGCCCGTCTTCTGCCGTGCTGCCCATCCCGGTGCGAACAAGGTCATCTACCACCCGCAGGACTTCGGCCTGCCGATCGGTTGCGGCGGCGTCGCGGTCTTTCCCGGCGATGTGATCGTGGGCGATGACGACGGGGCGGTCGTCGTCCCACGTCACCTTGCCGACCAGATCGCCGTCGATGGCGTGGAGATGGAGCGCAGGGAGCGGTTCATCGTCGAGCGTATCCGCGCCGGACGCTCCATCGTCGGCACCTATCCGCTCGACGCCGAAGGCACCGCCGAATACGAACGATGGAAAACCGGCCACTGAGCGCCGACCCGTGCTCCCTGGATGTCGTCGCGCTCGTGCGCGACATCGCCGCGCGCGCAGACCTGGTCGCGATGGCGCTGCCACGGGATCCGACGCCCGAAGAGGAGCCGGCGATCCGACGGCTCGTCCTCCTGCTCGCGCTCTGGCAGGTAGAGCGATCGTCGGCCGGCCGGTCCGGCGCAGCGATGCGCGAATCGCCGGCCGACACCAACGACACCCGGAGACAGTTGGGCGTCGATCGCGCTGACGAGTCGTTCCTGAGGGACCTGGCCGCGGCGCGCGGGCGCTTCTCCTTCTACGACACGCGCGCCGCGAACTGGGTCTTTGGCCGCGCCCTTGCCACGGCCATGGGGTTCGCCGACGACTTCGCCTACGTGGCCCCGGCCGCCGCCTGGGCGATCCACGCGCTGAATGAGGCAGCGGGCGGTCCAGCCCGGGATCAGAAAAAACCCGCCTCGTGAGCCGGGGGCTCAGCGGATCTCCAGCGTGGCACGTGGTCTGCCACCGCCACCACTTGCGGGGACGCTGATTCGACTCAGGTACCGGTGACCGGGAGCTGACTGAGTCAATCGCCGAGGATTCTGCCGCAGAATCGATCCACGGCCAGGATCGCGTCGGAGTGGAGCTGAGGCGCGTCGAGTTCAGGGTGATCGAGGATCATCTGCGCGGAGTATGCGCGCGGACCCTGGGAGTCGCTGTCGTGGAAATGGCACGCAGCTCGCGGAGATCTCTGTAGTTTGAAGCCCCGAGCTCATCCGCGAAGCGTGAAATCACGCGCGCGGCCGCCTCATCCGGACCACCCGCATCGTTGTGCAGCAGCACGTACGCGATGTCGTACCAATCTTTCGGTTTCTGGCGGCTGCACGCGGCGGCCAACTTCGCCAGCAGGAATCCGGCGAGGCCGGCGAATTTGATCTCTACCCTGACGTGGCTGGCAGCAGTGCCGCCACTCAGGTGACGAGACTCAGCGTCACGCGCGGCGAATCCGGACCCGCGCAAATTCACCGCGGCGAGGTGCCTGCAGGCGTCGAAGCTTACAGTCGCACCAGCGGGCTGTTCGGCCAGATCAGCAAGCAATTCGAACTGCACCAGTGACCTCTGGTCGTCGCCGGTGGCCCATCGCCAGGCTCGTTCGCCGTCAGGGGCGAACTCCGCCTTGCGAAGTGCATCCTCCAGGCGCACCATGTTGACGGACCCGAGCGCGACTTCTAGGTCTACCTGGACATCGACGTCAGTCGTACCCGCGTGCCGCCACCTGCTGGCGGCGCAGAGCAACTCCGGGACCAGTCCACCCAGAACGACGAACTCGGGTGTTCCGCCATAGTGATGCACCACGCGCAGTAACGCCCGTTCAGCGGCCTGTCGAGCTGCCCTGGTGCGGGAACGCCCCTCGTCCATTCATCACCTCCAGCAGATGTTCCGCGGCGTCTTCCCCGCGTACTCCCACGGTACGGACGTCAGCGTAGATGCGGGGCCACGGCGCCACGCGCAGGCCATTCGCGCGTGCCGATAGGCGAGCCGTGGCAGCGGATGGGAAGAGGCGGAGGATAAGACGGCCCCCCTCCATTGGTCTGGCCGAGACCTGGTCCGCCGCGATCCTGAGAGCGCTGCGCGTCTCGCCGGCCACAAGGACCTCCCCGGTCCCGATGTCGGTGAGGTAAGGAGCCACAGCGGCCGCCGCAAGCGCGCCAGTGGCGGCCCAGCCGGTACCGGCCAGATCCCAGCGCCGACCCAGATCCGCGACAGTAGCAACAGGGTCGCGCCAGAGGATACCGACGCGCAGTTCGATCCGTCTGAACGATGTGACGGCCACCGCATACTCTTCGAGCAGTCGGTCGGTCTCAACTAGCCTCCGCGCGGACCGGCGGCCACGCGGAGCCTCGGCCGCCAGGAAGCCACGCTGAGTAAAGAACGCGAGGGCACGTGTGCAGAGTCCGACCGACAGGCCCGTCGTGGCCGTCGTCGCCGCCACGGTCGGCGTGGTGCCCAGAAGGAGCGCCTCCGCAACCGCGGATATCGCGGGCGTCCATGCGTCTGGTGGTCGTCCCGTCTCGGGATGCCCCTGCCCCTCTCGCGAGACGACCAACCAATCGGACGCAAGCTCGGCCGCGCCCGTCTCATCGACCCATCCCACCCCCGCGCGAGAGGCCTCCTCCCGCGCTCCCGGCGACATCACGCGCGCAACGAACGCATCCGGTAGCTCGGCATCGAGGCGAGCCAGGGCTTCTCGGACTCCCACGGGCCTGCCCGTCTCGAGCCAGTAGGCGCGGAGAAGGCGACCATTCACCAACACGGGCACCCACGGGCCACCGCTCACACCGTGACTGACTGTCGCTGTCGAGGGAAGGACAGCACGCACAGCCTGCAGCACGCGGCCGGCTGTCCCGCCTGTCATAGCGAATACCTCACGACTCCACCATACTACACGTTGGACGTGATGTATTGGTATGGAGTGAGGTATTGGGTATGCCGCCACGCCTTTGATCGCAAAGGCCCCGCGTCCCAGAAAGGGTCAGGGCCCCGCTCGCGCGCCGGACTGAACCGATGTGCTCACGCGCGACAACACGGATCTCCCCAGCGTCGGCAAGAAAAGGCCCTCCGTCGGTGCCACCTGCCGCAGCGCAAGTGGTGAGACCCTCCCGGTCTGGACCCGAGACCGATGCGCGCGTCTACGCCGGCGCGACGGTGATGGCGTGGCGCCCGGACTGCCCATCCGGTGGCACAAGGCTGTACTGTTCGTTTTGACGCTGACCCGCACCATCGATCGCACGCACGGTCAGTTCGATCGGTTGACCCGGTCGCAGCGTGAACGTGCTCTCCCACCGCGTCCATACGTCGCGCCCGATCGGCGGTTCCACCAGGCGCGCGGGCGCCCAGGTCGCCCCGCCATCGGCGCTGAACTCGATCGTCCGGATCCCGCGTGCACCCGCATAGGCGATGCCCGCGGCGCGGTGTTCGCCGGGCGGTAACTGCGCACCGTTCGCCGGTACGTCGATGCGGCTCATGGTCTTGACGATGCCATCGGCGCTCCAACCGCGCGCGCCATACCAGTCCACATGACCGCCGGTCATCGCCCGAATGCCCACGACCCACTTCGCGTTCTTGTAGCCATAGCGATCGGGGATGATCAGCCGCAGCGGGTACCCGTGTTCGAGCGGCAGCGTCTCGCCGTTCATCTCGTAAGCGAGGACAAGGTCGGCGATGACCCCGGAGTTCGCCGGAATCGAGGCGGAATACTCGTCGGCCCCGATGATGGCGAAGGAGCGCACGTTCGCCTTCAGGCCGCCGGCGAGCGCGAGAACATCCGCGAAGCGCGCGCCTCGCCATTCCGCGGTCGAGATGAGATCGCATCCGAAGGGCGCTTCCTCGCATCGGGTGACGCGATTGGAGATGCACTCCAGAGTCTTCGCGACCGTGACGCTCGGAAGCGCGCGGATCGTGCGCAGATCGACCTGCACCGGTCGATTCATCTCGCCGTCCAGCACCATCCGCCACCGCGCGCCATCGACGATCGGATCGCCGCCGGCGTTCTTCGTGGTGATGTAGAAGTCGGGGATCGGCGTGATGAGCTTCGCCAGCTCCCCGGCCTTGCGACCGGACGCGGTGAGCGATCCGTCGTCGTCGCGCTTCAACTGACGCTTCGGAGTCGGGTTAGGCGGCAGTGGTGCGGGCGTCGGCGGCGGGGCGGCGGGGGCGGACGTCGCGGTTGGGGGCGCGGGAGCGGCCGGGGCGACGGTCGGCTTCGATGCTGGAGGCTGGGTAGGTGCCGGCGCGGGTTTCGCCGCGGCCGCGGGTGCGGCGGTCGCGGTCGCGACGGCAGGCTTCGCGGCGATCGTCGGCGCGGTCGTTGGAGGCGCGGCCGCGAGAGAAACCGCCGTGGGTGAGGGCACGGTCGCGCTGGCGGATGCCGCGGTGGCGGTCGGCGCCGTCCCCGTAGCGGTCGGTACCGCACCCCGCGCCTCCGGGGTCGCCGTGGCGATGGGAAGGCTGTCGATCGTCGCAAGCGGCAGATCGCTCGCCACCGATCCGGCGTTCCGTCCCAGCATGGCGGTCGCCGCCAGACCGCCCAGAGCGCCGAGCCCGGTCCCGAGGAACGCCCTCCGGGCCATCGCGAGCGATCCCGCGGCCGTCCGCGCAACTGAACCAGACGGAGCGGGCGCGTTCAACCCCAGCGCCAGCCAGCGCCCGAGCAGAAGGGTGGCGCCATAGACGGCGGCGAGGGTCAGGTAGCTCACATTGGTCAGCGGCACATCCGCGAGGAGCGAACTCCCGAAGAAGCCGCCGCCCGTGAGCGGCATCACCACCGCCATCGCGAAGAGCCACAGGCCGGCCGATGTCAGGAGGATCGCCGTGACACCGGCGCGCACCGCCACGACGCCGAGCCCGAGGAGGACCGCGACCGTGCCGATCGTGAATCCGCCCAGGGCGAGCGTCTTGGCGCTCGTACCGAATCGGGCGATCCCGGCCTCGAATTGCTCCGAGGACATGAAGAGCAGCGACCACTCCATCAGCCTCTCGGGCAGCGTGCGGATCTGATACGCGCCGCGCGCCCACTGCATGAGGAACAGCGTGGCGAGACTCGAGGCGAGGCTGACGACGACCGCGGCGACGAGATGCATGGAACCAAGCATAACGAGGCCTGCCTGCGCGTCTGTTACGAGGATTACAGATTCGTGCGGCGTTCCGCGTAAGGGTTCTGTCATCTCCGTTACCTCTCGATCGCGCTTCTCTGTACGATCAGCAGTGCCATCGCGGCGGACAGGCGTTGAGGGACGGAAGGGATCGATGATCGAACGCAGCGCACCACCGAGACTCGACAGCGCGATCCTGCATCGCGAACTGCGGAAGACCTACGCGCGCATGGCGCTCTTTCCGGGCCGACGGTACCACCTCAACACCGGCCGACCGCTGGCGCGAACCGTCGGCTACGACGACGCGATGCTCGACACGCTCCCCGCCGCGAGCGTGGACGCCTTCAGCGGCGCGGGCAACCCCCTGGGGGCCGCCGGGCCGCGAGCGGGCGAGGCGCTCCTCGATGTCGGCTGCGGCGCGGGGATGGACCTGCTGATCGGCGCCCGCGCGGTGGGTCCGGCGGGACGCGCCATCGGCATCGACATGACCGGCGTGGTCGTGCAGGTCGCGCGCGCCTCGGCGCGGCGGGCCGCGAAGTGGGCAACGGCCGAGGTCGGCATGGCGGAGGAGTTGGCCTACCCGGACGCGTCCTTCGATGTCGCGATCGCCAACAACGTCATCAACAACTGCTGCGTCGACAAGGTGGTCGCGCTGCGGGAGATGTACCGGGTGCTCCGACCGGGCGGCCGCCTCGCGATGTCCGACGTGGTCATCGAGCGACCGATCCCCGACGGAGGTCGCGCCGACATCGGCCTGTGGACCTGTTGAATCGCCGGTGCTCTGCCGGAGGCAGAGTTCGTCGAGATGGTGCGGGAGGCCGGGTTCGTAGACCTGACGCGGGGAACGCGTTACGACATCCTCGCCGGCGCCGATGGTGAGAGCGCGGCCCGGCCCTACGGGCCGAGCGGGCTCACCTTCACGGCGCGACGAGCACCATGACCGATCTGGCCCCTTCCCCGGACGCGGTCGACCGGAGCCGCGCCTACGACGATGGGTCCTGGCTCGAGATCTCCTCGTACTGCCCGGCTTGCGGCCAGTGGGTCGCCGCCGACGATCCCGCCCACCAGCCCATCCCGCTGCCGGCCAGGCTCTGGCTCTACACCAATTACGACTGCAACCTCCACTGCGCCTACTGCCTCGTGTCGTCGAGCCCGTGGGCCGATCGGCGGGGTATCGGCCTGGAGAGCGGGCGTCGCCTGCTCGCCGAGGCGCGCGCGCTGGGCATTCGCGAGGTCTTTCTCACCGGGGGAGAACCGTTCATCCTGCCGGAGATCTATCGCCTGATCGAGGCGGCGACCGCATCGTTCGTCACCACTGTGCTCTCGAACGCGATGGTGCTGCGCGGCCGGCGCCTGGAGCGACTCCTGGCGATCAACCATCCGAACCTGCGGATCCAGGTGAGCCTCGACGATTGCGAGCCGGGGGTCCACGATCTCTACCGGGGCGCCGGCGCCTGGAAGCGCACGATGGAGGGGATCCGCCTGCTCCAGGCCGGCGGCGTGCAGGTGCGCGTGGCCACCACCGTGACGCCGGAGTGCGAGCCTCGGGTCGATCGCATCCGACGCTTCGTGCGCGAGGATCTCGGCATCGCGGAGGAGCATCACATCGTGCGGCCGCTCCTGAAGCGCGGCTTCGCCGAGACGGGTCTCATCGTGGGGACCGCCAACCTGGTCCCCGAGATCACCGTGGACGTGGACGGCGTCTACTGGCACCCCGTCGGGACCGATGCGGACCTCCTCGTGACGCGCGAGATCTTCCCGCTCCGTGGCGCGATCGAACGGATCGGCGCACTCCAGTCCGCCAGCGGGAAGACGGAGAAACAGCCCTTCCGTTGAGGATGACCCACGCGCCCCGGTCGGGGCGCACGCGGGAAATCCTTCCGTAATGACTGTCACCCACGCGCCAGCGATCGCGGCTATTGTTGCCCTCGATGCGCAACCCCATCCTGCTCGTCGGCGGTGGCGCTGCGGCGGTGTTCGGCCTCGCCATCGCCTGGTACCTGATCTCGCCGCTGTTCCTCCGCACCACCCTCATCGAGAGCCCACCGGCCGCGACCGGCCAGGCAGCCATCGCGCGCGGCACCTTCAACGAGATCGACGCCGTCCATAAGGGCAGTGGCACGGCCACGCTCTCCCGCCTGCCCGATGGCCGCCTCCACATCCAGCTCGACGCCTTCTCGGTAACGAACGGTCCCGACCTCCACGTGTTCCTCTCCCGTCATGCCGCGCCGGCCAATGACGAACAGGCGAAAGATGGCCTCCTCCTCGGCGCGCTGAAAGCGTCCGATGGCGCCTTCAGCTACGAGACCGAGGCCGCGGCCGACCCGGCGGTGTTCCGCTCGGTCGTCATCCACTGCGTCCGATTCCGGACGATCTTCAGTTTCGCGACCCTCGCCTGAGCGCGATGGCCGCCGCGGACACGCGCATCCTCCTGGTGGACGACGAGCCGATCGTCACCGAGGTCATCGAGAAGTATCTGCGTCGCGAGGGGTTCTCGGTCACGACCGTGCGCGACGGGCAGGCCGCGCTCGCGGCCGTGGGCAGCGATCCGCCCGACCTCATCGTGCTCGACCTGATGCTGCCGCGCATCGACGGTCTGGAGGTGTGCCGCCAGGTCCGGGCGACCTCGCGCGTGCCCATCGTCATCCTCTCGGCAAAGGACGAGGAGTCGGACAAGATCCTCGGCCTCGGCCTGGGCGCGGACGACTACGTCGCCAAGCCGTTCAGCCCGCGCGAACTCGTCGCGCGTATCCAGGCCGTCCTGCGCCGTGCCCGCTCCGCGACCCCTCCGGAGGGCGACCTGATCCGACTCGGACCGCTCCGCATCAATCCGGCCGGGCGCACCGTCGAGATCGGCGGCGCCCCGATCGACCTGACCGCGCGGGAGTTCGACCTGCTCCACTTCCTCGCGCGCCACCCCGGTCAGGTGTTCACCCGCGATCAACTGCTCGACCACGTCTGGGACATGGCTTTCACCGGCGACGCGAGCACCGTGACCGTGCACGTCCGCCGCCTGCGCGAGAAGATCGAGCCCGACCCGGTGCGGCCGCGCTACGTCCGCACGGTCTGGGGCGTGGGCTACAAACTCACGGTCGAGGGCGGCTGAGGCGGTGCCGCCCGCCGCACGCTCAGGTCGGGTTCGCCGATGCCGCGGCCTTGCCCGCCGCGTCGACCGCCTTTTCGAACAGCGAGGCGGCATCGAGCCCGGCGTCGACCTCCATCTGCCGATGCACCGCCAGTGCGCGGCGCAGCGTCACCACCTCGTGGTCGAGCGCGCCGATGCGATCGCACAGCGTGCGGATGATCCCGAAGGCGAACAGGGGGCTGGCGAGGAACAGTTCGGTGGCCGTGCCGGAGTTGAAGAAGAGCACCGACGTGACCTTCCTCGCCCGCGCCGTCGCGGAGCGGCGCTCGTGGCGGAACGCCGCCATCTCGCCAAAGAAGTCACCCTTGTGGAGGACCGCCAGGATCGTCTCGCCCCGCTCGTCCTCCATGACCATCTCGACCTCGCCATCGAGGATGACGTAGAAGTCGGTGCCCGGGCTGCCCTGGGTGAAGATCGCGTAGCCGGGCTGGTAGGTCATCCCGAACGCGGTGCGCAGTTTCCGCAGCGCGCGGAAGTCGATATCTCGGGGCATGGATGACAGCGTACACCGACGATCGCTCCGGTGTCGCCCAGGTCACGGCGCCAGGAGAGACGCCGCCCACGGAGCATCGTGGTGCGTACGCGCGCCGGCCGATCCTCTTCCTCCTCGGCTGGCTGGCGGTCGCATGCCTGGCCGCCTCGTTAACCACGCTCACGCTCCTGCGGCCGCCGCTCGATGAGACGCTCACGCTCGTCTCCTATCTGGCGCTCTCCGGCCTGGCGTCCCTCGCGCTGGGTTACGCCGGGGCGACCCTGCTCCGCCGCTCGGGCATCGGCGGCATCCGCGTCCGCATCGCCTTCGGCGTCGTGCTGGTCGTCGCGGTCGCGTTCGTCAACGTGGTCGCGACCGCGCTGCTCATGTTCCTCTCGCCGCACGACCTCGGTCTGCTCGGTCTGCTGCTCCTGTTCGCCGGACTCCTGGCGGTGGCGGTCGCGGTGGCGATCGCCGACGCGATCGTCCACGGCATCGGCGAGGTGGCGCGCGCGGCTCGACGGATCTCGACGGGTGACCTGCGCACCCGCGTGGCGATCGAGGGGCGGGACGAGGTGGCCGCGCTCGCGCACACGTTCAACAGCCTTGCCGAGCAACTCGACGAGGCCGCCCGCCAGCGGGCCGAGGCCGAGGCCGCCCGCCGCCGCCTGATCGCCGCCATCAGCCACGACCTCCGCACGCCTCTGGCGAGCATCCGCGCGATGATCGAGGCGATCAACGACGGCATCGTCACGGATGAGGCGACGATCCGCCGCTACCTCGCGACCACGCAGCGGGAGACCGAGCGTCTGGCCGACCTCATCGCCGATCTCTTCGAGATGAGTCAGATCGACGCCGGATCGGTGCGGCTGCGGGTGGAGGACGGCTCCGTCCACGACCTGATCTCCGACACGCTGCGCGGTTTCCAGGCGCGGGCCGAGCGGGCGGGGGTGACTCTCACCGGCGCCGTGCCCCCGGATCTGCCACCGACCCCGTTCGATCAGGCGCGCATCCAGCGGGTCCTCGATAACCTGGTGGGCAACGCGCTCCGCCATACCCCGGTGGGCGGGACCGTGACGATCGCGGCCCTGGCGACCGATGATGCGATCGCGATCGAGGTGCGAGACTCGGGCGAGGGGATCGACCCGGCCGATCGGGAGCGGGTCTTCGAGGCGTTCTACCGGGGCGATGCGGCCCGCTCGCGTGGGGCTGGCGCGGGCCTCGGCCTCACCATCGCCCGGGCGATCGTCCAGGGTCACGGCGGGACGATCGCGATCGCCTCCGTGCGGGGGGAGGGCACGACCGTGCGCCTCACGCTGCCGCTGGCCGGAACCGCCGACGCGCGCGCGGTGGAGGCGCGGATCTGAGCGGGAGGTGGGGATTGG
>CAZHZF010000017.1:10826-43925 GCA_964536925.1 uncultured Dehalococcoidales bacterium | reverse complement strand
GGCGAGGTCCGCGGTGGTGGGCAGCGCTCCGACGGCGGCGCGCCGCGCGGCGATGAGACCGGGTGACTCCCGATCCATGAGACGCGGGACGATGGTGTCCTCGATGAGGTCGCCGCTGACGGCGACGAAGTGGCCGGTCAGGCCGAGCGCGCGCATCGAATCCCGCAGGGCTCGCTCGCCAGCATTCTTGGAACGAGCGACCGGCTCGTACGCGGGAGGTTGTTCGACCTGGCCATAGAAGTGCGCGAGGTGACTCGTGACGTGGACGACGACCGCGTCGTTGGCCAGGAGCGGGGTGGCGCGGGCGAGGAGATCGAGCGGTCCGTCACGGTTGACGCGCATCGGGTAGCCAGGGTCGGCAGCGACGAGATCGCGCTCCATCCCACCGGACGCATTGAGGATGAGGAAGTCGAGTTGACCCCATTCCGCGGCGACGAAGGCACACATACGCGCGTTCGCGGCGGGATCGGTGATGTCCGCCCCGAAGGGCAATGCCCGCACGCCGGAGGATCGGGCCGCCGCCGCGACCTCCTCGGCCCGGCGCGCCTTGTTCCGGTAGTTCACGAGCACATCTGCCCCCGCCCGAGCGAGGGCGAGGACCGTCGCCGCGCCGACGCCGCGCGATCCACCCGTCACCAGGGCGAGGCGCCCGTGCAGCGTCGGGACCGATCCTGCTGGAGCGCCTTTCACGGGAAGGAGAACACGGCGGCCCCCGGGAGGTTACGCCCAGGCGCGGGTTGCCTATACTGTTCTTATGTCAGCGGTCGGGCGGCGGTGAGTTCGTTCCGCGGGTCGCTCGGGCGGGGTCTCGGCGCGCTGCTGCCGACCGCGCCCGGCCTGGTCGAGGCGGAGATCGACGCGATCGTCCGGAACCCGCGTCAGCCGCGACAGCATATCGACCCGGCGGCGCTGCGCGACCTCTCGGAATCGATCCGCGCGCACGGGATCCTTCAGCCGCTCGTCGTCCGCGAACTGACTGGCGGAGGTGCGCGGCGGTTCGAACTCATCGCGGGGGAGCGCCGCTGGCAGGCAGCACGCCAGGCTGGCCTCACGCGCGTGCCGGTTGTGGTCAAGGATGTCACGCCCCAGGCGCAACTCGAACTCGCCCTGGTGGAGAACATCCAGCGGTCGGATCTGAGTCCGCTCGAGGAGGCCGCGGCGTACCGGCAGTTGATCGAGGAGTTCGGTCTGACGCACGACGCGCTGGCGACCCGACTCGGGAAGAACCGCGTCACCATCACGAACACCTTGCGCCTTCTCGCCCTGCCCGAGGCGATCAAGAGCGCTCTGGCGGCGAACGAGGTGACGGAGGGCCATGCCCGTGCGCTCCTGGCGCTCCCCGACGAGGCGGCGCAACTCCAGGCGCTGCGTCAGTTGCGCAATCTGCGACTCTCGGTCCGACAGACCGAGGAGATGGTCCGCCGCTGGGAGACAGGTCCGGCCGCGGAAGGGTCCCGTGGAGAGCGTCGCCGCATCGAAGCGGCGCGACCGCTGGAGTTGCGAGTGGTGGAGGATCAGTTGCGGGCCGCCCTCGGCACGAAGGCCGAGATCGTTCGCGCGCGACGTGGCGGTCGGATCGTGATCCATTTCTATTCCGATGAGGAACTCGACGCTCTGGTGGACCTGCTCGTCCGACCCACCTGAGGGCCGGCGATGTTTCACGTTTTACCGACAATACGATTGTACGTTTGTACGGTGTTGGTTCCTCAGCCGTTTGACCCGGAAACCTGTTAGTGGCCGCGCCGCGATCCTTTCGTACCAGCGGGATCGTGCTTCGGCGTGTCGATGTGGGCGAGGCGGATGCGGTCATCACGCTCCTCACGCCGTTTCACGGGAAACTTCGCGCCCTGGCCCGCGGCGCGCGGCGGCCGGGTAGCCGGGGTGGCGGGCACCTCGATCTCTTCACCCACGTGACCGTCCAGATCGCCCGCGGCCGAAACCTCGACCAGATCACCCAGGCCGACACCCTCGCCGCCCACGCGGGCCTGCGGACCGACCTGCTGCGCTATAGCGTCGCCTGCGCCATCGGCGAGATCGCCGATCGTTTCAGCCAGGAGGCCCACGAGGATCGCGACCTGTACGGTTCGGTCGTCCATGCCCTCGGCGCCATCGCCGATGGCAGCGACCCGGAGCTGGAAATGGTGGCTTTCGGTCTCCGGCTGCTCGATCACTCGGGGTATCGCCCGCACCTGAGCGCCTGCGGCCGCTGCGGCGACGAACTGACCCGCGTGGACTCCTTTCACAGCCCGGCACATGGCGGGGTCATCTGTCCGCGATGCGGACCCGCCGTGCCCGGCGCGCGACCGCTGAGCGCCAATGCGCTGGCGATGCTCCGCCTTCTCCAGAGCGACGATCTCGTCACTGCCCGTCGCGTCCGCCGCGATCCCGAGCTTCGCCGTGAGGTCGAGGCGTTCGTCCGCGCCCAGACCGCCCACGTCCTCGAGCGGGACCTCGCCTCCCTCGCCTTCCTCCAACGCGTCCGCCAGCTCTCCTGACGCGAACCGGTTCGTCGCACGCCTCGGCGGCCGTCTCACTCGCGCGCACGCCGGTTCACTTCCCTGACGCGGATCTCACTGGGCGTCAAGGTTCCTCCAAGCTTCGGGTCGTAGCCTCCTTCGCATCGTGACCGCGGTCTTGCCATGCGTCCGTAGAATCCCGTCTCGCCCGATGGCGTGGACCATCGCGGCCTGAGGGGGAACGGGTCATGCAGTTCGATCTGCTCATCGCCGGCGGCGAGGTCCGGGACCCCGGTTCGCAACTGCGCGGCGACCTCGACGTGGGGATCGCCGATGGCAAGATCGCCGCAATCGCAGCCGGGTTGCCGCGGGAGAACGCCCGCACCGTGCTCGACGCGCGCGGCCTCATCGTCACGCCCGGGCTCATCGACCTGCATACCCACGTCTACTGGGGAGGGACCTACTGGGGCGTCGAGCCGGATCCCATCGCCGCGCGTACGGGTGTCACCACCTGGCTCGATGTCGGTTCGGCCGGGGCGTACAACTTCCCGGGCTTCCGCCGGTGGATCGTCGAACCTTCCCGGGCGCGGGTCTACGCTCTCCTCAACGCCTCATCCATTGGCCTCGTCGGTCCGACATACGAGTTCGCGAACCCCGACTACCTCGACCTCGCGCTCGCCGCGCGCATGACAGAGCAGAACCGGGACCGCATCGTGGGGATCAAGGCGCGCATCGACGCGCTCACCACCCGGGGCACCGGGCTCCTCGCCCTCGAGCGCGCCCGCGCACTGGCGGATCAGGTGCAGTTGCCGCTGATGGTCCATATCGGGCGAGGGCCGCCGGCCCTGCGCGACATCTTCACGCACCTCAGGCCCGGCGACATCCTCACCCACTGCTTCACCGGGCACGACAATCGGATCATCGACACGAGCAAGGCGATTCTCCCCTACGTCCGAGAACTGTGGGATCGCGGCCTGGTGATGGATATCGGCCACGGCGCCGGCTCGTTCAGCGTCGAAACGGCGCGGGCGATGATCGACCAGAAGTTGATGCCCGATGTGATCTCCACCGACATCCATCAACTCAGCATCCAGGGGCCGATGTTCGATATGCCCACGACGATGGCGAAGTTCCTCGCCCTCGGCATGACGCTCGACGACGTGATCGAGCGCTCTACGTCCCGTCCCGCTCGCGCGGTGGGCCTGAAGGAACTGGGCGCGCTCCGCGTGGGGGGCCCGGCCGATATCGCGGTGCTCTCGCTGCGCAAAGGCGCATTCACCTTTTACGACGTCTTCAAGACCCCCTTCGCTGGTTCGGTGCAGATCGACTGTGTGGCGACGATCGTCGCCGGACAGATCCTGCCACCGGCACCCGAGCGCGCCCTCCACGACTGGGCGGACGATCCTCAACTGCGCGCTGCGGTTGGTCCGCGGCCGTGAACCTCTGTTTGACCGCGCCTGCCTCCCCGCCTATGGTTCGGGCGATCGATAGTTCGCATATGCAACCACCCGTGACGGATCGCCATCGCGCGGTCGCCCGACTGCTCGCCGCGCTTGGGCCCATGAGCCATCGCGCGCTGCGGGAGAAAGTGCGGCCGGGCGGTAACCTGAGCATGCCCCAGTTCATCACGCTGCGCACGCTCTCGGACGGCCCCAGGGCGTCCAGTGATCTCGCCCGGGCGTTCGGCATCTCTCGACCCACGGTAACCCGCCTGGTCGACGGCCTCGTTCGGAAGGGACTCGTCGCGCGGCAGGTCGACCCGGCGGATCGGCGATCCTCCCGTATCGCCCTGACCGACGCTGGGCACGAGGTGCAGCGGATGGCGCGGGCGCACGCGGAGGAGCATCTGGCCGCGCTGCTCATCCATCTGCCGGATGCGGCCCTGCACCGCGCCGAGGTCGCCCTCACGGACCTCGTCACTCTGTTCGAGCGCGGGGAGTCCCGCGACGTGCCGCGTTCGCACAGTGACGCGGCGTAGCGATCCCGAGTCCATGTAGGTAAGAGAAGGAGCGCGTCTTTTGGAAACCACCGCGAACCCGGCCCCGGCCGTCCCCTCCGGTTCCCGCTTCGGCCTCGTCCAGATCGGCCTGATCGTCGCCATCCTCGCCGCGCTGGGCGTGGCGGGATACTTCGGATATACGCGCTTCATGGCGCCGGCGCCGGTTCAGACGCCGTCCGGTACGCAGGTGAAGGCCGCGGTCGGCAACGTCGTCGCCACGGTCTCATCGACTGGCCCCGTCGTCGCGAACCGCATCTCCCGGCTGACCATGGGTACGTCCGGACGCGTCGAGGAGATCCAGGTCTCGCTCGGGCAGAGCGTCACCGCGGGAGCACCGCTGGTTCGCCTGGACCCGGCGACCTACCAGGTGAAGGAGAGCCAGGCCCTTTCGAACCTGAAGACGGCTCAGTTGAAGTTGGATCAGTTGAAGAGCAGCGGCAAGGATCAGGAGTTGCTCGCTGCCGAGGCCTCAGTCCGAGGCGCTGAGGCCCGCCTGCGAGATCTGCAGGGGGGAGCGCTTCCAGAGGATCTCGCCTCCGCGCAGTCGTCGGTCAATAGCGCGGCCGCCAGCGTCACTCAGGCCGAGGTCGCTCTGGCCGAGTTGCGCCGGGGAGCGACCGCGGCCGATCTTGCGGCGGCGGAGCAATCCGTCGCATCCGCACGCTCCGCCCTCAAGCGCGCGGAGAATGACCTGGCGACGGTGCGTGCCGGCGCGACGGCCGACGAACTGTACGCCGCGCAGGTGGCGATCGATCAGGCGCGGAACAGTCTGTATTCGGCGCAGATCAGTCGCGACGCGACATGCGGCCGTGGCGCAGGCTCGGCGTGTGACTCGGCCAATGCGAGCCTCCTGAATAACGAACTCGCGGTGACGCAGGCGGTGCAGAAGCTCGCCGTCCTGCGCGCGAAGCCTGAGGCGAAGGATGTCCAGGCCGCGCAGACGGCCCACGACGCGGCCGTCGAAGCCCTGCGGTCCGCTGAGGTGCGGCTCTCAGATCTGCGCGCGGGAGCGACACCCGACCGGATTCGACAGGCCGAGGCGAGCCTGGCCAGCGCGCGCGCTTCGCAGCAGGCGGCGATCGCGCGGCTCGACGCGCTCAAAGCCGGAGCGAAGAGCGCCGACCTTCAGAGCGCGATCGCCAATCTCGCCACGGCGCAGGCCAACCTCGCAGCGCGCAAAGCCGGGCAACCTGTCGAACTCTCCCTGGCGGAAGAGGCAGTCAAGAATGCCCAGTATGCGGTCGATCAGGCCAGGCTCGATCTGAAGAACACTGTCCTGACCGCACCCTTCGCCGGTACCGTCACGGCGGTCACGCTGAACGTGGGCGAACAGGCGGGAACCGGGACGGCCGTGCTCACGCTCGTCGATCCCCGATCCGTACGCGTCGACGTCAGCATCGATGAGACGGACATTGGCCGCGTCGCGCCCGGCCAGCAGGCCAACGTGACCTTCGACTCGCTCGCCGGGCGGACGTATCAGGGGCGGGTTCTGGGCGTGTCGCCGCTGGCGACCACGCAGCAGGGCGTCTCGATCTATCAGGCTTCCATCGACATCGACAACGCGGATGGCGCGCTTCGCCCGGGGATGACCGCGAATGCGTCGATCGTCGTCACCCAGCGCAACAACGTCGTGACGGTCCCCAACCGAGCGATCCAGCGCCAGGGCCGAAACCAGTTTGTGACAGTGATCAACGGGTCCCAGTCCGAGCGTCGGCAGGTGCGCGTCGGGGTCGCAAACGAGCAGGTGAGCGAGATCCTCGAAGGTGTTGCCGATGGAGACACGGTCCTGATTCCGGCGACGACGTCGGCCGCGCCGAAGGTCGGCGGCGCCGGGATTCCGGGGGTCGGCGGTCCTCCCGGCGGCGGCACCTTCATCGTGAAGGGCGGGTAAGGGGACGCCGCCGTGATACAGGTTCGCGACGTCACGAAGGTCTATCGGATGGGCCATATGGAGGTCCACGCGCTCCGCGGCGTATCGCTCGATATCGCCGCGGGCGACTTCGTCGCCATCATGGGCCCTTCCGGGTCGGGGAAGTCCACGCTGATGAACATCATCGGGTGCCTCGATCAGCCCACGACCGGCACGTACAGCCTGGATGGCATCGAGACGTCGCGACTCACCGATGACGAGCTGGCGATGGTGCGCAATCGCAAGATCGGTTTCGTCTTTCAGAGCTTCAATCTCCTGGCGCGGACCACCGCTCTGGAGCAGGTGGAACTGCCGCTCATCTATGCCCACGCGAAGGATCGACGGCAGAGGGCGCTCCGCGCGCTCGAGGCGGTCGGCCTCAGCGAGCGGGTGCGCCACAAGCCGACGGAACTCTCCGGCGGGCAGCAGCAGCGGGTCGCGATCGCCCGCGCCCTCGTGACCAACCCGGCGATCGTCCTCGCCGACGAACCGACCGGCGCGCTCGACACCAGGACGAGCGAGGAGATCATGGCCATCTTCCAGCGCCTCAACCGGGAGATGGGCCTCACGATCGTCTTCGTCACGCACGAAGCCGAGATCGCGGCGTTCACCCGGCGGCTGGTCATGATCCGCGATGGCCAGATCGTCCGAGACGAGCCCGTCGCCCAGCAGCGCATCGCGGAAACTCCACTGGCGGTGACAGCATGAGTGCAGCCCAGAGCCTTCGTATCGCACTGAGCGCCCTCGGGGCGAACAAGCTGCGCACCGCGCTGACGATGCTGGGCATCATCATCGGCGTCAGCGCCGTGATCTCGCTCATGTCGATCGGGCGAGGTGCGCAGGCGACCGTGACGTCGAGCATCCAGAGCATGGGCACGAACCTGCTCTTCATCCGCCCGAACTTCACGCAACAGGGTGGCGTCCGGACCGGTCAGGGATCGGCGCCGACGCTGACGGTGGGCGACGCGGACGCCCTGCTCATGCCAGGTCGCGCGCCGGCGGTCGCACTCGTCGCACCGGAAGTACAGAACTTCGGGCAGATCATCTACACCAACCAGAACTACAACTCCCGCATCCTCGGCGTCACGCCTGAGTACTCGGACGTGCGCAACGCGAAGGTCGCGTCCGGCGAGTTCCTGCAACCGGTCCATGTCGAGGGCCGCTCGACCGTCGTCGTCCTCGGCGCCACGGTCGCGCAGAATCTGTTCTCCGGCGCCGATCCGGTCGGTCAGACGGTCAAGATCAGCGCCGGTGGCCGAACGGGCGTCAACTTCCGCGTGATCGGCGTTCTTGAGGCGAAGGGGGGCACTGGCTTCGCCAATCAGGACGATCAGGTCATGGTCCCCATCACGACATTCCAGAGTCGTCTCTTCGCGCAGCGGACGACCAGGGGCGCGCAGAACGTCAGCACGATCAACGTTCAGGTCGCCGATGAGTCGCTCATGAAGACGGCGATCGAGCAGATCGGCGAGGTGCTGCGCGAGGAGCATCGCGTCTCTCAGGATGACTTCATCGTGCAGAGTCAGGAGGACTTCCTGGCGGTGGCGAATCAGATCACCGGCGTCATGACGATCCTGCTCGGTTCCATCGCCGGCATCTCGCTCGTCGTCGGCGGCATCGGCATCATGAACATCATGCTCGTGTCTGTGACCGAACGGACCCGGGAGATCGGCATCCGCAAGGCCGTGGGCGCGCGCCGACGCGATATCCTCGGCCAGTTCCTCACCGAGGCGGTGGTGGTGTCCGTCGTTGGAGGGGGCATCGGCGTCGCCCTCGGGATGGCGTTCGCGCAGCTCATCTCCAGCATCGACATGAACGGCCAGCGCCTCCAGACCCTCGTCGCCGCCGATGCGATCATCCTCGCCTTCGGTGTCTCCGCGGCGATCGGGCTCTTCTTCGGCATCTACCCCGCCGCGCGCGCGGCCCGCCTCAATCCGATCGAAGCGTTGCGTTACGAGTGATCGCCCGCTGGCTCATCGCGGTTGCCCTTGGGGCGGCGCTGATCGCCCCACAGGCGACCGTTGCGGCCGAGCGCGCGTTCCCGACCACCGGCTTCACGGTCGCCGGTCCGTTTCTCACCTTCTATGAGTCGCGGGGCGGACTCGATCTCTTCGGTTACCCGCGATCGCCAGAGTTCAGCCTCAACGGGCGCACGGTCCAGTACTTCCAGCGTGCCCGCTTCGAGTGGTGGCCGGAGAATCCCCCCGGCCACCAGGTTCAACTCGGGCTTCTGGCGGATGAACTGGGGCGCGGCCGCCCGCCCGACCGCTCTACCGACCGGGAGGAGCGGCGTCACTTTCCCGAGACGGGGCACGCGATCTCCGGTGCGTTCCGGGCAGCCTTCGAGTCACGCGGAGGTCTGGAGATCTTCGGCTACCCGATCAGTCCGGTCGTGGTGGAGAACGCTCGAGTGGTCCAGTACTTCCAGCGCGCGCGGCTGGAGTGGCACCCGGAGAACGTCCCCGCCTATCAGGTTCAACTCGGACTCCTCGGCGACGAGCAGATCGCGCTCGGGCGCGTCACTCTGCCCGCCGGCTCGGCGGCTCCCGCTGCAGCGGAGCCGGCCCTTGTCGTCGCGGGCATGGCCGCGGAGGGGCCGCTGGCCGGCCGCCTGGTGGTCTCCGGCGGCGTGGGCGGACCGATCTGGACGATGCGACCCGACGGGTCCGATCGTCGCCTGGTCGGGCATGGGGTTGACCCATCTCTGTCGCCGGATGGGCAGATCGTCGTCTACGCGCAGCACGGTGGCGCGCGACCGGGTCTCTACCTGGTCCCATGGCAGGGCGGTGAGCCGGCGCTGCTGACCGCGGGTGATGAACTGCGCGGCCCCCTCTACTCGCCGAATGGCCGCGAGATCGCCTTCTATCAGAAGTCGGCCTGCCTGCGACCCGCCGGACACCTCTGGATTCACGACTCGTGCTTCCAGATCAAGGTGATCCCCGCGGATGGTGGCGTGGACTGGCTGCCGCCCGGCCAGGATCGCTATGCCTTCGGGCCAGCGTGGCGGCCGGATGGGCGCGGCCTCGTCTTCCGGCAGGAGAAGGCGCTCGCCACGACCGAGGATCGGCAGACCGTCCGTCCGTTCGGGACCGATTTCGCGCCGCTCATCGAGACGATCATGTTCGACCCGCGCGGTGGGCGGATCGTGGTGGGAATGCGGCGGAACCAGACCTACTCGGAGATCGGCACCATCCCCGACGACGGATCGGATCGATTCTCCTCCCTCACCCCGCCACCGCCGTTCGTCCAGTCCCCGCCCACGAACCTCTCGCCGGCGTATTCTCCGGATGGGCGCCACATCGCGTTCATCTCCGATCGCGATGGGCGGCCCGGAGTGTGGATCATGACTTCCGATGGCGCGAACCCGCGACGGGTGAGCGATGTGCCGATTGTGCTCGCGGGCGCGCGCGAGCGACTGGTGCACTGGGCCCGGGGGTAATGAATGCGCGAGCGAACCGCCACGGCGGGGCCGAGGATCCTGGTCGTCGACGATGAGCCGAACATCGTCGAACTGGCCCGCCTCTATCTGACCGCCGAGGGGTATCAAGTCGAGACCGCGGCCGACGGGGTCGCGGCACTGGAGAAGGTCGAGTCGCACGCCCCGGCGCTCGTCGTCCTCGATGTGATGATGCCCCGGCTCGATGGCTGGGAGGTCTGCCGAAGGCTCCGCGGTCGGAACGACCGAACCCCGGTGATCATGCTGACGGCGAAGGATGACGACGTGGATCGCATCGTCGGCCTGGAACTGGGCGCGGACGACTACATGGGTAAGCCGTTCAACCCACGCGAACTGGTCGCACGGGTGCGGGCGGTGCTCCGGCGGACACAGGAGCCGGATCGCGCGAAACGGGTGATCGCGGTCGGCAACGTGCGCATCGATATCGGCGCCCGCGAGGTGCGGATCGATGACCGCGTGGTGGAGATGCGCGCCAAGGAGTTCGACCTGTTCGTCGCCTTTGCGGAGAACCTCGGTCTCGTCCTCGATCGGGAGACGCTCCTGCGCCTGGTCTGGGGCTACGACTTCCTCGGCGATAGCCGTACGATTGACGTCCACGTGACCTGGCTGCGCGACAAGCTGAGCGGTGCTACCGTGCGGATTCAGACGCTCCGCGGCATCGGCTACAAGCTCGTGCTGGACGACCGGGATGTTCCACGGCCTTAGGTTCCGCCTGATCGCCAGCTACGTGCTGGTGATCTTCACCTGCCTGATGCTCGCGGGTTCGACGGCGCTGCTCCTCCTGCGCGACGCCGAGCAGCGCCGAAAGCTGGACGAGGTGAGCTCTCTCTCGATCATGCTCTCTCAGGGCGTGCAGTACCTCGAGGCGCTCGATGCGCCGCCCGTCTTCATCGCGGCCTTCCTCCGCGAGCAGAGCCGCGTGTTCGGCGTGCGGACGATCCTGACCGCGGCGGACGGGCACGTCCTCGATGATTCGATGCACGCTCTCGACGGCCTGACCGTGCCGATCCCCAATCTCGCCGCCAGCGAACGCCGTGGCGATCAGTTCCGCGCGTTCTACGTGAGCCTCGAGGGCGGCCTCTATCTGGTCGCGCCACCGCTCGAACAGCGCCCGCAACGGTACGCCGTCCTCCTGGCGATCCCCGAGGCGAACATGGCCGCGGTCTCCCAGGAACTCTTCCCGCGGCTCGGGCTCGCCGCGGCGGCCAGCCTCGTCGTCAGCATCCTGGTGGCGCTCTTCCTCACCCGTTCCATCGCCCGTCCGCTCGTCCAGATGACGCGCGCGTCCGAGGAGATCGCTCGCGGCAACTACGCCCAGTCGATCCCCGTGCCGAGCCAGGATGAGGTGGGGCGACTGGCCGCGGCGTTCAACGAGATGGCGCGCCAGGTCGCGACCTCGGACAGGACGCTGCGCGACTTCCTCGCCAACGTCTCGCACGAATTGAAAACGCCGCTGACCTCCATCAGCGGGTTCTCCCAGGCCATCCTCGATGGGACGATGTCGAGTCCCGTCGAATACCAGCAGGCGGGCGCGATCATCAGCGCCGAGGCGACGCGCATGCGCGCCCTCGTGGAAGACCTCCTGATCCTCTCCAAGATCGAATCCGGACAGATCGTGATGGATAGCGTTCCGTTCGACCTCGATCGTCTGCTCCGTGAGGCCGTAGAGCGCACCGAATGGCAGGTCGGCACACGCGCGATCAGGGTCGATGTCGACTCCCGCACCGGCGCACTCGTGCGCGGCGATGCCCACTGGCTGGGGCAGGTGTTCTCCAACTTGCTGGACAACGCGATCCGCCATACGCCGCCCGGAGGCCGCATCGCCATCACCGCCCACCCCACGATGGAGCCGTTCCAGGTCCGGGTCACCGTCCATAACACGGGCTCGTACATCCCGCCGGAGGACCAGCCCCGGGTATTCGAGCGGTTCTTTCAGGTCGACCGATCGCGGGCGTCGCATGCCTCCGGCAGCGGCCTGGGTCTGGCGATCGTGAAAGAGGTGGTGCAGGCACACGGGGGAGCGGTCGGAGTCTCCAGCGATCCCATGATGGGGACCACCTTCGAGGTTCGCCTGCCGCTCCACTCCCTGCTCCAGCCCACGCGCCATCGCGCCGGGGCACGCCGCGCGGCGTGAGCGGCCCAGCCGATTTAACGGCTGTTTAGCCCGGATATACAGGCGGATTAATGCTGCCGCCCTAGAACGAGAGAGTAGATCGATTCCGGTTCACGCAGGAGGCGCATCCGTGAAGAGCATCGGGTCCTTTGTCCTCGGCTTCATCCTCACCATCGCCCTGGCGATCGGCGGCCTGATGGTCCTGGCCCCGGGTCGCGGCACACTCCTCGATACCTCAGCGGCAGTGGTTCCCACGTCGGTCGCGGCCGCGGCCGAGCAGGCCGCCTCGGTCCTCACCTCGGTGCAGGCCCAGGTGGTCCCCACGGCCGTGCCAACGGCGACAAGCGCGCCCGCCACGGCCACCCCGGTTCCTCCGTCCGCGGCCGCCGCTCCGGCCGCGCCCACTCCCACCCGCGTCCCCGCGGTCGCGGGGCGCCTCCTGACCCAGGAGCAGCAACTCGTTGACGTGATCGCGCGCATCTCGCCCGCGGTCGTGTCGATCACCAATCGGCGCTCGGCGCCGGGGACGCAGTTTCCCGCGAGCGGCGCTGGATCTGGCGTCGTGGTGGACAGCAACGGCCACATCCTGACCAACAACCACGTTGTCGACGATGCCACCCGCCTGGAGGTCACCTTCGCCGATGGCTCCACCGTGCCGGCTCGCCTTCTCGGGCGTGATCCGGCGAACGACCTGGCCGTGGTGAAGGTCGACGTGCCGGCGAGTCGTCTGACCGTCGCCCCCCTGGGCCAATCAGCGACGCTCAGGCCCGGCCAACTGGCGATCGCGATCGGGAGTCCGTTCGGTCTGAATCAGACCGTCACGGTAGGTGTCGTCTCGTCGACCGGGCGCACACGGTCCGACGCCGGCCGTCGGCCGATCCGGAACATGATTCAGACCGATGCACCGATCAACCCCGGCAACTCGGGCGGGCCGCTACTCAACTCTCTCGGTGAGGTGGTGGGCATCAACACGGCCATCGAGAGCCCCGTACGCGGATCGGTGGGTATCGGCTTCGCGGTGCCGATCGATACGGCGCGCCGCTTCCTGCCGGAGATGCTGGCGGGGAACACCATCGTCCACCCGTGGTTCGGCATCACGATCTCGCAGGTGACTCCCGCGCTGGCGCAGGAACTGGGACTCTCGGTGACGCAGGGCATCTACATCAGCGAGACGGTGCCGAACGGCCCGGCGGCGCGTGCTGGCCTCCGGGGCGGTAGCGGTGGCGGCCAGGGGCAGCCGGCGCGCGGCGGCGACGTGATTGTCGGCCTCGAGGGCAGGGCGATCACCGGTGCCGACGAACTGGGTGTCTACATCGACAGCAAGAAGGTCGGCGACCGTATCCCGGTCGAGATCGTCCGCGGCACGCAGCGCCTGACGGTGACCGTGGTGTTGGAGGCATGGCCGGAGTCGCAGGCCAGCCGCCAGGCGCCCGAGTTCGAGCTTCCCGAGGGAATGCCATCGATCCCGGGTTTCCGACTGCCGATACCCTGAGCAACAGGCTCGGCCGGCGTGAAGGGGAGCGATCGGACGATCGCTCCCCTTCCCCGTTTCTAGAATCGCCGTGCAATGCCCCCCCGCCGCCGTGCCACGCCGGACTTGCCGCCGCCGCGCAACACCAGGCTCACCGTCATCCTGCGGTCGCTGGACCATCGTGTCGTCGATCAGACCGCCTCGCGCCTCACGATCCACTGTGAGAGGCTTGGTGGCCTTGTTGAGGGGCCGATACCGCTGCCCTCGCGGCCATCCGACGTGGAGGGGATGCGGTGGCACGTGCGAAGACTCGACCTCGTCGATCCCGCGCCGACGCTGCTCGGAAGCCTGCGCGGGTTCGACCTCCCGAACGGCGTGACGATCGAGATGCGCGCTTGACGATACGCCCCTAACTGGCGAGCGCCTCACGCTCGGCGATGCGCGGCTGATCCGATTCCTCCATCTCGAGTTCGATCAGCCCCTTCCGGATCGCGTACTTGATCAGTTCGGTGCGACCGCGGACGTTCAGCTTCCGCATGATGTGGGCTTTGTGGGCCTCGACGGTCTTCACGGAGAGGCAGAGATCCTGGGCGATCTGCTGATTGCCGTTTCCATCCGCGACGAGTTGAAGGATCTCCCGCTCCCGAACGGAGAGGACCTCTCTCCGCGGAGCGGGCACGAGATCGATTTGCCCGTCCGCCAGGCGAATGTAGTTCTGCACCATCTTGTCTGAGATGGCCGGTGATAGATAGGAGCCGCCCCGGTGCGCGGCGCGGATCGCCAGGAGCAGTTCCGGGCCGTCGCAGTCCTTGAGCAGACACCCGGCAGCGCCGGCGCGCAGGAGCTGGAGGATGTACTCATCGTCGGCACCAGCGGTGAGGAGCAGCACGCGCGCGTTCCGCGCCCGCTTCCGGATCAGGCGCGTGGCCTCGATGCCGGAGACGATCGGGAGCTGCGTATCCATGAGCACGATGTCGGGTCGGAGACTCTCCGCGCACTCGATCGCAGTCTTCCCGTCCTCGGCCTCGTGGATGACCTCGATGTCCCCCTGAGCCACCAGGAGCGACCGCAGTGCCTGCCGGAGCAGGGTGTGGCGGTAGGCGAGCAGGACCTTGATCCTGCCGCTCTGGAGGACGGGCGGGCGACCGGCCGGCGATCCTGCGTGCACCATCTGGAACCTCTTCCGCGTGATGCCAGAACCTATCGTCGGGGCCGCACCGGTTCAAGAGCAGGGAATCCCTGCCGATGATGCATTGGTCCTATACGGGGAATCCCCCGGTCATGGGACCAGGGTCCTAAGGGAGGGAGGACGAAATCAGGGATTCACGCCTTCGCCGGTACAGGATCCGCCTCCGTGGAGTCCAAGCCCCGCGGCCGACGATCACCATGGAAGAACGGATGCGAGGTGAGTGGCGATGGCGATCGAACGGCGATGTCCGCGCTGCCGTGGGCGGATGTGGGCGAGCGAGGATCTCTATAGCGAGTACCTGCACTGCCTCCACTGCGGGAAAAGTCAGGAGATCAGCGAGTTGAGCGCGCTCGACGTGGAGCTCGAGGGGACTCTGCGTCCCTACCGCGCCGCGCTGGGCCTGGCGCCGGCGCGCTCGCGGGTGCGCTGAGCGCGCTCCTCCACCCATCTCCCTACAATGGACGCATGGCCCACCAGGCATCGGATGGCACGGTAACCGAAGGGCGGACGGCCGATGACCTCTACCGGATCCTGCAGGTCGATCCGGATGCCGAGCAGGAGGTCATCTCCGCGGCGTACCGCCGGCTGGCGGCGAAATACCACCCGGACGTGAACGGCACGCCCGAGGCGGCACGGCGGATGCGCGAGATCAACCGTGCCCACGAGATCCTGGGTGATGCCGAGGCGCGACGGGCGTACGATCGCTCGCGCGCGGCGCGATGGTTCGGCGGGGCCGCGGCTGAGTCACCCCCGACCGCGGCGGAGGCTCCGAAGTCGGCGCTGGAGCAGATCGGTCGCTCGATCGCGATGATGCTGGTCTATTCCGCGGTCATCACCCTCCTCAGCCGGATGATCGGCGGCCAGACCGGGATGGCGATCGCCCTGCTCATCATCCTCGTCCTCGTCCTGTGGAAGGGCCAGGAGATCATGCGGTACTTCCGCACCCGCTA
This sequence comes from uncultured Dehalococcoidales bacterium, assembly GCA_964536925.1. Taxonomy (GTDB): domain Bacteria; phylum Chloroflexota; class UBA6077; order FW602-bin22; family FW602-bin22; genus VGOZ01. Next base: position 28,381 of record CAZHZF010000017.1, on the reverse strand, counting down.
GGCGGGCGGGAGCGGTGATCGTCGGCGAGAGTCACGGTTTTCGGATCCCGCCCCTGCGCATCGGCGCGGGCGCCCACGGCGAGATCGTGACGGCGGCGAGGGAGCGCGGCGATCGCATCTTGCTGGTGACCGATGCCCATTGCCGTCGTATCCCCGAGGTGAGCGCGATCGCGTCGGAACTTCTGGGGGTAGGCGGCGCGGTCTTCGATGAGATTCCCGGCGAGCCGACCTCGGACGACGTGGCACGGGGAGTCGCTTTCTGGCGTGCCTCGGAAGCGGATGTCGTCGTCGGCATCGGCGGCGGCGCGGTTCTCGATACGGCGAAGGCGATCGCGGCGATGGCAAGGCATCCCGGCGCGATCCTGGACTACGTCGGGCGCGATCGCCTCACGCACGATCGCCTGCCCCTCCTCCTCGCGCCGACCACCGCGGGGACGGGTTCCGAGGTCACCCGCTACATCGCGGTCGGCGATGCCGCTACCGGGGCGAAACTGCTCCTGACCGACTGGCGTTTCCTTCCCGACCTGGCGATCATCGATCCGTGCCTGGTGCTCGGGGCGCCGCCCCGGGTGACCGCATCGTCCGGAATCGACGCACTCACGCACGGCATCGAGGCGTACGTGAGCCGCCGCCATCAGCCGACGGCCGACCTCTTCGCCCTCCGCGGCATCGAGCTTCTGGCACGGGGGCTTCGCGCCGCGTTCGCCATGGGCACCGATCTCGAGGCCCGGACGCTCACCGCCCTCGGCGCGACGTATACGGGTGTCGCCTTCAGCAATAGCTCGGTCGCCCTCGTCCATGGCATGTCCCGGCCGCTCGGCGCGTACTTCCACATCCCGCACGGGCTGGCGAACGCGATGCTGCTCCCCGACATCACCGCCTGGAGCCTGCCCGGCGATCCCCGGCGGTATGACGATGTCGCGCGCGCGCTCGGCCTGCGATCCGGCGAGGAGATCCCGCGCTACCTGCAGACCCTCTCCACCGACCTGGGCATCCCACGGCTCGGCGAGGTCGTCGATCACGCCCGTCTGGCCGGGTTCGCACCGAGGATGGCCGACGACGCGCTCGCCTCCGGTTCTCCGGCGAACAACCCCCGCGCGGTGAGCCGCGACGAGATCGTCGAACTCTACAAGCGCTGTCTTTAGTGCGCGCTCCCGGCGTGGATTTGGGCTGGACGGCGGGGGAGCGCCTTGCGGCGGGCACGCGTTTGCGCTAGATGACGTGAGGATGAAAGGGCCGGTACAATGCCCGGGCAACAGCCCCGGGAGGTACGGTGCGCCTGCTGCTCGCCCTCACCCTCAGCCTCGTGCTTCTCGGCACAGGGAGTGGAACCGCGCTCGCCGCGGATAACCTGCGGATGACGGTGCGGCCCGGCTTCGATGGGATCGCGAAACTTGGCGCCTGGTTTCCGCTCGAGGTGCGGGTCGCGAACGCCGGTGACGAGGTGACCGGTGAGGTGCAGGTCACGATCGAGGGGATCGAGAACCGGGGTAGCTTCAACCGCCCGCCGGTGCTGTACACCGTCCCGGTGTCACTGCCCCGCCAGTCGAACAAGCGGTACGTCGTGGATATCTTCCTGCCAGCCCCGGTCGATCGGCTGGCGGTGAAGCTCGTCGATGGGGAGACCCTGCTTGCCGCGACCGAGACTCCGATCGCGATCGTCAATCAGACCGAGATCATGTGCGGATTCATCGGCGCGAACCGTGCGTCGCTGGACTTCCTCCCCGCGATCGAGTTGCCGGGACGGCAGAAGGGCATCCGTCTGGCGCATCTCGATCCGCTCGATCTTCCCGCCTCGCCCCAGCTCCTGGCCACGCTCGACTGCCTGATCCTGGCGAACGCGCCATTGAGCAGCCTCGGCGAGGCGCAGCGCAGCGCGCTGGGGGGCTGGGTCTCGTCCGGCGGGATGCTTGTGGTGGCGGGCGGCCCGGGCTGGCAACGGACGATCGGCGGCCTTCCCGCGGGGCTTCTGCCGGCGCACGTGGGCGGAACGGTTCCGCTTCGGACGACGAAGGCCCTCGAGGCGTTCGCCGGTGCGCCGATCGAAGATGCCGGACCCTGGGTGGCCGCCGAAGCCCAGGTGACCGACGGAGTCGTGATCCTGAGCGAGAACAACGTGCCGTTGCTCATCGCGGCGGAGCGCGGGCGGGGCACCGTATTCTTCCTGGCGCTCGATCCGGCTCTGGAACCGCTGCGATCGTGGCGAGGCTCGGTGCACCTCTGGAAGTACATTGCTGGCTACGCCGCGGGACAGCCACAGTTGCCGAGCAACTTCATCCGACAGTACGCCGGCTGGGGGCGTATGCCGCGCCTCACGCTCTCCGACCTCTCCCCGCTGCCGGCGCCGAACGCACCGTGGATGCCCTACCTGCTGGTCGCCTACGCGGTGGTCGTCGGCCCCGTGACGTACTTCGCGCTGCGTCGCCTGGGCAGGCTCGAATGGGCCCTGTGGTGCGTTCCGCTCGTCACTCTGGCCACCGCCGGCGCCGCATTCGTCGCCGCGGGGAGGAGCAGCGAGGCGGAGATCCTGTTCAACAAGGTCGCGCTGGTGCAGGGCAAGGGCGCGCACGGCGAGGCGTACACGCGGACCTACGTCGCGGCGTTCGCGCCACGCGATGGGACGCACACGATCGAGATCCTCGGCGAGGAGGGCGTAGCCCCCTCGCAGGACAGTCTCGTGTGGCCGGTGTTCTATCCGTTCCCGGTCGCGACGGGAACGCCGACGGCGACGCCCTTGAAGGTGGAGCGCGGAGCGGGCACGCGCATCCTCGATTACAGCCTCCCCGCTCGCTCGCTCGGCACTTTCCAGATCGATGCGCCCTCCCGTGCCGCCGCCGCATTCGACGCCAAACTCTTTTCCGATGGACAGATGGTGTACGGCACCATCACCAACGGGTCGAGGGCGAAGCTCACGTCGGCGAACCTGGTCGTTGGTGATGAGGTCGTGCCCCTGGGAGATCTCCAGAGCGGTGAGACACGGAACGTCTCGCTGGGAGTGGGGCAGGGGTCGCGCTTCGCCGGCCCGGACATGAACTCGATCGTCCGGCGCCTCTACCCCCATCCGGCGGATGCGACGCCGGTCTCGAATGCCGAGATGGCGAGTCGCGACATCCTCGAGAACGTCCTCAACACCGGCCAGGCCTTCGCCACGCGCGTGGAGTTCGGCCCGATATCGCTCGTTGGCTGGAGCGAAACACCGCCCGTGCGACTACGCACCGAGCGCGGGCGCGAGGCGGAGATCGATCGAACCCTGGTTGTCACCTCCTTTCCCATCTCCGCTGTTCCAGGCGAGGCCCAGCGCGTACCCAGCCAACTTGTCGAGCGGCGTAACCTCATCGCCGGCTCCGGGCGTATCAATGCCTCGGGCATCAGCATGACGAGTGGCGAATCCATTCTGTTCGAGTACCGCCTGCCCCACCGGCCCGATCGATTCCGCATCGATGACCTCGCGATGGCGGTGAGCGGTTCCGCGACCGACCGGGTTCCGATGGAGGCGGCGGTGTCGGCGTCGATCTACGACTGGCCCGGCGCGGAGTGGAAGGAACTGCAGATCTTCCCGGGCAAGGTCGTCCTCGGCAATCCCGACCGCGTGATCTCGGCGCTCGGTACCCTGCGCGTACGGCTGACCTACCGAGCCACGCAGGGCGCGACGACCACCCTGACCTTCGACAGCCTCGAATTGATGGTGAGCGGGCGTGGTGTCTGACGCCCGGATACGGTGACGGACAGCCCTACACCGGCCACGCCCGCGATCGAGACACGGAACCTCGGGCGGGATTACGGCGCGGCGCGTGCCCTCGATGGGATCAATCTGACGGTCTCCGCCGGTGAGATCTACGGCGTCGTCGGGGCGAACCGCAGCGGGAAGTCGACCCTCACCCGCATCCTCAGTCTCCGGGAGCGGCCCAGTCGCGGTTCGGTCTTCCTCGCTGGTATCGAGACCTATCGCGATCCGCGAGCGGCACGGCGCCAGATCGGGTATGCCGGACCCCTCACTGGCGTCCCCGCCTTCACGGTCGTCGAGGAACTGACTGTCATGGCGCGTCTGCACGGCGTCTCGGTCGGTCTGAACGACACGATCGATACCCTGCTGCAACTGGTGGATCTGGAGGATCAGCGCCACCGGCAGATCGGCGGACTCTCCGCGGGGGACGCGCGACGGCTGTCGCTGGCCCGGGCGTTGGTTCACGATCCCGCGATCGTCCTGCTCGATGCCCCGTTCGAACTGCTCGATCCAGCCACGCGCGGCGAGGTCACTGCGATTCTGCGAGAACTGCGCCTGCTGGGTAAGACGATCCTCCTGACCGCGACATCGGTCGCGGAGGTCGCCGGTCTCTGCGACCTCGTCGCGTTCCTCGATCGGGGGAGGATCGTCTACGAGGACGCGCCGACGAATCTGCTCGCCACGAGCGGCCTGCCCCTGCGCATCGTGCTGGCGGAGGACACCGGGCGCCTGGCGCGCCTCCTCGAAGCCCGTCCCGGCGTTACCGCGACCCGCGTTGTCGACGAACACGTGCTTCTGATCTGGATCGATGGCGGGACCGCGGTCCAGGCGGCCCTCCTGGGGGATCTGGTCGCCGGGGGATTCGCGATCCTCGAGTTCGGGTTCGATGCCAGTCAGGCCGATATCGACCTGACCCGGCTGGCGCAGACGGCATGATCGCGATCGTCTCGCGGGAGTTCCTCATCGGCCTGCGGCGCGGCGCCCCCTATGCCGTGTTGTTCCTCAACACGGCGCTCCTGGCCGGACTCGCCGCCGCGGTGGTCGCTCTCTCCGGGTCGGTGTCTCCGTGGGTCGCGCCCGGCATCGGCGCCACCACCGCGCCCACGCCGGACGGGATCGTTTCGACGCTCGTGGCCTGGCGAGGGCCGACTCTGTTCGGCGTGTTGTGCCTTTACCTCTGTACCATCGCCACGCTCTATGCCCCGGTGATCGGCGCACGATCGATCTCCTACGAACGCCGAGTAGGTTCGCTCGACGACCTGCTCGGGAGCGGAGTCCGGCCCCTCGGGATCGCGTTCGGCAAACTCGTCGCCGCGACCGCGCAGAGTCTTCTCGTGCTCGCATCGGGCACACCCATCTTCGCGCTCGTCTGGATCTTCGGCGGGGTCACGCCGCGCGTGGTCTTGCTATCGGCAGTGATCCTGATCGGGTGGACGCTGCTGATGACCGCATTGGGCCTGACTGTCGCGGCCTGCGGGCGGGGCGACGTACTGCCGGCGGCCTTCAGCGTCGCACTGGGTGCCATTCTCCTTGTCGGGAGTACGCTTGGCTTCGTGGTAGCGCTGGTGATCGGGCGCGGTGCCAGCGCGGCACTCGCCGCGACGAGTCCGCTCCTGGCCCTCCTCCTCGCCAACGGCGAGTTCGCGACGGCGATCGCCGGTCGTGTTCCCGGCGCGACCGTGACCCTGCCCCTACGGATCAGCGCGACCATCGGCGAGACGATCTGGAGCGCGCCCCTCCCGGCCGTGGCTGCCGCGGGGTTCGCGCTCCTGGCGTTGGCCCTGATGCCGCTGACGAGCATCGCGATGGATCCCTATCACGCCGGGAAGGTCAGTCACCTCGCCGGTGCCGGGAGCCGGGTGTGAGCGTGACCACTGCTTCATCGGCACCTCGGCGCATGCGGGAGATCGGCAGTGGGCGCGCCCTCGGCGAGGCTCTGGTCGAACTCTCCCACGGCGCGAGGATCGCCCTGGCGGTCGACTGGATGACTGTGTCGATCGCGATCGGTCTCGTCGTCGACTGTGTGATGCTTGCGCTCGTCCGGACCCGCGTGCTTCCCCAGATCCCGGCGGAGGCCCTGATAGTGGCCCCGGGCGGCGGCGCGTTGATGGCCCTCCTCGCGGCGATGGTTCGTCCGCTGCCGCTGCCCTGGCTCGCCCGGGAGGTCGATCGCCGCTCCGGTTTGCGCGAGCGCGCGCAAACGGCCCTCGAGACACTGGATCGCGATGATGATCTCGCCCGGGCTCTGCGGCAGGACGCGCTGAACGTGCTCCGCCGCACGCATCCCCTCGATGCTTTTCGTCCGCGTCTCTCCTCGCGGGTCGGTTCCGTCGCCCTTGTCGCGGCCGCGATCGTCGTAGGACTGCAGGTGCTCGTTGCGCCGCCGCCCACGATCGATACGGAGCGTCTGCGCCAGATCGCGCTCGGCGAGGCCGAGCGCATCGAGGCACTCGCCGATGAGGTGGAGGCCGACCCTCTGCTCGCGTCGGCCGGGGCCGCCGAGATGGCTGCGATCCTCCGCCAGACCGCGGAGGCGCTGCGCAGCGAAGAGATGGCGCCGGAGCGAGCGATGGCACGGGTTGCCGAGGCGGAGAGTTCGCTGGCCGAGATGCGCAGCGCCCGGGCGTTCGACGCCGCCGCGGCGCTCTCCCGCGTCGCCGATGTGTTCGATCGCGAGGCGGTAACCCGCCCGGTGGCCCACGCGCTCGACCGCCGCGATTACGCCCGCGCGGCCCAGGAACTGGCGCAACTGGGCACCCGGGCGGCGCAGGCCAGCGGCAGTGAGCGAGATGCCATCAGCGAGGCGCTGCGGCAGGCGGGCGCCGCGACGGCCCGCTACGACGAGGCGCTGGCGCAGGCGCTGCGCGATGCCGCCGAACGTGCGCGTGCAGGAGATCCGTCCTCGACCCAGACCGCGAGCCAGGAACTGAGCCGCGTCGGCGCCGCGAGCCGCCGACAGGAGACGCTGGAGCGCGCGATGAGTCAGTTGCAGAGCAGCCGCTCGACCATTGGGTCCGGTGGGACGGACAGCATGGCTCCGCCCTCCAGCGCGACCGGGGCGCCGGAGCAGGCGGTCGGCCAGCCGGGCAGCGGCGGTCAGCCGGGTTCCGGCGGCGAGGATGCGGACGGCGAACAGGCTGGCGCCGGCGCGGGCACGGGGACCGCCAGCAACACGATGTCCAGCTACGACCCGGCGATGACACAGGCGAGTCAGGTCGAGGTTCCCGGCGGCGATTTCGATCGTCCGTCCTTCAGCGAGGGCGGCGTTCAGGACCCCGAGGCAGACGAGGGCACCGTGACCGTCGACTACCGTTCGGTGCTGCCCACGTATCACGAGCGAGCGACACGCGCGATGCAGGATCGGTACGTGCCACTCGGTATGAAGGAACTCGTGCGTCAGTACTTCTCGTCCCTTCAGCCGCCGGGCGTGGGCTGACGTCTGGCCGCAACGCCACCCAGGAGGTCCTCTGACATGGTCGCGACGGGTCGTCCTTCCGCCTCGGCCGAAGCCCTGGTCGAGACGACCCGCCGGATCGAGCGGGAGATCGGACGGGTGATCGTGGGGCAGCGCGAGATCGTACGCGCGGTCCTGATCAGTGTGCTGGCCGGTGGGCACGTGCTGCTCGAGGGCGTACCGGGGCTGGGCAAGACACTGCTGGTCCGCACGCTCGCGCAGGTTCTGCGTCTGGAGGGGAGTCGCGTCCAGTTCACGCCGGACCTCATGCCGGCGGACATCACGGGCACGAACCTCATCGTGGATGAGGGGGGCACCCGTTCGTTCCGCTTTCAGGCCGGGCCTCTGTTCGCGAACCTCGTCCTGGCCGATGAGATCAACCGCGCCACGCCGAAGACGCAGTCGGCGCTCCTCGAGGCGATGCAGGAACGCGCGGTCACGATCGGTCGAACGCGGCATTCGCTGCCCGAGCCGTTCATGGTGCTCGCGACGCAGAATCCGATCGAGATGGAGGGCACCTACGCGCTCCCGGAGGCACAACTCGATCGGTTCTTCTTCAAACTCAACGTCGGGTTCCCCGGCGAGGACGATCTGGTAGAGATCGCGACCAGGACGACGACCGGCGCCATCGCCGTGCCCGAGGCGATCGCCGATGGCGATGCGCTGACCGATCTCATCGCCCTTGCTCGGGATGTACCGATCGCGCGCGCGGTAACGCACTACGGGGCACGGATCGTGCTCAACAGCCACCCCGGGGGTGAGACCTCGCCTCGCGAGGTCAAGCAATTCGTGCGCCACGGTGCGAGTCCGCGCGGCGTGCAAACGCTGGTCCTCGCCGGCAAGATCCGCGCGCTGATGGAGGGTCGTTTCAACGTCGCCTATGAGGACATCCGGGCGGTGGCTCACCCGGCGCTGCGTCATCGGATCATCCTGAGCTACGAGGGCGAGGCGGAGGGGATGACGACGGACCGCATCGTCGACGCGGCGATCGCGGCGACGCCGGAAGCGGCATGAGGCCGGCGGCCGAACTGCTGAGCCGCTGCGAGCGGCTGCGGATCGTCACGCGGAATCGAAGCCAGGGGCTTGGCTACGGAGTCCGGCGGACCAGACGCCGAGGGAGCTCTCTCCAGTTCGCGGACTTCCGGGAGTACGTCGCGGGAGACGATCCGCGCCAGGTCGATTGGAACGTCTATGGCCGGAGCGGGAACCTGGTCGTCAAGCAGTTCGAGGATGAGAGCCGCATGGACGTCCACATCCTCGTGGACGTCTCGCGATCGATGGAGTTCGGCACGCCCAGCAAGTTCGATACGGCGCGCACGCTGGGTGGCCTGCTGGGGCACATCGCGCTGACCGGCTTCGATCGCGTGGTGGTGGTCCCCATCGACCGCGTTGCCGGCGCGCCGATCGGCCCGCTCGCCGCCCGAGAGCAGTCCGGCCACGTGTTCCAGAGCCTCGAGCGATGGAGTGTGGGTGGCGAGAGTGATCTGGGACGCGCGCTCACGGCCTACGTCAATGGCGTCGGCGCACGTCCCGGCGTGATGATCCTGATCTCCGACCTGATGACGCCGACCTGGGAGGCCGGCCTGCGCGCGCTCGTGCGCGGCCACCACCAGGTGGCGATCGTGCATTTGCTCGCGCCGGAGGAGGTGTTTCCCGCGGGTGGCGAGGAGTTGCGCTTGCTCGATCGGGAGTCGGGCAAGACCGTGGAAGTGCACGTCGATCGGGTGACGCTGGACGCCTACGCCCGCCGATTCGCGGAGTGGATTGGTGCCATCGAGCACTTCTGCCACAAGCACGGGGCGCGCTACGCGCGGGCGAACAGCGACCAACCCCTCGAGAGTCTGCTGTTCGACGGCCTCAGGCGACGGGGTGTCCTCACCTGAGGCCGTGAACGCGGCTCAGCCCTTGACGGCTCCACCCACCAGGCCGCGAATCACCAGCCGCTGCGCCAGCGAGTACATGATCACCGGCGGCAGCGCGGCGATGATCGCGCCACCCATCATCTGGCCCCAGTAGAAGACGTCCTCGCCGAGCATCTGCGTCAGTCCGACCGTCACCGTCCGCGTGGTCACCGAGTTCGTGAACACGAGCGCGTAGAGGAACTCGTTCCACGACTGCGTGAAGGAGAACAGAGCAACGACCGCGATCGCTGGTGCCGAGAGAGGCATGGTGATGCGGAACAGGACGCCGAGGCGGGTGCAGCCATCGATCAGCGCGGCCTCCTCCAGTTCGACGGGAATCGACCGGAAGTAGCTCATGAGCATCCAGGTGCAGAACGGCAGTGTGAAACTCGGATACACGAGGAGCAGCGCCGAGAGCGTGTCGACGAGGTCGAGGCTGGCGACCACCTGGAACAGCGGAATGAAGAGCAACGAGCCGGGAACCAGATAGGTGAAGATGAGTCCCCGCGCCATGATGCCGCGTCCGGCGAAGCGCAGCCGGGTGACGGCGTAGGCGCCGAACGAGCCCAGGACGATGGATAGGGTCGTGACCGCAAGAGCGACGATCGTGCTATTGCGCAGCCACGCCGAGAAGCGCGCCGAGGCCCGCATTCCGCCGCCGGCCGTCTCGCCGAAAAGCAGGGTTTCGTAGTGGCCCCAGTACACCACCTTCGGCAAAATGGTGAACTCCTGGTAGATCTCCTTGTTCGTCTTGATCGAGGCGAGGAACATCCAGATGAAGGGGACGACCGTCCAGAGGACGAAGAAGATCAGTGCCACGTAGGTGGCGATGATCCAGCCCCGGCCCAGAGTCTTCCGCGCCGTGGTCGCGGAGGCCCGCGTGCGAACCGCCGTTGTGGCCATCGATCACTCCTGCCGCAGCATGCGCTTGGTGAGGAAGTACACGAGGATGATGTAGGCCGGCATCATCATCATTGAGATGGCCGCCCCGGCACCCATCTGCCGCCCCGCGATCGCGGTGAGGTAGGCGAGCATCGGCAGCGTCGTCGTGGCGTAGCTCGGTCCACCGCCGGTGAGCACGAAGATCTGGGTCAGGTTCGCCGACGTCCAGATCGTCGAGAGGAGCGCGGTCACGAGGATGACGTGCTGCAGGCTGGGCACGGTGATGAATTGGAAGCGTTGGAACGTGCTCGCGCCGTCGATCTCCGCGGCCTCGTACAGCTCCTGCGAGATCGCCTGCATGCCGGCCAGGAAGTTCATCGTCCAGAACGGCGTGCCCGACCAGATGGCGACGAGGATCAGGGCCGGTAGCGCGAGCTTCGCATCGTTGAAGAAGTAGAGGTAATCGTCGGCGAGGCGAAATTCGGCGATCAGTCCGTTGATGGGCCCGGTCGTATCGAAGAGGAATCGCCACACATAAGCCGATACGACCGCCGGCACGGCCCACGGCAGGAACATGAGCGCCCGGAACATGTTCCGCAGCGGGATCTCCTGATTCAGGACCGAGGCCATCGCCAGTCCGATAAGGAACTTCCCGAGGATGGCACCGCCCGTATAGAGGACCGTGATGAGCGATGCCTTGAGGAACAGGTTCTCCGGATTGGCGAAGAAGTCCAGATAGTTCCCCAGGCCGATCCAGGTGCCCTCTGCCTTGCCGATGAACCGGTCCTGGAACGAGAGCAGAATGGCGTCGACGAATGGGTACGCGAGCAGTGCGAGGACGATGAGTACGACTGGCGCGACCATCGGCCAGGCCAGGAGCCAGTCCGGGCCAAGTGAGGCGCGCAGGCGTGCGCCCAGACCGCGCCGAATTGTCGGGGTATAGGTCGCGGAGGACTGCGCCACGGTCACGGACTCCCTTCTCGCCCAGGCACCCCCGACCGGGGGCACCTGGGCGACGTGCTGGCCATGCGGCCGCGCTCTACTTGAACTTGTTGTAGGAGTCCATCATCTCCTTCTGCGCCCAGGCCTGTGCCTCGGGAATGGCCATGCCCTGGTTCAGGATCTTGTTCATCATGTCCGAGAGCACGTACTTGGAGTCGGTGACCTCGGAGAGCCACCCCTGCGACGGCGCCGGCCAGGTGCGGATGCGCCCGACCTCGGCGATACGCTTCATCTCCGCGAACTTCGACTTCTCCCAGAAATCGCCGACCGCGTGGCTGCGATAGACCGGGACGAATCGCCCCTCGACCGACTTGGAGATCTTCTCCAACTGGGCCGGGTTGAGGAAGTACTCCAGAGCCGCGGGGGCCTTGTCCACCATCTTCGACTTCGAGAAATAGTTGAAGCCGATGCCACTCCCCTCGGAGAACGCGCCCTTCGAGCCCTTCGGCGTCGGCTGGAGGCCCGTCTTCTCGCCGAGTTCCTTGTCGTTGACGAGGAGCCAGCCCATGATCGTCGCCGGGTTGATCGCCATGAGGCCACGGGACTTCTGGTACGTCTCGTTGTTCCACGATGTGACCGTCTGGGCGAACGTCTCCGGTGGGATCAGCTTCGCGTCCCACAGCTTCTTGATCAGTTCGATACCAGCGACGTTGTCCTTATTCTGGATATCCGGCACCCCTGCCTCATCGCTCAGGCGTCCCCCGTAATCCCAGAGAACGTTGACGATGTTGTTGACGTGGTCGCCCTCGTGACCCAACGCGAAGGCGACGAGGAAGTTGCGCGGCGGCTGCTGGATCTTGCTGCCGACCTCGACGACCTCCTCCCAGTTGTTGAAGTAGCGCCCGCCGGTGATCGGCTTGATGAGATCCTCGCGCCAGTGGACGGGCCAGCAGTCCACCGCGTACGGCACTCCCATCAGTTTGCCATCGCGCGCCTTCTGCGACTGCACGGCGAGATCGAACATGCCGCCGGCCTGAGTCCGGAACTTCTCGACCAGCCCATCCACGGCCGGCATCTCGCCGCGCTCGTACCAGAATGTGCGGTCGGCGTTGCAGATCTCGGGCGGCTGGCCCGCGGCCACGGTCGCGGCGATCTTCTGCAGGAACGCGGGGGCGCCGGGGACCGACTGCCACTCGACGTTGATGCCCTGCGTCTTGCCCCACTCCACGAACACATCACCGATCGCCTTGTCGGTGACGACGTTCCAGTTCGCGGAGTACCAGACGTTGAAGGTTCCCGGCTTCGTATCGGGCAGCGTGGGTGTCGCGGCCGCGGGCTTCGGCGCGGCTGGGGCCGCGGCCGCAGCGGCGGCGGCAGTGTTGGTCGGCGCGGGCGCCGCCGGAGCCGCGGGTGCGGCCGGCGCAGCGGGGGCTGGCTTCGCCGGCGCCGGTGTCGCCGTTGGCGCCGCTCCCCCACACGCAGCCAGCACCGGAACGGCGGCAACTCCCAGCAACCCGAGCAGAGCACGCCGACGCGAGAAATGGCGAGACATGCCTCAACCTCCGCAAAATGATTCGACCCGATGATCAGGTCGAAATTGGCGCCACGGTACCCGATTCGCGCCTATCTGTCTACAACCTTCGGACGACGAACCTGACTGCTCTCGCCGTGGTCGATAGACGTGGACGACGGAAGACCTCTTGCCGCGCGTCCTCGTATCCGATGCATGTGAACGTACGTATCAGGAACGGGATGCGGTGACCCTCATCGCCCCGCTCGGCCTGATCGGACTTCTTGCCCTCGCCGGCCTGCTCCTGCTCTACCTCCTGAAGGCCCGATTCCGCGATCAGGTGGTGGGCTCGATCTATCTGTGGCAGCAGGTCCGGCGCGATCTTGCGGTCCACGAGCCGTGGCAGCGGCCTCGGTTCTCCCTTCTCCTGCTCATCCAGGCGGCGATTCTCGTCATCCTCGCCATCGGCCTGGCGCGCCCCGCGCTCCTCTCCGCCGGGTCTCCACCGGAGTTCGCCGTCCTCGTCCTCGATAGTTCGGCCAGCATGCGAGCCGCGGACGTCGTACCGGATCGCTTTGCCGTGGCGCGGGATCTCGCCAGGGATCGCGTTCGCGAACTCTCGGACGGGTCGCGCTACACCGTCATCCTCGCCGGATCGGTGCCGCGCGTCCTCGTCGCCGAGACCGACGATCGCGCGGCGGTCCTGGAAGCTCTGGCCGCCGCCGACGTTACCGACGGATTCGGCGACATGGCGGCCGCCCTGAGGATGGCGGTTGCCCTCGCCCGCGGTCACGCCGCCGGTACCGTCCACGTCTTCAGCGATGGCGCTTTCGCGCCGCCCGCCGTCGAGACTGGCGCCGTACCCGTGCGCTATACGTCAGTCGGCGGGCCGGCGGCGAATCGCGGCATCGTCGCGATCGATGCGCGCGCCGAACCCTCCAACCAGCGCCGGATCCAGCTATTCGTGCGCGTGCGCAACTACGACGCCGCGCCCGCCCGGGCGGTCGTCGCCCTCCGGACCGGCGAGCAGATCCTGGATTCACGGACCCTGGCGCTGGACCCCGAGGCCGACGCGACGGCGACCTTCACCGATCTTCCGCCCGAGGCGACGATCTTCGAGGCGCGCCTGCTGGATGGCGACGTTCTCGCCAGCGACGACCGCGCCTGGATCGTTATCGATCGTCGCGAGCCCACCCAGATCCTCCTGGTCACGGCCGGGAATGTCTTCCTCGAGAAGATTCTGGGCTTGCTTCCCGGCGCCGAGTCGTACCGCGTGCTGCCGCGCCGCCTGGGCTCGATCGATATCGATGCCTACGACATCATCGCCTACGATGGGACGACTCCGGACATCCTGCCGCGCCGACCACTCTTCATCGTCAATCCGCAGGATGGCATCTTCCTCTCGATCAGCGGCTATACACCTCGACCGGCCACCCTGTTCGGCGACAGCGAGGATCCTCTGCTGCGGTTTGTCGACCTGCGCGACGTGCGGGTTTCGCGTGTAGCGCGGGTGACGCCACCGCCGTGGGCGCGCGTCGTTGCGACCGCCGATGGGACACCCGCCATCCTCGCCGGAGAGTTCGAGGGGCGGCGGACGGTCGTGTTCCTCTTCGACATTCGGAACTCCAACCTTCCTCTGGCCGCTTCGTTCCCGATCCTGATGTCGAATGTGATCGGCTACCTCGAACCGCCCGCCACCATCGCCACGCCACTCGTGCGGCCGGGTCAGGCCGTAGATGTGGCGCTTCGGTCGGAGACCCAGACGATGCGCATCGAGAATGAGTCCGGCGTGGTCTGGAGCGGATCACCCCGAGGTTTGAGAGAGACAATCGACGCCCCCGGTCGCGTCGGCCTGTATCAGTTCGTGCAGGCCGCGGGAACGCGGGTACTCGGCGTCGATGCTCTGGCGGTGAATCTCGCCGATCCCGAAGAGTCCGATCCACGACCCCGGGTCACCACGCTCGAGAGCGCCGGACAGCGCCCCGACCAGCCTCCGGCATCTTTCGAACTGACCTTCGCCGCGATCGTCGCGGTCTCTGGTCTCCTGCTCCTCGAGTGGTGGTGGTTCCACCGCCGCGCATGACGCTCACCTTCGCCCAACCTGCCGGTCTCCTGTTGCTCCTGCTGGTCCCGGCGCTGCTCTACCTGACACTGCGCAGCCACCGGGCGATGCGAGCGCGGCGCATGTACCTTGCGCTCGGCGTCCGCATCCTGCTGGTCGCCATGCTCGCGATGGCTCTTGCCGAACCTCGCTTGCGCGGCGCGGCCGATCGACTCTCGGTCGCGTTCCTCGTCGATCTCTCCGATAGCCTGGGCGGGGCCGCGGAAGGTCGAGCGCTGCGGTTCGTGGCCGATGCGATCGCCACGATGCCGGGCGGCGATCGCGCCGCAGTCGTGACTCTTGGGAGGGAACCGCTCGTCGAACGAGCATCGTCGGAGGCTCGCGAGGTCGTGGAGTTCGCGTCGGCACCCGATCGATCGGCGACGGATCTGGCCGCCGCGATTCGGGTAGGTCTGGGCGTCCTGCCGACCGATGGCGCGCGACGCCTGGTGTTGCTCTCGGATGGCAACGAGAACCTCGGGCAGGCCCGCGAAGAGGCTCGGGTTCCGGCGAGTCTGGGCGTGCCGATCGATCATGTGGTGCTGGGCGAGGAGCGCGGCGTGGAGGTCGCGCTCCGGAGCGTCGAGGCGCCCGGCGCGCTCCGCGAGGGCGACACCTTCGCGCTGCGCCTCAACATCGACGCGACCGTGGAGACCAGCGCCCGGGTGACGCTGATCACCGATGGCCGCATCGACGAAGGCGCGGCCGGCCTCGCCGCGCCTATCCCGCTCCAGGTGGGCGCTAACAGCATCGTGATCCCACACGATCCACTCCCGCCCGGATTCCACACGTTTCGCGTGCAGATCGACCCCGCGCTCGACACGGTGGCCGAGAACAACGATGCAACCGCCTTCACGATCGTCTCCGGTCGCCCGCGCGTCCTCCTGGTGGAGTCCGTTCCCGGGCAGGCGTCGTTCCTGCGCGATGCCCTACAGGCGGGAGGGATCGAGACTCTGGTGGTGGCGCCGAATGCGCTGCCTTCCGGCGTCGCAACGCTCCGCGAGAACGACGCTGTGGTTCTGGTGAACGTGCCGGCGAGCGACTTCAGCGCGCCGCAGATCGCCGTGCTCAAGAACTACGTGCAGACGCTGGGGGGCGGCCTGGTGATCGTGGGCGGCGATCGCAGTTTCGCCCTGGGCGGCTACCAGCGCACTCCACTCGAAGAGATCTCTCCCCTGTCCATGCAGCGGCGCGGCACGCGCGCGACATCGAGCGTGGCGATGGTCCTCGCGATCGATGTCTCGGGCTCGATGGGCGAATCGGTCGGAGGAATGTCCAAGCTCGACCTGGCGAAGGAGGCCGCCTCCAGCACCCTCGAGTTGATCACACAATCGGACCAACTGGGGATCGTGGTATTCGACGAGCAGCCGCGCATCCTCCGCGAACTGAGCGAACTGATCGATCCCGAGGTCGCGGTCCAGGAGATCCGCTCCATGGCTACCGGCGGCGGTACAGCAATCTACCCGGCTCTGGCCGCCGCTCACGAGCAGCTGCAGAGCTCGGATTCCCGCGTGCGTCACATCGTACTCCTCACCGATGGCATCTCTCCGGGCGGTGACTACGAGGGTCTGGCGGAGCGTCTGCGCCGCGATGCGATCACCCTCTCGACGATTGGGATCGGAAACGACGCCGATGTCACATTCCTGCGCGACATCGCCGCTCGTGGTAACGGCCGCTTCTACGAGGGCAGCGATGCGATGGAGCTGCCGCAGATCCTCGTCAAGGAGACGCTCGAGGTCGCCCGGACGGCGATTGTCGAAGAGCCGTTCCAGCCGGTCATCGTGGGCTCGAGCCCCATTCTGGATGGGTTCGGCCCGGCCTCGCTGCCCGACCTTCGCGGCTATGTGGCGGTGACGCCAAAGCCGGCCAGCCTGGTGGTGCTGGGCAGTCGGCAGGGCGATGCCATCCTCGCGGAGTGGCAATATGGGCTTGGTCAGGTGATCGCCTGGACATCGGACGTCGAGAATCGCTGGGCAGCCGACTGGATCGAGTGGCCGGAATTCAGCCGTTTCTGGAGTCAGGTGGTCAAGCGTGCGGTCCCCGCGCGTATCGACCACAACGTCCAGGCGAGCGTGGCTTTCGCGGGCGATGGGGCGCGGATCGCGGTTGACGCGCTCGACGACGATCGAAGCTTTCGCAATGACCTGACGGTTACGGCGTCGCTCGTTCCCGTCACCGGGTCGCCGACGGAGGTTCGGCTCGCCCAGGTTGGACCGGGCAGGTATGAGGCGCTCGCGCCGATCGCCCAGGACGTGCCCCATCTCATCCAGGTGGCTGCCTACGATGCGGCGGGCAATCTGGTCGCCGCTCCCACGACGGGCTTCTCACGCGGTGCCGCCGCCGAATACGCGCAGTTGCGGCCCAACCCCACGTTTCTCGCCGGACTCTCGGCACAGACGGGGGGTCGGCTGCTGACCGACCCGACCGAGGCGTTTCGCCATGATCTGGTCGCGCCCGGTGCCGGGCTCGATCTTCGGCCGTGGCTCCTCGCCCTGGCGATCCCCGTGTTCCTGGCCGATGTCGCGGTGCGTCGCCTGCGCATCTCGTTCGGCGCGGTCGAACGCGTGCTGGCGCGGATTCGCGTGCTGCCGACCGCGCGTGTTCCCGTGCCTCTGCCGCGACCGGCGCTCGCCGGCCTGCTCGCCACCCGAGCGCGCGGTGCGGAGAGCCCTGCCGGGACCCGGCTGGCCAGCCATCTGGCGGGGGCGCGACGGGATCGACGCGCGGAGGCGCGCGCCGTAACGCCAACGGCGCATGAGGCGACCGCGCGGGCGGTGCCGCGCCGCCCCACCGGTCGGGTCGCGGCAGGACCCGTCGCCGCGCCACCCCGGCCTGCTCCACAATCCGCGCCCGCGGCAGCCGGTGGCGCCGCGCCCACCAGCACCGCGGCGCGCCTCCTGGCCGCGAAACGGCGCGCCTCTGCCTGAGCCGGCGGCGCCGGCCGACCCGGCGAGTCGGCCACCAGGGAATCGGCGCGTTACCTCAGGAGTGGCTACGATTGCGTTGCCATGGCCTTCACCGTCGACGACTTCGAGGATCTG
>CAZHZF010000017.1:0-10726 GCA_964536925.1 uncultured Dehalococcoidales bacterium | reverse complement strand
TCCCGTATCCTTCGCGGCCGAGAGGTGATTCGTGACCCGACGCGTCCTCGTGACCGGTGCAACCGGCTACATCGCCAGCCAGATGCTGCCGACACTCTCCGAGCGCTACGACCTCGTCCTGTGCGATGTGCGGGCGGCCGAGCCGAACTCGCCCCTGGCCGGCCGAGTGCGGATCGCCGACCTGGCTGACGGCGATCTGAGCGGGCACGCCGGGCTCTTCGAAGGTGTCGATACCGTCGTGCACCTCGCCTACAACAAGCGTTCCCGCGATCCGGATCGCGACTACTTCGACGAGCGGGTCAACGTCGATATGGCGTACAACGTTTTCAAACTGACCCAGCGGGCCGGCGGCCGCCGCGTGGTGATGGCCAGTTCCAACCACGCCGCCGATTTCTGGGAGTACCCGATCTGGGAGCGACGCATCGATCGGATCTCGCCGGAGAGCCCGCGTCCTCTCTCCGACAACTTCTACGGCTGGGCAAAGGAGGCGTACGAGCACCTCGGCTTCGTCTTCGCCTCCGGCGGCGGCGGCCGGCCCATCGTCGAGAACATCCAGATCCGTATCGGCGCGCCGCGGCCGATCGAGGCGGCCCGATTCTTCTCCGGCGGGCGCAACGACCCGGTCGCCTACACGAGGGACCTCGGCGCCTACATCTCGCCCCGCGACCTCACGCAACTGTTCGTCCGGTCGATCGAGGCGGAGAACATCGCCAACGAGTGGGGCGTGCCCTGGCACGTGTTCTACGGCATCTCCGGCAACACCCGCGCGTTCTGGAGCATCGCCAGCGCCCGTCGCGTCATCGGCTACGCGCCGGAGGACGACTCCGAGATCGTCTACGCCGACGAGATCCATCGACACCTGACCCGGTCGCCGTTCGCCGGTCCGGTGATCGCCGGGGAGAATCGCCGTGGCGGCTTCTGAGCCGGGCCCGAGCAGGAGCGCGGCGGCGCCTGGCCCGCGGCTGCCGTAAAATGCGCCGCCGCGAGGGACGAGGAGGAACTGATCGATGAAGATCGTGCGCTACCAGGCGAGCACGGGACCAGCCTATGGCGCTCTTCAGGACGACGGCTCGGTCCGAGCGCTGGTGGGTTCTCCCTTCGAGCGTCCGTCGCTTGGCGCAAGTGTGGGCCCGGTCGCGAGCCTGACCCTGCTCGCCCCGTTCGACAACGGCAAGACCATCTGCGTCGGTCTCAACTACATCAAGCACATCGAGGAGACCAACGCGAAGCGGCCTGAGTTTCCCATGCTGTTCATGAAGCCACGCACCGCCTTGATCGGCCACGGGGCGGCGATCGTTTACCCGAAGATCAGCCAGAACGTGCACTACGAGGCCGAACTCGTCGTCGTGATCGGGAAGAAGGGGCGGTGGATCCCCCGCGAGAAGGTCGCCGAGCACATCCTGGGCTACACCATCGGCAACGACATTTCCGCCCGCGACTGGCAGCGCAAGGAGATGGCCAACGGCTTCATCCTCTGGGGCAAGGGGATGGATACCTTCGGCCCTATGGGCCCCGCGGTGGACACGGAGATCGACGCGGCGGATCTGCGCATCCAGTTGCGCGTGAACGGGCAGACGAAGCAGGACTCGCGGACTTCCGACCTCCTGTTCGACGTGCCCCACCTCGTGTCGGAACTCTCCAAGGCGTTCACGTTCGAGCCCGGCGACACGATCTGGACCGGTACGCCGAGCGGCGTTGGTCCGATCGCGCCGGGCGATACGGTGGAGGTCGAGATTGAGGGCCTGGGGACCCTGCGCAACCCGGTGATCGCCGAGGCCTGAACCCGGCGGCAGTGCGGAAGGCGCGCCGTGCCGCGGCCGACGCTGCCCACGGCTGTGGAGTTGCCCTGGTGACGTGGTGCAGCGGCGCGACGCTGCCGGTGTGTGGGGTGTCCCCCACAGACCCCCTTCCTCCTCTCCAAATATGAGGTCGCACCGGGCGAGAACCGCCGGCCCCGCGCCAGCGGAGCAGACCATCCCTGCATCAGCCATTCGGCCAATGGTGGCGCGGAGCGGCTGCCCGACATAATCGGCGAATCTCCCGGAGGGCCGCGTGGAACAGCTATTTACGGTCGACGCGCTGATCGCCCTCGCGACACTCACGACGATGGAGATCGTCCTCGGCATCGACAACATCGTGTTCATCTCCATCCTTGCCGATCGCCTTCCTCAGGCGCAGCGTGTGCTGGCAAGGCGCCTGGGCCTCACGCTCGCCCTGGTGATGCGCCTGGGCCTGCTGTTCACCATCACGTGGGTGATGGGGTTGACCGCGCCCCTGTTCGGACTGCTCGGCCGGGACTTCTCCGGTCGAGACCTCATCCTGCTGGGCGGGGGGTTGTTGCTCGTTGGCAAGGCAGCCTGGGAGATCTACGACAAGCTCGAGGCGGTCCATACCGAGGCGCGAAGCGGCGGAGCATCGACGTTCGTGCTGGTGATCGTCCAGATCCTGCTGATGGACATCGTGTTCTCGCTCGATTCCGTGATCACCGCCGTCGGCATGGTCAGCCAGATCCCGATCATGGTCGCGGCGATGGTACTCGCCGTCGGCGTGATGCTCGTTTCGGCAGGGCCGGTGAGTGATTTCGTGTCCCGCCATCCGAGCGTGAAGATCCTGGCCCTGTCCTTCCTCCTGCTCATCGGCGTGATGCTCGTCGCCGAGGGCGCCGGGGAGAAGATCAGCAAGGGGTACATCTACGGATCGATGGCGTTCGCGCTACTCGTGGAGCTGCTGAACCTGCGCTACCGGCGACGCAATCCCGTGGTGCTGCGCCATCGATTCGAGGGCGACGCACCTGCCACGTGAGATCGTTGGGGTGGAAGCCGGGCTAACCGGCTTCGACGCGTACCGTGGCTCCACGACCCACGCCCAGCGCGTCGGCGGCGCTGCCGTTCGGCAGCGCGATCTCCACCCGTCCGGATGATCCGATCAGCGCGATGAGATCGCTCCCCTCGAAGTAGGCGCGATGGACGCCGGCGATCGTCCGTCCGGCGACGAGGAAGCGGGGCGCGCGCGGGAGGTCGATCGCGCGGGCATCGAGGATCAGGTTCCCGAACCGATCGACCCGGATCACGCGGGCCGCGAGCGCACCATCGGCGAGCCGGCGTGGACGGGGAAGAGGCAGGCGCTCCCACGAGGGGATCTCCGTGCCGATCTCGGCGAACGGGACGCCGCGCGCCAGAGCGGCCGCGGCCGGCGCGAACACGTCGCGCCCGTGGAACGTGTCGCTGCGCGGCGTCAGGTACAGGTGGGGATCGATGCGCCGTGCCTCCGCCTCATCGCCCAGAGCCCACGACAGAAGTCCGTTGTCAGGGCCGACGAAGTACCGACCATCCGTGCGCGCCGCCAGGGGCGCACGATCGGACCCCACTCCCGGATCGACGACCCCCACGACGACCGAGGGAATCGGCAGGTAGGGCAGCGCTTCCTCGAGCAGGAGCGCGCCCACCTCGATCGCGCCGGGTGGCACCTCGTGGCTCAGATCGACGATCGGCACGCCGGGCGCGCGGGCGTGGATGATCGCCTTCATCACACCGACGTAGGCATCGCGCAGGCCGAAGTCGCTGAGCAGTGCGACCAGCATTCCGCCAGTGTACGCATCGGTGGCGGGCGCATCAGAATGGCGGTCCCATGCGCTCCATCAGCGCGGTCAGTTCGCGATGATCCTGCTCGTCGAGATGCTCGCCGGCGGGGGCGCGCAGGCGAGCCCGGGTGAACACGCCCAGACGCCGAAGGACCTCCTTGGCGCCCAGGAGAGGGAATTGCCGGCGCCAGAACGAGAGGGGCGTGAAGTGGTCGAAACGGGCGCGAGCGCCCGCGATATCGCCGGCCAGGAGGCGCTCGTACGCCGCGACGAGATCGGCCGTGCCCACACTGCCGGGGATGGCGCCGACCGCGCCGCGCTCCAGTTCGTCGATCAGATGCACGCCTCCGGAGAGGATCGAGAGTTCTGGGGAGAGCGCGCGCAGGGCGCTGATGCGATGCCCCGTCATCTCGGGAACCTCCTCTTTGACGAAGGCGAGGTTGGGTCGCGCCGCGGCCAGTTCGGCGATGAGGCCGAGCGGTAGGGGAACCAGGGCATCCTGCACGATGACGGGCAGGGCGACCGCGTCGGCAAGAGCGATGAAGTACGAGCGAAGCGCTGGCGCGTCCATCGGGCCGTGCAGCGGTGGCGCGCTGAAGATGGCCTTGGCGCCCCGCTCAGCCGCGTGACGGGCCAGCGCGAGTGCATCAGCACGGTTCGTCGCCGAGACCCCCACGATCACGGGGACGCGCCCCCGCGCGGCGCGCATCGTCTCCTCGGCGAGCGAGCGGCGCTCATCGTGGGTCAACCGATGGCACTCGCTGGCGCTGCCCACGGCGGCGAGACCGTGCGCTCCCGCCGCGATCAGGTGGTCGATGAGGCGATGGAGATCCTCGACGACGATCCGATCGTCCTCATCGAAGGGCGTGTAGACGATAGGGAAGATTCCGCGGAGCCACGGCGCGCCGCTCACGGCAACGGATAGACCCTGTCGAAGAAGCGCCGCAGCGTCCGCGCGAGCGCCTTCGGCACCTCGGCGTTCACCGAATGGCCGACATCGTGGAAGACGTGGAGATGGCGTCGCTCCGGCGGAAGATCGAGATAGGCGCGCGCGCAATCGCCAGGATCCATCGCATCATCCCGATCGCCGAATACCACGAGGGTCGCCACGGGCATCGCGCGTAGGACCGGCCGCAGCGACTCGCCATCGAGAGGCGCCGCCAGAAGCCGCTTTGGCTCCAGAGTGAGGACATCGCGAATGAACGCCTCGCGCACGTCCGGCGGGATCTCGGGCATCGTCGCGGCGAGGGCATCGTGGCTCGTGGAGGCGGGCCAGGTCGCCGCGCGTCGCTCGAGAGCCCCACGCTCATCCTCGGTCAGCGGTTGTCGCGCGTCGAGGCTGCCGCCGGCCACGAGCGCCAGGCATGCGACCTTCTCGGGATACTTCTGGACGAATCGGGTGACGGTTCTGGCGCCGAGTGAAGCGCCCACCAGGGCCGCACGCGCGATGCCGAGGGTGCCCATCGCCGCGGCAAGGTCGCCGGCGAACTGGCTCGGCGTGTAGTGCTCGACCTCGGGGGTGCGGTCCGATCCCGCGGCGCCTCGATTCGCGATCGCGACGGTGCGGAAGCCGAGGTCGCCCAGGTGATCCTGCACCACGTGCCAGGCACGATGCGACGCGGTGAGTCCGTGGACGAGGATGACGACCCGGTCGCCGGCACCAGTCTGGCGATATTCGAGGCGAACCGATCCGGCCTGCACGAACGGCACGGCGAACTCTCCTGCGCGAGCGGCAGCATACTCCGCGAATCGCGTCGCGGTCGGCAGACTGCGCCGGGTATTCTTCGCCGCGCGAGGGGTCTCTCCAGGAGTGGACCGGGCCGCGAGAAGGGTGGAACGCAGCGATGAACGAGCGGAAGTACGGGGTCGGCGTCATCGGGCTCGGCTGGGTGGCCGGCGAGCACCTGGCCGCCTGGAAACGAAATCCTCACGTCGAGGTGGTCGCCCTCGCGAGCGCGAGCCGCGCCAACGCCGAGGCGACACGGGCGCGCCACGACCTGCCGTCGGCGAGCATCTACACCGACTGGGCCGACCTGATTCGCGATCCGCGGATCGACATCGTCGACATCTGCTCGATGAACCATCTCCACGTCGAGCAGGGCGTCGCCGGCGCCCAGGCGGGGAAGCACCTGCTCATCGAGAAGCCGGCCTCCAACGATCTGGCGGGCCTTCGCACGCTGGAAGCCGCGATCCGCGCCGCCGACGTCAAGAGTCTGGTGGGGTTTGAACTGCACTGGAGCCCCTACTTCCAGTCGATCCGCCGGATGATCGAGGCCGACTTCTTCGGCCCGATCCATTACGCGGAGTGCGACTACTTCTCCGGGAACCAGGACAAGTGGTACCAGGGGTACCACTGGGTGAAGACGCGCGCCCAGGGCGGCTCCGCCTTCGCCGCCGCGGGATGCCACTCCGTCGACGCTCTGCGACAGTTCGTCGCCGCCGACCCGGTCGAGGTCTTCGCCTACAGCGGCAACTACACACGGGTGATGGAGTGGGACGCCACCATCGTCCTGCTCACCCGCTTCGCCAACGGCGCGATCGGCAAGGTCGGCTGCAGTCTGGAGGGGAACCTCAAGTACCAGTTCAACGTCCGCCTGCACGGGTCGAAGGGCACGCTGGTCAACGACCGGTACCTTTCGCACTACCTGCCCGGGCAGACCGACTATGCCCATTTCCCCACAATCACGCCGGATACGCCCGATGTCGCGCACCATCCGTTTCAGGATGAACTGGATCACCTCGTCGACTGTGTTCGCGATGGCACGACACCGATCGTGGACATCGGCGACGCGGTCAAGACGCACGAGATGATGTTCGCCGCGGAGATGTCCGCCCTGGAGCGCCGGCCGGTCGCGCTCCCGCTCCCCCGCTGACAGGCGGATGGCCATGGAACAGGGCGCGACGCCGACCACGGCATACACCTCGTGGATGCTCCAGGTCGACCAGGCTCTGGCCTATGAGGCGCTGCGGCGCCTGCCCGAAGTGCAACTAGCCAGGATCGGCGAGGAGATCGAGGCGATGACGGTCGCACTGGTGCGTCGGTTCCTCGATGGCGCGCCGCCGGTGGCCGAGCCAACACCCGATGAGTGCGTCCGCCTCAACGCCCTGCTCGACCGGATCGACCGGCGAGAGGCGCGAGGACTCACCGACATCATCGCGAACGTCGATCCCGCGTTCCTCGATCAGTTGCGCCGGGCGCGATGGGGATTCGAGCAGTTGACCTCGTTCCCACGATGGGTGATGGAGCGGATCATCCGCGAGGTGGGCGCATTTGAGATGATGCTCGCGCTCGTGGGTACGCAGGAAGGGGTGCGTGGGCACGTGCTCGCCGGCATGTCTCAGCGCGCGGCGCAGCGCGCCGCCGAAGACGTCGCGGTCCTCGTGCGAGTGGAGGACCTGCCGGAGCGGGTGCGCCAGGCGCGCGAACTGGTCCAGTCGACCGTCCTGCGCCTCCTCGAGCGGGAGGAGATCGCCCCGATCGTCCCGGACGCGCAACTGGCCTGAACGGCCAAACGCTCGCAGTCCCGCAGCCGCCGGTGTTCGCGATCGTGGCGCTGGCCAGAGCGCCGGGAAACTCTTGCGCGACAGCGTAACGGACGCCGATACCAGGAGGTGATGGCCACGCCCCACATCGTGATCGTCGGTGGTGGCTTCGGCGGCCTTGCCGCGGCGCGTCGTCTGGCCCGCGCGCCCGTCCACATCACGCTCGTGGACCAGCACAACTACCACCTGTTTCAGCCGCTCCTCTATCAAGTGGCCACGGCTGCGCTCTCGCCGGGGGACATCGCGGCGCCGATCCGGCACATCCTTAGGAACCACCGGGCCGTTCGGGTGAGGCTCGACCGCGTCACCGCGGTGGAGCCCCGCGAGAAGAGGGTGGTTCTGGCCAGTGGAGGGACGCTCGGCTACGACTATCTCATTCTCGCCGCCGGCGCACGCCACGCCTACTTCGGTCACCCCGAGTGGGAACGCCTCGCGCCCGGTCTCAAGACGCTGGACGATGCCCTCGAGGTGCGGCGGCGGATCCTGGCCGCGTTCGAGGCCGCGGAGCGGATCGGTCTCGATCATCAGGACTCCGGCGCCTCCCTGGACGCGGCGACGCGCCGCGCGTACCTGACCTTCGTCGTGGTGGGCGGCGGGCCGACCGGGGTGGAACTGTCCGGCGCGCTCGTCGAGATCGCGCGCGAGACGCTCGCCCGGGAATTTCGCTCGATCGATCCGCGCGAGGCGCGAGTCCTCCTGGTCGAGGGCAGTCCACGCCTGCTCAACGCATTCTCGACGCGGCTTTCAGAGAGCGCGCGGACACAACTGGAGCGGCGCGGCGTGGAGGTGCGGACCGGAACCACCGTCACCGGCCTCACCGCGGACGGCGTGCATCTGGGCGATGTGTTCGTCCCCGCGCGGACCGTCCTCTGGGCGGCGGGCGTCGCCGCCTCACCGCTCGGGCATACGCTCGGCGTGGATCTGGATCGGGGCGGGCGTGTTCCCGTGGGCCTCGATCTGTCGGTAACCGGTCATCCGGAGATCTTTGTCGTGGGCGATATGGCGAGGGTCATCGACGCGAACGGAGTGGCGGTGCCGGGCGTCTGCCCGGCGGCGATGCAGATGGGCGAACTGGCGGCGGAGAATGTGGTGCGTTCGCTGCGGGGTACTCCGCGGAAAGAGTTCCGCTACAGGGACAAAGGCAAACCCGCGATCATTGGCCGCGCCGCGGGTGTGGCCGAGTTCGGGCGGCTCCGCCTCTCCGGCTTCATCGCGTGGGTCGCGTGGCTCTTCATCCACATCTACTTTCTGATCGGCTTCGCCAACAAGATGCTCGTGATGATGCAGTGGGCATGGGCGTACTGGGCGCGAGGATCGCGGTCGGCGCGCATCATCACCGGCGGAGCGGCGGCGTCTCCTGGGGCCGAGTCGCCCACGGTGTGATGGCTGGCCCGCACGGATCGGACGCGGATGGGCGGATCAGTGATCAGTCTGGCCCCAGGAACTGCAGGCCGATGTGCGTACCGTTGCGGAGCGTCATTCCGACGCGGTCGCGATGGTCGGAATGAACGCTCCCCAGTGTGGCCAGGGCCTGATCGATCTGCGAGCGCTGTGCCTCCACGCGGAACTGATTGACCTGATCTGGCACCACGGTGGTCCTGAACTTCAGCTTCTCGCTGAACTCCGCGGCGATCTCCGCCGCGCGCTCGGCACTCAAGGGCACCGTCGTATTGCTATCCGGCGCCCCACCGCCAAACGCAGAGTAGTGGGCATCGTTCTGGAGGATCGACGGGATACCTCGGGGGGCCAGGTTCGCGATCAGCACCACGGTGACGACCACCGCCACGATGGCTGATTCGATCGTGCGCGCACGCATCGACTCGATCGCGCGGACCAGGCGCGACACGAACTCACGCGGCACCAGACCGGTGACGCGCAGGCTCCGGTATTCCGGCACTTCCGGGCCGGGTCTCAAGGTCACCATGACTTCCGATTGTATCGACGGACGAGTTGATCCAGAGCGTCCCGCACCGTTGTGCCAGCACAGGGGTCGCGCGGGAACCAGCCTATTCGAACCGGTGCAGCCGTCGGAACGCCCGGGCCACCGCCGACAGGATCCATCCGCGGGCGGTCGGCCGCAGGTGGCCGTCGACCAGCGTCGCCAGGCCGGTCAACTGCAGTTGTTCGACCCGTCGTTCGATCATTGCGCGCGGCGAGTACACACGATCGAACTCCGTCGTGGCGATTCCGTCCGTGCGCAGGAGGCGCAACAGAATGTTGGCGCTCACACTACTACTGACAAACGTGAAGAGAAACACGAATAGCTCTGAGAGCGCAGAGAACAAAATGACAACCGCGAGAATCTCCATGAATTCCGCCATCACAGCCATGCCAGTGAGGATGATTGCCAGGACAGTGATTGAGGCGATTACTGAAAAGAGTACAACAGTATTGATCCCAGATGCTACACGCTTCATGATTCCAAGCACGGAAATACTGAGGAGAAACGCGGCCAGGCCGCCGATCATGTTCAAGGCAAATGTCCGCTAGCCGGACGAGCGCACGTTGATGATCCACGAGAGGAGGCGCAGCCCGCGCGCGACCACCATTCCCCGCGCGGTCAGGTGAGCCCGCGAGTCCTCGACCCGAATGAGTTGCAGCGACCGCAGCGAATGCAGGCGATCGTGCTGACGCGTCGCGCCCTCGGCAGTGAATCTGGCGACGACCGACTCAGGTGTAGGGCGTTGCGCGCCAACGTGCGAGAGCAGCGCGAGTGACAGACTTGAACCGAACAACGTCCATGATTCGAGGATCGACAGAGTGTACATGCCCGCGAGAGCAATAGAGGCAAGGATTGCCGTGATGCCATAGGGAGTGACAATGGAGTAAACAACGGCGGTAGTTAGTACATACGCAAGGAATGATACAATGAAGCGTAGGAAGATCGTCTTTTCGGTGAACTGGTACCGGCGCGACACGAGGATGTAGACGGCGAGATCGACCGCGCACCAGACGAGCGCCAGCAGGATCGGATGAATTCCTCGCTCGGGCCAGATCTCCATATCAGTCCCCGTCAGGGGATGAGCGCCTGAATCGTCGTGGGCGCGGAGCATCCGCGGAGATTGCAGTGCACCACGCTCCACTCGTAGAACGTGCCCCTCGCCAGGGCACCGCTGGATCCGCACCCGGCGCCGATCACTAGTACAGCGGGCACGCGTGGCACTTTAGTAGTACACCGAAGTGATCACGAAGGGGTGGGTGCAGGTGCAGCGCGGGCTCGTCGCGCGAGGATGCAACGGCGGCGTGCAATTCGGTCACCTGTGCCGCCAGCGTCGGTTTGAGGAGCACCATTTCGGTATGGGAACGGCGCGGTGCGGAACCTGTAGGTGCACGCCATCCGAACGCAACACGCGGATTCGATCCAAGAAGAATCGCCTGACGGACCTGGTTCGTCGCCTGGAAGACGACGCAGCGCGGCTTGACCGTGTCGTCACCGACCATGCGCCGTTCGAACGAGCCGCAGCGTGATGGTGAGTCTGTCCTCAAGCGTCATGTCGTGGAGGCGAGTGCGGATGCGATCGCACAATGCCGTGACATCGGCCGAGGCCTCTCGTGCGCGGGCGTCCTCGCAGCAAGGCCGTGCAATGTGCGTCCGGAGATGAC
>CAZHZF010000016.1:39279-45743 GCA_964536925.1 uncultured Dehalococcoidales bacterium | reverse complement strand
GTCGCGGAGCGAACGGCCGGGATGCAGTTTCCTCCCAGAGACCGAGGAAGCGGGTGTGTGACTCGTCGAGCCAGAGGAAGGCGATTCTCCGGCGTTCATCGACCGCGCCCACCGTGAGATCGAGGCATCGATAGAAGTCGAGAGACCTGGCGAGGTCACGGACGATGATGTGCGTCTCGAATAGTCCTTCGATCATCAGGCAACGATAGTGCCGCCGCGAACGCTGGCGTCAGTTCTGCCCGAACGTTGGCGACTCCAGGACCGCCGCGCTCGCGCTGCGCGGCATCGGCACCGGGCAGGTGCGATGGCCCTGGCATCGACGGCCCGATAGGATGGTGTCGGGAAGGAGGAACCGTGGCGGACACGACACAGGAGGGGTACCTCGTCCTGGCCGACATCGGCGGTTTCAGTGCGTTCCTCGCCGCGAGCGAACTGGATCACGCCCACGAGATCGTGAGCGACATCCTCGAACTGATCGTCACGCAGTTTCGACCGCTCATGCGCATCGCGAAACTGGAGGGCGACGCCGTGTTCGCCTATGCGCCGACGGAAGGAATCGCCCGAGGCGAGACCCTCCTGGAACTCTTTGAGGCGACTTACACCGCGTTCTCCCGACGCATCGAGGCGATGCACCGGCAGACGACGTGTACCTGCCGCGCATGCCAGTCGATCCGCGTCCTCGATCTGAAGTTCCTGGCGCACCACGGCCCGTTCATCGCCTCCACTGTGGCCGGAAACACCGAGGTCCTCGGTCAGGAGGTCAATGTCGTCCACCGACTTCTCAAGAATCACATCACCGAGACTACCGGCCTGCGCGCCTATACCTTCGCGACAGAGGCGTGCATCGCGCGAGTCGGCGTGGGCACGGAGGAGATGCGACCGCACCGCGAGGTCTACGACGTCGGCGAGGTGAGCGGGTATGTGATCGATCTGGGGGCGCGACTCGCGTCGCATCAGCGTGCGCAGCGATTCTTGCTCGAGCCGGCCGACGCCGACCTCGCCGCGGAAGGAGAGGTACCCGCCGAACCGGCCCGCCTCTGGTCGATTCTCAATGACCCCGTCGCTCGCGAGGTGTGGGAACACACCACTGTCTCGCCGGATGCTCGGCCCGGGGGCCGCACCCGAGAGGGCGCGCGCAACCACTGCGCGCACGGCAAGTCCGTGATCGTGCAGGAGATCGTCGATTGGCGTCCGTTCGAGTACTTCACGACACGATCCCGTCTCGGTCCGGCGACGATCATCGTGACCTACGCGCTCACGCAGGTATCGGGAGGAACGCGCCTGCGCTCGACCCTGCGCCTCGAGTTCCCTTTCGTCCCCCGTCTCCTCTGCCGGGTGGCGGCGCGACGTATGTTCGGTGCCGACTCTCTCGATCAGGAACTGGGGCGGTTACGCGCCGTGGCCCTGGCCTCGCCCGCTCCATCGACCGCGGAGCAGGTGACTTGACCGCTCGCTCGTTCGTTCGATCGCCCGACGAGCCCTCCGTGGGACGATGCGTTCAGCCCGGCACGTCCACCACGACGTATTCGCCATCGGTCGTCACCGGGTACGTCTCGGCGACGTAGGGTCCTTTCACGCGTGCGCCGGAGGGCACGGTTTCGGCCGGGTTGTCATCCTCATCGGCGAGCATCGTCGCACCGGACTCGACACTCACCTGATAGGCGCGCACCCGGAGTTTCCGCGGGTCGCACCAGGACTGGCCGGTACGGATGTCGAACTCCCAGCCATGCCATCCGCAGGTGAGGATCTCGCCCTTACGGGAGTAGCGGATGTCGCCTGGCGCGGGCGCCTCCCAGAGTCCCCAGAGGACACCCTCGCAGAGTGGTCCGCCCTGGTGGGGGCAGCGATTGCGCAGGGCGAAGAACTCGTCGCCGACACGGAAGATTCCGATCGAACGGCCGCCGACCTCGATGATCTTGCGGCCGCCCGCCTTGATCTCGTCGACCCGGGAGACGACGTACTTGGGCACCCCGGCTAGCTCAGCCCGTAGAGCTTGGCGGCGTTGTCGAAGTACAGCTTCTGCTGTAACTCCGGCGAGATAGGCACCGGGAAGGCAAGATCAGGATCGTCGGCATCCCAGTGCGGATAGTCGGTGGCGAACAGGATCTGGTCGATCGCCGGGCCGAAGTGCTCGAGCATCTGGTGGAACGCCTTCGCCGTCTCCGGTTCCTCCATCGGCTGCGTGCACACGAACAGATGCTGCCGCAGAACCTCCGAGGGGAGGCGTTTGAGGTGCGGGATCTCCTGCTTCAGGAGATGCCAGGCGCTGTCCATGCGCCAGCCCAGCGAGGTGAACCAGGCGAAGCCATTCTCGGCCGAAACGATGTTGACGCTCGGGAAGTGCTCGAACACCCCTTCCGCGACCATGCTCAACGCGTTGGCCTGCATTGCCTGCGACGGACCGACGTGATCGTCGACATAGAACGAGGGCCACCCCGTCCCGGTGATCGGCTGCCCGTAGGAGCCGAAGGCATGTGACATCACATGCAGGCCATACTCGGCGCAGGCCTCATAGATCGGCCAGTATCGGCGCCGTCCCATCGGTTCGTGTGGCCGGCCCGAGAACTGCACCTGCACCCAGCGCTTATCGTGCGCTGCCACGCGGCGAATCTCCGCGACCGCACGAGCCGGGTCCTCGGCCGGAATCTGGATCGACCCACGGAAGCGGCGATCGAAGTCGAGCCACTCCGCGATCTGCCAGTCGTTCACCGCGGTCGCCCACGCGGCGGCCAGGTCGAGATTCGCCAGACCCTGGCCTCCACCGAGCGGTGTCAGGATCGCGTAGGCGACCCTCTCCGGATCGAGGAAGGTGTCCTTCACGAACTGAGGCTCCGAAGCGGCGCGGCGACCTGAGGGCGGCCAGGTGCCGGCCTTGTCCTCGAGAAAGCGGGGATACGTACCCCCGGCGTGGCCGCGCAGGCCGAAGGTCTCGATGTGATCGACCCAGCGCTTGGGCAAATACTTGTAGAGATCCTTCGGCGAATCCCACTGATTGTGGAAATCACAATCGATGAATGCCGGGCGGACGTGCCCCCGTCGTTCGATCTGCGGCTGTGCGACGACCATCTTTCCCTCCGACGAGTTACAGACGATACCAGGCGCGGGCGTTCTCGGATGCGATCTTGCGAGCGAGATCCGGTGGAAGTCCATCAAGAAACGCGATCGGGTCCGCATGGTGCACGTGGGGGTAGTCGCTGGCGTAGAGGAGGATCTCGTCGGACCCGATTTGATCCATCACCTCGTGCAGATGTTTCAGGCTCGGTGGGGCGTCGATCGGCTGAATGGTGAAGCGGACGTGATCGCGGATGTAGGCGGATGGTGCGCGCCGCACCCAAGGCACCAGCATGCGCAGGTTCCGCCACTCCTTGTCGAACCGCCACATGTGCGCGGGCAGCCAGGTCCACCCCGCCTCGATGAGCGTGACGCGCATATTCGGCCAGGCGTCGAACACGCCCTCGCTCACCAGGCTCGTCAGTTGCGAGGCGAAGACCTGCCCCATGCCTGCGTACTCCTCATAGAAGTACGACGGCCACCCCGAGGGAGTCGGCGGATTGCCGGGCGCACCGCCGAAATGGATCCCGGCGACGAGGTCGTGGCGGGCGATCGCCTCCCACATGGGGCGGTAATGGCGGGTGCCGTAGGGATGCTGCGCGCGGACCGGCAGGTAGACCTGCACGAAGCCCGGGTGCGCGCCTACTCGCTCGATCTCCCGCGCAGCGAGTTCAGGGATCTGGCTCGGGACGACGATCGAAGCACGAAGCCGCGGATCGCGATCGAGCCACTCGGCGATGAGCCAGTCGTTCGTCGCGCTCGCCAGCGCGACCGCCGCGTCCGGGTGGTGAAGGCTATCGATCGCGTAGGAGCAGTTCACGATCGCGCGCTCGACCCCTGGCTCGTCCAGCGCCTGCGTCTTCAGCAGCGCGAAGTCCGATCCCGCCGGTCCTCGCTCGGGTTTCGACCCTGGACGCGCCGTGACGGGCGAGTTCGGTGGGTAGGCCGCGTCGCCATCGACGGGACCCTTGAACCGGGAATTGTTGACGTGCTCGATCCAGTGCTCGGGCAGGTACGGGAAGAGCGCCTGTACGCGCGGCACCTCGACGTGGATGTCGGCGTCGATGGTCGTATAGGCGGTGCGGCGTCCGGTGGGACTCGTCTCAGTCGTTGTCATCGTGCGCAGCGTACATCATCGGCCAGACGGCGGCTGCCTCCGATCTCCGGGCGGCGTGCGCGATTCCGATCTCACGACGCGATCAGGCGTCGACGGGCCAGCGGAGGAGGTCGCGCTCGGAGAGGAGCGGACGGACGCGCTGGCGAAAGTACGCGACGAGTTGATCGGGCGTCAGGACGCTCGTATCGATCGCGAACTTGCGGCGGATCCAGGAGAGGCGATGCTGTTCGGCGAACTCCGCGCTCACCGCCTCGACATCGGCCGACGGCACCAGAGAATACGCGTGCGGCGCAGCGCGCATACGCGCGCGGATGACGTCAGGCCGCGCGTGGAGCAGCAGCAGGATCGTGTCCTCTGGCAGGTACGTCTCGAACCGTCGCGCATAGGGCAGCGGGAACACGTGCTCGGGGTAGTAATACCGCGGACCGTAGATCGCCTCCTCGATGTGGAGGCCGCCCAGCAGGCAATCGTCGTACTCGGCGATCACGTGGATGTGGTAGTAGATCTGGAACCGCTGGAAGCGCTCCTTGATCATCGGCGGCATGGCCACCATCGCCTGGCGCTCCTCCGCGCTCAGGAACTGCTGATCGGGGATCGAGAAGTGATCGTCCAGGTGATGGTGGATACCGTGGCGGGCGCCCCACGCCATGAGCGCGTCGATCAGGGTGCTCTTTCCGGTGTACTCGCAACCGATGACGATCAGACGCACGCGCACCTCCCTGGGCGAGCGCATTCTACGGCCGCCTGGCGGGCAATGAGGGTGCCGTGCGCGCGGGGCGGCCGACTCTTACGTGGAGAGGTCCCGCTTACCCCTTGATGCCGCTCATGACGATGCCGCGAATGAAGTACCGCTGGGCCGTGAAGAAGAGCAGCAGGACCGGCGCGGTCATGATGAGCGCCGCGGCCATCAACAACTGATCGCGCGGTTCCTGAGCATCGTTCGGGATCTGCTGGAAGAAGCGCAGGCCGAGCGCGAGCGTGAAGTTCTCCTTGCTGGAGAGGTAAATGAGCGCCTCGAGGTACTCGTTCCAGTGCGACAGGAAGGAGAAGATCGCCACGGTCGCCATGGCCGGCTGGCAGAGCGGCACGAGGACCTGCCAGAGGATCTGCAGCGAGTTCGCGCCATCGATCTTCGCCGCCTCATCCAGATCGCGCGGAAGTGTCAGGAAGAACTGGCGCAGGAGAAAGACGTAGAAGGCACCGCCGAAGAGCGAGGGCGCCCAGAGCGGTGTGAGCGTGTTGATCATCCCCAGGTACTTAAAGAGGAGGAAGCTGGGGATGAGCAGAACCTCGCGCGGCAGGATGAGCGTGCTGATGAGGACCATGAACAGGAGATCGCGCCCCGGGAAGCGGAAGCGCGAGAACCCGTAGGCGACCAACGTGGCCGAGATCACCTGGGCGATCACGGCCAGGACCGAGACCTGGACCGAGTTTCGGATGAAGCTCCACATGGGGACCATGCGGAAGACTTCGGCGTAGTTCTCGAATCGCGCTCGCTCCGGAAAGAGAATGGGTGGGAACTGCGCGATCTCCTTCGTGTCCTTCAGCGAACTGGCGATCGTCCAGAGGAATGGACCCATGAACAGGCAGACCAGGCCCGCCGCGATGAGGTAGAGGACGACGCGATTGAGGATGCGCCCTGGCATCACCCGCGTCCGCTTTGCCGCCGGTGCCATCGTCGCGGTGCGCGCCATCAGCGAAGCCCACCCTCGTAGTGCACCCAATGGCGCTGAAGCCAGAACTGGATTCCGGTGAAGACCATGATGATGATGAAGAAGATCCACGCCAGTGCCGCGGCGTAACCCATCTCCGAGTCGGCGAAGCCCTTGTTGTAGATGTGGAGCACGTAGAAGTACGTCGCGTTGACCGGGCCGCCCCGCGTGCCCACGTGGGCGATCGCGAACACCGAGAGCGCGCTGATGAGGCCGAGGATCACGTTGAAGAAGATCGTCGGCGTCAGCAGCGGTATGGTGACGTGACGGAAGCGCGACCACAGGTTCGCCCCATCGATGTGGGCGGCCTCGTAGAGTTCGCGAGGAATGCCCTGCAGGCCGGCGATGAAGATGACCATGCGCCCGCCGCCGATCGAGCCCCAGAGTGCGATGATGAAGAGGGCTGGCATCGCCCATTCCGGCGAGGTCATCCAGCCGGGTCCGGTGATGCCGATCTGCCTGAGCAGGTAGTTGAGCACTCCGATATTCGGATGGAGAATCCAGCCCCAGAGAAACACCGAGGCCACGATCGGTGTCAACGATGGCAGGAAGAAGAACGTGCGCAAGAGGTCCGTCGCGAACAA
>CAZHZF010000016.1:17575-39179 GCA_964536925.1 uncultured Dehalococcoidales bacterium | reverse complement strand
CGAAGGCCTCCGCGCCGTGCTTTCGGGTGCGCGCTCATCGTTCGGGCGGGGCCGACCACAGGGCCGACCCCGCCATCCCGCCTGTTATGGACGCGGCTTGTCCAGGACTTCCTGGACGCCGGTATGGATCTTGTCGAAGAACGCCTTGTTCGGCTGCTCGCGGCCGAGAACGAGAGCCTCGTACAGCGGGTCGATGACGCGCTGCACCTCGGGCCCGCGGAAGTTGAACGGAAGAATGGCCGGCTCGGCCTCCTTCATCGCGATCGCGGTGTTCTTCTGCACGCCTTCCGGATATTCGAGGCCGACCAGCTCCGGCGACTCGTACACATCGGCCCGGCCCCCGGGCGTCGCCGACTTGTTACCAGTCTGCTTACCGAGGATGATGCCGGACTCCTTGCTGGTCATGAGCTTGACGTACTTCCAGGCGATGTCGGGGATCTTCGAGAACTTGCTGATTCCCACCGCATCCGCCTGCGCGAGCGAGCCGCGCTGGCCGCCCGGGCCCTTCGGCGCTACCGACATGCCCCACTTGAACTTGTCGATCTTCTGATAGGCCGCCTTGAAGCCGACGTTTGCGCGGAAGACGGCGAGCTTCCCATTCAGAAACGCCGCCGACGGATCGGGATTCGTCGCGAGCGGGCTCATCCCCACCTTGTGCACGTTGTGCATGTCGTGGATCCACTTCCAGCCGGCCTGGACTTCCTCTTCATTGAGCCGGGACTTCTTGCCATCGGCCGAGAAGAGGTCGCCCTTGCCCATGAAGCGCGACATAATGATGTAGAACTCCATGTCGCGCCCGGGGTTCGACCACCCGAACGTCTCGACATCGGTGCCGGCCATCTTGTGGCTCGACTTCGCCGCCGCGACCAGGTCGTCGTAGGTGGACTCGTTCGTCGGGATCTTCGCGTTGCCGGCGCGGAGAGCGTCGATGTTGTGGAAGATACCGACACGGCTTGGGTGCCCCTTGAAGGGCAGCGCCCCCAGCTTCCCATCGAGCGAGAGCAGGTCGATCGTGAACTTGTAGTAGACGCCGAGGTCGAACTTCTCGTCGGCGACGAACTTGTCGAGCGGGATCGCGATACCGCTCGCGAAGAACAGCTGGAAGCTCGAATCACCGGTGAAGTTGTGGATAACGTCGCCGAGATCGCCCGCCGCCACCATTGTCTGCATCTTCTGGACGTGCTCGGCGTGCGGGACCTGGATCATCTCGATCTTGACGTTGTTCTCTTGCTCGAACTTCGGGTTGATCGCCGGCCAGAGATCCTCCTCCGGACCGGAACGGACGTGCAGTCGGAACGGCGCGGGTGCACCGGCGACTGGCTTGCTCGCCGCGGGCGCGACAATGGGCGCGGCCGGCTTGGCGGCCTCGGCTGGCTTCGCGGGAGCGGTCGTGGCGGTCGGTGCCGCCGGGGCACAGGCCGCGGCGGCGAGCAGCACCGCACTGGCTGCGCCCCCAAACAAGAGTGCGCGACGGCTGATTGCTCTGGTCACGGTCGTTCGCTTTCCTCCATAGCGCTCGCACCACTTCGGGTGCATGAGCCGCGCGAGTATACCGGTAAGCGCGCGCAGTTTCCCTTAAGGAAATGCGCATACTCTCCCGAACGAACCCGCATCGGAGGAAGTGTCGGATGCAGCTCGGTGCAGTGCTCTCCCAGGGCGAGGTCGCGACCGATCCCGGCGCGCTCCGCGCGTATGTCCAGGCAGTGGATACGCTCGGTTACGACTTCCTGGTCGTGTCCGATCACGTCGTGGGCAGCGATCCGAAGGCGCACCCGGAACTGGAGCGTGTGTACCCGATCGAGGCGTACCTCCACGAGGCGATGACGTTGCTCGCCTTCATCGCCGGGATCGCGCCCCGGCTCGGCCTGCTGACGAGCGTCATCATCCTGCCCCAAAGACAGACGGTCCTGGCGGCGAAGCAGGCTGTCGAGATCGATATCCTCTCGGGCGGGAAGTTCCGCTTCGGCGTCGGCATCGGCTGGAACCCGGTCGAGTTCGAGGCGCTCGGTATCCCGTTCCGCTCCCGCGCCCGGCGCTTCGAGGAACAGATCGCGCTGATGCGACGCTACTGGACCGAACGGTTGGTCACCTTCGCCGG
This sequence comes from uncultured Dehalococcoidales bacterium, assembly GCA_964536925.1. Lineage (GTDB taxonomy): Bacteria > Chloroflexota > UBA6077 > FW602-bin22 > FW602-bin22 > VGOZ01. Next base: position 37,081 of record CAZHZF010000016.1, on the reverse strand, counting down.
CACGTTCGATCGGGCGACCGCCGCCGGTCTGAATCCGCTCCCCGTGCAGCGGCCCATCCCGGTGTGGGTCGGCGCGCACACCGAGCCGGCGGTCCGCCGGGCGACAAGAATCGCCGACGGCTACCTTCCGTTGCGGCCGCTCGAGGGCGGGTGGGATGCGACGATGGCGCGCATCGATGCCTGGCTGGCTGAGGCTGGCCGCACGCGCGCCTCGTTCGGCATCGAGGGTCGTGTGGACGCGGGGCAGGGCACGCCGGATGGCTGGAACGAAACGGCAACGATGTGGCGCCGCTTCGGTGCGTCCCACCTCAGCGTCGCGACAGGCGGCGCCGGCGGCGTCGACGGGCATATCGCCCGGCTGCGCCAGGTGCGAGAGATCGTCGCCTCCTGACGCCGGATCGAGATGTTCCGCCAGGACCCGTTGAAGCAGACGATCCTTCGAGCGCCCGACGGTCAACGCTGGGTTGTGACCACCGCCACGCGGGCTGACGGCTATGTCACCACCGCCCGGCCCACCGGGTGCGATCTCCGACCGCGCGTCACCCGTCACGCGCTGAACAGAGAGAGCGCTCTGGCTCTGCACGCCCACACCTGCGCGCGCATCCGCGGACGGGAAGGCGGTGGAGCGCCAGCGCGCGTGAGCGGGCCGCAGGTGACGATCCGCGCCAAGGGCAGCGAGAACCCGGGTGTATGATGGACCGCGGTGGCCTATTACCTCGTCCGCGCCCGCCCGAAGTTGACCCTGCTCGGCGAACTGCGCGCGCGTCTCGATCGCGATGAATTGCGTCCGCTCCGTCCGTTCGGCGAGGCGATCACGATCGGACTGAGCGGCGCTCGACGCGACCCCACGTCCGGTGACGCGATATGGGAGGAGGAGGATTACTGCTCCCCACCGCTGGCCATGGAGCGCGCGGCGGTGCTCGATCGCTACTTCGAGGGGCTCGGCGTGGAGCGACTCGCGCGCGGCGTCGGCTGGTCGCGCATCGCGTCGCTGCCCTCGCTGTGGGACCTGGAGCGCTGACCGGTGCCCGGAGTACCGCCCGATATCGCTTCTCGCCGCCGCGGCGACAGGGTGGCCGGCAAGGTCGCGATTGTCACCGGCGGAGGCGCCGGGATCGGCCGCGAGGCGGCACGCGTCCTCGGTAAGGAGGGAGCGCGCGTCGTGGTGGCGAATCGCTCGGCCGACGCAGGGAACGAGACCGTGCGCCTCATCACGTCGGATGGCGGCGAGGCTGCCTTCTTCAGCACGGACGTGGGCCGCGAGGAGAGTTGTGTCGCGCTGATCGCCGAGACGCTTCGTCGTTTCGGGCGGGTCGATATCCTGGTGAACAATGCCGCGATCTACCCGCGGGGGACGCTCGCGGAGACGACGCTCCCCTTCTGGCGTGAGATCATGGCCGTGAATCTCGAGGGGCCCTTCGTGCTCTGCCGCGAGGTCGTTCCGCTGATGGTCCGCCAGGGCGGAGGCTCGATCGTCAATGTCGGCTCGCTGAATGGGTTGGCCGGTGCGGCCAACCTGACCGCCTACTCTGTCTCGAAGGGAGGTCTGCTCACGCTCACCCGGAATATCGCCGCGGCGCATACCCGCGACGGGGTGCGCGCGAACTACCTGGTTCCTGGGTGGAACATCACGGAGACAGAGAAGGTGGTTCAGGCCCAGGAAGGCCACGATGCGGCATGGCTGGCCGAGAACGAACGGCGGCAGGCGGGTGGCCGCTACTCCGTGCCGGCGGACGCCGCCTACGCGATCCTCTGGCTCGCCTCGGATGAGTCGATCTTCGTCAACGGCGCAATCATCAATACCGACGGTGGCGACGCGACGCTCCCGAGTGCGCCGCGCGGCTGAGCCGAGGCGATCAGGGTACGACCTCGATCGCGCCGAGGATGGCCATGTCACCGACGCGCTCCGCGCCCGAAACGAGCGGAAGACGCCTGCCGCTGGCGAGTTCATAAAGGCCGTAGCCGATCTCGTAGCGTCCCGGCGGCGTCCCGGACGGAATGGCCAGGATGCGCTCGTCGACGATCGCCTCACCGGGCTGCCAGGCGTTGGTCGGATTGCGGCCACCGGCGGGAGGTCCGTCGGCACCGGCACGCCACTGGCGACCGGCGTCGAGCAGGTGGAGGAAGACGTTGAGGTCCGAGGTCGGCGTCGCGCCCGCCCACCATGTCACCCGCACGGGTAGTGAGTCACCTGCGCGCGCGGAGGCGGGCACCTCGACGGTGGCGATCCGCAGATCCCCCTCAAAAGTGGCCCGTGGCACGATTGGTGGTGGGGTTGTCTCTCCCGACCAGACCTTGAGCGGCCCGAGAAGCACGCGATCGCCGGAGGGTCGGCCGAGGCCATCGACCATCGGAAGACGGGCGATGCGAGGATCGACCTCGAATCCGGTCGTGATCCCCGGATCGACGTAGAAGCCGGTAGAGACCCAGTACGTTCCCTCGGGCAAGTCGGGTGGCAGGGTGAGCCGGAACCACGTCAGGACACGGGCTCCTGGTTGCCAGGTCGGCGCGGCCACGGCGACGAAACTGATCCCGGTGTGGAACACCTCGCGCCCGTCTGGCTCGAGCGAGACCAGATGGCCAAACTGATAGGTACCGGGTGGTCCGGGCCTGACGGGCGTCCAGGAAACCTCGGGGAGGATGAGTTCGCCGGGGCGCGCGCTTGGGGGGAGCGTGTACCCGATCGCGCGGGCCGCACCACCGAACGTGGCGTCGATCGGGGCACGGGTGGCGAAGGTCGCGTCGGTCGCGGCATAGAGACCCGGGGCATCGCGCGGCGCCTGATCTGACCAGCGATCGACGATCGCGAGCGGCTCGCCGAGGCGAGTCCTGATCGGGTCGGCCACTTCGGAAGGGCGCCCGAGTACCAGGACCGTGCCACCCGGCGCCGCTGCCACCGCGTGGTTACCGTCGAAGACGGTCTCGGGCCGTACCGACGCGCCCAGGAAGCCGACGGGCGTGTCGCGGTAGATCCTGCTCGCGGCCGCGAGCGGTCGATACTGATCGTGAGTGCGCACGAGGCTGACGACATCGCGCCCCCACCCGTCCATCGCGTCGTACGCCGCCCGCGAGGGCGACCAGAGCCAGAAGTAGTCGTATGCCGCCCACGCGTACCAGATCAGAGCGAGCGTGGCCACCGCTGCGCTCCGCGCGCGGGCCGACGAAACGCGGCCGAGCATGTGGTCGAAACCGAGCGCGGCGATCACGCAGGCGGTGGGCAGGACGCCGATCGCGCGCAGCATGTGTGCGTTGGCGGTCGCGAGGGCCTGCGGGAGGACCAGAACGCTCGTAGTGATGATGAGTGCGATGTGTGGCACGCTGCGCCATCGCGCGAGGCACAGCCCCGCGCCGATGCAGAAGAGGACCGCCGAGATCGGGTCGAACACCGCACGCCCGGGAAGGTTGTGCTGAGGATCGAGGTCGCCCCGTAGCACAAAGAGCGCCAGCGCGTTGATGATGCGCTCGGATGTCGGGACGTCCCCGATGAGCGCGCCGGCACGCTGCAGGAAGTACTGCGGGTTCCGAAGGAAATAGAGTCCCAATGGTGCCGCGATGAGGCCGGTGCTCCCCGCGAGCAGCAGCGCCGGTCGCCATGGGGCGAGTCGCCCCATCGCGACCGCGTGAAGGACAACCGCGCCCACCGCGATGGGAATGAAACGGGCGGCCAGGTAGGTGTAAAGACTCATGCCGACCACGGCTCCGGCGCCGAGGTACGCGCGGGCGCGTCCGGTGCGGATCGCGACCAGGAGCAGTGTGAGCGCGACGGTGATCGCCAGCGGCACCCAGATCGCGCGGAACCCGAACCGACTCATCATCAGATGGGGCAGTGACGCCCCCAGCAAAATCGTGGCGAGCAGGCCGAGGCGTTCTCCTCCTATCTCGCGGCCCAGGAAGTACACCGCGATCACCGTCAGGATCCCCACGATGACGCTCGGGACACGGACGGACAGATCGCCGTGCGGGACGACCAGGCCGGTCAACGCGACCGCGTAGATGTGGAGCGCCTCCCGCCCCTGATTCGAGGGGAAATAGACGCGGGGACGCTCCTCCAGCGCCCGCATGCCATCGATGACGTTGGCGGCCTCATCGAAGATGAGACCGGGTGGCGTCTGATCGAGAAGGGCCACGCGCAGCGCGATCGCGGCGCCGATCGCCAGCGTCAGGGCCGTTACATGCCACCGCATGGGCGGGCAGCATAAGGCCATCGGCCTGCGAACGAGCGGCGGCGGTCGTCACGGAACCGTCACACCGGCGCGGCCTTCGGTCATAGCCGTGTTATGCGGAGTTGGCAGACTGCGGAGCGATGCGCGATCTCCACGATCTCGGTCCCCGCCCGATGGATGTTGGCCACCTGCGGGCGACGCTCGATCGGGGTCTGCGCGCGGCGATCGCGACCCGCACTGGCCACGCGCCGCGCCTGTTCGACTGGCAGCCGCGCGATGGTCTCCCACTCTGGTGCGCCGAGGGCGCCATCACCTACGACGTCATCTGGCAGCACGGCGCGGAGGCGCAGCGCGACGCGATCGTGGGCGTCTTCGAGTCGCACGTGCAGCACAGCCGAGCCCATACCGCGTGCGGCGCCCTGCGCCGGGCGGGCTTCGACGGACGGCGCGGCCTGGCCGTGGTGGAATCGTACGGTGCGCTGCCGACGATCGAGGGGCGCCTTCAGTCGTCGGCCCCGGGCGTGCGCCTGGATGAGATCGCGACCGACGTGGATGTGGCGGCGCACCGGGCGGGCCTGTGGTTGGGCGCGCTCCATCGGACCGATGTCGGCGGTCCTCTTCTGGGTTCGCGTGATATCGGCGCGGAACTCGATACGGCCGTCAGCAGGATCGCGCGCGCGGCGCCGGAGTGGCGAGGACGTCTGGTCGAATTGCGCACCTCGATCCTCGGGCGTCTTGGCCCGCATCGCGCCGTGCCTTCGCACGGCCGGTTCTCGCCCGAGCACGTCCACGTGAGCCCGGAGATGGTCACGGTGGATGGACTGACGGCATTCGGGCTCTGTGAGCCGGAGCGCGATCTCGGCTCGTTCATCGCTGCGGGCCTCGTCTGCGCGATGCGCGGCGGGTGCGAACTGGGACTCGTTGCGCGCCGGAACCGCAGTTTCCTCGACGGGTACCACGCGGCTGGCGGCAACGGGACGGTCGGCCGCGTATCGCTCTGGACGACGGTCTCCCTCCTCGTTCGCGTGTCCGATCTCGCGCGCCTGAACCTGCTCGCGGCGTCACACGTGCCCGGCTGGCTGAACCTCTGCGCGCGCGGCGTGGCGGCCTGACTCGGAGTTCCCCCGGAGCCTGGCGGGAGCGGGCGACAGAGACATCGTTACGATCCACGCCCCGTGTCGTCCAGGGAGATGTCCCGAGAGCGCATCTTCGAGGGAGAAGTCTTCTCGATCGCCGAGTACGAGCGGCGCGATGAGGCGGCTCGTCGCGCGCTTCGTCGGAGTGGGATCGATGCTGCCGTCATCGGCGATCCGATCGCGCAGTGCTACCTGACCGGTACGGCGCTGCCGACGCTCCGTGAGACCGCGCCGCGCCTGTTGATCCTACCGGGACGCGGCGAGCCGCTCTGGCTCGTCCAGGATGGGGGAGCGCCCGACATCGTCGCGATGTCCGACATCCCCTGGCGTCCCTGGGACGGGTCTGGAGGTTCATCGGTTCTGAAAGGGTTGATCGCCGATCGTGTGGTGGGGTGGGACCGACCCGCTCGCACGCTTGTCGATCTGCACGGCGCCCGATCACGCGCTGCCGACGGCCTCCTTCGGCGGCTCCGCGCGGTGAAATCGAACGCCGAACAGGCCCGATTGCGGCGCGCGGGCACGATCGCGGCGAGGGCCATGCGACGCCTCCTCGCTCGACTGAAATCGGGGATGACCGAGCGGCAGATCGTCGCGGTCGGCCGCGCCGCGCTCGCGGCGGAGGGATCGCCCGACGGCATGTGCTGTGTCACGTCGGAGGATGAATCGCCCCGCTACCCCCCGCCCCGTGCGCTCCCGATCGCGGCTGGCACGCCGTTCTCGGTGGCAGTCGTGGCGGTGGCTGGTGGGTATCGGGCGCTCTGCCGCCGCGCCGCTGTCGAGGGACCGGTCGACGCGGACGCGCGCCGGGTCGTCCTCCTGGTGGATCGGCTCCACGGCGCGCTCGCCGCGGGTCTGCGCGCGGGCGTGGCGCCCGCGGTCCTCTTCGGCGACCTCGCCGTCCCGGCGCTTCTCTGCCGCCCGAACGATGCGCTCCTCGTCGTCGAGTCGCTCGGTCTGGCCTTTCCGGATGAGACTCTTCCCGTCGACGAGGCGCTCGCTCCTGGCTCCGCGATCGTCGTGGAGCCGCCGTTCCGCCCGCGCTGGGCCGTCCCCGCCGATACGTATCTGATCTCGACAGCGGGCGCCGAGTGTCTGACCGCATGCCCGACCGATCTCCACGTTTTCTAGACTCCGCCGGCTCAGGAGTTGACCCGTGACGATCGCCACCCCTCTCGTGCCTCGCTGGGACCTCTCCGATCTGTACGGCAGCCCCGACGATCCCCGGTGGTCGTCGGACCTGGAGGCGATCCTCGGCGATGCCCGGTCGTTCGCGGAGACGTATCGAGGGACGATCGCCCGGGAGGGTGGACCGGACGCGGCCCACCTCCGCGGCGCCCTGATCGCCTATGAGGATCTCCAGGAGCGCGCCTCCCGCGCGGGTGCCTACGCGCGGCTTCTCTACTCGGTGGACACGCGCGACGAGACGATCCGCGAACTCGTCAACCGGGCTGAACGCTTCTCGACCGAACTGCGCAATCACCTGCTCTTCTTCGACCTCGAGTGGCTCGATGTTGCCGAGGTCGACGCGGCGCGCCTGATGGCGGAACCCTCCCTGAGCGGATATGCGAACTACTTGCGGCGCGAGCGGCTCCACTTGCCACACAAGCTCTCCGAACCGGAGGAACGCATCGTCAACGAGAAGGACCTGACGGGTCGCCGCGCGTGGTCGCGCTTTTTCCAGGAGACGACCAGCGCGCTCACGTTCACCCTGACGGAGGGCGACAGCACGCGCTCGGCGACGCTCTCTGAGACGCTGGCCCGCATGTACGAGCCGGATCGTGAGGCACGACGCCAGGCGCACGACGCGCTCTACGCGGTGCTGGAGCAGAATGCGCCGGTGCTCACGTTCACCTTCGACACGCTGGTGCAGGATCACCTGACGATGGACCGGATCCGCAAGCACCCTGACCCGATGCACGAGCGTCATCTCTCCAACGACATCGCGCCGGAGGCCGTTCGGGCGATGATGCATGTGGTCGAGGAGAGCTATCCCATCGCGCATCGGTACTGGCGCGCGAAGGCGGCGATGATCGGCCTGGATCGGCTTCTCACCTACGATCAGTACGCGCCGGTCGGCGGGCGGGGTTCGGCGACCTGGGACGAAGCGCGCCACACTGTCCTCGAGGCGCTCGATCGCTTCGATGGGCGCTTCGGGGGGTTCGCGGGCGAGTTCTTCGATCGGAACTGGATCGACGCCGAGGCCCGCGCCGGCAAGCGCGGTGGAGCGTTCTGCGCCTATCCCTCGCCGAAAGTCCACCCCTACGTCATGTGCAATTTCACGGGCGGCGGGCGAGACATCACCACCATCGCGCACGAACTTGGCCACGCGATCCACGGTCAGTTCGCCCGCGGCCAGACGCTCCTGAACTACCACGCGCCGCTCCCGCTGGCGGAGACGGCGTCGGTCTTCGCGGAGATGATCGTGTTCGAGGCGCTCCTGGAGCGACTCCCCGAGGGCGAGGCACGCCGGGGCCTCATCGCGGGGACCATCGAGAACATCTTCGCGACGGTCTTTCGCCAGAACGTCCTGACCCGTTTCGAGGAGGGCGTCTACGCCGCCCGCGAGAGCGCCCGCCTGACCACCGATGCGATCGCCCGCATCTGGATCGAGGCGAATCGACCCTATTACGGCGACGCGCTCACCATGACCGAAGGCTATCGCCTGGGCTGGTCCTACATCCCGCACTTCATCAACTCGCGCTTCTATTGCTACGCCTATACGTTCGGAGAACTTCTCGTCCTGGCGCTGTACGCGACTTACCGGGAGCAAGGCGCGCCGTTCGTCGCTGAGTACGTCCGGCTTCTCGAGCGGGGCGGCTCGGCGTCGCCCGCGGAAGCTCTACAGCCGCTGGGAGTGGATATCGCGGATCCGGCGTTCTGGCGCCGCGGCATCGCCGAGATCGAACGGCTGATCGAGCTGGTCGCCCCGGACGAATAGACCTGTCACAGCTAGCCCGAAAGTGTTACGGGCCTGCAAACTACTCGACTCAACTTGACAGTATAATTACGGCCATGAGCCTGAAGACGCGCTGCCCGGCCGGATGATGGGCTGGCTCCGGCGGATTCTGGGCCTCGGGCGGCGCGACGGGGCACGCGCGGCACCGCGAGTCCATGAGTCAGCCGGGCGTGCGAGTCCGGTCGCTCGTGGTCGCGCCCGGGCAACACCGCGCGGTGCGCCCCCCTACGAGACGCTCGCTCCCGAGGAGTTCAAACTCGCGCGCCGGCGCGTTGTCCTTTACATCTCTCGCGCGCGGGTGCCGATTCGTCAGGCGGCCGCCACGCGGCAGGCGTGGATCCAGGACCTCGGCAAGGTTTACGAGGCGATCCGCACGTCGCCCACGGAGATGATCCTCGAGCGTGCCGGTGAGGTCGGCATGCGGCACGAGGAGGCATTCCGCGACGCGCTGTCCATGGCCCAGAGCCTGGAGGTGCCCGCGGAGGTGGAAGTCGCCCACGAGGCACTCGTCCAGTGGCTGACCAACCTCCACTCCTCCTGCCTCGCGCTCATCGATGCGCGCCGACTCAAGGATCGATCGATGCTCGGGATGTTCCGCGAGCGGCTTGGCCAGGCACGACGGCAGGCGGTCCAGTTGACGCAGGCACGCGATGATCTGTTCACCGACTACCGGCTACGGCTGGACCCGAACTTGAAGCGCAAGAAGGCCGGTGAGGAGACCCCGGAGGTATCAGCGGCCGCGGCGGCAACGCCCGGCGAGGCCGCGAAGGCGCCCGCCGGGACACCGACCGAGCCCCCACCGGTGCTCTCACGTCGACGGCGCCCGGCGCGGCGAGGACGTGTTCGCGTCGCACCCCGGTTGGCCACCTAGGGGATAGTCGCGGCCTCGTCCGGCGCGTCCCTCGCGGCCATCAGCGCCTGATTGACGGCCCGTGCCGTGATCCCGAAATGGGACGCGTGCCAGACGGCACGACCGCCCCGGACCACGATCGCCTGGGGAGATTGGTGGCGCACGCGCGTCACGCGGGCCACGGTCTGGCCGAGATCGTGATGGCGCGCGACGTCGACGACGCCGATGGGTCCAGCGACATCTGCCAGCGCCTCGCGCGCCATCGCGCTCGTGCCGCACCACGGGTCGTGGTTGAACAGCACGATCGGTTCCGTCTCCGATCGGGAGATCAGATCGGCGAGTGCCTCGGTGCTCGCGATCTGTTCGATGGCATGGCCTTGCGCTGATCTCGCGTCACTCACCCGGTCCATTATGGCGGGGACGGCGTGAGAGCGGCGCCGCTCCATACTTGCCCGCGCGTGTACGTCGTGGGCCTCATGTCCGGCACCTCGGTGGACGCCATCGACGCCGCGCTCGTGGACGTGGCCGAGGATGGCGACACGCTCCGGGCGCATCTTCTGGCGTACACCGAGACGCCTCACGACCCGTTGCTGCGCCGGCGAATCCTGCGCCTGTGCCAGGGTGGTCCGGCTCCGATCGCGGAGGTCGCCGATATTCATGTGCGTCTGGGCGAGCGGTTCGGTGCCGCGGCGGCCGCGCTCTGCGATGGCGCACGGGTACGTCCGGACCTCGTTGCATCGCACGGGCAGACGGTCTGGCACGCCGTGGACGCTTTTGGGCAGGTCACCGCAACGCTTCAACTGGGCGAGAGCGCGGCCATCGCGGAGATCGTCGGCTGTCCGGTGGTGGCGGACTTCCGACCCCGCGACGTGGCGGCCGGCGGTCAGGGAGCTCCCCTCTCCAGTTATCCCGACTATCTGCTGTTCGCCGACCCGCGTCGCGGCCGGGCCGTCCAGAACATCGGTGGAATCGGGAATGTGACCTGGATTCCGCCTGGCGCATCGCCCGCGCAGGTCATCGCGTTCGATACCGGCCCCGGAAATGTGCTGATCGATCGAGCGGTGCAGCGGCTCACCGATGGCGCGGAGATGTTCGATCGGGACGGTAGACGCGCGCTGGGCGGCCAGGTGAACGAACCGATCGTCCGTGAGGTCCTCGCGATGTCGTTCTTCGATCGGCCGCCGCCGCGCACGACGGGGCGTGAGCTGTTCGGCGAGGAACTGGCGGATCGCCTCGTCGGTGAGGTTCTGGCCGGGGGAGGGTCACCGGATGACGCGATCGCGACTCTCACCGCGATCACCGTGCGATCGATCGCCGAGGCGTACCGACGGTTCCTGCCCGCCGTTCCCGACGACGTCGTCCTGGGCGGTGGCGGTGCCCGTAACCCAGCCATCGTCCGCGGCCTGACGACAGCGCTGGGGGTTCGCTCCCGGGTGCTCGATCACGAGGCCTTCGGCGTCCCTTCCTCGGGCCGTGAGGCGATCTACTTCGCGGTCCTGGGGCACGAGGCAGTGCGCGGCCGGGCGAACAGTCTGCCGGCCTGTACGGGCGCCCGCTATGTCACCATCCTTGGCAAAGTCACCCCTGCGCTCGGTCGTCGCATCGAGGTCGACCTCTCCGGCGCACCGATCCGTCGGCTGACGATCGATCGGAGGCTGTAACAGTTTCGTTACGAGATGTGAGTTCCGTCACAGTCAGAATCCCGCAGTGGCGATCGTGACAGAGCCAAAGCCATCGGGCGATGCTGCCGACGTGGCGGCCAGCGGGGCGGAAACTCCCCGCCTGACCGGCGCACGTGCGGTTGTGGCGTATCTGCGAGAGATTCGCCCCCTGATGCAGCGCGTCGCCGAGGCCCGACATCAGTTCATCCGCGCCGCGGGATCGCTCATGGAGGAGGTCCGGCGCGGAGAGGCGGATGACTTCGCGCGGCGCGCCGACGCCGCGGGGGTGGAGGCGATCGCCGTCTTCCGATTTGTCCGCGAGCGCCTTGGCGAGCTAGTCGCGCCGCTGCCGTGCTCGGGGTGCCACGAATCGTTCGTTGCCTGGGTCGATCTCCTCGTGGTCTCCGCGGAGACGATGTTGCAGGCGAGCAAGACCGACGACCCTTCCCGCCTGCGCGAGATTCAGAGCCTCATTGCCGAGGGCAGGTCGTTCTCGGCGCGCTTCAAAGCGCAGTACGAGACCCTTGTCAACCAGATCAAGGAGCGGAGTGCCGCGCGCAAGGAGCAGCGAGGACGCCTGGCGCGTTTCCTCCCGGGCAGCGAGCGCGGCGCGTGACGTGCGTCCGCGCACCGGCGGATCTCTCCCCGGACGATAGATCCGTCCGCCTGGCCGGCGCGTATAGCCGACGACAACTATGGTGCGCTCCGCGGTGATGCTCTCACGTCCCGTGCGCCACCCGGCGGTGCGCGGTGGTGGATCGTCCGGTCCCACCTCGACGCCCCGCGAGATGGCGCGCTTTCTGGTCGATCTGAAACCGATCCTCGGGTCAGCGACCGACGCGCGGCGGACGTGGGTGCGCCGCATCGGGATCCTCATGGAGGACGCGCGTAAGGGCAATCCGGCGATGCTCGCGGCCGCGGCGGGCTCGATCGGACGCGAATACACACCCACGTTTCGTTCCGCGCGCGATCGGATTGACCGGATCGCCGCGCCGAAGGGTGCGCTGGAGTGTCATCGTGCCCTCTCGCTCTGGCTCGACAAACTGGTGCAGAGCGGCGAACTCCTCATCGAAGTCGGTTCGAGCGGAAATGTCAATCGCATCCGCGAGATCCAGGAACTGCTCGCCGAGGGACGGGCCCATGCGGTCCGTTTCAACGAGGAGTACCTTCGGCTGATCTCCAATCTTCGCGCGCGTGTCGCGGAACTCTCGTCCCGCCGGCGCGAGGATGGCGCTCGGCCCACGCGCAAGCCACCCGCCGACCCACGATAGAATCCGACCCGTGCTACGGGTCCTCCTCGTCGACGATCACCGCCTCGTGACGGAGATGCTGCGCTCCGCGCTCGCGGCGTCGGCGGACATCGAGATCGCCGGGACGGCCGCCAGCGGCGCTGAGGGCGTGGCCCTCGCCCGACGGACTCGACCGGACGTGATCCTCATGGATGTCGAGATGGATGAGATGTCCGGCATCGAGGCGACCCGCCAGATTCGGCAAGATCTGCCCGACACGCGCATCGTGATGCTCACCGCCAATGACGACCAGGCGACGATCCTCGACGCGATCGAGAGCGGCGCGGTCGGCTACCTGACCAAGGATCGTGCCGCGCTTCCCGAGATCGTCGAGACCGTGCGTCGCGCCGCGGAAGGCGAGATCATGCTTCCGCCCGCGCTCATTGGCCGGCTCGTGACCTCGCTCGCCGCCCGCCGCCGGGAGCAGATCGAACGATCGGCGCTCCTGGATACGCTGACGACACGCGAGCGGGAGATCCTCGGACTCATCGCCGAGGGCGCCGACAACAGGACGATCGCCGATCGTCTCGTCGTCTCCCCGCACACCGTGCGGACCCACGTGCAGAACGTCCTGGCCAAACTTGGCGCGCACTCCAAACTCGAGGCGCTCACGATCGCCGCGAAGCGAGGGCTCGTTACCCTGACCTGAGCGCGACGGGCCGCCGCCTTCGCGCCGCAGGGATTGCGGGTTGCCCGTTCCGCCTGTCGGGTGTCGCCGGCACCACGGGCGTCTCGTCCGCCCCTCGGTGCTCGTGGAGTTCCGCGACCCGCTCGCCTGGGTGGAGGCGTCCAGAACCAGCCTGGCTGCCGCCGATGCCGTCGAGCCTGGCCGATGACGGTGCCGTGCCCCCGGAAAGGACGGGGCGGGCGGGACGCGCGCGCTCCTGATCCTCCGGTGTCGCCCGGCCGCGCTCGGCCGCGCCGGTTACCGTCGCGCCGCGACCCCGACCTGCCGTCGCGCCATCGCGACTCGTTTGCGCAGTTCACCGGCGACACGAGCGTACTCGTCGTTGAACCGCCGCGCCTGGACTCGCGCTTCGGCCAGTTTCTCCTGGGCATCCCGCAGCCCGGCGAGGTTCCCGCTGCGACCGACCTCGGCGAGTGCGACGCACGAGGCGAGGAGGGACTCGGTCCACGCGCGCACCGCGGCGTGGCATACATCGCATTCGGGCGTGGGTCGGAGGAGTTCGATGCGCGACTTGATCTCGCGGAACAGGTGGCCGTACTCGCGCCCGAGGTTGCCAGCCCCCCGCGCCACCAGCATCACGTTGCCGGTGCGTGCCTGATCGATCAGCACGCCGAGTTGGCGCACCCAGCGGTTTCGCTCGCTGCACGCGTCCGCCAGGATAGGCCGCAGGCCCACCAGGTAGCGAGCGACGGCCTGCGCGGACGTTCCCGTGCCACCCGATCGGGAGTCCGCGCTGGCCGCTCGCAGCGGAGTTCTCACCGGATCGCCGCCCGCCGGGGTCGCAGCCCTTCCGGGAGGGGACGATCGTCGGACTCGAGGAAGTCGATGAGTGGCGTCAGGTCGGGCCAGTCGTCGGGAAGCCCGCGACCGCGGGTGGCCAGAGCCAGCCGGACCATGCGGCGGTCCGCCGCGGAGAGCGTCTCTCGCCGCGTCCGCTTCCGGGGGATAGGAGGGAATCGACCCGCCGGGACCGTGACACGTGGAGTCATCTGCAGCATCGGGCACCTCGCGCCGCGAGTATCCGGCGGCCCCGACATTAAACCCAGGAAAGAAAGGCCATCCTCGTGACGCGATGGTCCGCTCGGCCTGGTGGGATAGAGGTCCTACGTACCGGGCCTCAGCCAGGCGCGCACTGCCTCGCGCGGTGCGGCTGGTCCGCAGATCGCGAGCCAGGCGCCCCACAGGTCGAAGTGCTGACGCCGGTCGCCGCGACGCTGCAGCCGCAGATCGGGCGGACCGAAGCGCCGGCCCCATGCGAGGAGTTCCTGCTCGGCGGTGTCTAGGTCGGGCAGGTCACTGAACACGTGGCACAGCCGATCCCCCCGTCGAATGCCCAGACGCGGCCGATTCAGCGGCGCGACGTGGTAGTGGAAGCGGATCATCGATGGTCAGTCTCCCCGCCGTCTGGGCGTCGAGCGCGCGGCGATCGGGCCTGTGACTCAGATGTGATAGGTGATCGCGTGGGAGGCATCGCGGATGGCGAGATCACCGATCGAGGTCGCTCTGAGGACCGCCAGCGCCGCGCCGGTCGCCTCCCACCACAGCCGACGGATCGACGACCCCGGCCCGCGATCGCGCGGTTCCTCGGTAAGCCCATCGACCAGAGCCAGCGATCCTTCGAGCGTTTCGAGCACCTCGGCGACCGTAATGTCCGCCGGCTGGCGGGCCAGAAGGTAGCCGCCGGCGGCACCGCGGATCGAGCGCACGAAGCCCGCCCGTCGCAGGCTCACCATCAGCTGGCCGAGGTACTCCTCAGGGACGTTCTGGCGCCGGGCGATGTCCTTCACCTGGACGGCGACCTGAGCGTCGAACTGCCCGGCGAGGTCGACCAGAGCTCGAAGCCCGTAGTCCCCCTTCGTGGAGATCTTCAACCCGAATAGTCTACCAGTGCCTCTCCGAGCGTATCGCTCGGAGAGGACGGGGGTCTATGCATGGGTGGGGACACCCCACGCCCCGGCAGCGTCGTGCCGCTGCACCACGTGGGGGGATCTACACACAGCGCCGTGCCGCTGCACCTCGTTGGGGATCTTACCCGGCAGCGTCGTGGCACAGCACCGGGTGGCGTCCGACCGGGTGGGGGACTACCCGGCAGTGTCGTGCCGCTGCACCACGGACGCTCCGCCCGGTCAGGCGACCGGGGTGCGCGCCCGCCGCGCGGTCTCCTCATCTACCCCACGCGGCCAGGTGCGCCCGAGCGGGTCACGCACGGAGAAGGTCAATTCGGGCCAGTCCTCGATGCGCAACGTCACGCGGTCACGGTCCTGCAGCGCGCCCAGCCCCTGGTGGTTCGTTCCCGTGGCGACGATGTCTCCGGGTCGCAGCGTTGTCACGGAGGATGCGCTGGCGATCAACTCGGCCACGGTGTTCGCCATATCGTCGGTGCCGAACCTCTGCCGCGCCGTGCCGTTGACATCGAGCGCCACCGACAGGCGTTGTGGATCGGGCACCTCATCGGCGGTGACGATCGCCGGCCCGAGCGGGGCAAAGGTGTCGAACGACTTGCCAGAGAAGAAGCTGCGCGGCATCAATCCCCGTGCGGAGACATCCACAAACGGGATGTAACCAAACACGTACTGCAGCGCACTGCTCGCCGGCACGCGGCGCGCCGCCCGGCCGATCACCACCGCCAGTTCGGCCTCGTGATGGAAGATCGTCGCGTCGGCCGGCGGGAGCTCCACCACGCCGCCCGGCTCGAGGATCGACTCCGGCGACTTAAGGAAGAACTCGATCGGCACCGTGGTGTGGACGCCGTTCTCCCGATAGTTTCGCGCCGCACAGCAGATCTTCGCCGGTCGCGGTACAGGTGCGCGAAGGCGCAGGCCGTAGGCGCGGCGCGTGCGCCCCGCACGGACGAGATCCTCGATGCGGCCGCGCGCCTCTTCGAGTCCACCGATGAGGAGCAGCAGCCGGTCCTGTGGCGAGGCCGCGGCGAGCGTGGGTTCATCGCCGAGCAGGTCGGTCACATCGTGGACCTGATCGCCGCGCACGAGACCGAGTCGGTAGTCGTCGAAGAAGACGAAGCGCACGCACACCCTCCCGGGGAGATGTCCCCCATAGTACCCTCAGCCGATGCGTCTCGCGGTGCTCGGCGTCGGCGCGATCGGTCGTGCGATCCTCGACGGCGTCGCCGCGGGTCAGGCCGGAAACGTCTCCCTCGTGGCGATCGCCGATGTCACCGCGAAGGCGTCGGACCTTCACCGAGAGGCGCAGCGGTCGGGCGCGGCGATCACGCACGAGCCGGCCGATCTGCCCGCGTACGGCCCCGATCTCATCGTCGAGGCGGCATCGCAACTCGCGGTGCGGTCCTTCGCCGCGGGGTGGCTGAGCCGCGGGGTCGATGTCGCATTGCTGTCGGTGGGTGCCCTCGCCGATGCCGGAGTCCTGCGCGCGCTCGACGAGGCCGCACGGGCCGCGGGACGCCGCGTGCACATCCCGTCCGGCGCGCTGGGCGGGTGCGATGCGCTCCGGGCCGCCCGTGTCGGCGGCCTGGACTCGGTGCGCTTGCGGACGAGTAAGCCGCCGGCGGCTCTCGCCGGCGCCCCCTACTTCGTCGAGCGGGGCGTCGACGTCGCACGGATCGATCGCTCGACCACAATCTACGAGGGGTGCGCCACCGACGCGGTGCGGCACTTCCCGGCGAACGTCAACGTCGCGGCGACCGTGAGTCTGGCCGGGATCGGACCGGACCGCACCCGCGTGGAGATCGTCGCCGATCCAGACCTTGTCCACAACGTTCACGAGATCTTCGCCGAGGGGGCCTTCGGGCAGATGCATCTGACCTTCAGGAATGTGCCGAGCCCGACAAATCCGCGGACGAGCATGCTGGCCTGTCTGAGCCCGCTGGCACTCATCGAACGGCTCGGCTCACCGCTTCAGATCGGCTGAGCGCTCCGTTCTGCCGCGACAACGGGCGTGGCAACCTCGGCGAGGTACGGACTGAGATTCGCCTCCTCGCCGTGCGGTGCTTCTCGGCTGAAGCTCAGACGCAGTTCTCTCCGGGTCCGCGTCACCGCGACGTAGAGGACGCGCCGCTCCTCCGCGAGGTGATCCGGCGACGTGTTGCCCCGGAGCGGGATCTGACGATCGGTGAGATCGACCACGAAGACGTGATCGAACTCGAGCCCTTTCGCGGCGTGAATCGTCAGCAGGGGCACGCGGTCGCGGACAGCATCGAAGCGATCGGCCGCCGCGGCGTCGTCGGCACTCGTGGTGAACTCCCGCAGCGTCTCTCTCGCCGGTCGGTGCCCGGCGACGCGCTGGAGATTCTCGACCGCCACGGCGAACTTCCCGGTCTGGTCTTCCGCCCCCACGCCCGTATCGACGCGAACCCGCTCGATGAGGTCGCCCAGCGTCGCCGTCGGGTACAGGGCGCGCCAGGAGGCGAGTTGCTGGCGGAGCGGTCCGAACCGACTGCCCTCACGTGCGACCGCGGCGCTGCGCTCGGCCGAACCGGGACGCAATCGCTCGACGAGGTGGCGCATCACCTGGGCGGTGAGGTGGGCGTCACTCTGGGCGCGGTGGATCGCCTGCGCGCGGATCCCGAGCAGACGCCCCACGCGCACGAGCGTCGCCCGGTTCGGGCGAAGGACGCGCCGGGCGAGCGCCATCGTGTCGTGCCACGCGCCCGGGAGCGCCGGGAGATCTCGCTCCGCCAGGGATCGCTCCAGGATCGGTCGATCGAACGACTGTGCGTTATGCCCGAAGAGATCTGCGCCGCCCACGAAGGTATGCAACCCGCGGAGCGCGTCCGCCGGATCGCGTCCCTCCCGGACGAGATCCGCGTCGGTGATCCGATGGATCCGCGACGACAGACCGAGATCGCGGCCTGTGCGCACCAGGCACGAGTACGGCTCGCCGATCCGCCCGCGATCGACCCGCACCGCGCCGATCTCCACAATCGCCGCGTCCTCGGCGCGGTTGCTATCCGTCTCCAGGTCGAGCGCGACCATCTCCCCCTCATACCAGGCACGCAGCAGCGGCGCGCACGGGTCGCCCGCGGCCATCGCCGTATCGTCGATCCAGTCGAGCAGGGTGAGGTGATGCGCGCCGAGGCGGGTGATCTCGGCCGCGCTGAGTGACCACGGTCGATGTGTGAGGACGCGGCGAAGCGAGACCTCGTTCGGTCGATCGATGAGCTTGAGATAGGCGATGAGGGCACGGAATGACCTCGGGATCGCCCCTTCCGGTTCCACGCGAAAGGTCGGGATCCCGCGCCCCAGCAGGCCCGCCTCGAACCGCTCGAGAGTGGCGTGAGTACGCGCGAGGACGACACAGGAGGTGGGGCGCGTCCCCTCGCGCAGGAGGTCGGCGATCTCCCCGGCGACTGCGGCGACCTCCGACCGCTGGAGGGCGTGACCGCGTACGGACACCGCGGCCGCCTCCGTCCCGTCCGAGTCCCCGCCGGCCGAGGTGTCCCCTCGCGATGCTCGATGCGCCTGGAATCGGATGCGCGCGGCCAGATCGCGCACGCCCTCCGGCAGGCGGTGGGAGCCGCCGATCAGGAGTGTTGTCGGGCGAAATTCTTCCTGGAAGCGGCCCATCACCTCGCGGACGTTCACGTCGCGCCAGCCGTAGATCGCCTGATCGATGTCAGCGAAGCAGGCGAGGTTTCGGTGCTCGCGGGCCAGCGCGGCGAGGATGTCGTACTCCGGCTCGGCCGTATCCTGGAACTCATCGACCTCGATCCAGCGATAGCGGCTCGCGTATGTCCGACGAGCCCTCTCATCACGGGTGAGCAGCAGGCGCGTGTAGCCGATCAGGTCGGCGAAGTCGAGCCCATCCGTCGCTTCGAGAGCCCGCTGGTATCGGTCGAAGTTCTCGCGGTCCTCCGCCCCGATGGCGAGGCGTTCGGATTCGACGTGCGGGTAGATCCCCCGCGTTTTGTACCGGGCAATAGTCTCCAGGAGCCGCCGCGGCTCACCTCCGATCGAGCGGAGATCGCAGACGCGCGCGATGATTGCCAGACAGTCGGCTTCGTCGACGATCACGAAGTCGCGATTGCGCTGCAGGAACTCCGACTGCTCGCGCAGGATCTCCACGCACAGTCCGTGGAGCGTGCCGATCGTCACGCCACCGGCGACCTCCGGAGCGATCTGCTGGACGCGGCCGCGCATCTCGCGAGCGGCGCGGTTCGTGAACGTGACCGCCAACACGGCCTCGGGATCCACACCCCCCACGGTGGTCGCGTGGGCGATGCGCAGGGCGAGAACCCGCGTCTTCCCCGAACCGGCGATTCCCTGGACGAGGTAGGGGCCGTGGACCGCCTCGATGACGGCGCGCTGCGAGGGATCGGGACTCAGCCCCGGTGCGGCGGGCGTCGTTGCCGTGACGATGGCCCTACCATACCAGCGTGCTGTGGCGCGGGCGCCGCGAAGACGGAGTAGACGCAGCCCTCTGCGCCTGGCTTCTCCACCGGGTCGTCGATCCGGGCGCGGAGATCTCCCTCGCGGTCGCGGCCGAGGAGTCCGGCGCGCCGGGTCGCTCCTTCCCCGCGCCGGAACCGGGCGATGGATGCGGTTTCGACGCACTCATGCGCGAATTCAACCTGTCCGAACCCGCGCTGTTCCGCCTGGCACTCATCGCGCGCGGGGCGGCCACGTCGGAGCGGTGGCTCACGCCCGAGTCCGCCGGCGTCGCCGCGGTGGGGGAGGGCATCGGCCTCGCGTTCGTCGAACGGGAGCGCTGGCTCGTCGCGGCGCTCGCGTTCGGGGACGCGCTCTACGCGTACTGCGCGATGCGCGAACGCGGGTAGGCGCCTCTCAGG
>CAZHZF010000016.1:0-17475 GCA_964536925.1 uncultured Dehalococcoidales bacterium | reverse complement strand
AGGCGCCTCTCAGGCAGCCCGCGCGGCACCCTCGTCGACGAACGATCGAAGCGGCGGCAGGTTGAGCTCCCGGGTCAGGTAGTGCTCCACCGGGATGTCTCGGGTCCGATACACGGTGCATCGCGTGCACACCTCGGCATTCTCCCGCTTCATCGTGCAGTCGTTTCGCTGCCAGCACGGGCGCGGGTCGAGATCGAGGTGGAGCAGGCGCGCGGTGGCGAAGGCGCCGAGTCCTGCCACCCCCGTGACGGTCGCGACGATCGTGAGTGCATCCATGAAGAGGTCAGATCCTCCGGGAAGGCGTGTCGAGGATGACGAGCGTGCCGTCGTCGATGCGGTCCCATCGCTGCGCTCTCCAGGCCCGGAGCGTCTGCTTTGCGGCAGTCCGGAGCATCTGGCGGCGCGGCCGCTCGTCATCGACGACCTCCTCGAGCTTCTCCTCGAAGTCGAGCGGATCGGGGTCGAGCCGGATGAAGTGGGTCAGCAGGATGCCAAGCTGAAGGGTCTGGATTCCCTGGGGTGTTGAGGGCCCGGCCAGGACGCGGCGCTTCTCCCAGAGCGCGCGGCAGAACTCCTTCGGGGTGACCGTGCCGATGCGCTTTCGGCTCCGGCGACGTGTGAGACCCGTCAGCATCCCGCGACCTCCTGCAACCGGAGGCGAAGGTACCGAGGGGTCGCTTAATCACCCGTAAGGAGCGTTTCGGCCCGCGTTAGAGATGGCGAGAGGAGGCGAGACGCCGTCGTGAGCGCCCACCTGGTGCCGATCCCGGCGCCACATCGTGCGGTCCCCTCCTCTCGGCAGCCAGGCTGTCAGTGCGCCGAGCGGGGTTATCTCGCCGCGAGAGCCTCCGCCTCGATCGCGAACCACGCCTGCCAGCGCGCGCCCGGGGCCAGGACCCGGAGGCCGGTGTCCGTGCGGCCCTCTCCCGCCATCGCCAGAGCGTTCGGCACGCAGGTCTGCGGCTCGATGGAGAGCGTCGGCGTCGCCGCCGGGGTGAAGAACACGGTCCGATCGAAGCCCACGCTCGCGTCCATCCGCACCACGACACCGTTCGCCGCGTCGACGATCCGCGCGCGCATGCCGCCGGGGCTCGCATCCCTGCCGTGGGTGCGGCGACGGAACAGCGCATTGCGGACGAACCCCTCGCCGGACGCGACATCGGCGGGAATGTCCGCCAGTGACCGTGATCGCCGGGGCCAGATCGTCTCATCCAACGGCACGACCGCGCCCGTGGGCAGACCACCGCTCTGCTCCCAGCGCTCGTCGGCGTCGATCCACACGGTGCACGCCCCGAGCGATCCGGCCTCCCCGAACGGCAGCGGGAAGTACGGGTGGAATCCGAGGCCGAACGGCATGGGCAGATCGCCCTCGTTCGCGACGGTGAAGCCGATGCGAAGCCGCCCGCCACTCAGCGCGACGTCGAGCCAGGCACCGAACGGCCAGGGCCACTCCGACGCGGTGATTCCGGCGAGACGACTGTCGAGGTGGAGTCGCGCGTGGGCGCCCGCGAAGCGGTCCGCCTCGAGTCGCTCGATCGCCCACGGCCGCGTCCGCACGCAACCGTGAATCGCGTGGCCATCGCGCGGATCGGTGGGCAACTGATAGGTCTGACCCTGAAACACGAATGCGCCGGCGCGCACTCGCCCCGGATACGGGAAGAGGCAGGCCGAGCCCCACCGCGTCGGCCGGGCCCGCAGCGTCGCCATCTCCGGTGGCGTCGCCAGGAGCTCCACGTCGCGCGCGCCCACAACCGTTCGGAAGCGGAAGACGTTGGCGCCCACTTCGGGGCAGATCGCGACGAGCGATCCAGTCTCCTCCTCACCCAGTTCGATGACTCCTGTGCCCTGAACCTCGCGCAGCGCGACCGTTCCACCCATATGCCACGACCTCCCGCGCCGCGCATTGTCGTACGAACGGCGGAGGCACTCACTCTGCGGCCGGATCCGCGCCGGAGACGGGCGCCCGGGTGTGCGTGATCCCTCCTCACGAACGCGCCGTGCCACGTTTTATGGTGAATGAAGAGGTGCGGACCCAATCTTTACGGCTGCGCATCTCGGCCTCGCGCGCTCCCGCTGACAGAATCGAGCCCGGTCGCTTCGGCGATCCCTGCGTCTGTCGGGAGGCGAGCCCATGGCGTTACACATCGAACCAGCGATCGACATCGATGTCGAGACCGCGACACCGGAACCGATTGCGGAGGATCTGCCCGCGCTCAGCGAGGAACTGGAAGAGGATCCACGGCTCGACAGTGCGGACCTGATCGTCGATGCGGAACTTCCCGTCGACGAGATCGCCGACCTCGAGCAGGAAGCCGCCGAGGCGCAGAACGCGCTCGATGCGGAGTTCCTGGATCAGGGCACGCTGGAACTCCTCGGCATCTACCTCCACGAGGTCCGCCGCTTTCCGCTGCTCACCGCGGACGAGGAGATAAGTCTCGCGCGCGCCCACCGGCGGGGTCGCGATGCCCAGGAGGCGCTCGACGGGGGCCTGGAGAGCCGTGAGGAACGTCTTCGCTGCGACGCGCTCGCGAAGACCGGCGAGCGGGCGCGCCGCCGCCTCGTCGAATCGAACCTCCGTCTCGTGATCTCGGTGGCCCGGAAGCATCTGAATCGCGGCCTGCCGCTGCCGGACCTGATCCAGGAGGGAAACATCGGTCTCTCGCGCGCGGTCGAGAAGTACGACTGGCGGCGCGGCTTCCGCTTCTCGACCTACGCCTACTGGTGGATCCGGCAGGCGATCACCCGCGCCATTGCCGATCAGTCTCGCGTGGTGCGCATCCCCGTCCATATGACCGGCCAGATCTCCCGCTTCGCTCGGGCAAGCGGTCGGTTGGCGCAGGAGCTCGGCCGCGAGCCGACCGTCGAGGAGATCGCCCGATCGCTCGATGTTCCGGCGGCGCGCATCGAGGAGATCCACCTCGCCGCCCAGGTGCCCATCAGCCTCGATGCCCCGGCAGGAGAGGACTTCGATGGACAGATCGGCGACTTCATCGAGGACGAGCGCCAGCCAACGCTCCTCGACTCGGTGGCCCGATCGCTCCTGAAGGACTCGCTCCGTGAGGCGATGAGCGGCCTCAATCCGCGCGAGCAGAAGGTCGTGGCGCTCCGGTTCGGCCTCGGCGATGGCACCATGCGCACCCTCGCCGAGGTCGGTGACGAACTGCAGATCAGCCGCGAGCGGGTCCGTCAGATCGAGTCCGACGCCCTGCGCAAGCTGCGCCGCCCCACGATCCGCCGCCGGCTCGCCGAGTATCTGGGTTGACTCGAACCCCGCGAACGGCGGGTCTCAGCCCTTCGTGTAGTTGACTTCGCCTTCCGCCCGATCCTGTCCACGGGCGAGGTAGCCGCCGTCCACGCGTAGGTCTTCGCCGGTGATGAAGCTCGCCGCCGCGCTGCAGAGGAACAGAATCGCGCTCGCCACCTCGGCCGGCTCCCCGGTGCGCCCAAGGAGATGATGCGGGCCGAAGACCGGCTCGTGCCTGGCCCGATCGCCGCCGGTCATCCGGTCCAGTTCCTCGGTCCAGATGGTGCCGGGCGATACCGAGTTGACGCGAATGTGGTCACGCGCCAGGTCCATCGCCTGACAGCGGGTGAGTGCGAGGATCGCGCCCTTGGTCGTGTTGTAGGTCCACCGGTTCGGCTGCGCGATCCACCCGGAGATGGAGGCGATATTCACGATCGCGCCGCCGCCGGCCGCGCGGAGGAGCGGCGCCATTGCCCCTGCCATCAGCGCCGACCCCTTCACGTTCACGCCCAGGCTGATGTCCCAATCCCGTGCCGTCGCCTTCTCGGCCGCGGAGAGGAAGCTCGCCGCGCAGTTCACCAGCCACTTCACCGGTCGATGGCTCTCCACACTCAGTGCCGACGCGACCGCCGCGGCGCGGTGGCAGTCCTCCTCCAGTGAGACGTCCCCGACCACGACCGTGGCGTTGCCCAGGTCCGCCGCCGTCGCGCGGGCGAGTGATTCATTGCGGTCGAAGATGACCACGCCAGCTCCGGAGGACACGAAGCCCCGCGCGGTCGCCCGCCCGATGCCCGACGCACCGCCGGTGACCACGGCGATCGTGCCGCGAAAGTCGCTGCTGAAATCGGTCATGGGGCCTCCCCCACGAAGGTGGTGTAGTGCGCGACGATCGGCGGCGGCGCCATATGCTCGGCGAACGCGGCGCGCCAATCGGGGAAGAGCGGTCCCTCTCTGAATCCCTTCATGTGGTGGTCCACCGAGTCCCACCAGATGGTGAGGATGAACTCGCCGGGATCCTCGATGCCCCGATGGAAGGCGCTCCCGCGATAGCCCTCCGCGCGGGAGATCACGTCGCGTGCGCGGCGTAGACCGGCCTCCAGCGCATCGGCCGCGCCCTCACGGGCCCGGATGCGCGCCACTTCGACGATCACGTTCAGTACTCCTCTTCCATGCGACCGCTCAGGACTCTCCCAGCGCGGCTTTGAGATCGAATGCCAGCTCCATCGGCGCCCACCACTCGTCCGTACGGGCATGCGCGGATCGTTGCTGGAACTCCCGCGCCATCCATTCGTTCCACTCCACCGATTTCGGATCCTCGCGGATGCGCGCGAACCCGATCTTCTGTGGATCCGCCGCGGCGTGCCCGGACGACTTGGCAAGGTGGACCTGCCGCGGGCAATCGTACCTGGTGAGGAGTCGTCTCGTCGAAGCGACGCCATAGCGATGTGGGGTGCCCGACCCGGCGGCGTTCGGCGTTCGACGCCACTCACGCTTGCGTCAGCGCCTGTGGGGGCGCTCCGTCTGCTTCGGATGGCCGACCGACACTTCGGTCAGGACCACGCGTTTGGCCTCGGGGAACTGCCGGAACCACACCCGTGCGCCACCACCGATCTCGTACTGGCACTGGTGGCTCAGCGGTCCCCGGAGCGAGCCGCATCGCCCCGGGATCGGTGCGCCGCCCGTCGTGGCGAGCCAGTCGAAACACGCGCGGGCGTCGTTCTTGTAGTGGGAGACGAGCTGCTCCCACTGCGTCTCCACGCTGCGGTTCCTGGCACGAACTTCGAACAAGAAGGTCACGCCCGGCGGCGTCCGGTCACCCCTGGGCCGTCGGATGTACGGATGCCGCCGGGTGTCGTCGCTGTCGAACGTCACCGCCGCCCGAACCGACCACCGCGTGGGATGGGAGCAGCGCTCACGGTCGGGCCAGGACGACCTCGTCCTTTTCGGACCACTCGGCGAGCAACCGCGCTGTCTGCTCGGGGTCCGCGAGTGCCTCCGCGGTCGCCCTCCACTCGTACACCGCCTGGTCGTAGGCGCGCCACCGCGCGTCAGGGGTCTGACCACTGCCTTCGACGGCGCGCCGCAGGCCGAGGACGAGTTCGTCTCGCATCTCGCGCCGTTCGGCTTCGGGCAACGTCGCCGTCCAGGCAAACCCGGGGAGGTTCGGGTATTGCTCCACGGGGGCCGAAACGAGGGCGAGCACCCGCCCGGCCTCTTCCCCGATCCGCAACTCGCTCCCAAGCAAGGACTCCGCGACGAGCACGAAGTCCCCCTTGCCGCGTTGTTGCAGCAGCACGTAGCCGCCGGCCGCTTCAGCGAAGATGGCTCCAGGTCTGTGAGAGATGTCGGACTTGGCGTGGGCGGCGACGCAACGAACCCGGGCGGCCGAACCGATCCCTCGTCCATCAATCGACTTGCCGACCGCCGCCCACTCACTCATTTTTGCCGCTGTTTTGCTCATTTCAGTGAGACGTCTCCCGCGATGATCTTACGGTGCCCGACGGTCCCACGCAAGCGATGGAGGCGCCGCCGTTCGTCTGACACATTCCGCACCACAAGGGGATTTACCCTGCCGCGCCGGTGCCGGTACGATGCGGCGCTGCCTCGGACGACTCATGCACCGTCAGGCGGACCAGGTCCGCCATGGCGAAGAACTAACAGCAGGCCACGGCCGTCCGCCACATCCACCGCAACGGTTCGGTGGTGATCGCCTGGGGCACGTCACGTGCCGGGAGGTGGGAGGCGGCCTTCTCGATCGGTCGCACGTTGCCGCGGAGCGCACGGGGGCTCAGGCCGCACTGTACCTGGGCGTGTCGGGCAGGTCGCAAGCGGCCGCGACGTGACAACGATGGGGGTATCGCGTGGGCGCGACACCCCGCGCACGATCGAAAGTAGGCGCGGCCGGTGTCCCGTGGTACGGCGGGCGGTGTGCTCAGGACTCTCCCAGCGCGGCTTTGAGATCGAATGCCAGCTCCATCGGCGCCCACCACTCGTCCGTACGGGCATGCGCGGATCGTTGCTGGAACTCCCGCGCCATCCATTCGTTCCACTCCACCGATTTCGGATCCTCGCGGATGCGCGCGAACCCGGTCTTCGGGTCGAAGTCGTCATCGGTCTCCAGGTACATGAAGAGCTGGTTGCCGATCGCCCAGATCTTCATCTGCTGGATGCCGACCCGTTTGATCTGCGCGAGCACCTCCGGCCACACGCGCGTGTGCTCGAGTTTGTACCGGGCGATCCGATCCGGGTCGTCCTGCAGATCGACCGTCAGTGCGAAGGTCTTCATTGTGCCGTCTCTCCTCCTCGCGTGTTCAGGCGGGAGCGGGGATGTCGGCGAGGCGCAGCGACACCGTGCGCGAGATCGAGCGATCCTGCATCGTGATGCCGTAGAGCGCGTCGACCGCCTCCATCGTCCCGCGATTGTGGGTGATGACAATGAATTGCGTGCGCTCGCTCAGCGAGCGCAGCGTGGATGCGAACCGGACGATGTTCGCGTCGTCGAGCGCGGCGTCGACCTCGTCCAGCACGCAGATCGGTGTCGGGTTCACCTCCAGGATCGCGAACAGGATCGCCGCCGCGGTGAGCGCGCGTTCGCCTCCGGAGAGCAGGGACAGGCTCTGGGCGCGCTTGCCGGGCGGCTGGGCGACGATCTCAACCCCTGGCGGCGCGCCATCCTCCCCCGCCGTGAGCAGGAGGCGCGCCGTGCCGCCGCCGAACAGATGCACGAAGTGCCGACGAAACGCCTCCGCCACTGCCGCAAACGCGCTGTCGAACTGGCGGGCGATCGTCCGTTCCAGTTCGTCGATGAGGCCGCGCAGGTGTCGGGAAGCCTCGGTGAGGTCGGCGGTCTGGCCGCTCAGGAACGCATGACGTCCGTAGACCTCGTCGTATTCCTGCGTCACCGCGCCATCCACCGCGCCGATCGACCGCAGACGCGCGCGCAGTTGCTCCACGCGGCGGCGCAATCCGACCGGATCGTCAGCGGCACGGGGGTGGATGCCCCAGGTCGGAAGGTCCGAGGGATCGACCATCAGCGGGAGTTCGGCGGCCGAAGCCGGGGCGGGTGCGGCCGGGGGAGGCTCCGCGTCGAGTTCCGCCTGTTCGGCGTCGATCTCGTCGAGGAGGAGGCGTGCCTCCTGGGCCAGGGAGCGCAGACGCTCCCGCGCCGCCCCCGCCTCTACGGCGCTCTCCCGCGCCCGATCGACCAGTCGCTCCAGTCCCGTCCGCTCCTCCCCCTCGCGGCTCCGTAACCGGCGGATCTCATCCTCGATCGCCCCGATCTCCAGTTCCACCGGACGCCGCTCGGCCTCCAGCGAGCCGATCTGGTCCTCCATCGCCACGATCGCCGACTCGACGGCGTCGATCTCTCCGTAGACGCGCACCGTCGTCTCCACGATCCCGTCCACGCTCGCCAGGCGATCGTTGATCGCGCCCTCGAGTTCGATCCGGCGGCTCGCCATGCGGTCGATCAGCGCGGTCTGGGCACGGCGCTCCCCCTCGGCAAGCGCGACGGAACTGCGGAACTGCGCCACCCGCTCGCCCTGCTCGGCGATCGCACTCCGCAACTCCGCGAGGCGTGCGCGCAGACGCTCGGTGATTGCCGTGGCGCCTTCCGTGGCGGCCGGGAATCCGGCCAGCCGGGCGCGCAGCACCTGGCCCCGCCGCTCCAGATCGGCCAGTTCCGCGCGACCTCGCTCGATCCCCTCTCGCGCGAACTGCTGCTCCCGCTCCAGTCGCTCGAGCCGCGCCCGTGCCACCGCGATCTGTTCGTTCAGGCCCGCCTGCGCGACCTCCGCTGCCCGTCGCCGACTCTGTCGCGCCGCGATCGTCGTCTCGGCCTCGGCCTGATCTCGCCGTGCCGCCTCGATCTCCGCCGCGATGACCTCCGCCGCCGCGGCCAGGTCGCTCACCTGCTGGGGTAGTTCCCGCCGTTCCCGCTCCCGCGCCAGCAGGGTGCGATCGCCGCCGTCGCGCGAGCCGCCGGTCACCGACCCGACCGGTCGGACGATCTCGCCGTCGCGGGTGACGATCTGCCATCCCGCCGGGACGGAGAGCCGTGCCTCGCGCGCGATCGCGAGGTTCTCGACCAGAAGCGTCCGACCGAGGAGGTATTCCGCCACCGCGCCGTAGGCTTCCTGCATCTGCACCAGGTCGGCGGCGACGCCGAGGATCCCCGGCCCCTCCGGCGCCGCGCCCCGTGCGGAGTGCACGCGCAGCGAGTCGAGCGGCAGGAAGGTCGCCCTCCCGCCCTGGGTGCGCTTGAGGTGCTCCACCGCGGCTTCGGCGTCGCCCCACCGCGCGACGACGATGTCCTGGAGGTGCGAGCCGAGCGCAACCTCGATCGCGACCTCCAGATCGGGCCGTACCTCGATCAGGCTCGCGACGAGGCCGACAACCCCGTGCACGCGTGGCGATGCGCCGTCCCGGGAGGCGCCCATCACCGCCCGGACTCCGGCGTAGTACCCCGCGTAGCCATCCCGCGCATCGGTCAGCAGGTCCAGGCGCCCCTGCGCCACCGCGCGCCGCCGGGCGACCTCGGCGGCCTTCGGCGCGGCGCGTTCCTGCCTCTCTCGCGCTGCCGCCACGACCGCCCGCGCCGCCTCGATCTCCGCGTCGCAGCGTTCGACGTCGGCGCGCGCGTCCTCGAGCGACGCGCCCAGCGTGACCCTCTCCCGCTCCACCTCCGCGACCTGTTCCCGGTCGCGCCCCAAAGACGCTTCGGCGCGGGCGATCTCCGCCTCGATCGACGTCCGACGATCCTTGAGGCGAGAGAACTCTGCGGCCACGCGGTCCCGCTCGTTCCGCACCCGCTCCGCCATGGCCAGCGCCGAAGCGAGTTGGGCACCGAGCGCGGCGAGGCGCTCCTGACGGGCCAGGCTCTCCTGCTCGGCGGCGCCGAGTTCGCGCGTCAGCGCCTCGACATCGTCGGTGAGCCGGTCCAGCGTTCCCAGCGCCTCCGCGGCGCTCTCCTCATCGGTGCGCCCGCGCTCCCGCAGGTCCTCGACCTCCTCGCGCAGATCGATCGCTCGTTCGCGGGCGCCATCGGCGCGCTCGCGCCGCACGGCTGCCTCCCGGCGCGCGGCGTCCCGGCGGGTGATGAGGTCGGCGCGCACGCGATCGATCTCCACCAGCCGGTCGCGCAGGTAGCGCTGGCGGGCGACGAGTTCCTCGGTCTCCTCACGCGCGAGGGCACGCTCCCGCCGCGCTGACTCCACGTCGGCCGCGGCCTGGCGCTCCGCCTCTTCGAGCGTGCGCAGCGCGAGGTCGGCCTCGTACCAGCGATGGCTGTAGAGCGCGATCGCCTGCGCGCGCAGATCCTCGCGCACGGAGTCCCGCTCGCGCAGTTGTCGGGTACGGCGCTCCAGCAACCGGAGCCGCGGTTCGATCTCGGCGATGACCTCGCGCGCGCGCGCGAGGCTGTTCTCGGTGTGGGTCAGACGCTGCCGGGCGTCCGCGAGCCTGGTCTGGTGATGGCGAATGCCCGCGGCCTCGTCGAAGAGCGCGCGCCGATCCTCGGGGCGCAGCGTAAGCGCCTGATCCACCATCCCCTGGCCGATCACGGTGTTGCCACTCGTGCTCAGCCCCGCCCGCAGCAGCAGGTCGGTCAGATCCCGAAGCCGGATCCGGTTGCCATTCAGCAGGTACTCGCCCTCGCCCGAACGATGGACGCGCCGCGTGACGACCACCTCGGCGTAGGGCGTGTCGAGCCATCCGGTACCGTTGTCGAACCACAGCGCCACTTCGGCGAATCCGGCCGGAGGCCGGCCCGCGCCCCCGCTGAAGACGATGTCCTCGCTCTTTTTACAGCGCAGCAGGCGCAGACTCTGTTCGCCCAACACCCAGCGGATCGCGTCCGCGACGTTCGACTTGCCCGAGCCGTTAGGCCCCACGATCGCAGTCAGACCCGCCGCGAAGGCGATCTCGGTCCTCGGGGCGAAAGTCTTGAACCCCTGCAGTTCAAGCTTTCTGAGATACATAACGTTGGCGCGGTATCCTACCACAGCGGTTCCGTGCCACTCCCGGCTACGATTCGTGCCCTTGGCGACGCCTCCCCGCTCCGGCCCGCACCTGGCCGTCGCGCTCTCCCGGCCGGACGTCCGCCGCGCCTACGCGTCGGGGGCCTCGATGGTCGAACTGCGGATCGACCTCATGCCCGAGGCCGATCTCGCCGAACTGCTCGCGCCGCCGCGTCCCCCCGCGATCGTCACCAACCGTGCGAAGCGCGAGGGGGGTGCCTGCGATCTCCCCGAGGGCGCGCGGATCGCGTCCCTCTTCCGCGCCGCCCTGCTCGGCGCCGAGTACGTCGATATCGAGCACTTCGCGGCCACACTCGGCGTGCTCGAGGAGATCCGGCGGCGCGGCGCCCGCGTGATCGTCTCCCGTCACGACTTCGCCCGCATGCCGGATCTTCCGGCCTGGGCCGATGCCCTCGCCGCCACCCGTCCGGATGTCGTCAAGGTGGTGGGGATGGCGCACTCGGTGCTCGACCTCGCGCCGGTGCTCGCCACCCTGCGCGCCGCGGTCCGCCCCACCATCGCCCTCGGCATGGGAGAACACGGACTGGCCACCCGCATCATGGCGCTGGCCTACCCGCGCTGTTTCCTCACCTTTGCCTCCCACGGCGGAACCGGAACCGCCCCCGGGCAGGTCGACCTCGATGTGTTGCGGACGGAGTACCGCGCCGAGGCCATTGGCCGCCGCACCCGCTTCGTCGCGGTCGCGACCGATCGCGTGCCGTCGGGGACGCTCGCGGCGGTGAATCGAGCCCTGACCGAGGCTGGCCGCGACTTCGTGGCCGTGCCGGTTCTCCTGGGGGACGTTCCGATCGACAGCGTCACCGCGCGTCTCGCCGATGCGCCGATCGAGGCGTGGGTCATCGGCGTGGAGGGCGATCGACTGCGCTGCCACTCCCGCCTCGACGACTGGGCCGAGAGCGACTGCCGTATCGGGGATCTGGCGCTCAGCGCCGCGGACGGCGGGACCCCACCGTAGCGAAAGCGGCCAGACCGACGAGCGCCGCGCCGAGCACGGCCCAGAGGGGGTCGCCACTCATGAAGCTTCCCGGCAGGAGTCCGATCCCCTGAAGGAACCAGATCGTCCCGAGCATGGCCGCCAGCGCGGTCGCCACGGCGCGGGCGAGGGCGTGGCGCCGGGATCGCATCCGGCGCGGATCGTCCGGCCGCGGCTCGGACGGCGGGACCGGCGTCGCATCCTCAAGCAGTTCCCTCCGGGCGGCGGCGGCGAGCGCATAGAGGTCGTCGTCGCGGGGCGCTTCGGGCGGGGTGGATGGCGCGTTCCGCGTGGGGGCCGACATCGCATCCGCACGCAGTTCCCTCCGCGCGGCGCGGGCCGCGGCGGCGCGCGTATCGAGGTCGGCGGTGGGCGAGGCGGTCTCTTCACCCATCTCTCGCAGCGCCGCCTGGGCCGCGGCGCGTGCCGCGCCCTGCTTGCTGCGGGCCTGCCCCCGGCCGAGGACCTCTTCGCCGACGATCACCTCGTAGGTGTAGGTGGGGTCGTGGCTTGGGCCCGTGGCATCCACCTGACGGTAGGTCGGTGTCTGACCGCGCCGCGCCTGGGCGATCTCCTGGAGCCGCGAGCGCTCGTCCTTCGCCGAATCCATCGCGCCGACCCGGGCGAGCTCGTCGCGGAGGAGGCCGAGCACCACCGCTCGCGCCTGCGCGTAGCCGGCGTCGAGATAGATCGCGCCGACGATCGCCTCCAGCGCGCGGCCCGCGATCGAGGCGCGCCCACGCCCACCGGCCGCCTCCTCTCCCCGACCGAGCCGCATGGACGCGCCGAGCCCGAGCCCCACGCCCACCCGCTCGAGCGTCTCCCCCTTCACCAGCGCGGCGCGCAGCGGGGTGAGATCTCCCTCGCCCGTCGCCGGCCGATCGTGGAACAGGTACTCGGCCGTGATGAGACCGAGCACGGCGTCGCCGAGGAACTCGAGGCGCTCGTTCGATTCCGGCCGCGGCCGGGGCGCCTCGTTCACGTACGACGTGTGCGTCAGCGCCTGGCGCAGGAGGTCGAGATCGCTGAACCGATGGCCGATCCGCTCCGCGAGCGACTCGAGGTCCTCGCCCGTGCCCGGGGGGAGCACCGCGGTCAGGGAGCGCGGCGGAGGATCAGGCTCGCGTTCTGTCCGCCGAAACCGAACGAGTTGTTGAGCACCACATCGGTCCGCACCGGACGTGCCGCGTTCGGGACGTAGTCGAGGTCGCACTGCGGGTCCGGTGTCGTCTGATTGATCGTCGGTGGGGCGATTCCCTCCCGCAGCACCTGGATGCAGAAGATCGTCTCGATCGCTCCGGCGGCGCCGAGCAGATGGCCGGTCATCGACTTGGTGGAGCTGACCGCCAGCTCACGGGCGTGATCGCCAAACACCGCCTTGATCGCGTTCGTCTCGGCGATGTCGCCGACGCCGGTCGAGGTGGCGTGCGCGTTGAGGTAGCCCACGTCCTCGGGTGCCACACCCCCCATCGTCAGTGCGATGCGCATCGCCCGAGCGGCGCCTTCACCGCTCTCCGGCGGCGAGCTCACGTGATGGGCATCGGCGGTCGCGCCGTATCCGATGACCTCGGCGAGAATCGCCGCGCCGCGCGCCCGCGCGTGATCGAGCGCCTCCAGCACCAGCGCGCCACCCCCCTCGGCGATGACGAAGCCGTCCCGCTCGGCGTCGAATGGACGGCTGGCGCCCCGTGGATCGTGGTTGCGCGTCGAGAGCGCCCGCATCGCGTTGAAGTTCCCCAGGCCGATCTCGACGATCGGTGCCTCGCCCCCCGCCGCGATCATCGCGTCGGCCGCGCCGCGCCGAATGATCTCGAACGACTCGCCAATCGCGTGCGCCCCGCTCGCGCAGGCCGAGATCGACGCGTAATTCGGCCCGCGGCACCCCATCTGAATGCCGATCTGCCCCGCGGCCATGTTCGCGAGCATCATCGTCGAGAGGAACGGGGAGAGGCGGCCGGGTCCCCGCTCGTGGAGGACGCCGAACTGCGCCGAGAGCGTCTCGATCCCGCCGATCCCCGTGCCGACGATTGCGCCGATCCGGTCGGCATTCTCCGCGCCGATCGTCAGTCCTGAATCCGCGAGTGCCTGTCGGGCGCTGGCCAGTGCGAACTGGGCGAAGCGGTCCATGCGGCGCGCCTCGCGCCGGTCGACATACTCCTCGGGATCGAACCCCTTGACCTCACCCGCGAAGTGCGTATCGTTGCGCCGCGCGTCGTAGCGGGTCACCGGGCCGATGCCCGACTCGCCGGCGATGAGTCCCGCCCAGGTGGTGCGGAGATCGTTCCCCAGGGGCGTGACCATCCCCACGCCGGTGACGACGACGCGACGGCTCACCGGAGCCATCGTAGACCATGCCGCTGCATCCGGTGACCTGATTCCGGCACGGGGCGGGCGAGACGCCCGCGGTCCTGGATGACTGCTCGACGACCGCGCGGGCAACGCGATCGCCACCTGACGCCGCCCCCTCTGCTGTCGCGGCGGGAGAAGGATGGGGTGAGGGCAGTCCCATCGGCGTCGACGCGGAAGTCGCGGCCTACCCTGAGGCCAGACGGGCGCGCGGTCAGGCGCGGCGCAGCACCACGACGTATTCGGTACGCATGCCCGGGCCGAACCGCCCCCGCACGATCGGCAGCTGCCGCTTCGCATCGTCCAGGACCCGCGCGTGGGTCTCCACGTGGCGGAGCAGGCCGGACCGCTCCCCGAGCGCGGCCAGGAGTTCGTGCGTCGGCACGGTGACCCCGGCGATCGTCGAGGGACACACCACCACGATCGCGTGGCGCCCGGGGCGGAGGGTCCGACCCGCCTCCGTGAGGACGCGGGCCATATCGTCGAAGTACTGCCGCGCGATTCCGGCGCGGCGGGGGTCCGCATCTGCCAGGCGGTCGAGCACGCCATCGAGCGCGCCCAGGCCGGAGCTGCGGCGCGCGAGCGTGCGGCAGAGCGCCAGCGGCACCCGGTCGGTTCCGATGTACCGTCGGCCCAGGTCGCGATACGCCTCGCTCGATGTCCCGAGCGCCTGGCCGAGCCAGAACAGCGAGAACTTGTGCGCCCGCGGGTAGTCGATCGCATTCACGTACGGGGGTGACGTGAACACGAGGTCCACCGAGCCATCCGGCAGGGGGAGCGAGCGGGCGTCCTCACCGATCACCCGGGAACTGCCGAGCGGATCGCTGCTCGCCGCGAAATCCCCCATCGAGCGCTCCAGGCGAGCGAGCCGGGTCTCGAACGCCTTCAACACGTCGGGTGGTCGTGCGGGCGCGACGTGGTGGGGCCGGGAATGGGCCAGGTCCCGCACGTTCGCGACCGACGAGGCGCTCTTGGTGATGATCGTCGAGGAGAACACCAGGTAGAGAAAGCGGCGCAGCGTCTCCTCGCCGACCCGATCGACCAGGTGACGCAGCAGGGCGAGTTCCTCCACCACCGTGGGCAGGAACCAGTAGTCGCGGTTGGGGAAATCGGGGATCGCCACATCGCGAAACGCGTCGTGGAAGGGGATGCCGTGCTCGCGCGCCAGGCGCAGATCGTGAAACAGCAGCCGCGCCCTGGCGCGGAACGCGCTCAGACCGGCCGTGAGGCCGGAGGGATCGATCGGCGTCGATTTGACGGCCGCGATCAGGCGCGCGAGCGGATCGATATCGACGCCCAGACCGTGGCGCCCGAGCAGGCGCGACTCCACCAGCGTGGTGCCCGAGCCCACCATCGGGTCGAGCACCCGCTCGCCGCGATCGGTGAATCGTTCGATGCCCCAGCGCGCGAGCTGCGGCGGGAATCGGGCCGCGAAGGAGTGCATGCCGTGGCTGGCGTACGCCGTTCTCTGGCCCGCGAAATCGAGATCGACCGCCACGCGGCGCCCCCTCCCCGGGGTTCGCCGCGAATCTTTATGTCAACTAACGCCCGCGTCGAGAGCGGTCGCCGTAAAAGGTAGGGCGGCGCCCGTTAGACGGCCCTCAGAAGGCCGCGCCGGCCCCCGCTCCTATACTGGAACCCGATTCCCTCTCCCGTTGGGAGAGGGCCAGGGTGAGGGCCATCACGCCATGTCCGGTCACAGTAAATGGGCGCAGATCAAGCGGCAGAAGGGCGCCAACGACGCGAAGAAGGGAGCCGTGTTCACCCGGCTCGCCCGCGAGATCCAGGTCGCCGCGCGCGAGGGCGGGGGCGATCCGGCCGGTAACGCGCGACTGCGCCTGGCGATCCAGAAGGCCCGCGCCGAGAACATGCCCCAGGAGAACATCCGACGCTCGATCGACCGCGCTGCCGGCCCGGGCGCCGAAGCGATCGAGGAGATCACCTACGAGGGGTACGGACCGGGGGGGACGGCCATCCTCGTGCAGGCGATCACCGATAACCGGAACCGCACCGTCAGCGAGATCCGGGCCGCGTTCACCCGCGGTGGCGGCGCTCTCGGCGAAGCCGGCTGCGTCGCCTGGAACTTCGAGTCGCGCGGTGTCATCAGCATCCCGATCGGGAAGAAGGCGGCCGAAGACATCGCGCTCGTCGCGATCGACGCCGGCGCCGAGGACGTCAACGAGGACGATGCCTACGTCGAGGTCTACACCGAGCCGGCCGCGCTCGAGCGGGTGCGCGACGCGCTCGTCGCCGCGGACGTCCCGATCGAGAGCGCCGAAGCGACCGTGCTGCCGAAGTCCACGGTCGACCTCGACGAGGAGCGTTCGCTCCAGGTGATCAAGCTGGTCGAGCGTCTCGAGAGTCTGGACGACGTCCAGCACGTCTTCTCCAATCTCGAGCTGCGCGACGAACTGGTTGTGGGCAGTGGTGGATAGTGGATAGTGGATAGTGGATAGTGGATAGTGTGGTCGTCGGTGGAGGCCATGCTGACGTGTACTCAGCGAGCAGACAACCCACAGAACTTGAGGGTTTAGTGGACACAGCGGGAACGGTCGGCGGGTTCTTCGGTTGCGATGTTCCACTCCATGATGGCTGCCTTTCGACTGCACCTCTCGTTCTGCCGATGACAGCTTTGCCTTCACTGATGATCCGACCCAGATCTACTCACTACTCACTACCTACTACCCACTACCCACTATGTACTATTAACTAGTCACTATGAATGACTCACCAACTGACCAGGCCCCGAACCATCCACCATCAACTACCCACGATCCACTACCAACGACCGTCCTCGGCCTCGATCCAGGTACCGCGACCCTTGGTTTCGCCGTCGTCGCCGATCGGGGGCGGGGGAACCTCCATCTCATCGAGGGTGGGGCGATCGTCACCTCGCCCGACCAGCCCATCGCCGAGCGGCTCACCCGGCTCCACGCGGGAATCCTCGAGGTGATCGAGCGGTGCGCACCCACCGAGGCGGCGATCGAGCGACTCTTCTTCAGTCGCAACGTCACCTCCGCGCTCGCGGTCGGTCAGGCCCGTGGCGCCGTCATCCTGGCCGCCGCCCAGCGCGGGCTCTCGATCGCCGAGTACACCCCGGCCGAGATCAAGCAGTCGGTCACCTCCTATGGCAATGCCGATAAGCGGCAGGTGCAGGAGATGGTGCGCATCCTCCTGCGGCTCACCGTCGCGCCCCGGCCGGATGACGTGGCCGATGCCGCGGCGATCGCGATCTGTCACCACCATAGCCGCCGTCTCGCCCGCCTCGTCTCCGGCGCGCGATGATCGCCTCCCTCCACGGCACGATCGCGGCGCGCGATGCCGGCGGCGTCGTCGTCGATGTGGGCGGCGTCGGCTACCAGGTCCATGTCCCGGCCTCGACCCTCACCCGCATCGGCGCGATCGGCGATCGCGTCCGCCTGACGACCTTTCTCTACGTCCGCGAGGACACCCTCGCCCTCTATGGCTTCGCCAGTGGCGAGGAGCGCCGCGCGTTCGAACTTCTCCTCACCGTCACCGGCGTGGGGCCCAGAGCCGCGCTCGGCATCCTCTCCGTTCTCTCGGTCGATCGCCTGGGCGACGCGATCGCGTCCGGCAACGCCGACCTGCTCACCGCCGTCCCCGGCATCGGCAAACGGCTGGCGAGCCGCGTCGTTCTCGACCTGAAGGGAAAGCTCGGCGGCACCCCGACGCCGGAGTCCGGGACCCGGGTCATTGGCGTCGACGGTCAGGTCCTCGAGGCGCTCACCCAGGTCTTCGGCTACAGCGCCCAGCAGGCCGCCGAGGCCGTCGCCGCCCTGGGCGCCGAGGTCGGCGGCGATGCCGAGACCCGCATCCGCGCCGCCCTGCGCTACTTCGGCCAGCGGCCCGGCTGA
>CAZHZF010000015.1:7588-48625 GCA_964536925.1 uncultured Dehalococcoidales bacterium | reverse complement strand
ACGATTCGGCGTCTCAGTCCAGTACAGAATCGGGGGTATTCGGGTCTCGTCGCCTTTCCCCACCACTGTTCTGATCTCGGATCAAGCACCCGTGCGGAGGCGCAGTCCTGGGGGTGCACCCTTTGGTGCACCCTTCGCTTCTGGGGCCTCGACCGCGCGGCGCTGCTCCTCCGAGACGGTGTGTCGCGTGTACCGATGGGTGATCGTGGGGTCGGCGTGGCCCATGAGGTCGCTGATCACCGCGTGGCGCGTGCCGGCCTGAGCGATCGCTGTGCCGAAGGTGTGCCGGAGCGCGTGGACGCGGCCACTCGGAGTCAGGCCGGCGCGCTCGACCAGGGCGAGCATCGCCTTCCGGACGCCAGAGTAGGAAAGCGGCCAAGGGGTTCGCGATCTCCAGGGGTGGTGCACCCAGACCAGGGCGTCAGGCCCGAGGTTGTCCTCCGCGCTCCGAGCGCGATCGAGGCGCTCGCGGAGGATGTGCAGCGCGAGATCGCTGAGCGGGATCGTCCGCACCGACGCCTGCGTCTTGGGCTCCCTGAGCCTGGCAGTGTCTTTGTCGAGCTGGCGCCGCACGGTAAGACTGCGATCTGCCCAATGGATCTCTCCCCAGGTCAGTCCCGCGCATTCGCCGTACCGCATGCCGGTAAGGAGGGCGAGGCCAAGGAAGCGCGAATGGGGCTGAAGGTCCGCATCCTCCAGGAGAACGCGCAGGAGCGCGTCCCTCTCAGCCGCGTCGAACGGGCGGATCTGCTCGGCACGGTGACGGGGGCGTCGCCCCCTCGACGTGAGCACGATCGATTGAATCGTGGGGATCGGGTGGTCAGCGATCAGCGATCGAAGGGCCTCCATCGCCAGCGTAAAGACGTATCGCTGGGTGGGCGCTTTCACGCCTCGAGCGCGCATCTCGGCAAGCCAGTCGTCCAGGTCCTCGCCGCTCAGGTTGGACACGGCGACCTGGGCGATGCGGTACGGCTCGAGGTGCAAGCGCACGGTGGACTCGTATCCATCGAAGCTCCGGGCGCTGAGCCGCGTCTCCTTGCTCGCGAGCCATCGTCGCATCTGGGCGCCGAACGTTCGTCGCGAGACATCAAGGTCTGGCTTCTCTCCGCGTTGAAGCTGGATCCGCAGATCGGCCAGATTCTTGCGGGCCTGAGCCCACGCACGGCGCTCCTCAATGTCCTGGGCGCGCTTGGTGTCCATCCTGCGAATCCCGACCGCGCGGCCGTAGTGCCGAACGCCGTTGACCTGAACGCGTGGGCGCAGAGTGACGTAACCGCCCTCGGATGTGCGCACGTCGATTCGCCCCGACCCGTTCGGCGCCCTCGGAGACACGTCGGTATCCTACGCCGTTGGCTGATCGCGCTGGGCCTCTTCCTCGCCCTGGGCTTCAACGCCGAGCCGGCAGACGGTGCGATCGAGGCCGAACTGCGTGCACTGGCGAGGCCAGACAGCCTCTCGCGCGCCGAGATCACCGCGCTCGCCGCGCGTCACTGGCCTCCTGGCGAGGTAGCCCGCGCGGTGCGGGTCGCGTGGTGTGAATCGTCCTGGAGGCCGCACGCAGACACAAACCGCGGCTGGTCAGCCAGGTGGGGCCGCTGGCAGTACATCGGCCTCTGGCAGATCGACGCGGATACTCCCGGCCGTCCATCTCTTCACGCCGACTTGATCCGTGGTCGATCGCTCTATGACCCGGAGGTCAATGCGGAGGTCGCGGCGGCGCTGTGGCGTGCGTCGGGGTGGGCACCGTGGCCGTGGTGTGGGAAAGGGCTCCAGTGACCCCCGCCCTGCCTGGCCCTTGCCTGGCCCGCGTCACTCCCCCGTGCCCTCGCCTCGCGGTGCGGGGTGGACGATGCCGGGAGCACCTGGACCAGGAAC
This sequence comes from uncultured Dehalococcoidales bacterium, assembly GCA_964536925.1. Lineage (GTDB taxonomy): Bacteria > Chloroflexota > UBA6077 > FW602-bin22 > FW602-bin22 > VGOZ01. The sequence goes on along the minus strand of CAZHZF010000015.1, from coordinate 46,750 downwards.
GTCGCGCCCACGATCGACAGCGCGGCACGGCCGCAGCTCGTGGGTACGACGCCGAGTGGCGGCGCGTCAGGGCGGCGGTCCTGGAGCAGAGCCCGTGGTGTCGTCGCTGCGGCGCGACAGCGACCGAGGTCCACCACGATCCGCCTTACCGGCCGGGGACGAGTCACTATGACTACCGCCTGGTGCCGCTCTGCAAGCCGTGCCACTCAACGATCACCCGGAAAGCGATGGACCAGTGAACGTGATTACTTCTTACTACTACAACAACTGTATATTATATATTATTATTATTAGTTATATTATAGACACTATACTTTCGATACCGAACAGAGGGAGTGGCAGGTGAAAAGTCCAGACGGGACGGCCCCCGGAACCGCGCGCCCAGTCAGATTTTCTCGCGTACATTCTTTGGGGGGGCGATAAGATGCCAGCTGGCCGCCCGCCTGGCGGTGCCCCCAAGGAACCTGCCCTCCGTGCGCGGCGGAATCGCGCCTCCACCGCGGCGACGATCGTGGCGAAGCGCGTCCGCCACCGGTCGCTGCCGAAGGGGCGCGACTGGGCGCCGCAGGTGCGGTCGTGGTGGCGTGATCTCTGGCGGTCCGAGCTGGTGCGCGAGTGGCTCGATATCGACGTGCACCGGCTCTACCTCCTGGCCGACCTCCTCCAGGACTTCTGGGCGCCCGACACAGGCAGCGAGGCGAAACGAGGGCTCGCTGCGGAGATCAGGCTTCAAGGTCAGTGCTTCGGCCTCACCCCGATCGACCGGCGGCGCCTCGACTGGACGATCCAGCGCGAGGAGGAGCCGAAGCGTTCAGCACGCCCCGAGCCGCAGGCCTCGATCGACCAGGCCGACGACCCTCGGCGCCTCCTCGCGGTGATGAGCGGTGGTAAGGCGTGAGCGTCCTGGTCGTCCCGCCGATCGAGGATACCCCGTATCCGTCGCTCGGCCCTCAGGTCGTGCGATGGATCGAAGCGAACCTCGTCTTCGGCCCGGGCGACCTGAGAGGACTCCCGGCGCGGGTTGCCGCCGAGACGGCGGGCCTGATCTATCGCGCCTACGAGATCTTCCCTCCTGGTCACCCGAACGCCGGGCGCCGGCGGTGGCGCCGCGTCGCCTGGTCGAAGCGGAAGGGCTCGGCCAAGACCGAGCAGGCCGCCTGGATCGGCGCGGCTGAACTGCACCCTGACGCGCCGGTGCGCTGCGTCGGGTGGGACCAGGCGGGGAACCCAATCGGTGGAGGTGTGACCGATCCCAGCCTCTTCTTCTGCGCCTACACGGAGGAGCAGAGCGAGGACCTGGCGTTCGGCGCGCTCCGGACAATCCTTGAGCTGAGCGCCGTGAGGTCCGACTTCGATATCGGCCTGGAGCGCATCCTCGTCAAGGGCGGCGGTGGCGGCAAGGCGACCGCGGTTGCGACCGCGCCAGATGCGCGCGACGGCGCGCGGGTCACGTGGCAGCATTTTGACGAAGCGCTGGCACTGGACACACCGCTACCCACACCGACCGGATGGACGACGATCGGCGCGGTCGGCGTGGGTGACCAGTTGCTTGGCCGCGACGGTGCGGTTTGCACGGTGCTAGGCAAGTCTCCGGTGCATCTGGGCCGACCATGCTACCGCGTCGAGTTCGGCGAGGGGTCGAGTATCACTGTGGACGCGGGGCATCTCTGGTACACGAAGCGACGCGGCGGGTGCGGGCACGGGCGCGGTTGTCGGTGCGCGACGACCCAAGGTTGGGCGGTGCGCCGGACTGAGGAGATGGTTACCACGGGCGTGGTGGTCCCCACCTCTAAGCAAACCTATGCCTACCGGGTACCAATAACCCGCGCCGCGCAATTACCTATGGCCGACCTCCCTTTGCATCCGTACTTGCTGGGACTCTGGCTGGGGGATGGGGATGCCAGAAACGCGACGATCGCGGTGGGGAAGGATGATGTCGCGGAAATATCAGGAATTCTACAAGCGTTGGGCTACCGTGTTACGCGATGCACAGCGAGCGCGTCTGCATCGTTGATATACGTCACGTTGCCCCATAGCCGTCTGGGAAGGAACGGAGATTCCGTATGTGGCCGATTGCGAAAATTAGGCGTGCTGAGAAATAAGCACATCCCGATGGCCTACTTGCGGTCCAGTATTAATCAAAGAATCGCTCTTCTCCAGGGCCTCATGGATTCCGACGGGCACATCACTGGTGACGGGTGGTGCACGTTCATAAACACTGAGCCAGCACTAGTAAATGCGACAGCGGAACTGGTGCGTACGCTTGGAATTTCCCCACGAGTGACATGGCGCGCTGACAATCGGCGAGAGTCGTATAAATCCGTCGGTAAAGTCTGCTTCCAGACGGACCAATCGAGCACCTTGCCGTTCCGGCTGGATCGAAAATCAGCGCGGATTCCCGTTGCGCGCAAAGTGCGAGAGACGATGGCTATCCGATCGATCACACCAGTAGCCTCTGTGGCGGTTCAGTGCATCGCGGTTGACAGCGCTGACCACCTCTTTCTCGCCGGCGAAGGGATGGTGCCGACCCATAACACCCATCGCTTCCATCTGCCGCGTCTGAAACTTGCGCACAGGACGATGCTGGCGAACCTCCCGAAGCGCCGCGGCGCCGATCCGTGGGCATTGGAAACCACAACCGCGTACGCCGACGGGGAGGGGAGTGTCGCCGAGGACACCATGACCTATGCCCGGGCGGTCCTGGCGGGCGAGCGCACCGACCCGCGGCTCTTCTTCTTCCACCGCCAGGCCGGTGGCGACGAGCCGCTCGACCTGAGCACGCGTGACAAAATCCGCGAGGCGGTCCTCGAGGCGAGCGGGCCCGGCATCGCCGAGTGGTCGGATATCGACGGGATCGTGGATCAGTGGGACGATCCCACGGCGGATCGCAGCTACCTCGAGCGCGTCTGGCTCAATCGGCCAGGGAAGCGCGCCGATCGCGCGTTCAGTTCCTCGAGGTGGGCCGAGCTGGTGCGCCGCGACTACCGACCCGAGGCTGGCGCACTGATCGCGGTCGGGTTCGACGGATCCAGGACTCGCGACGCGACTGCGATCGTGTGCACAGAGATCGTCACAGGTTTCCAGTGGCTCGAGGCGGTCTGGGAGCGCCCCAGGGGTGTCCCGGAGTGGGAGGTGCCCGTCCTGGAGGTGAGCGACGCGATCGAGGCACTGATGACGGGCGTGCGCGGCTGGACGGTCTGGCGTCTGGTCGGTGATGCGTCGTACTGGGAGTCCGAGATGGCGACCTGGGCCGGGCGCTGGCGCGATCGCGTGCTCTCCTGGCCCACCCACGCGCCGCGGCGGACCGGGCAGATTGTGCGCGCCTGGGCGAACGCCCTGGCAACCGGCGGCTTGAGCCACGACGGCGGCGAGGTCCTCGCACGCCACGTTGCGAACGCGCAGCGCAAGCCGCTCCCGGTGTATGACGACGACGGCGAGCGGCTCTGGTGGGTCGAGAAACCGGACGAGCTGCTCAAGATCGACGCGGTGATGGCGGCGATCCTCTCCTGGGAGGGGCGCCGCGCGGCGCTGGAGATGGGCGTGACAACCACGGCGCCAATCCGATCGGCGCTGTCCGACCCGGACTACGAACTGACGATGCTGTGAGGGAGGCCATGAGAGCGATCGGCCCGCGTGAGATCGTGACCCTGCTCGCCCTGGTCCTTGTGGGCGCGGGAGTAGCACTGGTCGCGAGCCCAGGGGCGGCACTCGTGACGATTGGCGCGTTGCTGTTTACGATAACGGTCGTGATTCCCACGATCGTCGAGGTGACACGACGCCGCGAGGCGTAAAGCGGAGGGACGACATGGGTCTACTCGCCGAGCTGATGGGTGTCGCCGCACCGCGGGCGGCGAGCCCTGGACCACTTGACGACTTCTGGTACCAGCCGCTCGGTGCGTCGAGTCCGACCTGGGCGGGGACGCGGGTCGGGGCGGACACCGCGATGACCATCGACGCGGTGTGGGCGTGCGTTAGCTTGCTGAGCCAGACGATGGCGAGCCTGCCACTGCCAATCTACGAGCGCGTCGCCGACGACCGGCGCCGTCGCGCCACGGAGCACCCTCTCTACGGACTGCTCAACCGCACGCCGAATCGCGTCCAGACAGCCATGGACTTCCGCCAGTTCCTCGCGGTCAGTGTGCTCTTGCGGGGCGGCGGGTATGCGCGGATCGAGGCTGATCCCGCGGGGGAACCCGTTGCGCTCTGGCCGATTCACCCTGACCGGGTCACCGTTCAGACGACGGGAGGGCAGCGCGCGCTGCGCTACGAAGTGGTTACAGGTGGCACGACGGAGATCCTGTCGGACTCTGAGGTTTTCCACCTGCGGGGCCTGAGCCTCGATGGTGTACGAGGAGTCAGTGTGATCGAGGCGGCACGACAGACACTTGGCTTGACCCTGGCGACCGAGGAGCACGGCGCACGGTGGTTCGGTAACGGCGCACGGCCGGGCGGCATCCTGTCGCCGAAGACAGCGCTCGGCAAGGACGAACTCGACCGCCTCAAGGCTGCGTGGCAGCAGGCCTTCCAGGGCGTCGGGAACGCGCATCGCATCGCCGCCCTACCGATGGACGTTTCCTACCAAGCCATCGGCCTCACGAATGAGGACTCCCAGTTCCTCGAGACGAGAGAGCACCAGGTCCGCTCGATCGCGCGGTGGTTCGGCGTCCCTGCCCACATGATCGGCGAGACGACGAAGGAGACTAGCTGGGGATCAGGGATCGAGCAGATGGCGATTGCGTTTGTCGTCTACGGCCTGCGCTCGTGGCTCGTGCGGTGGGAGCAGGCGATCGGGCGCGATCTGATCTCCGATCCGGATCGGTTCTACGCCGAGCACGTCGTCGATGGCCTGCTGCGTGGCGACTTTCAGACGCGGCAGCTCGGCCTTCAGACCATGCGGCAGAACGGCGTGATCAGCGCGAACGAATGGCGGCGCTTTGAGAACTGGGAGCCGATCGACGGCGACGCAGGGGATGCCCACTGGAGGCCGCTCAACATGACCGACGCCTCGGCGCCGACACCAACGCCCTCGCCAGCAGGCTCCGCGCGGGCTGCGCTCTTCGTCCTGGACGCCGCCCGACGTGTGGTCCGACGCGAGACCGCCGCGCTCGGCAAGGCGGCGCGTGCTCACGCGGGTGACCGCGAGGGCTGGCGCCAGGCCGTCGCGGAGTTCTGTGACGGCGATCACGGCCAGATCGTCGCCGAGTCACTGCGTGTCTCGGCTACCCACGCCCGCCAGTACATGCGCTCCCTGCGCGACGCACTCGACGTGGGCGTGGGCGCACTGGAGGATACCGCCGAGCGTGAGGCGCGCCTCTACGAGATGGCGATGACCAACGCGGCCTGAGGAGGACGACCAGATGCCGACCTATGCGCACTTGCTCAACCTCGCGGTCGAGACGCCCTGGGCGATCGTCCCCGAGCGCCTGAATCTGATCGCGGAGATCCTCCGCACGCGACGAGAGGGCGCACCGCTCACAGCCGAGGAGGTCCAGGCACGGGTTGAGGCGGCGAAGCCGCCGGCGCCGCCCGTGGCGCGTGAATCGCCGCATGGGATCGGGCTCATTTCGCTCGTGGGGACACTGATCCCGCGGGGGTCGATGCTCGCGCAGTCTTCCGGCGCGATGGGGATGGACGGCTTCCGACGATCGATCGAGGCGCTTGATCGAGCGCCACAGGTTGGCGCGATCGTGATCGAGGTCGACTCCCCCGGGGGCTCCGTCGCGGGGATCGAGGAGGCCGCCGATGCGGTCTACGCGGCGCGCCGAAGCAAGCCTGTCGTCGCGGTCGCGGATTCCCTCGCGGCATCGGGGGCCTACTGGGTGGCGTCCGCCGCCACCCAACTCAGCGTGACACCGTCCGGGATGGTCGGCTCGATCGGGGTGCTCGCGCTGCATGAGTCCCTGGCCGGGCTCCTCGATCAGCGGGGCGTCGAGGTCAGTCTGATCAGTGCGGGAAAGTACAAGGGCGAGGCATCGCCGTACCGCCCGCTGAGTGACGACGCGCGTGCGGCGATCCAGCACCAGGTGGACACGTACTACGGAGCCTTCACTCGTGCGGTTGCGCGTGGACGTGGCGTCACGGTGGAGGTCGTGCGCGGCGGCTTCGGTGAGGGGCGCGTCGTCACGGCGCATGAGGCGGTCGAAATGGGCATGGCCGACCGGATCGAGACACTAGATCAGGCGATCGAGCGTGTGGCGGGCGAGATGCGCGCACGGCAGCGCGTCGCGTCCCCAGCCGCGCGCGCGCGGCTGGCTTGACAGAACGTTGCTGGTCGGCGTAGATTTCTCGCGGGTCGTCTGAGAGGCGCGAGCCGAAGCTCGTAGTCACGGACGGCGACGCGGGACCTGGTCCGCCAACGCGGGGCCACCTCGCGGAGTGCACTGGCCATTTGGCCGGGCGCTTCGGGGTGGCCCTTGTGCTTTCCCCGGAGAGGCCTGAGGCCTCCAGAGAGAGGGGAAGCACTAGAGATGCCCAGGTTGATCGCCCAGCTCACCTCCCGACTTCAGGCCCTCAACGCCGAGGCCGAGACCCTCGCCGCGGTTCTCACGGAGCGCGAACCGACCGCTGAGGAATCAGCTCGGATCGATCAGATCCAGGCTGCTCGACGTCGCCTGACCGATCAGATCGCGGCTGAGACGGCGATCCAGGAGGCAACTCCGACTGCGCCGGCAGACCCTCCGGTCGCCTCGGGCATCACGCACATCCGCGATCGGGAGCTCGATCGCCCGTGGGGCGAACGCTACGTCGCGGCGAGTGCGCCGCCGGCCGTGCGTCTCGCCTGCGAGTTCGCAGACTTCCTCGGCGCGGTGAAGGCCGCGGCCTACGGCTCGGTGGATGTGCGGCTCCTCGCCGCGGCGCAGGGTGCGGGAATCACCGACCCGGCGTCGGGCGGATACCTGGTCCCGGTCGGGGTCGGAAACGATCTGCGCCTCCGGATCATGACGGGGCAGATCCTCTCGCGGGTCTTTCCGATCCCTTCGGGGACAGGGAAGTTCGAGTGGTCGATCCCGGACGAGTCGAGCCGCGCGACCGGTTCGCGATTCGGCGGTGTCCAGGGCTACTGGGTGGACGAGGGCACCGCGGCCACCGCGACCAGGCCGTTGCTCCACAAGATCCGGTGGGAGTCCCGCCGCGTCGCCGCCCTCGGCTACTCGACGGATGAGCTCGAGCAGGACGCGCCCGCCTACGGCGCGCTGATGCAGCGCGCGTTCGTCGAGGAACTGCGCTGGCTCGCAGAGAACGCGATCTTCCGCGGCACGGGCGCTGGACAGCCCTCGGGGTTCCTTGGCCACGCGGCCGCGATCGACGTCTCGAAGGAGACAGGCCAGGCCGCGGCCACGATCGTCAAGGAGAACCTCGACAAGATGTGGGCGCGGCTCCACGGGGCGAGCTGGGGTAACGCCGTCTGGCTGATCAATCAGGACACGTTGCCGCAACTGGAGTCGCTGAGCCAGGTCGTTGGCACCGGCGGCATCCCGGTGTACCTGCCCCCGGGCGGGATCGCAGACACGCCGAACGCGCGGTTGAAGGGGCGACCGGTCATCCCGGTCGAGTACGCCTCGACGCTGGGTACCACAGGCGACATCGCGCTTGTGGACCTAAGCCAGTACGGCTTCATGGATCACGGCGGGGTCGCGCAGGCGACTTCGATCCACGTGGCGTTCGTCACTCACGAGCAGGCGTTCCGCGCCACCTGGCGCGTGGACGGCAAGCCGCTCTGGAGGACCGTCCTCACCCCGGCGAATGGGTCGAACACCCAGGCGCCGTTCATCACGCTGGCGACCCGGGCCTAAGAGTCCGGAAGCTGAAGGAGAAGGGCAAATGAAGGGCCTCGGAGCACTGTTCGACATCATCCCGGCGATCCTCCCACTCGACCTCCAGACCGCCCGCGACGGCGACTGGGTGAGCCTGAAGAACGCTTCCGGTGTCACGATCGTGGTCCACAAGGGCGCGGGGACCGCGGGCGACGACCCCGTGATCAGTTTCCAGCAGGCGTCTGACGTGGCGGGCACCGGGGCGAAGGATCTGTCCACGATCGCGGAGATCTTCAGCAAGCAGGGCACCCTCACGTCCGTGGGGTCGTGGACGCGGACCACACAGGCGGCGGGCGCGTCGTACACCGGCGACGGCACCAGCGCCGAATCCGAGGCGGTCTACGCGTTCTATGTCAGCGCCGATCAACTCGACGTCGATAACGGTTTCGACTGCCTGCGGGTCCGGATCGCGGATGTGGGGAGCAACGCGCAGCTCGGCAGCGCGCTCTACCTCCTGCACGGCCTGTCGTACCCGGCGCGGCCGGATCGCCTGCCGAACTCGATCGCTGACTAAGGGCTCAACAAAGGAGTAACCCTGGATGAGCAACCTGACCGCGCTCTTCTCCCGGCGTCAGCCCGGCGGTGTCTTCACTATCGCCGACATGGTCGCGCACCCCGGGAACATCTGGTTCGTGGACTCGGGCCACGCCGCGGCTTCTGACGCGGTGGGGGCAGGCAAGTCTCCCGACAAGCCGTTCGCGACGATCGACTACGCGATCGGTCAGTGCACGGCCGACAACGGCGACGTGATCTACGTCATGCCGGGCCACGCTGAGACAGTGTCGGGAGCGGCAGGCATCGACTTCGACGTAGCGGGCGTCAAGGTCGTCGGGCTCGGGTCCGGCGCGGCGCGGCCGACGATCACCATGTCCGCGGTCGCGAGCACGATTCACTTCGACGCGATCGGCTCCCAACTGGAGAACGTCCTGGTCAAGGTCGAGCACGACTGCACGATCGTGATCGACGTGGACAAGGCGGATTGCGTCATCAAGGGCGTGGAGTTCCGCGCCCGCACCGCTGCGACCGCGCGGGAATGGGTCACCTGCATCGATGTCACCGGCGCGGCCGCGAACGCGTGCGATCGCCTCAAGGTGATTGGCTGCTTCTTCAACTCGCCGACCGCGGGCGCCGACAACTGCATCGGGCTCGATGAGGTCCACGACTCGATCGAGATCGCGGAGTGCACCTTCTGGGCCGACTGCAACGACGCCCCGGTCCACAACCCGACCGGGAAGGTACTCACCAATCTCCTGATCCGTGACTGCAACATCGCCAACCTCCAGACGGGCGACCACTCGATCGAGCTCGTCTCGGCGTGCACGGGCTGGCTGGTGCGGAACCTCTATCACAACGACATGACCCAGGCGACCGGCAGCGATCCGGGCGCATGCCGCAGCTTCGAGTGCATGCATTGTGACGCCGTAGACACGTCGGGCATCCTGTCGCCGGCGGCGACGTAAGCCGCGATGACTGTCACGCTGGTTTCTCAGCCGCGACGCTTCACTGGCGTCGCGGCTGACACCAAGCCGACCGACGCGCCGGCTGGCTCGCATTTCGTCGAGCGCGACAGCGGGCGAGAGTACGTCTGGGACGGCACGGCCTGGGGCCAGCTTCTCGGCGCGGGCGCCCAGGTCGCCACAGACGACGCCGCGTTCACTCCCGGCTCCGGGCTAGTCCTGCCATTCGGCGCGGTCGCCGACGAAACGTCGCCGGACTCCGTAGACGAGGGCGACGTCGGCGCGGTCCGCATGACCCTGGATCGCATGCTCCGCGTCCTGTCGGGCGGGCGCTACTCGTCCACCCTCCCGACGCTGAGCAACGGTGATAACTCGCAACACCAGCTGAACGTTCGCGGCGGCCTGGTCATCGCTCTCGATGAGGCGCGGCTCATCAATTATCTGACGGCGGGTTCTGACGGGGCGTCGAACTCGGTGTCGTCGCCCTATGCCGCGCCGCAGACGTTCAATTATTCGTCGCATTGGAGCGGTGTCGGTTGGGATCGTGTGCGGAATGCGGTCGAGCTAACGGCGTTCGCATCCGCGGCGCGGACGGCCGATCCGACGGACTACCGGATCACCATGTACAACCTGAGCCGGATCTACATCGTCTTTGACATCACGGTTGCGCCGGGTGGTGACTCGGTAAACCTGCGCCTCAAGTCGGTCGATCCGGTGTCGGGCGGCGAGCCGCGGATCATCGAGTCCGGCGCGCTGACTACCACGGGAACGCGGCGCTACATCGTCGGGCCTGGCGCGGCTGATCTCTGGACGGACGCGACCGCCGACCTCCAGGCGCCGCTGCCGCGCACGCTCGATATCGGCGTCGTGCACTCTGGCGCTGGCTCGTTCACCTATTCGGTCGGCGTCGTCCTGATGGTCTAGTAGGGGGAAAGATGGGCGCCGAAATCATCGCGCAGCGCATGACGGGCGAGTACCTCGAGGTTTCCTGCCGCTGCGATGAAGGCGATGGCGAGGACGTGGAGGGGCGCTATGTTCCGCCCGAGGTCGTGGCGGCTGCGCGCCCGTCCGAACGGGTGACGCCCGCGGCGATGCGCGGACTCCGCGCCGCGCATGACGCCCAGGTCGCCGCGGCTGAGCGGGCGCCTATTCCGCGCTCGCCGGCGCCATCGCCGCGGCGGTTCGTCAAGACGCTGACCGAGTACACCGCGCGCCTGCCATTGGTGGGGTGCCCGCTACTCGACGGGACTGAGGCGACGTGCACGCTCTCCGAACTGTCCGAGGGCGAACTGAACGCGCTCATCGGCCGACACCTTGCCCGTGCGCGGCGCGAGCAGCGCGCGCTCTTTCCGCGACCAGTCGAGTCGAGCGGACTGGCACGCATCGCTGCGTCGATCGCCCTGGCCGAGTAGGGATGCGTGGGCTCGTACAGCTACGTATCCCTCACGGGGCTGAAGAATCGCCTCGGCGACGCGGCGACCACGGATGACGCCTTGTACCGTGAGCAGATCGAGGCCGCGAGCGAGCACATCGATCGATCGTGCGACCGGACGTTCCGCGTTTACCTGGCGACCGAGTACCTGACCGCGCGGGTAGGCGGGCACATTCACTTGCCTACTGACTTGCTTGCGGTGACGACCCTCAAGACCGACGACGACGGCGACCGCGTGTACGAGGACACCTGGGCGGCGACCGACTACGACCTCGACCCGGCGCAAGCGGCGAGCAAGCGCCGCCCGTACTGGCGGATCTCGGCCACACCAGACGGGGACTATCAGTTCCCGGTCGGTGTCGCGCGCGGCGTGGAGATCGTGGGGCGCTGGGGGTTCTGGCAGGACCTTGGCTCTCGCGGCACGCTCGGCGCGGCAATCACGGACACCACAGGGACTAGCGTGACGATGACCGCGGGTCACGGCGTCGAGGCGCTGGAGACGCTCCTGATCGACTCCGAGCAGATCTACGTCACGGCGGTATCCACGAATACCCTCACGGTCGAACGGGGTGTGAACGGCACGACCGCGGCGACACACAGCAACGGCGCGACAGTGCAGCGCTATCGCTATCCTGCGCCGATCGTTCAGGCGACCGGGATCGTGGCCGAGCAGCTGCTCCGACCGTTCCACGGGCCAGGATACGCCCAGGACGATGCGCCGCGGATGAGCTTCCCGATCCTGCCGCACGCGGTGGGGGTACTGATCGCGCCCTATCGTCGTGTCGAGGCCGCCTGATGGGTGCGCCACTCGCGATCGAGGACGGAATCGCGGTCCGCCTCGCCACGATCTCAGGGCTCCGTGTGGATGACGACCGCCCGACACGGATCATCCCTCCGCACGCGTGGGCTGAGATCGAGGGCGACGACGGGCTGCTCACCCTGAGCGGGACCGACGCGATCTACACGATCGGTGTCTATCTCGCGGTGCCGAGCGCGCGGAGCCGATCCGCGGCGCGGGCGCTGCTGGGACCATACCTGGCGCGATCGGGGGCGCAGTCGATCTGGGCGGCGCTGGACTCAGACCCCACGCTCGACGGCAGCGTGTCGGGGATTCTCTCCTGGCAGTTGCGGCAGATGCCGGTGATCGCCATTGCCGACGTGGAGCATTACGGCGCGGTCTGGTCCCTGAAAGTTCTGGCGGCCGCGTGAAGGGCTACACGGTGCAACTGCGCGGGGAGACAGCGATCCGGCGCGCTCTGCGCAAGCGGCCGCTGCCGGTTGACGTGCAGAAGCGCCTGGTCCAGGAGCTTGTCGTTCGCGTCGATCGCGAGGTCATGGAGCGCGCACCGGGGAGCCTGGCCAGCGCGGCATACGGCGAGGTCAAGGTCGAGGGCGACGCCGTGATGGGGAAGGTCGGCATCCGCGACCGTACCCGGGGAGGTTTCCGCTATCCGTGGGCGCTGGAGTCGTCGAAGCTGCGCCGCTATCGCTACCGTTCCGGTCCACACGTGGGCAAGCTCACGCGTGGCTGGGTGCGGAAGTCGCGGACGAAGGCCCGGAAGGACATGGCCGAGAGCTTCGAGCGTGAGCTCAAGCGCCACCTCCTGAGCTTCTTCCCGGAGGGAGTGCTCGATGGTGACTGAATCTCAGGCCGGGAGGTACTGGCAGCTTTCGCACCGCCTCCGGATCGCGCGCGGTCCGGGCGTGCCTGATCGTGTGTCGGAGCGGCCGCGCGATCGTGACTCGGGCCGATACCTCGACTACGAGTCGCCGACCGTCGTCGAGTTCGAGGTCGGCGACCTGGTGGACGTGCCCTCGCTCCTGGCGATCGGGGCGATCGCGCCGGCGGACGCGCCGCACCCGAGTCCGCCCACACCGGTGACGCCGCGATCGACGAGGCGCCGCAGTGGCTAAGGCCGCCGCGCACAGCAGCGCTCTCTACGCCGATGAGTTCGCCCTCCACGGCTATCTGTCGGCGTACCGCGCAAAGGTTATGCAACCGCCCGTGCCCGTGACGTGCTTCCAGGACACGGGTCCGCGCCGCCTGGTCGTCAATCACGACCATGAGCTCGCCTGGACGGGGTTCGGCGACTACGTCGCCGACGCGATCGATGACGCCGCGTATGTGGACCTGATGACAGACGAGGACCACTACTTCGGGCTCTGCCCCGGTCACGCAGCGACCGAGGGCGAAGTCGTGTACGAGCAGATCGCTCGGCTCAACGAGCAGGTCCGATCCGGCGAGATCGCAGGCGCGCAGATCATCGAGATCGCGGCGCGCGGATCGGGCGGGATCAGCCGCGGCGTGGTCCTGGGGCACGCCACGATCGCGGGGACGCAGAACCGCACGGGGCGCAACCAGGGGGCCACGAGCGCGCACTATCAGGTCGTCTTCCGGGTGGTCAGTGTCTCAGGGGCAGGCTCGCTCACCCTGGTCGTCCAGGAATCGTCGGACAACGGGTCGGGCGACGCCTACGCCGCGATCTCGGGGCTGAGCGCGACGTTCACAGCGGTCGGCGCCCAGCGCGCGGTAACGACCGCTTCGACGGAGGCATGGAAGCGCTGCGCGGTGACGGCGTTCTCGGGGTTCACGTCGGCGCTCGTCGTCGTGACCGGCGGATCGGTCGCGGGCACATAAGAGGAGGGCACAGTGGCGAAGAAAGCGGCGCGGGACGCCAACATCACGATCAATTCGGTCGCTCTGGAAGACGACATCTCACAGTTCAGCCTCAAGGTCACCCAGGAGACGCCGGAGGTGACGAGCTTTGCGGATGCAGGGCCGCGACGACTGGTCGGGAACTACGACCACACGTTGAATATCTCCGGATTCGCCGACCCCGCGTCGGGCCAGTCGGACGCCACCCTCTTCGGCTTGGTGGGATCGTCGGGAGTCGCGCAGGCGGTGGACCCGACGGGGGCGAGCGCGGGCACGAACGATCCGAACTACGACGCGACCTCGGTGGTCCTGGCGTCGTACGAGCTCAGTGGCCAGGTTGGTGGGGCACTCCAGTTCGCGGCGGAACTCCAGGGCAACTCGGCACTCACGCGAGCCACCTCCTAAGGGCAATTTCGGGTGGCGCGCCGCATTCCCTCTGACGACTGCCAGATCACGACGCCGGACGGGACCTTCTGGCCGCATCGCGGTGAGGAGGTCATCGTCCGGGAACCGATCACCGTGGCCAACCACGTCGCGTTCGCGCGGCTCGCGGTGCGGGATACCGCGCTCGCGGTCGCGCGCGGCGATGCCGACGAGTCTGAGCAGGTCGCGCGTGCGGAGTCGGACTACTGGCCGGCACGCGCGGCGCTCATCGTGCAGCGCCTCGAGTCTTGGACCTGGACTGGCATCGACGGGGCGCGGCTGCCTCTCACGGTTGAGGCGGTCCTGGCGCTGGATCCGGCTGAGATCGACTGGCTGGCTGGCGCGGTGCTTGGCGTGACCCCGGAGAGCGAGCACCGGCGCCTCGAGGGGCTCGCCGATCACCTGCTCGGCTTCTCAAACCCGGCGATTCCGGGCCGAGTATTCCACGGCCCGCAGCCGGTGGAGGCGCTCATCGCGGCGATCTGCTCGCGATTTCCCGCACTGACGCCTGCCACGGCACTTGAGCAGCCGTGGCCGTTGACGCTTCACGTCGTCCAGGCGCTCGACGCTCAGGAGGCGATCGGCGTGATGAACGGTGCGCATGGTGATCGAGGCAAGGCGTTCGCGGCGGCACCGCATCTGGCGGCGCTTCTCCGCGCGATGCGCCTGGCACAGACAGGGGACGACGTGCCTCTTTCCAGGCTGATCGAGGAGCGAGACGACCAGGAGGCGGTCGCGTGACAGCGCGGCGTATGAAGGCGGCTGGTCCGGACAGGCCGGGCGCGGCGCAGATCCCCTCGGACGATTACGCCGTCGAGGTGGACGGCCGGATCTATCACCCACATCGCGGTGAGTGGGTCAAGGTGCTGCGCGGGAAGAGCCAGGCGTGCAGGCTCGCCGAGACACGGATGCTCGCGCTGCAAGAGCGATTGACGCGCATCCAAGCGGACGATCCGGGCGACGAGACCGCTGAGACGATCGCGGCCGCCTTTGAAGCGTGTCTGTCACCGATCGCGGAGGAGATTGCGCGGCGGGTGGTGGACTGGACCTGGACGGACGAGGCCGGTGACAGACTCCCCTGCCCGCATCGTTGCCCAGAGGCGATCCAGGCCCTCTCCTCGCCCGAGTTCGCTTACCTGCTGAGGCTCCTGGGGGCCTGATGGCGACCGCGGCTGAACTGGCGATCATCCTGACCGCGGTGGACCGCACCTCGCCGGCCTTCCGGTCGGCTGAGTCAGGGATGGCGCAAGCGGGCCGCGCGGCGGGAGCTTTAGCTGCGACCGCAGGAGTTGCGTTCGGCGCGCTCACCGTGTCTGCGATCGGCGCGGCGTCGGATGTGGCCGAGAGCCAGTCAAAGGTCGCCGCGGTGTTCAAGTCCTCGGCAGGCATCGTTGATGCGGCGTCACGAACCTCAGCGGCGAGCGTGGGCCTGAGTCGTGGCGCGTATCTCGACCTCGCCGGCACCCTGGGGAACCTCCTCACGGCGCAGGGGCTGAGTACAGAGGAGGCGGCGAAGCAGTCGGTCGCGATGGTCAAGCTCGCGGCGGATCACGCCAGCTTCAACAACCTGAATCCGGCCGAGGCATTCGACAAACTGCGGGCTGGCATCATCGGGGAGGCCGAACCGCTCCGATCGCTCGGGATCTCGATCAACGCCGCGATGGTCGAGCAGAAGGCCATGAGCATGGGCATGGTCGATGCCGCGGGCAAGGCGACCGAACTGGGGAAGGTCCAGGCCCGCATGGCGCTGATCACCGCGCAGTCCGGGAATGCGATGGGCGACTTCGCGCGCACGAGCTCGGGGCTCGCGAACTCACAGCGGATCGTCGCCGCGGAGATGGCGAACCTCCGCGTCGAGATCGGCCAGGCGCTCCTGCCGCTCGCGGAAAAGCTGATCCCGGTCGTGCGGGGAATCATTGGCGCCTTTGTCGCGCTGCCGGCGCCGGTCAAGGAGGGTATCGCGGTCGCGGGGGCGATTGCGGCCGCGCTCACTGCGATCGGGTTCGTCGTTGGGCCATTGATCACGGTCCTAGGGCCACTCGTCGGCGCGATCGGAGGAATCGGCGCGGTCGCAGCGACGGTGGGGCCTGCGCTGACCGCCCTGGGCGGCGCGGTGCTTCTCCTGGCCACGCCTGTCGGCCTGGTAGTTGGCGCGATCGCGGCGCTCGGCCTGGCCTTCGCGATCTTTCCGAGCCTGCGCCAGTCGGTGGCCGACGCCATCACCGGAATCCGCGAGACGATCGCATCAGTGGCGTCGGCAATTCCTGGTCTCGGTACGTCGGTGTATCGGCTCGGCGCCGATATTGTCGGGGGCATCGTCGCGGGGATACTCTCCGGGCCGCGCGCCGTCGTGGACGCGCTGGTGGGCACAGTCCAGGGCGCGATCGGCGCGGCGAAGGCGATCCTGGGGATTCGCTCACCCTCCGCGGTCGCCGCGGCTGAAATCGGGACGCCGATCGCGCAGGGAATCGCGCAGGGGCTGCTTGGCGGGTCAGGCACCGTGTCGAGCGCCCTGGCTTCGGTGACGGACCTGGCCGCGGTTCGACCGGGGGGAGGGGTCGCCGGTGGCGGGTTCGGGGGCGGCGCGCTCACCGCGGCGCGCGTAGGCAGTGGCGCAGGCCAGGTCGTTCTCGGGCCAGGCGCGATCCGTGTGTCGATCGGTGAGCGCGAGATCCGGGACATGGTCGTCCTGGCACAGCGCGAGGCGGGGTTCACGCGATGAGCCCGCGAGCGCGGTATCGCGCGGTTGTCGATTGGGACGGTGACGGCGCATACAACGGCACTGGCGAGGACGTGTCAGGACGCGTCCTGGCGCGCCAGCCGGTCCGTGTCAGACGCGGCCTGGACACCGATTCCGGTTTGGCGCGCTTCCGGGCGGGCGAAGCCGCGCTGAAGCTCAACAACGCCTCGGGGGACTACTCGTCCCTCAATTCCAGTGGCCCCCTGTATGGCAATCTTGTCACGGGTCGCCAGTGCGCGATCGAGGCGATCCCCGCCACGGACGATTTCACGCGCGCGGATTCGGCGTCGTCCCTCGGATCCGCGGACGAAGGTGGTGCCTGGACGGCGCACAACGGCACATGGGGGATCGCGTCGAACCGGGCCTACTGCTCGGCAGGGTCGTCGAGCGATAAGGCTCTGGCCACACTCAGCACGTCGTATGCCGACGTCGCCGTCGAGGCGACGATCCCCACGCTTCCGGCCGGTGCCGGCGCGCGGATCGCCGTGAGGGCGACCGACCTCGACAATGTCTGGTTCGCGCAGGTCAAGACGACAGAGATCGTGCTGCGGAAGAGGGAGGCAGGCTCGCTCTCGGATGCCGGGTCGTGGACCGGCACGGTAACGACGGGTGATCTGATCCGTGTCGAGTGCTACGGCTTGACGCTTCGGGTTTGGCACAATGGCACGCTGAGAGTGAGTTACAACGGTGCCAACGGGGGATCGTCGTTCAATTCCACGGCAACGAAGCACGGAATCGGTGTAGACAACCACGCTTCAGCGGGGAGCATCCGATTCGATAATTTCCGCGTCATACGACCGGTGCTTACAGGAATCGTGGCTGCGTTGAGTGAGGACCCGATGCCGACGGAACGCTCAGCGTCGGTATCGATCTTGAGTCGCATCGCGCGTATCTCTCAGTGGGTGCCGCGCGGCGAGACCTCCGGATATTCAACGGGTGTGTACCTCAACTATCGCGTTGATGAACTTATCGGATTCGTGCTTGACGCCATTGGTATGACCGACACTGCGCTGCGCCGCTTCGATCAGGCGAATACACGCATTGCTATATGGTGGCTCGATTCGCAGAAGCACCCGTGGGATGCCATCTCGGAGCTAGTGCGAGCCGAAGGGCCGACGGCGCTGTTCTTCGAGGACATGTTTGGGGCGCTGGTTTTCAAGTCGCGTAATTCGATTTACACCGACACGAAGCGATCAACTTCGCAGGCGACCTGGCGCGCAACCGGCACTGAACCGGTGTTTCGCGGAGACGGCTACGGCCTGGGGCGGCGCGAGGATGCCGTCGTCAACGACATCTCGATCAAGTGGGTGCGTCGAGCCGGCGCGGCGACGCGCACGAATGTCTGGGAACGCGGTGCCCGGATCGAGCTGTCGCCGTCGGAGACGCTGTCGGTGGAGTGCCGCCACGACACCGACCCGTTCCGCGACGCGGTGACACCCGCCCTCGGGACGGACTACTCGGTCGTGGCGGGCTCTCTCTCCGCGGCGCCGGCGCTGAATCGCACGTCTGGTCAGTCGGTCACCCTGACGATGACGGCCGGGGCGGCCGGCGCCACAGTGGACAGCGCCGCCGGTGACGGGACGGGTATGGTGATACGGGCCTATCTCTGGCCGGTCGTCGAGGAGCGGATCGTCACACCGACGTCGAGCCTGGCGGCTTCGCAGGCGATCCACGGGAAGATCCCGTACCCGTACGCAGTCTGGCCCGCGACGTCAGGCTCCGGGACGATGCAGCACGTCGTCGATATGATCGCCGATCTCTACGGCTCCGGGCGCTTCGTGGCGACGATCCCGATGGATAACGGGTCGTCGGCATCGCTCGTCGAGTGCCTCGGGCGAGACATAGGCGATCGCGTCACGGTCGTGGACGCCTCGAGGACGTACCTCAACCACGAGGTCCATGTCCTGGCTGCGAGCCACTCGATCAGGCACGCGGGCGGGACCTCAGGCGCAGAGGGGAACCATCAGACACTGTTCGTAGTGGAGGAGGGGCCTACGATCGTCACGCCCTTCCGCCTGGATACCTCCCAGCTGGGGCCGACGGGGACGCACGGGATGATCGGGTGAGTGCGATCCTCGACGCCTATACCCGATTCGGCTGGACGACGCCCAGCGACCGCCTCCTGTTCCTCCGCGAGGCAAGCCTGCGGCATGGGCACGCATCGGCGATCCCGCCGATGGACAGCGTCTCGGACGCGGAGCCAGTCGTCGCGTGGATCGATGCCGGCCGTTGGATCGCGCGGTGCCCGGACGCGATCTGCAACGGCGTCGAGTACGTCGCGCCTTCGGAGCCGTTCCTGTGGTGCTGCGGATGTGCCAACGTCGCGGCCTTCGGGCGCTGGCGGCGCGTCGCCTTCCCCGCCGACAGAGAGCGCATCGAGCGCATTCTCAGCGCGAGGCCATACGCCCAGATGCGCACGTGGTGGCCAATCCAGAGCGCCGAGGACCTCGTTAGCGAGAACGAGCATCTCGGTTTCAGGAGCGCATAGATGGCTTATACGGCAGGTAAGACGTGGGCTAATGGAGACCTGCTTCTCTATACGGAAGTCAATAGCTACATCGGCTCATCTGGCAACCTGTTTGAGACACTGGTCGCCAAGGCCACCGCGGCCGGCCAGATGCTGTACGCCACAGGCGCCAACGCCGTCGCGGTGATCTCAGCGGGGAGCTCATCACAGGTCCTGATCGGCGGGACTGCGCCGGCGTGGGGCTCTGTGACCAATGCGATGGTGTCGGCATCCGCAGCGATCGAGCACACGAAGCTCTCGCAGCGCCAGGTCTGCGCCGTCCAACTGACAGCGAACCAGTCGATTTCAGACTCGACATGGACGGCGCTCAGCTTCGGCAGCGGCACTGAGGTATTCGATTACCACGGATGGCATGACACGTCCACGAACCCGAGTCGGATCACGCCGACGAAGGCGGGGACAGCGCTGATCCTTGCCCGGTGCGCGTTCGCGGCGAACGCGACCGGTATCAGAGTGATCGCGATTCGGATCAATGGGTCGGCCACGCACGTGGTCGAGCACCAGATCCCGGCGGGGTCGGCCGTGAACATCGCGATCAACTGCATGGTGATGTACCCGGTGAATGGCTCGACGGACTACATCGAGGCGTTCGTGTACCAGTCGTCTGGTGGCGCCCTGAACGCCCTCGGCGCTGCGATCAACTACTCCGGGCTCGAGGTTTGCGTGCTTCCTGGGGCCGCCTGATCGACGACAACGATGCGAGGAGACGCCACGATGAGCGACGAGTCCCTGATCGTCCAGACACTCACCCACATCCAGGCCACGCTCGCCCTGAGCGGCGAGCGACTGGCGCGAATCGAAACCTCAACGATCGAGATCGACCGGAAGGTGACGGCGATCAACGGTCGTGTCGGCCGTGTCGAGCAGCGTGTGGACTCGCTGGAGAGCACGCGGGATCGCCAGATGGGCGTGCTCACCGCGCTCGTCATCCTGGGCGGGGCGATCGGTGGGTTCGCGAGCAAGATCGTGGAGGTGATGATCCCGAAATGACCGCCGTGATCGATCTGGCTCCGGAGCACGTCGAGAACTGGCCCGACGTGTGGACGATGGAACGCCTGCGCTTCCAGCGCTGGCGCATCGCGCAGCTGCTCGGAGACGCCGATCTGATCGGCTCGGAGGGGGCGGTTGCGATCCCGACGGACGCGCCCTTTCCCGGTGTCGTCCCTGCGCCTGCCCCGGAAATTGATTGGGCGAGCGCGGACGGGCTGGGCTGACTGGTGGCCCGTCGCCGTGGTGATCACGGTCGGCGCTCTCGCACTCGCGGCGATCGCCTCCTGGAAAGAGTGAGTCAGTGAGGCGCGTCGGCCCGCACATCCAGCGCTCGACGCCCGAGGCGCTCGCCTGGGCGCGGTCGGCGAACGTCGTCAAGATCGCCTGGGACGACGGCGGCTCCAACCTGGAGGCGTTCCACGCCGCACCCGATCACGCGATCCGCGTCCTGCGCGTGGTATGGGACGTGGCCGAGCAGGAGGAGATCCTCCGGACGCTCGACTCTGGGCGTGTCGTGCGGGCCATCCTCGCGGCGCTCAGCGGGTACCGGCACCCCAACCTGTACGCCGAGGTCCTCAACGAGATACCGAAGCATTTGCGCGACCGATACCTCGAGTTCCTCAAAGCGGTCGTTCCGGCGCTTCACGGCCACGGCCTCCTGGTCGCCGGGCCGTCCTGGGCGACGGGCGACTGGGAGCAGGAGGACTGGGAGGCGTTTCGGGCGGCCGGGTGGTGCGGCCTGGACGCGATCGCGCTCCATGCCTACTGGTCGTCGGCAGGGCTCACGCGCTGGAACGCTCTGCGGTACCGCGACTACTGGCAGCCGGGCGATCCGCCGGTCCTGATCACGGAGTGCGGTCGCGATCGGGTCCGTGACGGGGATCAGGCGGTCAACGAGGGGTACATCCCCCCTGGCGACGGCCCGTTCGGCTGGCAGGCGCAGGGTGTCATGGCGCCCGAGTTCGTCGCCGAGCTCGAGGAGCTCGATGACGAGCTCGGGGCGGATAGCTACATCCTGGGTGCAACCGCGTTCACGGCGGGCCCGAACGATGAGTGGAAGCGGAAGGGCTTTGACTGCGACCCGATCGCGGTCGCGTGCGCCGCGGCGACGTCGCCCTGGGAGCCCTCCTGGCCGATCCGCGGTGCCGTGCCTGTCGCGCCCCAGGCCGCGATCGCCCTCGAGGACTGGTATCCGGATGCGATCCGCCGTCCGATCGATCGGAACTACACGCCCGGCCGGGCGGGGCGACTGATTCGCCTGGTTGTCGATCACATCGCCGACGGCCTGGGCTCGCCGTACGGGTGGTTCAACCGCGACGCGGGAGACGCGGGGTCCAGCGCGCACTTCTGGATCTCGCGAGACGGCCGCGTCGAGCAGTACCGGCCGCTCTCCGACACATGCTGGGCGAACGGGCCGAAGTGCCAGCCCGATCTGTCGGTCCGAATCATCGCTGAGGCGGTGGGCACCCTGGTCGGCATGAACTCGATCTCGGTCGCGATCGAGCACGAAGGATTCCCGGGCCAAGCGCTCACTGGGCCACAGATCGCCGCGTCGCGGAAGCTCCACCTTTGGCTTTCCCGGACGCGATCGATCCCGCTCGATCGCCAGCACGTCGTCGGTCACTACCAGGTCGACGCGTGCACGCGGCCAAACTGCCCCGGCCCGCTGCACCCCTGGGAGCGCATTCTGAGAGGAGATGACACCATGCCCGTGATCGACCCGACCCGCATCGCCGAGCTCGAGGTTCCGGTGCTCGGCCCGCTCTTCCGCGCTCAGGAGTGGCTCGCGCGATTCGCGCGCACCGACCGGGAGCGCGAGTACGCGCGCCTGATCCACTTCGTGGTGCGCGATCTGAAAGGAGAGATCCCGTGATTCCTGTCTGGCAGTCCGTCCTGGTCCGCGCCGCGCGGACGTATCTTCAGTCGCTCGTCGCCTTTCTGGCCGTGGTTGGCCTCGGGATCGAGGTCGGCGCGATCGACGACGCGGTACGGCTCGCGCCGTTCGCCGCGAAGCTGATCCTCGCGGCGGAACTGGCGGTCGCGCCCACGGTCGTGGCACTCCTGCAGAATGGCCTCGAGGTGCTCCGCAAGCTCGACGTGAGTCACCCGGAGTTGCGTGGGTGATCCGCTACGCGATCATCGCGGATCTGGTCTGCAATCGGTGCCGCCGGCGCCAGAGCGTGAGCCTGGGGTCAGACCTCACGGAGCCGACGCCCAGGCCGATCGACCTGGACCGCCGCGCGCTCGCCTCGGGGTGGACCGTCACCGAGTTCGAGCATGTCTGCCCTGGCTGCCAGAGAGCGGAGTCCCTGGCAGCCAGGGTGTGAGTTAGCGGTCGGCGGGGTCGGGCTCGATCCCTGAGGCGATCAGCTTGGCGATCGGGAGGACCACCGCAATGCTGACCTCGCCGCGCACGTAGGCGGCGAGGGTTTCCGCGAACGGGTTTGGCGGGTGCGGCTCGAACCTGTCGCCACACTCGCACACGATCAGCCAACCTTCGTCACGGTAGGCCCGGCTGAGTTCTTGCCCACAACGCGGGCACGTGTCGTCCATCCCCTATCCCTCCACCACGCGGCGCGGCCGGCCGCGCGGGACGCGCTGGTAATCCGCGACCGCGTTCTCCGGGATCGCCCAGAGGCGCGGGCCGAGCCGCTCGCCCGCAAGTGCGCCAGACTCGACCATCTGGCGCACTCGGCGAACCGAGAGGCCCAGGCGCTCGGACGCCTGGGCCACAGTGAGGTAGCCGGTCATATGGAGAGCGCCTGGGCACGCTGCACGCCGGCATGGAGCGCCGCGTAGTACGCGACTTCGGCGCGGGCCGCTGCCGCGCGGCGCAACCGCGAGTCGTCTCTCCGTGCCTCGGGCCCGACCGTGGCCTCGAGCGCGATTTCGGCCGCGAAGAAGGCATCGCGGCGATCTTGATTCGCGTCGTGATGACGGAGCATCGCGTCGTCTATCTCTGCCCGATCGCGGGCGAGACTCGTCGCCCGCTCGTGGATGTCACCTGCGTCGGCGGCCCAGGCCGCATGGTACGCGACCTCAGCGGCGAAGCTTGCTGCCAAGTAGTACCGCCCGGCTGCCCAGGCGTCGCGGGCGTCGGCCAGGGCGCGTTTCGCGATCGCGATGCGGTGTTCTGCGTCTTTCACGCGCGTCCGCGACTCAGCGACCACGGCGCGCGCGCACTCCACCGCCCAGCGCACCCGCTGGTCCGTGGGGTACATCGTCTCCCACATAGGGAGCGCCTCATTCGCGACCTCGACCACGGACTCGATCGTCTCCAGCCTCAGTGCCATTCCTGCTTCCTCCTCAGGCTGGGCCTTCTCGCTCAGTCCTGACACCGGTAATTATGCCGATAGCGGTAGTAGGTGTCAAGGGGAATTGTGCCGAAAACGGCACGAATTTGAAAACTCGTGGCGCCGCGTTTTCTCTCAACCCGGGCGGCTAGCCCACCTGGATCGGCTGGGTCGCGGTCAGCGCGCCGCAGGTGACGCGGACCGAGCCGGTGCCGGGGCGCGTTGACGGGCCGATCGTCCAGGACCACGATGCAACGCCGGCGGCGCTCGTCGTCGCGTCTCCGAGGCCCTGCGCGGTCGAGTTAGTCCCGGCCGGCGTCGTATAGATGATCGCGCACACCACACCCGGCGCGGTCGTCACGGTCGCGCTGGCGCGTCCTCCTGGTGATGCACCCTGGACGGCCAGCGTGATCCCCGCGCCTTGCGCGGCGGCCGGCGCGCGCGTGGCTGCGGGCGAGACGGGAGCTTTCGCGGGAGGCTGCGTCGTTGGTGCCAGGCACGCACTCGGTGCCCACAGCCCCCGGCTCGCGGCCTCAGCCTCGCGTTGCGCCGCACGGTACTCGGCCTGGCCCTGGTAGGGCACGCGGTACGTGTACTCGTGCGCGAACCCCTCGGCGATCATCGTCCGCGCGAACGAACGGCCATCAGGAAGCCAGACGTGAAGCAGGAGCCGCTGAAACGCGTCGCGCGTGTCCTGGGTCGGGTCGGCGGCGACCTGGACGACTGCCCCGACCGGAAGTAGCTCCGTCGCGCGGCGTGACGCTTCTCGGCCAAAGCACTCGACGGATCGGCGCGGATCGACGGTTTCGGGCGTGTCAAGACCGATGACCCGCACGGGTTCCTCGCGGCCATCGACGACCAGTCGCACCGTGTCGCCATCGACCACGCGGACTACGGGCGCGCTCTTCCTGGCGGCCCCGGCCGCGCTCGTGGGCTTTGCGGGCGCGGCCGGGGTGGGAACGGCTGGCTTCGGTACGGGCGTCGGCGCGGCTGTCGGTTTGGACGGTGTGGTCGCGCTTGGCGCAGCTGTCGGCTTCGCGGGCACAGTAGGCGTCGGCGCGATCGACACGGGCGCGGCCGCGGTCGGTTTCGCGGCGGCGGGCGCCTTGACGGCGGGCGCCGAAGGGGTGGCGCACGCGGCGACAAGGACCGCGAGCAGGACCACCGCGAGCCGGCTCACTCGACCCTCAGATCGCGAACGACCCTGATCGCCACGCCGTGAATTCGCGTGCTGTCGTCGATCTCGTGGCGAGTGCCGTCGTCGGCGACGAGCCACTGCGCGTCATCGACGAGCGCGAGGCGCTTGACAAGGAGATCGCCGTCGTGATGCGCCACGACGATCGCGCCCTCGACCAGTTCGCCGCGTCGATCGACCACGATCTCGTCGCCCTCATGGATCACTGGCTCCAGACACGCGCCGATCACCGGGAGTTGCACGAAGCGCTCTGGGTCCAGCCCTCCTTCCAGATCGGGTGGTGGCTGAAACCATGCCCAATCTTCACCGTGACCGAGAGCGCGCGACGCGCTGACACGTTGCTCGTCGAGACGGCGAATCCAGAACCCGCGCGGGGGCTCGGGGCGCGCCTGCGTGGCACGGACCTCCTTCAAGGCTGCTTCGACCGCGGCCGTGATCTCCTGGCGCCACGACGGGGGAAGGCTGAGGGCGGGAGGAGTGTCTACTGTTGCATCGCGCGCGCGCTGTTGCGCCTCAACTGGCAGCATCTCGTTGATTTGGGCCGGTGTGATACCGAGTCCGCGCGCCATCCTTTGAATGTTTCTGCGCCCCGGGACCTGCTTGCCGTTGAGGTAGCGCGACAGGTTTGACACGTCGATCTCGAGCAGGCGGGCCATCTCGCGGACGCTGAGGTCGCGCGCGCGCATCTGCTGTTCGAGGTACTCCGCGAACCGTCTCGTTGCGTCCACGCCTCGCAATCGTACTTTTGGGTATTGACACCCCGATAGGCCCTCGCCATACTCGTGGACGCAATGCAACGCCTCGCCACGCAACACCCGATCTGGGAGATCTTGCGCCATCAAGGCCGCGACCTCATCTGGCTCGCGGCGCGCACCGGGTACTCCCACAGTCACGTCAAAGCGATCGCAACCGGCCGCTTCGAGCCGACCCTGGCGTTTCGGGCGCGGTGTGCCCTCGCGTTCGACCTCCCGGAACGCGTGCTCTTCCACCCTGAAACCGCCTCCCTCACGCCAGTACCCGCCCCGTGAAATGGGGTCACTCGCAACCATCTTGGTCCCTCCCGATCTCTCTCCATCTTCCGGCGCCTTTCGCCGGATGGGCGATTCGATTTCGCGAACTCGTCACGGGAAGGAGGTGAGAGAAGTGAGTGACATCCAGATCCAGGCGGGCGGCTGCCGCGTGGTGTTCACGCGTCACGTCGCCGACAGCCTCGACGACCTCGACGCGCTGGACCAGCAGATCGAGGACTGCGAGGCGGTGATCGCGCAGATCACGGCGCGGCGTGACGTGCTCCAGGACATGGCCCGCGCGCGTCGGCGAATGCTCCGTGAGGCGAGCGACGACCTTCACTCGCGGATCGCAGGCGATCGCGAGATCGTCAACGCGCTGCGCAAGCACTGCGGATCGGACGTGTCGATCGCGACGCTGACGCGCGCGGTCGAGATCGCGACCCGCGAGACAGAAAGAGGCGGCGTCCCGAGGTCGAATCGGGACGCCGCCTGAGCCCAAAGGAGGAAGCCGTTGAGCACGTTGACCGTAGCACGTCTGCAGCGCTACTCGCGGGTCGGCTCGGGGAGCTACACCCCGAACCGGCGTTCGATCCCGTTTCACACGCGCCACTTCCCGGACCTGGCCTGGCTCGATCGACAGATCGAGGACGCGCACCGCGAGGCGGACGCGTGCAAGGCGGCGTACCTGACCCACCGCGACTTCGGCTCGCGCGAGCGCGCCGCGGCCGCGCACCAGCGCGTCGTCGCCCTGGTCGCACTCCGGGAGAGCGCGCTCCTCAGCGGCCACGTCGCGGAGGTGGCCTGATGGGCTGGTTTCACGGCGTCTGGCAGGCCGAGGCGCCGATCCGATTCCGCGAACTCAGCGATGACGAACTGCGCGAGATCGCCGAGAACCGCGTGTGTCGCGCGCTCGGCGCCGAACGGCGCGCGTGGCATCTGCTCAGTGATGAGGGGAAGCGCCTCACCCGTCGCGCGCAGTTCGAGGCCTACTGCGACCTGCGCGACCTCGGTGCGGTGGGAGCCGCGCAGTGGGCCCTGGAGAGCTTCCGCGCGCTGAGCACGACCGGGGGTGACGCGTGACCGGTTCGGCTAGCTTCATCCACCCCGAGACGGCGCTGCTCGATCGCAAGATCGCGCTCTCCGAGCAGCTGTCCTGTCGCGAGCTCCTGGTCCAGCTCGCCACCGTCGAGACGTGCCTCGGCGACCTGGTCCGGGGAGACCTCGAGGCCGAGGTCCAGGTCCAGGCGGCCAAGGGGGCGCTCGCCGAGGCGATCCGGAACGCCGAGTTCGCCAGCCTGTCCGCCGACACGATCGACGGAAAGACCGAGGCCGCGAGGAAGATCCAGCGGGACGTGCTCGTCGAGCGCGATCCAGGCGTTCAGGCGGCGCGTGAGGCGCTGCGCCAGGCCGAGCATCAGCGCGCGCGGTTCGCGGTCGATCTGGACCTGATGAAGCGCTCGTCACGTGGCATCGAGCGCGCGATCGACTACCGCGTCGCGGCGCTGCGATTCCTCGCCACCTAGCGACCCCAGCAAATAAACGGAGGAGAAATTAGGCATGGTGCCCACCTCTCTCGCAGTTCCCGCGCCCGCGCCGCTCGTGGCGCCTGGCGTCCCGATCGAGGGCCTGGAAGGCCTCGGGCAGCGCGACTTCGTCATCCCGCGCTGGAACTTGATCCAGCCGACGAGCCAGTTCGACGGGGCCGAGCAGCACGTCGGCCAGTGGCGAAACAGCATCACCGGCGAGTTCCGCGCGGTGCTGGACGTGGTGATCCTGTCGATCTCCCCGTCACGTGTGCTCTGGAGCGGCGACCGCTCCGAGCAGCACCCGGAGTGCACGAGTCGGGACGCCGTGACCGGCTCGGAGTACGGCGCGTGCGCCGCCTGCCAGTTCAATCCCCAGGCAAACCGTGACCTCGCGGCCGCGCTGCGGGACGGCCAGAAGGAGCTCAAAGCGTGCTCCTACGGCTACACCTACCTGGTCGCGGATCGCGAGACCTCAGAGGTCGCGATCATCGGCGTGAGGGGTACGTCTCTGCGCGCCGTGAGGCCGCTGCAGACCCAGTTCCTCAGCAAGCGGCGCCCGACCTACACCGCGGGCGTCAGGCTCGCCACCCGGCTGGAAAAGAACGATCGCGGTAAGTTCGTGGTCCTCGACCCCCAGGTCGAGGCGTGGTTCGAGCCCTCCGAGATCGAGCCGTGGCAGGCGCTGGCCCGTGCGACGCGCGGACTCGGCTCTCAGGAGCCCGAGGTCGTGGTCGAGGAGGCGCACGCCGAGCCCGAGGCCGCGCCGGCCACACCGGAGCCTCCGACGCAGCCGACCCCTCGCGCCCAGGCGGCCAGGCGCGCCGCACCGGTGCGCGAGGGGGATCTTCCGTTCTGATGGTCACGCTCAGCAGCCACAGGACGACCGCGACGACGGAACACCCCGTCGTCGCGGTCGCACGCATCCTTCTCCACCGTGGCGACGACGGCGGCGCGCCGGTGCGGCGCAATGACGTCGGGTTCAATGGTGCTGACTACAGGCCGATCAAGCGCCTGGTCTGGCAGATCGATCGCGCGCGAGGGGTGGCGTCGGAGCACCAGATCGCCGCGATCGCCGCGCGGTGCCGGAAGTACACACGCCAGATCGGCGAGATCGGCTTCGACGCCGAGGACGTTTTCCGCGACGTCCCGCCGGTGACGATCGACGTGGCGCAGATGCGTCGCATCGGCACCGCGTTCGGCGACGTGATCACAGACGACGACTTCGAGGAAAACGGCCCGCCCGCGTCGCCACAACCACCAGTGACGATGCGCGACGTGCTCGGCCCGGGCGGCGTGATCGCCCAGCGGTTGCCGGGGTACGAGGCACGCGAGCCACAGATCGTCCTGGCCGAGCGGATCGCGGCGGCGATCGCCGACCGCACGACGCTCCTGGCCGAGGCGGGAACCGGAACCGGCAAGAGCCTGGCATACCTGGTCCCCGCGCTCTACGCACGCGACGCCGGGCGCCCCCTCAAGACGATCGTGTCCACTGAGGGGAAGGCGCTCCAGGACCAGCTGGCGAAGAAGGACCTCCCCTTCCTCAAGGCGACGCTGCCCGTGCCCGTCGATTTCGCAGTCCTGAAGGGGATCGGAAACTACCTCTGTCTTTCAAAGTGGGAGGAGGAGCTTTCGGCTCAGGGACTGATTCAGGGCGAGCTTTTCGGGGCGCCGAGGCAACGATCCGGCGAGCCTGACGAGTTCGCGCGGGTGCGCGCATGGGTAGACACTCTCGACGCCGAATCCACGGGTGACCTGGCCGAGGCGCCGCTCACGCCGTCCCCGGATCTGCTCGCGCGGATCACCACGACGAGTGACGAGTGCGTGGGAAAGGACTGCCCGCAGTACCAGCGCTGCTACGCGGTCCGGGCGAAGCAGCGAGCCAAGCTGGCCCAGGTCCTGGTCGTGAATCACACGCTCCTGACGCTCGACCTGGGTCTGCGCGCACGCACTGAGGATGGAGTCGGGGTGCTCCCTGATCGCGACCTGGTCGTGATCGACGAGGCGCACACCCTCGAGGATGTCGCGACCAAGGCTTTCACCGAGGAGATCGGCCAGCACGGCCTACGCGGGCTGTTCCGATCGCGCCTGGCCCGCACTGCCGCGCTTGACGAGCAGAAGATCGCGGGCGCGGTCGTGGCCAACGACGCGCTCTTTGCCGACCTGGACAGGCTCGTCGGAGAGAAGGGCGCTTCCGCGATCGCGACGAATCCGGCACTGCGCGTCCTGGCCGAGGCGGTCAGTGAGGCGCTGCGCCCTCTGGCGCGCCAGGCGAGATCGGCCTCATCCCTCTCCACGCACGACCAGGCGACGCGCGCGCGGCTAGAGCGCTACGCCGACCGGATCCAGGAGCGCGGCGATCTCTTCCAGTCGATCCTGGCCGGTGGCGTCGAGCGCTCGCACGTGCTCTATGCCGAGCGGGAGGCGACGCGGAAGGGTGAGCCGCGGCTGATCCTGAAGCTCGCCCCGATCTCGGTCGCGGACCACCTGCGCGACGCGCTCTGGGCGAAGTGGCCGACGATCGCAACCAGTGCCACTCTGACCGCGACGCCGCTGGAGAAGGGCGGCTCGTCCTTCGGGTTTCTGCGCGATCGATGCGGCGTGGACGAAGCCGACGAGCTCGTGGTCGATTCCCCTTTCGACTACCGGGCGCACGCGCGTATCTACCTGCCCGAGCCCGGCTTCGAGTTCGACCCCTCGCGGTATTACGGCCGTGACGACCAGCCCGGGTACTTCGGTCGCCTCGCGGAGACGATGCGCGCCCTGGTCGAGGCTAGCGATGGCCGTGCGTTCCTGCTGTTCACCTCGCGCCGCGCGCTCGGCGAGGTCTACGACCGGATTGCACCCGATCTGGCTCGGACATACCTCGTCCTGCGCCAGGGCGACGCGTCGCCACAGACCCTGGTCGCGGAGTTCAAGGCGAGCGGATCGGCCGTCCTCTTCGGTTTGCGGTCGTTCTGGACCGGGGTCGACGTCCAGGGCGACGCGCTGTCACTGGTCGCGATCGACAAGCTGCCCTTCCCGGCACCAGACGAGCCGGTGTATCAGGCGCGCTGTGACGCCCTGGTCGCCGCATCGGGTGACAAGTGGGCCTGGTTCAGTCGGCTCGCGATTCCCACCTGCGCGATGGCCTTCAAGCAGGGCTTCGGGCGTCTGATCCGTACTGCGACCGATACCGGCGTCGTGGCGCTCCTGGATGGACGCCTCACGAGCAAAGGGTACGGCTCGTCGATCCTCGACGCGTTGCCTCCCGCGCCGAGGGTGCGATCGGTGACACAGGTCGAGGCGTTCTTCGCGGTGTGCGAGCGAGAGGAGAGTGCGGCGTGACTACACACCGAACGTCGACCCCAACCCAGCCCGCATCCTGTCAGTCCTGCGCGCTCATCACGCATCGTGTGCGCTTCATTCCCGCACACCTGCTCCCGCCACAGAACCGCTGCAAGGTGCCTCTGATCCGGATCGCGTGGCTCTTCGGGGCGTGGCTCTGCCCTGCGTGCTGCACGCGGGCGGGGATTGCCGAGAGGGTGGCGACGTGATGGGACTCAGGGAGAGGGCGGTCCTGGCGGCGGTCTCACGGGTGAAGCACGCAGTCGCGGTGACGGCCGACGACGAGGTCTTCGTCGGCCAGGGGACGGCCGTCGCGCGCCGCCTCGCGATCGGGTTCGTGCGCGTCAAGCGCAGTACACGGGTAGGGGCGACGAGCCTGCACGCCTCGGCAACTGATGGGATCCGCTTCTCGGTCGACATCACGGAAACGGCGCGGCCGACGAGTAGCGAGGAGCTCGACTGCCTCGTGACGACGCGAGGTGAGGAGGCTGGACGCCCTGACGTAGGACTGCATCACTTCCCTCGGCTCGACCACTATCGAGAGCGGGCATCGCTCTACCGCGTCTGGACGGTCGTGTGGCTCTCGGAACTGGTAGCCGCGCTTCCCGCCTCACTGCCGTCAGGGCGAACTTCCGTCATCTCGCTCGCGATCAAGCAGGGCGGGGATGCCGCGCTCAGCATGCCGATCGATCGGGAGGTTTTGCTGGCCCAACCGGATGCGGTTGTGTTGCGGCCCATTCCGGTGTCGCGGGACCGCGACGCGTGCGGCTGTCGCGGAAACGGGGCGTGCTGGCTCAACCTGCGCTACCTGCGCGACGCCGTTGAGGCATTTCAGCGCGTCGCCAGGCTTCAGTCCGTCACCAGGTCTGAGGACATCCCACTTGCGCTTGGCCTGCCACACGATGAGACACGGGACGCGATCCTGATCACGCTCGCGTTCGGGGGCGCGGCGGCCCACGTCGAGGGGGTCATGCCGATGCGCTACGACTACTCGCCCTCGACCGGAGCGCGCTTGACGGTGCAGGAAAGGCGACGTCGGGAGGCGCGCATCAATCGCTGGCGGGCGAAGCTGCCGATGGCGTCGGTGTACGCACCGGCAGTCAGCGAGTGAAGCACGCCGGCGCGCTCCCTAACCCCGCACCCGATATCCGTGCGCTCTCCACAACGGAGATCACCGCCGAGCTGAATCGGCGGCTTCAGGGGTTGCCGCTGGACGTGATCCACTGCGGCGACGTGCTCATCGCGCCACGCCTGCGCCAGGTGATCGTCGGCGACCGAATGGCGCGCTTCTCCCCAATGGAGATGGCGCTCCTGGTCGCCCTCGCGCGAGGTGTCTGCCAGACACGGGAGTTGGCGGCACGGCTGTACCGAGACGTTCGCGAGTCCGAATGCGACGCCGTGCGCGGCCTCATCTGTCAGACCCGCGCCCGCGCGCGGCGGCAACTGGGGATCGAATTGATCGCCGGGCGCGGGCTGTACTGGCTCGGGGGCCTGCTGTGAAGAAGGAACAACGCGCCGAGTTTCGACGTGCGCTCGCCGCCGTCCACGAGTCGATCCGGGCGGCCGACCCCAAGGGGCCGCGTGTCTCGACCTCGCTCTGCGGTGTGTGTCGGTTCGCAGACTGGTTCCATAACGAAGTAGACTGCCGCCACCCACTTCTGTCGTCCAGGCGCGTCAATCTCGATCCCTTCTACGTGTGGGAGGGAGAGGCAGGGACGAGCGACTGTTGGCTCTTCCGGCCGACGCTGCCTGTCGAAGATGTCGAAGGTGATATCCGAGATCAAGAGGCGTGGGCGCGCGAGCGAGGCGAGGAGGATGCCGAGGACGACCGCGACTGGGAACGCCAGCAACCGCTTGAGGCCCACCCATGACGATCGAGGAAGAGGCGGCGGCCATCCGCGACCTGGCGTGGGTCTCCGTGAGAGCCGAGCGCGCCGCCCGCCACATTGCGGAGACGGGGCAGCGAATCCGAGCGCTGGAGACGGCCATCGGAGAGATGGCCGGAGAGGTCGGAGCCTACATCCGCGCACTCGATCGCCTTAGCGCCGATGCTCTCCTCGCCGACGTACTCACGGATGAGGAGATCAATGGGCGGCTCGCACGTGTCCTGGAGGTCGCTCTGCGGATACTGGCCCGGGCACCCATCGACCCATGACCCTCGTCGACGAGATCAAGGACCGCCTCGACCTGCGTGATCTTGTCGGCCGCGCCGTGCAGCTGCACGCGAACGGGACGGGGAACCTCGGGCTGTGCCCGTTCCACGCCGAAAAGAGCGGGAGTTTCCGGGTCTGGGAGGACCACTTCCACTGCTTCGGCTGCGGCGCGTCAGGCGACGTGTTCGACTGGCTGGAGCGTCACGAGGGGATCGATTTTCGTGAGGCGCTGCGCCGGCTGGCACAGGAGACAGGTGTCACGCTGCGCGCCGATCCGGACGCAGAGAGGCAGCGCCAGGAGCACCTGAACCGGACGGCGACGCTCCGGAAGGCCGTCGAGCACTACCACGCTGCGCTGCCGGCTGATGCGCGCGCGTGGCTGATCGGGCGCGGCTACAAGGCCGAGTTCCTCGAGGAGTACCTGGTCGGGTTCGCCCAGGGCGACGTGGACCTGGCTGCCCTGGGCGACAGGAGCGCCGCGCGCGACGCGGGACTGATCGCCGAGAGCGGTCGGGCTGCCCTCTACGGCCGCCTCACGTTCCCGATCTGGGGGCGCGGCGAGGAGATCGTCGGGATCGCCGGGCGGGCGTGGCCGGACGAGGGCAAGGGTCCAAAGTACGTCGCGATCCCGAGCGGTGAAGCGCCCCTGCTGAACGCGCGCGGCTTGCGTCACCCGGCCGGGCGGCGCGCCGACGGGACGCGTGAGGTCTGGCTCTGTGAGGGCGACACGGACACCGCGATGGCCGTGCAGTGCGGCCTCGCCGCGGTGGGTGTGCGCGGGACGGGCGGACTCAAAGACGCGTTCCTGCCGCTCTTTCAGCGGATCGACCGGATCAACGTCGCGGCCGATTCCGACGAGTCGGGGCGGCGACTCCTGCAGCGGGCTGGCGAGGTGTTCGGAATGCGCGCCTGGGTGATCGCCTTCCCGCCCGATCAGGACCTCTCGGACTTCGTGCGCGCGGGCGGGGATCTGCAAGCGCTCGCGGCCACAGCGAAGCCCTGGCCCGAATGGCGGATCGAGCAGATCCCGGAAGCGGTCGAGGCAGGGGAGATCCAGCGACACCTCGACGCGATCGTGCCCGCGATCGCGCGGATGCCCGCGGTGCTCAGGGATCACATGGGGCGCCGGCTCGGCAAGCGCCTCGGGATCACGCTCCAGCCGATCCGGGAAGCGATCGCCGCGGCGCTCAAGCTCCAGGAGGAGCAGGTCGAGGCCACGGTCGAGCACCAGGACCGCGCCGGGGTGATCTGGGAGGACCGCAAGGTGGTCAACCCCCACCAGTTCGTGCACGACGGAGTGACGCACCTGGCGATCGTCGTCCGTGCGCGCACACTCAAGGACGATCGCGTCATCGAAGAGCTCGTGCCGCACGTCGTCACGAGCCGGCGTGCGATCACGCCACTCGACGACCTGTCGATCGAGGGCGTGTCCTGGCCCAGAACCAGAGTACCCCTGCCCCTGATCGCCGATCGCTGGCGCCGCTCGACAGGCGATCACTCCCTGCGGCGATTCCTCGGGGAGGACGTCCAGGTCGATCCGCTCGCGGTCTACCGCGAAGTTCGCGCGCACTTTCAGCGCTGGATCGACTACCCCAACCCCGCCTACTACGACCTGCTGAGCTTGTGGACAATCGGTACTTACTGGTACGCCCTGTTCCGCAGCTTCCCGTATCTGCATTTGCACGCGCCGTTCCGGAGCGGAAAGACGTTGACCTTAGGTGTGATCCAGGAGCTTGCCTGGAATGCATTGTCATCGGCGTCGATCACGCCGGCGGCGATGTACCGCACGATCGAGGCGTGCTCGCCGACCCTCCTGATCGACGAGGCCGAGAAACTTCACGGTGGTAAGGCGTCGAAAGACGAGCAACCCGACGACCGTATGGAGATCTTGAAAGCCGGCTACAAGACCGGTTTCCCGGTGATTCGTTGCGTCGGGCAGAACAGTGAGCCTACCGCCTTCGACTGTTATTCGCCCAAGGCTTTCGGCTCGATCGGTGGGATCGAGGCAGTTCTCGGCGATCGGATGATCACGCTCCATCTGGCGCGGAAGCGCGCCGAGGCGCAGGTCGAGGAGTTCCTCGCCGATCAGGCGATTCCGATCCTCCACGCGACGCGGGACAAGCTCTATTGCCTGGCCCTCACCGAGGGCACCGAGATCGCGCGGATGATCGCCGAGGGTGTGGACGGGATCGTCCAGGACGTGGGGGCGAGCGTCGGCTGGACCGACCTGCGCGATCGCGATCGCGAGTTGTGGACGCCGATCCTGACGATCGCGCTCTGGCTCGACGATCACCTGGCCCGTGGCGGCGATCTGGACCCGCAGGACGGCCTGGCCGCGCGGATGCTGCGCCTGGCGCGGGCATCGGTCGAGGAGAAGCGCGGCCGCGAGAGCCAGGAGCACGTCGAGGTCGCGATCCTCGAGGGACTCGTCGAGTTCGTCGCGACGAACCACCAGACCGGCCCCCTGGCTGACTGGTGGCCCTCGCAGCACGTCGTGAAGTGGCTCCGCGAGAACGTCGAGGGGCTCGGCTGGCTGGAACGGTCGCAGCGGCTCTATGCCGAACTGGAGAAGCTCCGGGTGATCCGCGACCGCGGGCAGGACGTGCGTCGGCAGCGTCTCGGCGAGGGCGGTGC
Source organism: uncultured Dehalococcoidales bacterium (assembly GCA_964536925.1). Lineage (GTDB taxonomy): Bacteria > Chloroflexota > UBA6077 > FW602-bin22 > FW602-bin22 > VGOZ01. Next base: position 11,576 of record CAZHZF010000015.1, on the reverse strand, counting down.
ACGGGTGCACTGCCTCCGGATCGATCGAGGCTTCCTCCAGGAGGCCGCGGAGCGCTTCGGCGCGCGGAAGGCGGGGGACCGATGAACGATGTCGAGCGCGTCCTCTGTGGACGCACCCGCTGGGCACTGGTCAACGCCGACGTACGTGACGGGCTCGCGGAGATTCCGAGTGAAACCATCCAGACAGTCGTGACGAGCCCACCCTACTGGCGCTTGCGTGATTACGGGACCGAGGGGCAGCTTGGCCTCGAGCCGTCGATCGATGAGCACGTCAGCGCCCTGGTCAAGGTGTTCCGCGAAGTGCGTCGCGTCCTGCGCCCAGATGGCACGGTGTGGCTGAACTACGGCGACCGCTTCAACTCGACACCTGGGAATGGACGCGGTGAGGGCGCGGGTATCGGGGGCGCCAAGCCGCATCGCTCGTCACTCGCGCCTTCTGGTCCCGGCTTGCCGCGACGCAAGTCACTGCTCGGGTTGCCCTGGCGCCTTGCCCTCGCACTGATCGCCGATGACTGGATTTTGCGCGGGGACGTCATCTGGCAGAAGCCCACGTGCCTCCCGGAGTCGTGCACCGATCGCCCGACGCTGGACTACGAGCACCTCTTTCTTCTCGTGCGCAACGACCGATACCTGTACCACGCGGCCGCCATCGCCGAACCGGTCACCGGCAACGCGCACGCACGAGTGCCCGCATCCCGCAAAGTCCCGGCCTCGGGCACAGGGCCAAAGACCGCGCCTGATCACTCCACAGGCACCCGCGCCAATGCGAGCTTTCACCGATCGGTGGTTGATCTCCGTACGACGCGGAATCGTCGCTCGGTCTGGCCGATTGTCGCGGATCGCCACCGGGACGAGCACCGGGCGCACTTCCCCCGCGCCCTCGTGCGGCGCTGCGTCCTCGCCGGATCCAGCCCGGGCGATCTGGTCCTCGACCCATTCTCAGGGTCAGGAACGACTGTGGTCGAGGCGACCGCGCTTGGTCGGCTCGCCATCGGCGTCGAGCTTTCGGCGCGGTACCACGCCATCGCTCAACGCCGTATTGCGGTGGATGCACCCCTCATCCGGCAATTGGAAGAAACCGAGAAAGCCCTGGGTCCAGGCTGGCGACAGGAGGAGGGCGCGTGAACATCGAGACGATCAAGGCGCAGATTTCCCAACGGCTCACGGACCTGGTGCGAGAGATCGCGGAGCACGAGCAGGCCCTACCCGCTCTCAGGGGCGAGAAGGCGCGCCTGGAGAAGGCACTGGTGGCGATCGGCAGTGAGGCAACAGCAAGCACTTCTGCGCGGTCGCGCGATGAGGTCAGTGTCAGTGAGGTCCGACGCCACGCGCTCGCATGGGCGCGCGACCACGAGGGCTCGATCGCGACGAGGCTCGCGGGGACACCTCGGATCAGCAGCACACGGCTGGCCCTCGCTCTGGCCGACATCCTGAAGCGTCCCACCCAGACGTGCCTGGAGAAGGTCGCAGTCGGGCACTGGAGGATCACGGACTTCGATCAGTTCGAGGCCCTGGGGTGATCGCACTGGGACAGTGGGACAGACTGGGACAGACTGGGACAGACAGCCTTTCTCGGCTCTGTCCCGGCTGTTTTGATCTCGAAATCACTGGTTTTTCGGGTGGCTTGGGACAGTGGGACAGACGAATCGGGACAGGGGGAGGCCAGGCCGGAAAAAGGGAGGTGGAGGAGGCGGGGATGCCGAAGCGGGACAGTTCTGGACGGTCCGGGCTCTTTGGACACGAAATGACTGTCCCGGACTGTCCCACTGTCCCAGGTGAGATCAAAACGGCCCATTTTCAGCCAAAAGGTCTGTCCCAATGTCTGTCCCGAGCCGTCCCGGACTGTCCCACTCTCACACGGAGCATAGGAGGGTAAGGTGAGCAGGGGCACCGCGAGAAGCATCTACGCCGGGTCGCGGGTAGTCGAATCGCGTACCACGCCACGCGAGGCGGCGCAGCGTGCGCTCCCCGCCTTCGACCCGACCGTCCCACCTGAGGTACGGGACACCACGACAGACGAGATCGAGCAGAAGTTGATCCGCGGCCGGGCGATGCTGCGCGATCTGGACGCGGCGCAGCCGGTGCCTGCCGAGTGGGTGGCGCGCTTCGTCGATCTGCACCTCGCGCGATTCCGTCACCTGTGCGAGATCGATCGAGGCTCGGTCAAGGAATTGCTCCTGGCCGAGCAGATCGACCTGGGCGATGCGTGGCCGGTGCGGTGGGCGCGGGTGGGCGTGCTCGCCGCACGAGAGGTCGGCGACACCGGCATCGGGGTCAGCGCGCATTGCCGCTTCGAGGAGATCGGCTTCAACCGTGCCCACGAGGTCGGAGCGGACGACGTGCGGCGCGATCCGTCCACCGCGGCCGCGGGACACGATCGAATCGTCAAGGCGACGGAGGAGTGGATTCGGGTCGCCTGCCAGGAGCACTACGGCCGCAATCGCGGCGTGACGATCCGGAGCGTCGAGTGACCTTCCGCGCTCTGGTCCAGGAGGCGATCGGCGAGGCGCAGCTCGACGCCCAGGTCCGCAAGCTCGCGGAGATCACTCAGTGGGCGCGGTACCACACCTATCGCTCGACGCGTTCCGCGGCTGGCTGGCCTGACCTCGTCCTGGTGCGTGCCCCGCGGCTGATCGTTGCCGAGTTGAAATCCGACGACGGAAAGCCCAGCGACGCCCAGAGGCACTGGCTCACCGTGCTGAGCGGCTGTCAGGGCGTCGAGGTCTACCTCTGGCGGCCGCGCGACCTGGACGCGATCGCGCGGATTCTGTCCCCGGCGCGGACGACGCGGCCCGACCCGCTGGATAGCACGGCGTGGGTGTGGCAGATGATGGGGCGAGGCGGGAAAGGGTGACGGAGGGATCGGTGCGGCTCCTCTCGGTTGTCGAGGCCGCATCCGTCCTCGGGGTGTCCAAGGAGCAAGTGCTCCAGTGGTTCCTTGACGGAACCCTCCCCTACGTCCTGGTCGGTCGGGATCGCCGCACGAGTGTCCTGATGATCACTGAGTGGCAGAGGCGTGCCGCCTTGGCAACGCAGGTCCGTCGGAAGGAGAATTGAGCCATGGGGTCCCTTTGGTGCACCTTTTCCGTCGCCGTAGGCCGCCATATGTCGCCGTACCTCGCCGCAAGCCGAGATTGGACAGAGGGGTTGATCTCGACGATTCGGCGTCTCAGTCCAGTACAGAATCGGGGGTATTCGGGTCTCGTCGCCTCGCCAGGGGTCGGCCCCCTGGCGGCCTAGGCCGCCAGGGAGCCGACGTCTCTACTTCATCTTCGTTAGCTGATCCTGAACGGCCTTTCCCTCCCGGGTCAGCTGTGCCGCGACATCCTGGAACACGGCGGGAACGGCTTCTTTCGTGACCGTGATGCGCTCCAGACCCTTGCCGATCATCTGATCGCCGTTGGCGATGCCGACGCGCGCCCAGTCCTGCGGCTTCGTGAGCGGCAGCTGCTTGACCGCGGTCTGGAAGTTCGGCTTCTCCTTGTAGAACGCCGCCATTTTGTCCCCGTCGATCGCCGACTTGCGGACCGGCATATATCCGGTGTTCTGCGACCACCACACCGTGTGCTCCGGGGCCGTGGCCCACGCGATGTAGGTGAATGCGGCGACGCGGCGCTCCTCGGGTGCGGCGCTCAGAAGCGATAGGCCCGAGCCCCCGGTGCAGCAACCGAAACCGGCCGGACCCTTCGGGAGGAAGCCCGTCCCCACCCGGAACTTGGAGTTCGTCTCGATGCCGGCCAGGCCAGCGGTCGAGGCGAAGATGATCGCCACCAGGCCGTTCTGGAAGTCCACCTGATGATCCTTCGGCACGGTCGCAATGCCGTACCGGTGGACGAGATCCTGGTAGAACTGGCCTGCCTCGACCCCCTTCGCTTCGGCCAGCGTGATCCTGTACTCGTCATCCGAATACCGTCCGCCGTACTGCCACACCACGGGCTGAAAGACCCAGGCGTTGTAGGACGCGCCGAGTGGCATCGCGAAGGCGGCC
>CAZHZF010000015.1:0-7578 GCA_964536925.1 uncultured Dehalococcoidales bacterium | reverse complement strand
CGAGTGGAACATTCACCAAGACTTTGAAAAATCGGTGCGCGCCATCCTTCTCAATCAGCTTCGGCGCTAGGTCGAGCAACTCATTCCAGGTCTCAGGCGCCTTGTCGGGCAGCCCGGCCTTCGCGAAGAGGTCGCGGTTGTAGTAGAGCATCGGAGTCGATCTTGCGAAGGGCATCCACCAGAGCTTCGCGTTTCGCGTGCCCTCCGTGGCGAACGACTCCACGATGTCGGCACGGTCGACCTTCTCGGCAGCCAGATATGGGTCCAGCGGCGCGATGGCGCCAGCGAGCCAGAACTTCTGCCACCAGACATCCGAGAGCAGCGTAGCGTCTGGCGTGCCCTGCCGTGCCGCGAGAGAGGCGGACAGTTTGTTCGCCGTCTCCTCGTAGGAACCCTGGAACTGGTAGTCGACCGTGACGCCCCGTCCGGCTGCGTTGAACATGTCGACCGTGGCCTGCTCGGCCTTGCCGAGATTGCCGCCGAAGGAGCCCCAATAGGTGATCTTCATCGGCTCCGCAGCTTTGGCGGGTGCCGCGGCGGGTTTTGGCGCCTCGGCGGGCTTCGCGGTTGGTGGGGCGGCGGGGGCGACCGGTGCGGGCGGCTTCGCCGGAACCGGGGTGGGAGTCGCCTGGGCGCAGGCGGCCAGGATTGCCGTCATCGAAGCGCCGAGTCCGGCGATCAGGAGGCGGCGTCGCGTCAGGGAACGGGTCATGCTTTCCTTCTCCTCTATCGGATTGCGTGTCTGAGTGCGCACCTCAGCCCTTCACCGCGCCGGAAGCAATGCCCTCGACGAGGTGTTTCTGAGTCATCAGGTAGCCCGCGATGGCGGGCACGATCACGATCACCACACCTGCCATCACGATTCCCCACTGGGTGTTGCCCTCGACGTCGAACATCCACGCGATGCCGATTGGCAGCGTGCGCATGTCCCGGGTCGAGGTCACGACCAGCGGCCAGAGGAAGTCATTCCAGCGTCCCACAGCGGTGAGAAGGATGAGCGTGGCCAGAATGGGGCGTGAGAGCGGTAGTGCGACATCCCATAGCGTGCGCAGATGACCCGCGCCGTCGACGCGCGCGGCCTCGAGGGTCTCGCGCGGGAGCGTCAGGAAGTGCTGGCGGAGGAGGAATGCTCCGAATGCGATGCCCGCCTCTGGAACGATGATTCCGGCGTAGGTGTTGATCCACCCGAGGTCGGCGACCAGTAGATAGTTCGGCAGCGTCACGACCTGGCCTGGCACCATCAGGGCGCCGAGGATGATGAGGAAGATGAGTTCGCGGCCAGGAAAGCGCAGGTACGCCAGCGCGTAGGCGCTGAGGATCGCGTTCACGAGTTTCAGTGCCGTCGTCGCGGCCGTCGTGATAATGGAGTTCACGTAGATGCGGTCGAACGGGGCGCTCGTCCAAGCGGCGCTGAAGTTTTCCCAGTGCGGTGACGTGGGCAGCCAGATGGGCGGAAACGTGTAGATCTCGGGGAGCGTCTTCACCGACGCGCTGAGCATCCAGAAGAGCGGCAGGCCGATCAGCGCGACGACGCTGGCCCTCAACCCGTAACCGGCTCCTCCCACGAGCGCACGGCCGAGGATGGCTCGACGCGCCGCGCCCGCAACGCGGACCGTGCGCCGGGAGAGGAGCGAGGTCGCCGCGGCACCTTGTGCGCTCACGCGTAGGAAACCCGCCGCTCGAGGAGCCTGAGTTGGATGAGGGTGATCGCCAGCATCAGCCCGAAGAGGATCACGCCGATAGCCGCGGCCAGTCCTGCGTGAAATGCGATGAATCCCTCTTCGTAGAGGTGGAACACCAGGGTGTTCGTCGCATCAACGGGTCCGCCTCGCGTCATCACCGCGACGATGTCGAAGGCCTGAAAGGAGTTGAGGATCGATGTGACTGTGAGGAAGAACGTGATCGGCGAGAGCCCTGGGAGCGTGACGTGACAGAAGCGGTCCCACGCGCCCGCTCCATCGACAGTGGCCGCCTCGTGTAGTTCCCGCGGGATCGCCTGGAGGCCCGCCAGGAAGATTACGACCGAGTAGCCGACGTTCTTCCACACGTACACGATGAGGAGCGCCGGCATTGCGTACGCGACGTCCGTGAGCCAGCGCGGAGAGGCGAGGCCGATCGCCTCGAGTGGGATGCGCAGCAATCCCCAGATCGGATCGAAGATGTAGATCCAGACGATCGCGATCGCCGATCCGGTCAGGATGGTGGGTGCGAACACCACCGATCGGGCGAACATGCGACCGATAAGGCGTTCGTTCAGAAGCAGCGCAATCGCGAGCCCGAACAGCATTGTCGCGGCCACGGCGGCCACCACGAAGACGACGGTGTTCCGGGTGATGTGCCAGAAGCGATCGTCCGCGGCCAGGTACGCGTAGTTCTCAAGACCGACCCACGGCCGCTCCGGCGACAGCATGTCCCAGGAGAGGAAGGAGAGGTACAGGTTGAAGATCAGGGGCCAGTACGTGAACGCAGCCAGGAGCGCGAGGTTCGGTAGGGTGAGCACTGCGAAGAACGACCATTCGCGCCAGCGAGCCGACATCGACACGAAGCGTCGTCGTGGACTGTGTCGTGCAGGTTAGGGCGAGGTGACCCGGCGGTTAACGTTCAGGCGGGGCCCGGTGAGGGCTTGCGCCCCCGCTGCGCAGTCGTGCCGGACGTCCCGTTCGTTGACACCCCTTCAAGCGGACCGATAGACTCGCGCCGATTCCTTGAAAAGCCCCACTCTCCGCTCGTGAGATCGACGCGTACCGGCTTCACTGACTTCCCGCTGCCCGACAAGCGACTCCTGTTCCGCCGTGGCGCGCGAAGAGCACTCGCCCTCGGCGCGGAGACCGCGGCCCGTCTCGTACGGCCGACGCTCGGTCCGATCGCGCGGAACGTCGCGATTCAGCCGCTGACGGGCGACGATCGCACGCCGGAGTTCCTCGACGACGCCGGTACGATCCTGCGCCGCGTGATCGAACTGCCGGATAAGTGGATGAACATGGGTGTCATGCTCATTCGCCAGCTCGCCTGGCGCGTCAAGGATGAGGTGGGTGACGGGACCGCCACGGCCGTGGTGATCGCGGATGCGATCGCGCGCGAGTCCTTCAAGTACGTCGAGGCCGGCGGCAACCCGATGATGATCCGCCGCGGCGTCGAGCGTGGCCTGGTTGTCGCGTTGGAGTGCCTGGACGAGATCAAGACGCCGATCACCAGTCAGGAGGAGATCACGCAGGTCGCGGTCGCCGCGACCGGTGATGAGGAGATGGGTCGCCTCCTGGGCGAGATGTTCGACATCGTCGGCGCCGAGGGCACCATCAGCGTCGAGGAGACCCAGCGCGCTCAGATGGACCGCCGCTATATCGAGGGTGTGAGCTGGGATAAGGGTTTCATCTCCCCGTACATGGTCACCGACCAGGAGCGGATGGAGGCGAACCTCGATTCACCGGTGATCCTTATCTGCGATCATTGGCTCAAAGAGGCGGCGCAGCTTGTGCCATTGATGCAGCGGCTGATCGCCGCGGGCGAGAAGAACCTCTTTATTGTCGGGAACGACATCGAGGGCGATGCTCTCTCCTTACTCGTCACGAACAAGCTGCACAATCGGCTGACGACCGTCGCGGTGAAGGCCCCCGGCTACGGCGATCGTCGAGGCAAGATTCTTGAGGACCTCGCTGTCCTCGTCAACGCCAGGGTTCTCTCCCAGGAGGCCGGCAACCTCATCGAGGATGTGCAGCTTTCTGACCTTGGCCGGGCTCAGCGCGTATGGGTGAATAAGGACTTCTTCTCCATCATCGGCGGTGCCGGAGACCCTCAGAAACTGCGCGACCGGATTGCCGATGTGAAGAAGGACATCAAGTGGTACAAAGAGAAGAAGGAAGAGTACGAGTTCAATAAGGCGCTAGAACGGCTGGGTAAGCTGTCCGGAGGCGCGGCCGTCCTCACGGTCGGCGCTGCCAGCGAGGCCGACATGAAGCTCCTCAAACTGAAGGCGGAGGACGGAGTACGCACCGTGCGCGCGGCGATCGAGGATGGCATCGTGCCGGGCGGCGGTGTGGCTTTGCTCGCCTGCTCCGATCGTGTCCTTGGCATTCCTGCGGAGGGCGACGAGCGGGTGGGCATCCAGATCCTGGCGCGCGCATTGGAGGAACCGCTCCGTCGCATCGTGATCAACGCCGGATACGAGGATGCCCCGGTCATCGCGCAGATCCGAGAGGCCGGGCCCGGCTTCGGCTATGACGTGCGGTACGGCGCGGTCGTCCCGATGGTTGAGGCGGGGATCTACGACCCCTGTCGCGTCGTACGCTGCGCGCTCGAGACCGCGGTATCGGGAGCTCTGATGCTGATCACGACCGAGACGCTGATCTTGCGACGTCAGACGATGTACGACGTCGCCGCGAATCCGTAGCGCGGATCAGTCCTCGCACCCCTGGTCTGAAGGAGTAAGGTCCCTGTGAGTCCCAGGCAGACAAAGCCGGCTGCATCCACGTGGCGGCTGCTCGGGGATCGAGCCGGTGGCACGGTGACCGGGCTCGCCCTCTCGCCCGCGTTCGACATCGATCGCACCATCATCGCCGCGACGATGGCCGGCGTCTATCGCTCGCGCGACGCCGGGGAGACCTGGGCGCCGATCAACGATGGATTCACCAGTCCATTCGCGATCTGCGTGGCGATGTCTCCCTCATTCCGTACCGACGGCACGATCCTCGTCGGGGCGCGGGGGGGCGGCCTCTATCAGTCATCCAACGGCGGAGATACCTGGCTGCCCGTCGAGATCTGGGGTAATCGCGAGTCGGTGCAGACCGTCGCGTACTCGCCGAACTTCGCCTCCGATCAGGTTGCCCTCCTCGGCTCGGAGACGAGCGGCGTGTTCCGGACGACTACGGGCGGGAAGACCTGGAACGCCAGCAACTTCGGCCTGCTTGAGCTGACTGTGCTGGGGCTTGCCTTCTCGCCGAACTTCGCGTCGGACGAGACGGCCTTCTGCATCACGAGCGACGGCCTCTATCGAACGCCGAACGGTGGGCGGGCCTGGCGCGATGCGGGAACCGATCTCGCCGGGGTGGCGCTGCAGTGCCTGGCCGTGTCGCCCGCCTTCGGCGAGGACGGCGTGGTGGCGACCGGGAGCGAGGATGAGGGCATCTATCTCTCTACCGATGGCGGTCGTCGCTGGCAGAAGCGGAATAAGGGACTGAAGGAACTTTGCATCAACGCGATCGCCTTCTCGTCCGGGTTCGCGTCCGATGGCACCATCCTTGCCGGGACCAGCGATGGCGTGTACGCGTCGAAGGATCGCGGCGCCTCGTGGAAGAAGAGCGGCTGCGACGGACTTGCGGTCCTCTCCCTTATCACCGGGCCAGACGGACTGGTTCTGGCCGGAACGGCGCAGGGTGGCATCTATCGCTCCACCGACAACGGGGGGAAGTGGAAGGCGGCGAACGAAGGCCTCGCGGCGGGACTCTTCGTGCAACTCGCTCTCTCTCCGAGCCTGAAGCACGATCGCCGGATGTACTGCGTGGCGCTCGATATGGGGATCACCCGGAGCGACGACGCCGGGAAGACCTGGCGTGGCGCGGGTGTGGGCCTCGAGGAGCGCGAGGTGACGGGGATTGTCGTCTCACCCGTCCTCGCCGATGATGGCACGCTCTTCGCTGCGACCGATGGCGGCGTCTACCGATCGACGGATGGTGGAGATACGTGGGGGCACTGTCCGATCGAGACCGACCTACCGGTAGCGCGTCACCTCAGCATCTCTCCCGCGTTCGGCGGTGATCGCACGCTGTTCGCGGTGATGGGGCAGGCGACCGAGGGGGAAGGAACGACCCGCCTGTTCCGCTCGCGCGACGCAGGCGACTCGTGGGAACTTATCGCCTCGCTGTTCGACCGTTACGAACTCGTCTCGGTGGCCTTCAGTCCGGATTACCGGCGCGATCAGACGCTCTATGCTGGCTCCTTCCGTGAGGGTACCGCGGAGCGCAAGGCCGAGATCGCCATCTGGCGGTCGGAGGATGGCGGGACCTCGTGGGTACCGCTGACATCCCACTACACACCGGGCCGCTGGATCGCGATCTCGATGCCTCCCACCTACGAGCGTGACCGGGCGGTCTTCGTCGGGATTCAAGGGGCTGTCCTTCGGCCCATGGCTGGCCCGATGGCGGCGCCGCGTCCGGGGCGACGGAACCTGTGGTTCGCGGAGAGGGTGGGGCGACCGAACACCGCGGTCGTCAGCCTCGTGACCTCGCCGGACTATGCCGCGGACAGTTCGATCTTTGCCGGTACCAGCGATGGCGTCTACGTCTCGCGGAACGGGGGCGTGACCTGGACGTCGATCAACCACGATCTCCCCAACCGGGCGGTAGTTTCGCTGTCGCTCTCGCCGGACTTTTCGAACGATGGAACCATCTACGTGGCGACGCTCGGAGGCGCGATCTGGACGCTGACCGAACCGAAGAAGGCCGCGACGCAGGGTTAAGGGCAGCGCGGGCCGGACGCGGAGTATCTGACAAGCGATCGGCGATCGTGCGCGCCGCTCTCCGCGTCTTCGGTTCGGGGCAGTTTCACGCCGTGGCGGTCCCGTCTCTCGCGCGCGAGGCGGGCATCGCGCAGGGGTCGATCTACAACTACTTCGCCAGCAAAGAGGATGTGGCACTGGCCGCGCTTCGGGAGACTTCCGCCGCTTTTGAGGCGCGCATGCTCGCCGGGCTCCCCGCGCATGGCTCTCCTGAGGAGCAACTGCTGGCAGCCGGGGCGACGCTCATGGAGTGCGCGGCCGAGGATCCGATCGCGGCGACCTTCCTCTTCGGTGTGCGGCACGAGACGTACCTCGGCGGGCGAGCGAGGGATGCCTACGGTCTGCCCGCCGCCGTGGCCTTCGTGCTCTCCGCCGGGCAGGCGCGCGGCATTGTCCGGGCGGGACCGTCGAACGAACTGGCCGAGATCTGGTTGGCGGTGATCGCCGTCGGAGCTCTGGGCATCGCGCGCGAGCCTGTCCGTGCGGTCGAGATCGCTGGCACGATCACGGAGGCGGCGCTTGGTGCAGTCCGCCGAAGCTCGGACTAAACACCACCCAGTCGCTTGGTGGTCTCCTTGGCCGATGCGCGCGTCGCGGCGCCAGATCGCGCGAGCGCGCTGGCGAGAATGGCCTCGATCGATCGACGATCTGGGGCTGTGATGACCGCGCGGTGATGGGCCTCGATAAGGGCTCGGGGGTATCCCTGATCGCCACGGCGCACCTGCGCGCGCAGCACGCCGACCAGCCTGTCCAGCGCTTTCCGGTCTTCCGCAACCCAACCGGGCACTTCGACGCGCGCGATCTCTGAGCCGGAGTTCCAGTAGAAGAAGTGGACCGCGTGCGCCTCGTAGTAGCGATCCGACACCGGCCACAGGCTCCGCCACAGCCCGGATCTCTCTCCTGGCGCCAGGTCCTCCCACACGTCGCGATCGCAGATGTCGGCGAACGTGCCGCAAGCGCGCGATCCCGCCTCACCGAAACGACAGGGCGCATCACACTCGCGCTCGGGGCAAGCACCGATGCGCAGGGCGGTGACCGCCTCGGCGGCAGCAGGGCGCGAGATGTAGCTGGCGACGATCGCCCCGGAC
>CAZHZF010000014.1:33833-57872 GCA_964536925.1 uncultured Dehalococcoidales bacterium | reverse complement strand
TATCCCCAGCGAGGCCAGCGGCTCGAAGAGCGCCGCTGAGATCCCCGGTCGATCGCTCACACCCTGTACGGTGACCTTCGCCACATCGGTGTCGTGGGCGACGCCGCGCACTTTATTGCGTAGTTCCATCTTCACCCCCTCGTGAATCAACGTGCCCGCGCTGTCGTTGAAACTCGAGCGGACGACGATTGGCACGTGATACACGGCCGCCATCTCGACAGCACGGGGCGCCAGGACCTTCGCCCCCTGCTGGGCGAGCTCGAGCATCTCCTCGTAATCGATCTCCTCCAGGAGCCGTGGGCGGGGCGCCCGGCGCGGCGGCGCGGGCGGCCCCCCAACCCCCGCGCGGGACAGCTCGCGCACGTCGGGGGCGGGGGCCGCGGCGAGGGCGACGGCGGTGAGGTCCGACGCGCCCCGGCCGAGAGTCGTCGTGTCGAACTCCTCCGTCGAGCCCTGAAACCCCGCCACGATCACGATTCGATCGCGGTTCAGCTCGCGCGTCACCCGTTCCGGGTCGATGGACAGGATGTGAGCGCGCCTATGGGCGCGCGACGTGCGGATCCCGGCCTGAGCGCCGGTCAGGGCGATGGCGGGCTCACCGATGGCGTGGAGCGCCATCGAGACCAGCGCGCACGACATCACCTCACCGGTCGAGAGGAGGAGATCCATCTCCCGATCGTCCGGCTCGGGCGTGATCTGATGCGCGAGGTCGATGAGATCGTCGGTCGTATCGCCCATCGCCGACACGACCGCGACGATCCGGTTTTGCTGCCGCCGCACCCGAGCGATCCGGGCGGCGACGCTCTTGATGCGCTCCGCACCCGCGACCGACGTTCCGCCGTACTTCTGGACGATCAGACCCACTGAACACCTCTGAGGGCGGCTGGCCGGTGGCCGATGATAGTATCGGTAACGCGCGGTGCGAACTCTGTGGGTCGCGATCGTCTGCCTCTGGGCAGTGATGCCGGGCCTGGCGCACGCGGCGGGACCGGCCGATCGCGAAGTGCGCAACGGATGGTTCTTCAGCCAAACCGGTGCCGATGACGCCGGATTCGCGATTACCGATGACGGCGGAATCACATTCTGGCGCGATTTCCGCCGCCTCGGCGGCGTGGCAACCCTCGGCTACCCGACATCTCACCGGTTCGTCGGAGGCGACGGGTTCATCTACCAGGCAACGCAGGGGGCGCTGCTGCAGTGGCGACCGGAGCTGGATCGGACCGTCCTGGCGAATACCCTCGACCTTCTCTCCGATCGCGGCCACGATGAATGGCTGCGCGTCGCGCGCGCGATCCCGACGCCCATCTCGGATGATGGGTCGCGCGGCAATCAGGCAGCGTCGGCAGCGATTCGACTCTCGTGGCTGGAGGACGCGGGGATTCGCGAGACCTTCTTCAAGAACCCCAATCCAGCGGTCTTCGCGGATTGGGATCAGTCTGACTCCATCGAACTGTATGGCTACCCCACGTCACGACCCGCGCGGGCCGGTCCCTTCATCATCCAGCGCTTCCAGCGAGTCGCGTTACAGCGCTGGGTCGAGGAGATTCCCGGCATGCCCGCACCGGGGATGACTGTGCGGGTGCTCGCCGGTGACATGCTGAAGGACCTCAACGCGCTGCCCCGTTTTGCCGGGGTGCCCCTCACCGCCGATCGGGCGCGGCACCTGTCGGACCCGCTCCTCAACGCCGCCCTGGAAGCGACCAACCGGTCGGCGCTCGGCAAGGAACTGCTCTCGCGGGGGAAGCACGAGGCGCTCGCGTTCGTCTGGGCGCCGATGGCAGACGAGTACGGCGCCATGTATTCGGCGCGGGCGTCCTGGATCGCGATCAACCAACGCTGGGTTGGGGCGCATCCAGAAGCGATTGCGCCGCTCATCGCGCATGAGGTCTCCCACGCCGCTGACTACGCGGAGGGGAAGCCCATCTGGTCGGGCACCGGGTGCTTCGAGACCGAGTTCGAGGCATTTCGCAGGCAGTCGGAGGTCTGGGTGCAACTCGGCGGTCAAGGCCGACGTCCGCGCGACGATCTCGAGCGCCAGCACAGCAGCATCACCAATCTCATCCGCCAGGGTGATGACGCCTTTCACTCCAGGATCTCGCGCCTGTACGAGCGGGAGTGCGCGCGATTCAGACGGTAGTCTGCCGCAACCCGCGGACCAGATCGAGCGCGACGTCATAGCGGCCATAGGACGTGATGATGTAGACGCCCTGAACCTTGCTCCGGGCCTGCTCGATGAAGCGCGCCGCGAGTTCGAGGCCGACCGAGCGACCGTTCTCCCCCGCTCGGCGCATCGCCTCACGCACGTCGTCGGGAACCACCATTCCCGGCACTTCGTTGTGGAGCAACTCCGCGTGCGCGGCGGATTCGAGAGGCAGGATTCCGAGCACGTGGGGAATCGGCAGATCCCCGGCTCGCTCCAGGAACGTCTCGAGTTGTTCCATCGACCAGAGCGGCTGGGACATGATGAAGTCCGCACCCGCCTCGATCTTCTGGCTGAGCCGCTCCATCTCGCGGGTGAGGTCCGCCGCCACGGGCGTCACCGCACACGCGACGAAGAAGGAGGCCCGGCGTCCGATCGACTTCCCCGCGACATCGATGCCCTGATTGAAGCGCTTGAGCATCGCGATCAGACCCACGGAATCGACGTCCCACACCGTGGTTGCCCGCGATCCCGTTCCGGCGCGCGGCGGATCCCCCGTGATGGCGATGACGTTCCGTACGCCGTTGGCGTGCGCGCCGAGCAGATCGCTCTGCAGCGCCATGAGGTTCCGATCCCGGGGTGTGCAGTGAATGATCGGCTCGATCCCCGCCTCGCGTCGCACCAGCATCGCCAGCCCCAGCGCGCTCATCCGCACGGTCGCCATCGGTGAGTCGCCGATATTGATGCAGTCGGCACCGGCTTCTCGCATGGCGATCGCACCATCGAGCGCCTTCCGAGGATTCAGACCGCGCGGCGGATCGATCTCCACCGAGACAACGAAGTCACCTCGGGCGATCTTGCGCGCGAGCGTGTCCGCTTCGGCAGCGTCCTCCTCGATGGGGGCAGGGCCGATCTCAGGAGCGGTCGGCACGGTGACTGTGACCCGCTCGACTGTCGCCACGGACTCTCTTAACCCCAGCCGCATCGCACGGATGAACTCCGGGGTGGTGCCACAGCAGCCACCGATCACCGACGCCCCGGCGGCGACGAAGCTCTGGGCCATGTCTGCGAAGTACTCCGGCGTCGCGACGTACACCGTGCGCCCGCCCACCAGGGCGGGTAGGCCTGCATTCGGCTGAATCGAAAGAGGCAGCGTCGTCGCGCCGCGCATCGCCCGCAACGCTTCGAGGGCGCTGCGCGGCCCCACTCCGCAATTCAGGCCGACTACGTCCGCTCCAGCACGTTCGAGGGCGCGGGCGACGGTCGCGGGATCCTCTCCGGACCCGATGTGAAGGTCCTCGTTGAACGACACCTGGGCGATCACCGGCAGGTTGGAGACCGATCGGGCGACGTGCACCGCCTCGAGGATCTCCCGGAGGTCGGTGAATGTCTCGAGGACGAGCACGTCGACCCCACGCTCCAGAAGAGCTTCGGCCTGATCGCGAAACGCTCTTCTCACATCCAGAAGGCTCAGCGGACCAATCGGTTCCAGCGCCTCGCCTACGGGCCCGATCGATCCACCCACGAAGGCGGTCTCACCAGCAACCTCCCGGGCCTCCCGGGCGATGCGGACACCGCGGTTGTTGATCTCCCTGACCCGATCGGCCAGACCGTACGGCGCGAGCCGAATCGCGTTGGCGCCGAAGGTGTTCGTCTCGATCAGTTCAGCCCCGGCAGCGATGTACTCGCGATGGATCTGCTCGATTACGTCGGGCTGTGTGGTGTTCACACCGTCGAACGACACGTCGAAGGGGATCCCGCGGGCAAACAGCATCGTCCCCATCGCCCCGTCCGCGATGAGCGGTCCCCGGCCAAGGCGCTCGATGAAGGGATGCGCCACGCGGGTCAGTGCGCCCGGGCTGGAATAGGTCCGAGAGTCTCGGGCCAGAACTGGCGCGCGACCTCCGCCACCTCGGCACGAACCCGCGTCGCATTCTCGGGCGAGCGGTCGCGAAGCAGCGAATCGATCCACGCCCCGACGCGAACCATCTCGTTTTCGCCCATCCCGCGGGTGGTCATCCCCGGGGTTCCCAGTCGAATCCCGCTTGCCTCTGCCGGTGGGCGCGTGTCGAAGGGGATCGCATTCTTGTTGGCGACGAGCCCACCCGCCTCGAGGGCGTTGGACCCATCGCGGCCGGTGATCCCCATCGCCCCGACATCGATGAGGAGGAGGTGGTTATCCGTTCCGCCCGAAACCAGCCGATGCCCGCGATCCATCAGTGCCGCGGCGAGTGCCCGCGCGTTCGCGACCACCCTGTGCCCGTACTCTCGGAAAGCCGGATCGGCCGCCTCTTTCAGCGCCACCGCCTTGGCCGCGATCGTATGCTCGAACGGTCCACCCTGAAGACCGGGAAAGACCGCGCGGTCGATCGCCCGAGCATGGCCGGCGCGGCTGAGGATGATCGCGCCACGCGGACCGCGCAACGTCTTGTGCGTCGTGAACGTGACGATGTCGGCGCTCGGTACGGGGCTCTCGTGCACGCCCGCGGCGACAAGACCCGCGATGTGGGCCATGTCCACGAGCAGGAGCGCGTCCACCTCGTGCGCGATCTCCGCGAATCGCCCGAAATCGATCGCGCGCGGGTAGGCAGTTGCCCCGGCAACGATGAGTCGCGGACGTTCGGCGCGGGCGATGCGAAGAACCTCGTCGTAGTCGATGCGCTCCGTCGCACGGTCTACGCCATACGAGACGAACCGGTACAACTGCCCGCTGACGTTGACCGGCGACCCATGGGTCAGGTGGCCACCATCGGCAAGCGACATTCCCAGCACCGTGTCGCCGGGTTTGAGCAGGGCGAAGTACACGGCCAGATTCGCCGGTGCGCCCGCGTGAGGTTGGACGTTCGCATGCTCGGCGCCAAACAGACTCTTCGCCCGCGCGATACAGAGCGCCTCGATCGAATCGATGACCGCGTTGCCGTTGTAGTAGCGGCGGCGGGGATACCCCTCCGCGTACTTATTCGTCAGAAGTGACCCCTGCGCTTGCCGGACCGCCAGCGAGGTGTAGTTCTCGCTCGGGATCAGCATGAGGGTCTCGGCTTGCCGCCGCTCCTCCTCGTCGATCAGTCCGGCGATCTCTTGATCGATCGTGCGGATGTCACCCGCCGTTGTCGCGGGGGGCGAGATCACCACGGATCAGGCGGTGACGGATGCGGAGACGAGTTTCTCCCACGAGAACTCATCGCGCCCGAAGTGTCCATAGGCAGCGGTCCTCTCGTACACCGGTCGACGAAGGTTCAGCGTGTTGACGATGCCACGAACCGACGTGTCAAGAACGTCGTAGGCGAACTGCTCGATCTTCCTTTGATCGGCTCGCGCGGTCCCGAACGTCTCGATGGCCGTGCCCACCGGTCGCGCAACTCCGATCGCATACGCGAGCTGGACCTCACAGCGATCGGCGAGTCCGGCTCCGACGACGTTCTTGGCGACGAATCGAGCGCCATAGGCCGCCGATCGATCGACCTTCGTCGCATCCTTGCCCGAGAACGCCCCACCACCCACCCGCGCCATACCGCCATACCCGTCGACCACGATCTTTCTGCCGGTCAGGCCGGTGTCAGATGCCGGGCCACCGATGATCCAGCGGCCCGTGCCGTTGACGATCACGTCGCGCGGCTCGACGCCGAACCCGTAGCGTGACAGGATCGGCCCAGCGACCCGCGCGATCAGGTCGGCCTTCAATTGCTCGTTCGTCGCGTCGGGATGGTGCGGCACCGCCATCACCACCTTCTCGACGGCGACAGGCCGTCCGCCTTCATAGCGCACGGTCACCTGCGATTTGCCATCGGGTCGAAGGTAGGGGATGGTGCGCTGCTCACGCGCTGCATCGATGCCGTGGCACAGCGCGTGAGCCAGCGTGATCGGCAGCGGCATCAACTCCGGGGTCTCGTTCGTCGCGTAGCCGAACATCATGCCCTGATCGCCCGCGCCGCCGTCATCGACTCCCTGCGCGATATCGGGCGACTGTCGTGAGATGCGGGCAAAGATCGGGGAGCGATCCGTGAATCCGAACTCCTCCTCGGTGTACCCGAGGCGGCGGATCACCCGGCGGGCGACCGACTCGAAGTCCACCTCGGCGGCGGTGGTCACCTCGCCCGCAAGGACGATCTGATCGCGCGTCACCAGAGTCTCCAGCGCAACGCGCCCCATCGGATCGCGTGCGTAGACCGCGTCCAGCGCCGCATCGGAGACCTGATCGGCGACCTTGTCGGGATGTCCGGCGCAGACAGACTCCGAAGTGAACAGCGAATAGTTCAATGCGAATCCCCCCGAAAATCAGCGAACGATTCTAGTCAAGAGGAGCGGCCCACCCTCTTCGCGACGGTTTCGATCGCGAGAACGCTCCAGGCCCGGATCTCCTCCGAGACACCCATACCTTCGAAGTCGTCCGGGCTGTACCAGCCGACGCGATCGGCCAGGACGCGCGGCGTCGGGTCACCAACGGGCACCGCGAAGTACACCAGATCGATGTGCTCGTGGTCGGGGCCGATCGATTCCACCTGAATACCCTCGGGCCGGACCAGCGCGCGCGGCCCGGGCGCGCGCACGCCGTACTCCCCTACCAGTCGGATGGCGATACCGGTCTCCTCGCGCACCTCGCGGACCGCGGCATCGTCCGGCAGTTCGTGCGCCTCAATGTGGCCGCCAGGTGGAAGCCAGATCCCTAGCCCGGGGTGCAGATGCAAGAGGACGAGATCGCGCCAGATGACGAAGGCAGCGACCGTGAAATCGCGGGTGACCCTCAGCAGGTCTTCTCAAGAGCGCTGACGATGTGGCGGATCTCGCGCCCTGGGAGCGGCCGAAGATCGTCCGACTGCTTCACCATACGGTAGATCTGGCCGCGGTTCAGCATTACACCCTGCGCGCGGTAGGCCCGCACGATGGTCGCCATGAGCGGATAATCGCCGAAGCACTGGTTGCAGCGCATCCCGCGGACGTATCGGAAGAGCGCCGACGGGCGGGTGTTTCGATTCTGGGTGATCTTGTGCGCCGCGTGATCGATCGTGGGGTCAAGCGTGCTGATCACCTGACTGCAATTATACCGCGCCGGCGCCTCCGACCCGAACGTAAATGCCCCCATCCACGATCGCCACCGGATAGGTAACCACCCGTACCGCCGGGTCGAAAAGCGATTGACCGGTGGTGATGTCGTACTCCCACCCGTGCCAGGGACAGCGGAGGATCCGGCCTTCGTGGCCGTACCTGAACTCATAGACGCGGGACGGCAGAGTGGTACCGCTCACCTTGCCCAGGCAGACCCGCGCGCCCTGGTGCACGCACACGTTCTTCAGCGCATAGATGCGCCCGTCGACGTTGAAGACGCCGATCTCGCGACCCCGGATGCGGAGGATCTTGCGCGAGCCGGGCGGCAGGTCCTCGACCGCCGAGACATACTCCAGGCCAGTCTCAGGCACGCGCGGCTGCCAGACGATCGCCGTAGAGTCTCATCGCCGTTCCCGCCATCACCGCCTCGCGATACTGTTCGGGCAGGTATTCGACCATCGCGAACGGATCGCCAAAATCTGTGTCGGGATACCCGGTCGAGAACATCACCGTACTCTCGCCGTGGACGAGTCGCATCACGAATCCCAGGTCCTGCTCACGCGTGAACTCCTCGAGCGGATAGCTGGTGAACCGGAAGTGGTCCCACACATAGGAACTGGGAAGTCTCGTGAGCCAGGGGGTCTCGGCCCGCACCGCCTTGAAGTTCTTCTCGAATCGCCAGACGACGTGCGGCAGCCACGCGATTCCTCCTTCGCAGAGGACGACGCGCAGACCGGGAAACCGCTCGAAGACACCCTCGCTGACCATGCTGATCAGATGGGCCATGTATGCCTGGGGCAAGGCGCTATGCCACTCGAAGTAGGTGCTCGGGTGGCCGACCGGAGTCGAAGGAGCAGAGACCCCCGCCCCCTCGCCACCCAGGTGGAGCGCGAGCGGTAGTCCATGTCGCTCGCAGGCCGCGTAGATCGGGTGGAAATGGCGGCGCCCGTACGGTGACTCCGACGCGCTGCACATCAGGACCTGGACCATCCCCGGGGTTGACGCCCAGTGCTCGATCTCGCCGACAGCGGTGGCGGGGTCCTGTTGTGCGATGAGAATGGATCCCCGGAACACGGGATGCGGACGCACCCAGGACTCGAATGTCCAGCAGTTGACGGCCCGCGCGATGGCCGCCGCGAAGTCCATGTTCGGCTGGACACCCAGACTGTGGATCGAGCCATTCAGGATCGCGCGATCGACACCGCGCGCGGCGAGTGCGCCGGCAACCGCTTCGGGATCGGTCGCGGGGGGCGCGGCGAACTCGCTGATTTTCCGGAAGCCGTGGCGGGCCAGGCCGCGCCCTCGCCCGTCGACGACGCGGCGCTGGAAGGCGGGCGGCAGGTACGGAACGATCGCCTGCCAGGAGGCGAAGGAGTGGTGCAGATCCGTGTCGATGATCCTCACGGTCGGTGGGAGTGGAGCACCCGCTCGCCGCAATAGTCGATCACGTTGTCTACGAACACTCGTCGCTTCAGGGCGGGCGGAAAGTGCCGGAACGCGGTGTGCGGATTATCGAAGTCCCAGTGCGGATAGTCGCTCGCGAAGATTACGGTCCGATCGGCGTGCATCATCTCCAGCAATGGGATGAGATCGGAGCCGTCCGGCGGTTCCTCGATCGGCTGCGTGCTCCAGAAGAGATGGCCGACGAGATACTCGCTGGGGAGGCGCGTCAACCAGGGGACCTCGGCCTTCAGCGCCCGGTAGCCGCGATCCATCCGCCCCAGGATGTGCGGCGCCCAGACGATGCCGCCCTCGATGAAGCCGAACCGGAGGGCGCGGTACTCCTCGAAAACGCCATCGGCCAGCATCGACACGCAGTGCCCCATCATGGTCTGAGAGTGGTCGCTGTGAAACTCGAGATACGTGCTGGGATAGCCGACTGATGTGGGGGGGTTCGCGATACCTGTCCCCTCGGCGCCGACGTGGATACCTACCGGAAGGTCGAACTCCTGCGCGGCGGCGTAGATGGGCCAGTAGTAGCGATTCCCGTAAGGGATCCGCGCGGCGCTCGACATGAGCACCTGGACCATGCCCGTCTCAGAGCCGAGGCGACGGATCTCCCGTGCGGCCTCCACGGGATCCTGGGCGGTGACGAGAATTGATCCCTTGAAGCAGTCGTACGGGCGGACCCACCGCTCGAGAACCCAGTCGTTGTACGCGCGCGTGAGCGCCGCCAGGAAACGCGCATTGTGCTGGATTCCGACACCGATCATCGTACCGGTGAGGATCCCCATGTCGATCCGATAGCGATCCATCAACTTGTCCACGACCCAGTCGGGATCCGCCGCGCACAGACCGTCCTCCTCGCGAATCGAGTCCTCCATGAGGCCCGAGCCCGAGTTGTGCCATCCGCGCGCGGCGAATCCCAGTCCGCCACGGACGAAGGGATGCCACTCCGTGGCAAGGAACGGCAGTAGTTCGTTGGGACTCGCCAGGTCCTGATGGATGTCGGTATCGATCGCGTTCAGGGTGGTTCGATCGCGGATCGCCCGGGACGGGCGGCTCTCGGCGACTGTCATGCTCTGCCCTCCGCTTCAAGTTTCGCGCGCGCGAGCCGCACGAGCGACTCAGCCGACGGGAGCGAACGGCCCGCGTCGGCCACGAACACGCTTTCGCCATCGAGGTCGACCTCGAATCGCTGATCGTCCCCCGGGACGAGTGTCATCGCGCCGATGCCGAGGTCCAAGTCCGCGAACAGGCGACGCGCGAGGAGGAGAGCCACGTCCTCATCGTCAGGCCGATACCGAATGTGGAACACAACCGACGGGCCGACGTACTCGGGAAGGTCATAGTCGTCCGGGAGCATCCCCCCGAGGGCACAGTATACGGGGATGCAGGTGAGGGGCGCGCGGAACTCGTGCGGCCACGTGGCGCATCATTTAGCATCGCCCACCGACCCAAGCGTGGAGGAGCGCATGTTGCGATTGCCCGTCTGGCTGATGCGGACCAGCGCGATGCTCGCGATCACGGCCATGGTTATCTCGTCGTGTGCACCACCGCCCGCCCCAACGGCCACCCCGGCGCCGCCGCCGACGGTCGCTCCGGCGAAGCCCACAGAGGCCCCGAAGCCCGCCGCCGCGGCGCCCGCACCCACCAAGCCGGCGCCCGCACCCACCAAGCCTGCGGAGGCGCCGAAGCCCACCGAGGCGCCGAAGCCCACCGCTGCCCCGGCAGCGACGAAGCCGGCCGCACCGGCAAAGGTGGCGTTCAAGGTCGGACTGGTGACCGATGTCGGCAAGATCGACGACAAGAGTTTCAACCAGTCGGCCTGGGAAGGCGTTCAGATGGCGCAGAAGGAACTCGGCGCCGAGATCAAGTTCATCGAGACGACCGATCCCAAGGACTACGCGAAGAACATCGATCAGTTCGGCCAGGACAACTACGACGTGCTCGTGACTGTCGGGTTTGCGCTTGGACAGGCGACTGTCGAGGCGGCGAAAAAGTATCCGCGGATGAAGTTCGTCGGCGTCGATCAGTTCCAGGACGGCACGATCGAGAATCTTGCCGGGCTCATCTTCGATGAAGACAAGGCGGGCTACCTCGCCGGAGCGCTCGCCGGGATGCAGACCACCTCGGGGACGATCGGCCAGGTCCTTGGCACACCGATTGTTCCCCCCGTGGAGAAGTTCGGTGTCGGCTACATCAGCGGCGCGAAGGCGGTGAAGCCGGACATCAAGATCCTTTCCGCGTGCCACCCGGGAGGACTCGCTCGCGGGTTCACCGACCCCGACTGGGGTAAGAGCACCGCCACGCAGATGATCGACCAGAAGGCCGACGTGGTCTTCGCGGCCGGTGGCCTGACGGGGAACGGGGGACTCGTGGCCGTCCACGAGAAGAAGGTTCTGGGCATCGGCGTGGACACGGACCAGTACCTGACTCTGCCTGAGGTCAAGGCGAGCCTGCTCTCGAGTTCGATGAAGCTGATCACTCCCGGAGTGTTCAACATCATCAAGGGCGCGCAGGCCGGCCAGTTCAAGGGTGGCAACGTCGTTGGCGACGTGGGACTGGCTCCCTTCCACGACCTCGACTCCAAGGTGACCGCGGCAACCAAGGCACGACTTGCGGAGATCGACAAGGGCTTGAAGGACAACTCCATCAAGACCGGGTGGACGCGACCCACAGGTAACTGCCCGACGGCCTGATCGCGTACAAAGCGGGCGATGACGTTGGTGTCCGTCGCCCGTGCGGCTCTCATACCATCGCTGGCGGTGATGACCGCGCTCCTGGTGGGCGCGGTCATCATTCTCGCCGCGGGGGGCGACGCGCTCCTCGCCTATCGCGGGCTCTGGGAGGGGTCCCTCGGTCGTCCGGAGGCGATCTCCGAATCGCTGGTCTGGGCCACTCCGTACATCCTCGGGGGCCTTGCCGTTGCCCTCGCGTTTCGCGCCGGTCTGTTCAACATCGGTGCAGAAGGGCAGATCGGCGCCGGAGCTCTGTGCGCCGTGTATGTGGGCTATGCGGTCACGTGGCTCCCAGGTCCACTCCACCTGATCGCGGCGATCGCCGCGGGCATTGCCGGCGGCGCGGCGTGGGGCTTTCTTCCGGGCATCCTCAAGGCGCGCACCGGTGCGCACGAAGTCATCACCACGATCATGTTGAACTACGTTGCGATCCAGGTGACGAGCTGGCTGCTGGCCGGCCCCATGAAGGATCCGAGTCCATTCGTCGCGGTGGCCCAGACACCCAAGATCCTTGAGTCCGCCCGCCTCCCCGCCCTGTTCGAGGGCTACCGGCTGCACTGGGGTTTCGTGCTCGCGATCGTCGCCGCCGTCGTGGTATGGCTCTATTTGCGATCGACCACGGCCGGTTTCGAGATTCGCACCGTCGGGGCTAACTCCCAGGCCGCACGTTACGCCGGCATCTCCGTCGCCGGCACAACCATCCTCGCGATGTCGCTCTCGGGAGCGCTTGCCGGACTAGCCGGAACGATCGAGGTTGTGGCGCTGAACCATTACCACACGCCCGGCTTCAGCGTCGGGTACGGATTCGACAGTATCGCGGTGGCACTGCTCGGCCGCGGGCACGCCCTCGGATTGATCCCCGCCGCGTTCCTGTTCGGTGCGCTCCGCGCCGGCGCGACGCGCATGCAGTTTCTCTCGCAGATCCCCATCGACATCATCTCGATCATCCAGGCGCTCATCCTGATCCTGGTCGCGGCACCCGCCATCATCCGCTTTCTGTACCGTCTTCCCGTGACCGGCGAGAGCGGAGGAGCAGCCCTCTCATCGCGATGGGGGAAGAACGCGTGAGCAGCGAGATCGCGGTCGCGATGCTGGCGGTCGCGGTCAGTCGCGCCACACCTCTGATCTTCGGCGCCCTCTCGGGAGTGCTCTGCGAACGCTCCGGAGTCGTGAACATCGGCATCGAGGGAATGATGCTCGCGGGTGCCTTCGCCGGCTTCATGGTCGGCGTCTACACCCATAGTCTGGCCTGGGCGATCGTGGCCGCGATCGGAGCCGGGGCGGCACTCGCGCTCCTCCATGCCGTACTCTCGATCCGCTTTCGCGTCGATCAGATCATCAGCGGGACGGTGATCAACATCCTCGCGATCGGCGTGACAGGATTCTTCAATCGCCAGTTGTTCGCCACGGGCGCGCCACCCGGGCAGTCGACCTTCCCGGCGATCGCGCTTCCGGGTCTCAGCGACATCCCGCTCGTGGGTCGCGTGCTCTTCGAGCACAAACCGCTCACCTTTCTCGCCATCGCGCTGGTGGTGATCGTTCACCTGGCCCTCTTCCGCTCGGTGTGGGGCCTCCGGATCCGCGCGGTCGGGGAGCACCCGCACGCCGCGGACGCGAGTGGCATCGACGTGATCCGAACGCGCTACCAGGCGGTGATCCTGGGCGGTGTCCTCGCCGGTCTTGGTGGCGCCTATTTCACGCTGGAGTCGGTACCGCACTTCGAGCCGATGATGACCAACGGCCGCGGCTTCATTGCCCTGGCCGCGATGATCTTCGGAAAGTGGACGCCGCTGGGCGCGTGGGGTGCCGCCCTACTCTTCGGCATCGCCGAGGCGCTGCCTGTCGCCCTGCAGATCCAGGGGATCAATGTCCCCTTCCAGCTCGTCGGACTCTTGCCCTACGTGCTCACGATCGTTGTCCTGGCCGGCCTGATCGGTCGGGCCAACCCGCCGTCTTCCGTCGGCGTGCCTTTTCAGCGATGACAGCCGAACGGCCGACACCAACGATCGAGATGCGTGGGATCACGCGGCGATTTCCGGGCGTTATCGCGAACGAGCGGGTCGACTTCTCCCTCCGGCCCGGTGAGATCCACGCCCTTCTCGGAGAAAACGGTGCGGGCAAGTCGACGCTGGTGAACATCCTGGCCGGTGTCCAGGCGCCAGACGAAGGGACGATCCTGATCGACGCGGTTCCCGCGCGGTTCAGCGGTCCACAGGAGGCGATCGCACGCGGGATAGGGATGGTCCACCAGCACTTCATGCTCGTGCCGACGCTCTCCGTAACCGAGAACATCATCCTGGGGGCTGAGCCGTCGCGCGCGGGAATTCTCGACCTCGACCGGTCGCGGTCCGACGTACGCGCTCTCTCCACGCGCTTTGGGCTCGCAGTGGACCCCGACGCGCTGGTGCGCGACCTGCCGGTCGGCGTCCAGCAGCGGGTGGAGATCCTCAAGACGCTCTACCGCGATGCGTCGATCCTGCTCCTCGATGAACCGACCGCGGTCCTTACCCCCGGGGAATCGGAGGATCTTTTCCGGGTGATGCGGGAACTGGCCAGGCAGGGCCGAGCCATCGTTTTCATCAGCCATAAGCTTGGCGAAGTGCTTGCGGTCGCGGATCGCATCACGGTGCTACGCAGCGGCCGCGTCGTGGGAACCCGGCTCCCGCGAGAAACGAACGCAAATGAACTCGCCGAACTTATGGTCGGACGGCCAGTCATCCTTCGCATCGAGAAGCGCCCGAGTCAGCCCGGTGAGGCCATCCTCGCGGTTGAGGGGCTCAGGGTCGCCGATGACCGGGGTGTCGTCGCGGTGGAGGGCATGTCCTTCGCAGTGCGGTCCGGGGAGATCTGCGGCATCGCCGGAATCGAGGGGAACGGTCAGACCGAATTGATAGAAGCGCTCACGGGCCTTCGGCTACCGATCTCGGGGCAGGTCACCATCGATGGCAGGCCTGTGACCGGGAGGGGGGCGCGACGCCTCTTCGAGAGCGGGCTGGCGCACATCCCGGAGGATCGTCACCGCTACGGGCTGGTCCTCGATTACTCGGTCGGCGAGAACCTCGTTCTCTCCTCCTTCTATCGATCCCCGTTTGCGAGCGGGATCGCCCTCGCCTGGGACGTCATCAGACGTTTCGCGCGCGGGCTCATCGAGACCTTCGACATCCGGACCCCCAGTATCGACACGCGGGCCCGATCGCTCTCGGGAGGCAATCAGCAGAAGGCCGTGGTCGCGCGGGAGATGTCGCGCGATCCGCGCATCCTGATCGCGGCCCAGCCGACGCGCGGACTCGATATCGGCTCGATCGAATTCATCCACCAGCGTATCGTCGCGGCACGCGATGGAGGCGCGGCCGTCCTCCTCGTGTCGGCGGAACTGGACGAGATTCTGGCGCTTTCGGACCGCATCATCGTGATGTACCGCGGACGCGTGGTGGCGGATCGCCCGGCCGGCGACTACGGGCGCGCCGAGATCGGACTTCTCATGGCGGGCGGCGGGTCCCCCGGCGGAGGCCGGCCTATCATGGACCCGACGGCCCCGTAGCTCAGGGGATAGAGCGCCTCCGTCCTAAGGAGGGCGTCGGGAGTTCGAGTCTCTCCGGGGCCGCCGACATCCGCGCCTGGTTCAATATCGCAGGATGTCCGGCCCGTCCCGCTCGACCAGCGCGACGATCTCTCGGAGAGCTTCCGGCGTATTGCAGTTGCGAAACGACCGTGCATCTCTGTCCCATACCCGTACCTCATCCTCGTCGACGATCCCGAGATCGACTTCTCCGTGAAACGAGACCATCCGCAGGTCGCCTCGGCCGATCGCCCTGTCGATCGGCCCGAGACAGGCGCGCGAGTAAAGCGCGCAGAGCGGCTGCAATCGACCTCCCACGCGCGGAATCGTCACCTGTCCTTCGCGTCCGGCCAGGTAGAGGAGCAAGGAGATGCTCAGGAGCGGCATGTCACAGCCCACGATGAGGATGCGTTCGGCGTCGCAGGTGCGAAGCGCCGCGCGAACGCCGTACAGCGACGCGCGCTCCGGCGCGTTGTCCGGCACGTGACGTCCCGCCGTCTCGCGGCACCACGGTTCATCGCCGACGACGAGGACCTCGGAGGCGATGCGTGAGAGTTTCGCGACCGTGTCCGCGAGAAGGGTGCGGCCGGTGCCGAGACGTAACAGCGCCTTGGGGAACCCGAGCCGCACGCTGCGTCCCCCCGCCAGCACCGCCGCGGCGAACGACCGGTCCGGCGCTGCCCCCGCGGTCAGTGCGCCTGCGTGGCGAGGTGTGCTTGATACTGCTCCGCGGTCAACAGGCCGTCGTACTCGGCAACGTTCGCGAGTTCGACGCGCAGCAGCCACCCATCGCCGTACGGCTGTTCGTTTACGAGTTGCGGACTTGTCGCGAGGGCCTCGTTCACGGCGATCACCGTTCCCGTGACCGGCGAATAGAGATCGGAAGACGCCTTGACCGAATCGATGACGCCGAACACCTTGAACTGGGTCACGGGGTCTCCCGCGCGAGGCAGTTCGACGTAGACGACATCCCCGAGTTGATCCTGCGCGAAGGAAGTGATGCCGATCGTACCGACGGTGCCGTCGCGTCGAATCCACTCATGCTCGACGGTGTAGCGGAGATCTTCGGGATACACGGGGAGCCGATTATAGGGGTGTCCGTATAATCGGCCGGTCGTGACCAAGCGCTACTTCGTCTGGACCGTCGGCTGCCAGATGAACGAGGCGGACAGCGAGCGGATCGAGCGCGATCTCGAGGCGCAGGGGATGAGCCCGGCCGAGACCGCCGAGAGTGCCGACGTCATCGTCCTCAACACCTGCAGCGTTCGTGCCGCGGCGGAGGAGCGGACGTACGGCAAGCTCGGCGAACTGCGGGATCTGAAGCGGCGCCGCCCGGATCTTATCGTCGCTGTCGGCGGATGCATGGTCGGTGCGGATCACAGCGCGCTCGCGCGGCGCGCACCCCACGTCGACCTCTTCTTCCGCCCTCAGCAGCACCAGCCGCTCATCGATCGCTTGTCGGACAGGCCAGGGGCCGTTCCGTTGCGTCTGGAACTCGCACCAGACCTCTCCGGAACCGGCGACGGGTGCGTCGATGACTCGATCGCGCTGTCGGGAAGGATCGGGCGACCGGCTCGCTTCCTCAACGTCATGAGCGGATGCAACCGCGCCTGCACCTACTGCATCGTGCCGCTGCGGCGCGGCCGCGAGGCGAGCCGCCCGATCGCCGACCTGGTGGAAGACGCGCGTCGGCTGGTCGCAGAAGGCGCCCGGGAGGTGACGCTGCTCGGCCAGATCGTCGATCGGTACGGTCGCGATCTCCCCGACCGGCCGGACCTGGCGACGCTCTTCGAGGCTCTCTCGTCGGTTGACGGGCTTCAGCGGATTCGGTTCCTGACATCCCATCCCGCCGATATGCCCGAGCGGGTTATCGACGCGGTGGCCCGCCTGCCGAAGGTCATGCCGCATTTCAACATCCCGGTACAGAGCGGCGATGACGCGATGCTGCGGCGTATGCGACGGGGCTACACCGTGGAGCGTTATCTCCGGCTCATCGATACAGTGCGCTCGGTCGTGCCGGAGGCGACGATCGCCACGGATGTCATCGTGGGTATGTGCGGCGAGACGGAGGCGGAGTTCGGCAACACGCTCAGACTCATCGAGGACGTGCGGTTCGACGTCGTACACGTCGCGATGTATTCGCCGCGCCCCGAGACGCGGGCGGCCGACTGGGACGATGACGTCCCACCGGAGGTCAAGCGGGCGCGTCTCCATGCGGTGGAGGAGGTCCAGGAACGGATTTCCACGGAGATCAATCGCGGCTACCTGGGCAGGGTCGAGTCGGTCCTCGTCGAGGGAACGCGGCGAGGACGGTGGGAAGGCCGGACGCAGGGCAACAAACTGGTGTTCTTCGACGATCCCCGCCCGCTGGTGGGGGAGATTGTGCCCGTCGAGATCACCCGCACCGGCGCGTGGTCTCTCCAGGGTGAGGTCGCGCACGTTGCCACCCCAGAACTCCGCCGGTTCGCGATCGTCTGACCGTGCGGGTCGCCGTTGTCGGCGCGGGCGGTCAGGTGGGAGCGGCGCTCGTCCGCGCTCTGTCCGGTCACGCCGTGCTTCCCTGGACACGCGCCGACTTCGATCTTGAGGACCCCCATCGCGGATGCGACCTCATTCAGACGTCGCGGCCCCAGGTCGTGATCCTCTGCGCGGCCCTCGTCGACGTACAGCGTGCCGAGCGAGAACCGAATCTGGCCTTCCGCGTGAACGCGATCGGCCCCGGCATCCTGGCCCGCGCCTCGCGCGAGATCGCGGCCCGCTTCGTGTACATCTCAACCGACTACGTCTTCGCTGGCGATGGCGGCGCGCCATACGATGAATGGTCGGCGACCGATCCTCTCTCCGTATACGGCCGGAGCAAACGGGCCGGAGAGGTCGAGACGCTCTCGCAGAGTCCGGACAATCTCGTGGTCCGCACCTCGTCCGTCTTTGGCGGCCCGGGCCGCAACTTTGTCAATGCGATCCTACAGTTCGCCCTGTCGGGCCGAAATCCGCGCGTCGTTGCCGACGAGGTCTCTTCGCCCACCTACGCGGACGATCTCGCCTCCGCCATCGGCGCCCTGCTCGCGGCCAGGCTGGGCGGGGTCGTCCATCTGACCAATGAGGGCGAGTGCTCGCGCTACGAACTTGCGCGCGCCGCGATCGATCTCTCCGCAATCGCCGCCAGCGTCGAACCGATCACGATAAAGCAGTTCCGGCGCGAAAACCCCGGCTCCGCGCCGCGGCCGCAGCACTCCACGCTCGGCAACCAGCGCGCACGGGCGGTCGGCGTCACCCTGCCACACTGGCGCGACGCGCTTTCCAGGCACCTTTGTACGCCAGCGTCATAGTCCCCAGCGGCAACGGTCGGCATCACCTCGCCGCGTGCCTGAGAAGTCTGAGCGCGCAGCGAATGGCGCAAGAATTCGAGATCCTCCTCGTCGACAACCACTCTACCGATGACTCGATTCCCTACGTCCGCGCCAACTTCCCGGACGTACGGATCGTCCCGTTGGCGTGGAATGGTGTCTTCGCCGGCGCGGTGAACGCCGGGATCAGGATCGCGCGGGGCGAGTACATCGTCCTGCTCAATAACGATGTTGAGGCCGAGCCGGACTGGCTCTCCGAACTCCTCGGCCGACTGGAAAGCACACCAGAGGCCGGTATGGCGGCCTCGAAGATCCTCCTCTGGGATCGGAGAGACGCCCTGCACTCGGCGGGCGACTTCTACGGGCTGGACGGCATCCCGGGGAACCGGGGGGTCTGGGGGATCGATGACGGTCGCTTCGATGACGACCGTCTGATCTTCGGCGCTTGCGCTGGTGCCGCCGCCTATCGACGGACGCTCTTCGAGGGCATTGGTCTGTTCGATGACAGCCTCGTCGCCTACTGCGAAGACGTGGACCTGAATCTCCGCGCGCACCTGGCCGGGTGGCAGTGCGTCTTTGCGCCGCGGGCGCGGATCTACCACCGACTGAGCGCGACCGGGGGCGGACCGTTCGCGAGCTACTGCTGTGGAAGGAACTTCATTGTGGTCGCCCTGCGCGATCTCCCCGCGCCAATTCTGCGACGTCACGGCACGGCCCTTCTCGGGGCACAACTGCGCATCGCGGTGGAAGCTCTGCTGCATTGCCGGGAGCCGGCGGCTCGGGCACGCCTCCGGGGTCAACTCGCGGGGTTGCGGGCGGTTCCGAGGGCGTGGGCGCGGCGGGCCGGAGTCCACGCCGCGGCCGTGACACCGTGGCAAGCCCTGGAATCGTGGCTGTTAATGCGAGACAGGCCGACGGCCCGTGGCTGAGGCAAGACGCGCGAACCGGCCCGCGGTCGCGGCCTTCTGGATCATCGTCGCGACCTATGTCGCCATCGGATCGCTCTACGCGCTCCGGACGCCGGTCTACAACGCGCCGGACGAACCCGCTCACGCCAACTACGTGCGAACGCTCTCCCGTGGCGAGGGCCTGCCAGTGCTCGTCGCCGGCGACTGGGACCTGGCCCTCCTGGAGGAACTGAAAGCGCGGCGCTTTCCCGAGGGGAGCGACGTCCGTGCGATCCGCTACGAGGCGCACCAGCCACCGCTGTACTACCTCGGGCTCGCCCCGCTCGCCCGGATCGTGGCGGAGGAGCGCGCGCAGGTGGTGGCGATGCGATTCGGCACGCTGGGCATCGGCCTGTTCGCCACCGTGCTTATCTATCACGTTGCCCGCCGCCTGCTCGCGGCCGATGCCGCGCTCCTGGCGATGGGGTTCGCGGCTTTCCTCCCCATGCGCCTCGCGGTCTCCACGTCGGTCTCGAACGACATCGCAGTGGAGCCTCTCGTGACCGCGACACTCCTGTTCGCCCTCACGCGGCGACGCACCGGTGTGGGACCGATCGCCGCGGCGATACTGGGCGGGCTTGCGGCGCTGGCTTTCCTGACCAAGCTCAGCGGTGTCGCCAGTGTCGCGATCGCCGGATCGGCGATCCTGCTCTTTCCGGCTCGCGCGCGCCTGCGCTCGCTCGCCATCGCCAGCGTCGTGTTCCTGGGCGGAATCATCCCATGGCTCGTTCGGAACGCGGTCACCTATGGCGCGCTGGACCCGCTTGGGCTCGGCCGACACGATCAGGTCGTCGTGGGCCAGGTGCGCACGGGCACGCTCGACGGCGCGGCAATCGGGTCGATGGTCGCGACGCTGTTCCGCAGCTTCTGGGGTCAGTTCGGCTGGATGGGCGTGCTCCTGGACGAACGACTGTACCTGGTCCTCGCGATGCTCTCGCTCGCGATTGCGCTCGGAATCGTCCTGTTCTTCGCGCCCTGGGGAGGATTCTGGACCGCGGTCGAGCGGCGCGACCGTGGCGCGTGGGTGGTTGCGACCACGCCCCTGGTCGTCGTGGTATCGATGACCGCTCTCTACAATCTCACCTACCTCCAACCGCAGGGACGGTACCTATTCCCAGCGATGGCCACCATCGGACTCGCGGTCGCGGCCGGTCTCGGCGAGATCGTCGCGCCGCGCCAGCGAATCGCGGTGTTCGTCGTCATCCTGAGTGTGATGGTCGCGATCGATCTGATCTGTCTCTTCGCGTTTATCGAGCCCCAGTTGCGTACGTAGGGGGAGGGGAATGATTCTGGCCTGGCTCCAGAAGACGTTCGGCGCCACCGACCGGCGCCCGACAGGCGATCGTCCAGGGACCTTCGTCTATGTGCGATGCGTGCGCTGCAAAGAGGCGATCCGCGTGCGCATCGACCCCGCGAATGACCTGGCCCAGGAGTTCGATGGCAAGGGAGATATGCCGGTCGGCTACAGCACCACCAAGGGCGTCGTGGGCAAGAGTTGCTTTCGCACTATCAACCTGACGATCCGGTACGACCGCGGCCGCCGTGAGATCGACCGCCAGATCGAAGGGGGCGAGTTCATCAGCGAGGAGGAGTACGCCAGCCTCGCTGGCGAGACGCGCGCCGACTGATAGAGCCGAGGTGTTCTTCCGGTCGCGAGCGGATATCGGCGCTCTCGCCATCCTGGCGGGTCTCGTCGTCGCCTTCTTCTGGGATGTGCTGGTCGGACCGCGCGTCCTGCTACCAGTCGACGTCCTGTACACGGTTGCCCCGTGGTCGGTTCTGGCCCCGGCGGACTTTCACGGAGTGCCCCATAACGCCCTGATCGGCGACGCGATCCTGCAGAACGTCGCCTGGAAGAGCATCGCCCGTGACGCTTTCCAGCGTGGCGAGCTTCCTCTCTACAACCCGTTCGAGTACGCCGGCCTACCGTTCCTCGCCGGAGGTCAGTCGGGCGCGCTCTACCCGCCAGGAGCGCTCTTCTCCCTGCTACCCGTCCAGTTCGCCTACGGCCCCTTCCTCGCCCTGCACATCTTCATCGCGGGCGCGGGGGCCTACGCGTCCGCCCGACTGCTGGGAGCCCGGCCGGCAGCGGCCATCGTAGGCGCGATCGCCTTTGGGTTCGCCGGATTCACAATCGTGTCGTTCACCTGGCCGATGATCGTCAGCGCACTGGCATGGTTGCCGGTTCTGCTGGCCGGCGCCGAGGCCCTATGCCAACGCGTCGAGCGCGGGCGATCGCACGCGGGAACGATTGTCCTGGCCGCCCTGGTCGCATTGGCCATCGGCGCCCACGTGCTCGCCGGCCACATGGAAATCACGCTCTACACGGGGTTCGCACTCGTTGCGTTCGGTCTCGTCAGGACCATCGCGGTCGCCCGCGCACGCCCCCGACGCGCCTTGGGCCTCCTCGTAACCCTGGCGGGCACTGCCATCATCGGTCTCGGGATCGCAGCCGTACAGATCATCCCGTTCGCCGAACTCATGTCTCAGAACGTGCGCGGCGGAGCGATCGACCTGGCGACGGCCAGGTCATACGCGCTGCCACTCACCCAGGTCGCCACATTCCTCGTGCCGGACTTCTACGGCAACCCGACGGCTCATACCTACTTCAGCCTGGCAGAGCGGACGATCCAGAGCGTCGGCCAGAACGCGCTTGGCACGCCGACGGATCCGCCATCGACCATCTGGTGGGGCTCACCCAAGAACTACGTCGAGGCCACGGCCTACGTGGGGATCCTGCCCCTGCTGCTCGCCATTCCGCTCTTCTGGCGCCGCTCCAGCGCCGCGGTCTACGCGCTCGTCGGACTCGCGATCTGGTCGCTTCTGATGATGTTCGGGTCGCCCACCTACGCCCTCCTCTTCACGTTCGTTCCGGGTGGCGACCAATTGCACACGCCCTTTCGCTGGATTCTCCCTTACAGCCTGGCGGTCGCGATCCTCGCCGCGCTGGGCGCGGAGCGGCTCGCTCGCACGCCAGAGCCGCGCATGACGCGTGTCGGAACCGGACTGCTCATCCTGGGAGGACTGGGCGCCATCTGCGCGGCCGCGATCCTGCTGGTGCCTGAACCCGCGATCGACATCGCGGCGAGTCTGGTGCGCCGATCGAGTCGACTCGCTCGGGCGTTCGCCGACGGTGACGCTTTGCTCTCCCACCTCTGGCGCGTTGGTGGACTGTTCGCCCTGACCCTCCTCGCATCGGGATTCGCCCTGCGTCGTCTTTCCCGCGGATCACGTGACGCGCTCTGGTTGATCGCCGGGATCCTCGCCCTCGATCTGTTCGTCGTGTTCTCAGGATTCAACACGCGCGCCGCACCGGCCCCGATCGCCGAGATGAGGCAGATCACAGCGAACCTCCGCGGCGAGGAGCCGGCGCGGATCGTGTCGTTCGGAAACGATGAGCCGATGACGCCTTTGACCTCGGCGCTGGTTGGTCTCGAGGACACTCGCGGTTACGACACCGTCATCCCGCGCCGTTATGTCGAGTTCTGGAATCTGATCGAGCCGGCACGCGGCCTGGAGTACAGCAAGCTGCAGGGCCTGGTTCGGACAGAGTCGCTGGCGTCACCGCTGCTCCACTTTCTCAACGTGCGCTACGTGGTGAGCACGCGGCCCATCTCATCGCCGCACCTGGTGCCGGTCGAGGTTCCGGGCCTCCACGCTTATCAGCTGCTCGCCGCGCTCCCCCGAGCGCAGCTGATACGTCAGGCGCGTGTCGTCGCCAGCGCCGATCAGGGTTTGCGGGAACTGGCACGGCCCGACTTCGACCCGGCCCGGGAAGTGGTGCTGACCGGAACCTCTCTCGCCCGGTTCCGCCCGCTGGATGCCGATCTCCAGGCGCGCATCGAGAGCGCGGGCGACGGTGTTTCCGTGGATCTCGGGGCCGGCACTCCCGGATCGCCCGAGGTGAGAGTCCAGTATCTGGAGCGACACCCGCAACGCGCGACGCTGGAGGTCACCTCCCCTGCCGGCGGTGTCCTCGTGATGGCAGAGTACGACGCACCAGGCTGGCGTGCGCGCGTCGGCGGCCATGAGGTCCCGGTGGTGACGGCGAATCACGCCTTCCGGGCAATACCGGTCCCACCGGGCACGCACCGCGTCGAGACGTGGTATGCACCCGCCAGCCTGCGGGACGGCGCGACAATCTCCGCGGCCTCGCTTCTCATCCTGCTCGTCGCGCTCTGCGGGGCCGCATGGGCGAGTCTGTCCGCGCGCGCCACCGGCACGGGTACGGCACGGACCGTCGCCCGTAACGCCATCACCGGCATCGGTACGACCCTCATCAACCGGGGACTCGACTTCGGCTTCGCGATCCTCACCCTCCGCATTCTCCAGCCTGAGGGAGTCGGTCAATACGCATTCGCGATCGCGATCGCCGGCTATCTGGAGATCGCCTCGAACTTCGGCCTTAACGCGCTCGTCATCCGCGACGGCGCCCGCCCGAGTGCACCGTTGAGCCGCCTGGGCGGCAGCAGCCTGCTCGTGCGCCTCGTCGTATGGGTCACCGGGCTTCCCGCGGTCGCGGCGCTGCTCGCGCTCTGGCAATCGACATTCGGGCTCGGGGGTGACACCGTGCTCGCGGCGCTCCTGCTCTGCGCGGCGCTCCTGCCGGGTCACGTCGCGTCGACGTACAGCGCCATGCTCATCGCGCGGGATCGGATGGACATCACGTCGGCGATGACAACCGTCACGACCGTGATCAAGATCGGGCTGGGAGCGTGGGCGCTGCTGTCCGGATGG
Organism: uncultured Dehalococcoidales bacterium; assembly: GCA_964536925.1. Lineage (GTDB taxonomy): Bacteria > Chloroflexota > UBA6077 > FW602-bin22 > FW602-bin22 > VGOZ01. The sequence goes on along the minus strand of CAZHZF010000014.1, from coordinate 33,918 downwards.
GGGATCGTCGGACTGGCGGCGATCGCCATCGCCGGGAATGTCGCGACCGCGATTGCTCTGGGCCTCCTCGCCCGATGGACGGGCG